>NZ_JBVVQW010000010.1:0-191927 GCF_055811655.1 Mesorhizobium sp. WSM4809
GAGTAGGGGAGTAGGGGAGTAGGGGAGTAGGGGATATGTTCCACAGCGCAATCTGCACCACTTACATACTGCCTTACTCTCGTATTCCCTTCAGGACATCAAATGCCTTCACCGGCAAGTTCCTCCGAAATCGTGCCGACCTGGTCCTGGGCGCTGCGCATCATCGGATAGATGGCCAGCACCTTTTGCCAGGCCTCGAGCGCCGATTGCTTGTGGCCGGTCAGCGCCATGATCTGCGCCAGGCCGGACAGCGCGCCGAAGTGGCGCGGCTCGAGCTGCAGCGTATGGTCGATGTCGGACATCGACTTGCCGTAGTTCTTCATCATGAAATGGACGGTGGCACGCCGGTTCCAGCCTTCGGCATAAGTCGGCTGCAAAGTCACCACCTGGTCGAGGAAATCGAGCGCGACGTCGAACTTCTGGCCCTCGACGGCTTTTTGCGACCACTGCATCATCAGGTCGATCGAGGCGCTGCCGGATTGCGACCACTCGCTCCAGATGTTGCCGGCGATGCGCTCGGCCGCCTTTTCGTTGCGCTCGCGTTTCAGATCGCTGAACAGCTGGTCGAGGCGGGCTTGTTTCGTCGTTGCGGCGGGCGGCGCGTCCTGAGTGGCCGGCGGCGCGACAGCATCGTCCGCCCATGCCGGGCCATAAATGACGCCGGAAACAAGCAGAGATGTCACAAATGCAAAAAGAGTCCGCATCGCCGGACTCTAGTCCCGGGCGACGGAACGTCAAACTGAATTTGGCGTGAAAATGCCGGCAGGCGGCAACAAGCATCAAATGGGGGGAGGCAACAGCCTCCTGCCCGAAAACTCAGCCCTGGCGTGCCTTGTAGCGCGGGGCGGTCTTGTTGATGATGTAGACGCGGCCCTTGCGGCGAACCAACTGGTTGTCGCGGTGACGCGCCTTCAGCGCCTTGAGCGAATTCTTGATCTTCATGGTCTTGCCTGTCGGTGTGGACCCGGTCCGGGTCGAAATTTTAAGGCGCGCCAGAAGACGCGCCTTTGAACTGTGGGAGGCTCATAAACGAGGAGCCTTGTCCCTGTCAACCGCAAGCGTGCTCCATAGCGGCTGTGAATTGTCCCTGTCATCAATTATCCGCCATGTCGGCCTTGCGGCATTGCGCGGCCCTGGGGCCGGCTGGGATGATGCGGTCGCCGTGAAGTGATTTGGAGAGAACCATGCGCCGAATGTTCCTGTCCGCCTGCCTTGTCCTGCTGGCGGCAGCTTCGGTTGCTCGCGCGCAGGAATGCGACCGCAGCGACGACAGCCAGCAGATGATGAACATCTGTGCCGGCGAAGACTATCAGGCGGCCGACGCCAAGCTCAACAAGGCCTATCAGGACCTCACCAGCTCGGATGACGCCGGCGGCAAGAGATTGCTGCAGGTGGCGCAGCGCGCCTGGATCACTTTTCGCGATGCCGAATGCGCGCATTCCACCGCCGCCAGTCAAGACGGCTCGATCCATCCGATGGCAGTATCGCAATGCCTGACCAGATTGACTAATGATCGCATCAAGCAGCTCGCTGCCGCGGCCAATTGCGAGGAAGGCGATTTGAGTTGCGTCAAACCAGGCGAGGACGAGAGCGACGATTTGCAGTAGGCAACCCTATGAGGCGCGACGGCTGATCCGAGTGAAATGTCCCATCTTGCGGCCGAGCCGCGCTTCGGCCTTGCCGTAGAGATGCAGCATCAGATCGGGCTCGGCGAGCAGCTCCGGGACGCGCAGCACATCGTCGCCGATCAGGTTTTCCATCACACAGTCGGAATGGCGGTCCGGGGCGCCGAGCGGCAGGCCGGCGATGGCGCGGATATGCTGCTCGAACTGCGAGACGATACAGGCGGCTTCCGTCCAATGGCCGGAATTGTGCACGCGCGGCGCGATCTCGTTGGCCAGCAGCGAGCCGTCCGCCAGCACGAAGAACTCGACGCCGATGACGCCGACATAGTTCAGCGCCGACAGGATCTTCGATGCGGCCGTTCGGGCCGCTTCCGCCGTCTCCGGCATAATGGCGGCCGGCAAGGTCGATGTGTGGAGAATGCCGTTGCGATGGATATTCTCGGCTGGATCGTAGGCGACAACCGCACCGTCCAGCCCACGCGCCGCGATCACCGATATCTCGCGCTCGAACGGCACGAAGGCCTCCAGGATCAGAGGCACATTGCCCATCGCGTCGCATGTGCCGGCGAAGCCGCCGGCTTCCATGTTGCGGAAGACGCGCTGGCCTTTGCCGTCATAGCCCATGCGCCGGGTCTTCAGGACACCGCTGCCGTCGAATGCTTTCAGCGCCGCGATCAGCTGGTCATCATTGTCGACGGCGTGGAAATCGGCGGTGGCAATGCCGATGCCGTTGAGGAATGTTTTTTCGTCCACCCGGTCCTGCGCCACTTCCAGCGCACGCGCCGGCGGATAGACCGGAACCTTGACGGCCAGCGCGCTGGCGGCTGCAACCGGCACGTTCTCGAACTCGTAGGTGACGACGGAACTCGAGCCTGCCAGTTCGGCAAGAGCGGCCGGGTCGTCATAGGCGGCTGTTATTTGCCGGTTGGCGACCTGCGCGGCCGGGCAATCCGCTTGCGGCTCCAGCACCACGGTGCGGTAGCCGAGGCGGGCGGCGGCAACAGCCAGCATGCGGCCGAGCTGGCCGCCGCCAATGATGCCGATGGTCGATCCGGCGGGCAGGCTCACGGCGTATCCGTCGGTTCGGTCGCGACCTTGGCGGTCTGCGCGGCGCGCCAGGCGTCCAGACGGACGGCAAGGCTGTCATCGTTCAGGGCCAGCACGGCAGCGGCCAGAAGGGCTGCGTTGGCAGCGCCGGCCTTGCCGATGGCCAGCGTGCCCACGGGAATGCCGGCTGGCATCTGGACAATGGACAGCAGCGAATCCTGCCCGGAAAGCGCTTTCGATTCCACCGGCACACCGAACACCGGCAGCGGCGTCATCGCCGCCGTCATGCCGGGCAGGTGCGCCGCACCGCCGGCGCCGGCGATGATCACCTGATAACCGGCTGCCTTGGCGCCCTTGGCGAAATCATAGAGCCGGTCCGGCGTGCGATGCGCGGAGATGATCAGCCGCTTGTGCGGGATGCCGAGTGCTTCCAGCGTTTCGGCGGCATGACGCATCGTCGCCCAGTCGGACTGGCTGCCCATGATGATGGCGACGTCGGCGCGTTGATCGTCCAAGTCCGTGTTCCCCGGCGACAAAGGCGCGCCTTAGCGGAATTCGCGCGAGGCCGCAAGGATAGGCGGCGGCCGCGGCGGTCTGGCAAGACGGAAACCAGCCGGTCAGATGCCGTCGCGCTCGGCCTCTGGCGTCGAGACCAGCAAGGCCGAAGCCGCGTTGGCGGCGGTGATGGCCGCCCGCATGGTCTGCCCACGGGCAAGTCCCGCGGCCAGCGCGCCAACGAATTCATCGCCGGCGCCATGCGTGCTGGCGACCTTGACGGGGATGGCGGACAGAGCAAAGGCCTCACCGCTACGATCGCAACAGGCGACGCCCTCGCCGCCCGCCGTGACAATCGCCACCGGATAAAGATCGGCCAGCAGCCGTGCGGCTTGCGCGGCCCCGTCCAGCGTCTCGAACACTGCTGTGCCAGCCAGGAATTCAGCCTCGATGGCGTTGACCACCAATATGTCGACCAGGGCGATCAACTCGTCGGAGAGTTTGCGCGCGGGGGCCGCGTTGAGCACGACGCGGCCGCCCCGTGCTTTGACGGCGCGTGCGGCGGCAATGTTGCCGGCTTCCGGCACTTCGTTCTGCAACAAAAGCACCGCCGTCTGTCCCACCACATCGGAAGCAGAGACGATGTCGGCATGGCCCAGTGTCAGATTGCTGCCCGAGACGATCACCGCGCCATAGTCGCCGCCCGCGTCGAAGATCGCCACGCTCATGCCGGAGCCGGCGCCAGCGGCCACCCGCACGAAGCGGTGGTCGACCACTGCGCGATTGAGATTGGCCAGCAACGCCCGCCCGAAATCATCGTCGCCGACGGCGCCGATCATCGCCGCGCGCACGCCGGCCCGCGCCGCCGAGACAGCCTGGTTGCCGCCCTTGCCGCCGCATTTCGGGTGCCAGGCATGGCCGGTCACCGTCTCGCCCTTGCGCGGGCGGTCGGGCGCGTCGACCATGATGTCGTAATGCAAGCTGCCGAACACGGTGACCAGCGGCGATGTCGTCATGAGCCCCGGTCTTTTCGTTTCGATGTCACCGCGGACATGGTGCGGCCGAGATTGCGCTCCGCCGCCTGGTAGTCGCGCTGTGCCACCGCCACGAACAGCGCGTCGAGGATGTTGAGCTGGGCAATGCGCGCCGCTGCGTTCTCGCCCATCAGCGGCGAGCCCTGCGCGGTCGAGCACAGCACGATGTCGGCGACCGCAGCCAGCGGCGAGTTGTCGTAGTTGGTGATGGCCAGCGTGCGGGCACCGTTCTTGCGGGCCAGCTGGATGGCGTCGATGACGGCCGACGTGTTGCCCGAATGCGAGAAGCCGACGGCGATGTCGTCGCCGCCGAGCAGCGAGGCCGACATCAGCATCATATGCGAATCGTCATAGACGGATGCGCGGATGCCGATGCGCAGAAACTTGTGCGAGACATCGCGGGCGATCTGCGCCGAGCCGCCGACGCCATAAAAATCCCGGTTCTTGGCACGGAAGAGCAGCTCGGCGGCGCGGTCGAAATCCTCGATGTCGAGGATCGCCAGCGTCTCCTCCAGCGCCTGGATGGAGGTGCGAAAGACTTTTTGCACGATCTCGGCCGAACTGTCGTCGGATGACAGTTCCTGGTGCATCTCGGCGGTCGGCAGGCGACTGTATTCATAGACGGCGGTGCGGAAGTCGCGATAGCCGGAAAATCCCAGCTTCTTGGCGATCTTGACCACCATCGCCTCGGACACGCCGGACTCTTCGGCGATCTGTTTCAGCGGAATGCTCTCGTCGAAGCCGCGCCGGCCGAAGACGGTTTCCACCACCTTCGCCTCCAACGGGGTGAGATGCGGCATCATCATGCGGATGCGCGGTCCTACCGCTTTCAGGTCCAGCCCGCTCAAGGTCATCCACGCCCCCTCGTCACGCGATCGATAAGCATCGCGGCGAGGATTATAAGACCAGTTGCCAGAAGCTGATAGAAGGACTGGACGTTCATCAGCGTCAAACCGTTGCGCATGGCGCCGAGGATGACGGCGCCCAGGATGGTGCCGACGATGCTGCCCTTGCCGCCCATCAGCGAGGCGCCGCCGATGGCGGCAGCCGCGATGGCGTCGAGTTCCCAGAGATTGCCGAGGATGGGCTCGGCGGCGCCGAGCCGGCCGACCAGGATCTGCGCGGCAAGCGCCGCCAGCAGGCCTGAGATCATGTAGGCGGCGATCTTGGTGCGGGCAATCGGCACGCCGGCGATGTAGGCCGCTTCCTCGTTGCCGCCGACGGCAAGCAGATATTCGCCGAAGGGCGTCTTCTTCAAAACGACCCAGGCGACGACAGCCACGCAGGCGACGATGATGACCGCCAGAGGCAGTCCAAACAGCGATCCGTTGAAGATGGCGCGAAAGTCGGCGGGCAGGCCGAGGACCGGATTGCCGCCGGTGTAGATCAGCGCCAGCGCCCGATAGGTGCTGAGCGTTCCCAACGTGACGATGAAGGGCTGCAGCCCGACATAGGCGACGAGCACGCCGTTGACGAGGCCGCAGGCAAGGCCAATGACGAAGCCGGCGGCGATGGCCAGCGGAAACGGCACGCCGGCGACCATCATAGAGGCCGAGATGACGGCCGAGAGTGCCGCCGTCGGCCCGACCGACAGGTCGATGCCGCCGGAGATGATGACCAGCGTCATGCCGAGTGCGAGACAGGCATTGATGCTCGACTGCTGCAGGATGTTGATCAGGTTACGCTCGGCGAAGAAGCCGGGCACCAGCGCGCCGAATACGGCCAGGATCACGACAAGGCCGATCAGCGTGCCGGCGTCGCGCATCGAAACGCCGCGCAGGAATTCGGCGCGTGGCCGCACCAGAGTGGTATCCGACATATCCGTCACCTCTGCCTTGCCTGTTACGCGGCCGGCGTTTGCGTTTGCGGGATGGCGTGCGCCGCGATCGCCTGTTCGCTGATATCGTCTCTGTGGAGTTCGGCCGCGATCGTGCCGTCGCGCATGACCAGCACGCGGTCGGCAAGCCGGATCACTTCGGGGAGTTCGGAGGAGACGACGATCACGGCATGACCCTCGGCGGCGAGTTCCTCGATCAGATGATAGATCTCCGCCTTGGCGCCGACATCGATGCCGCGTGTCGGTTCGTCGAACAAGAGGATGCGCGTTCCCGCGGCCAGCCAGCGGCCGATGATCGCCTTCTGCTGGTTGCCGCCGCTGAACAGGCGGATCGGCCGGTCGAGCAGGAACGGGCGCAGATTGACGCGGCTCATCCTGTCGACCGCCACCTGTTTCAGCCTGGTGTGATCGATGACGCCGCGCGGCGCGAATACGTTCATCGAGGCCAGCGCCATGTTGCTGGTGATCGAGCGCAGCGGCACGATGCCTTCGCGCTTGCGCTCCTCCGGCACCAGGCCGATGCCGGCGGCAATCGCATCGCGCGGGCCGGCGAAGCGCGCCGCCTTGCCGTCGATTGCAATGGTGCCGGCCGTGGCGCGATCGGCGCCGGCCAGGAGCCGCAAAAGTTCAGTTCGGCCGGAACCGACCAGGCCGGCAATCCCCAGCACCTCGCCGCGATGCAGATCGAACGACACGTTGCGCACCTTCGTCGCCGAGGAGAGGCCACGCGCGCTCAGCATGACCTTGTTCGTGGCATGGGAATTATGGTGTTCCTGCGCCAGTTCGCGGCCGACCATCATCGCCACGACCGCTTTCTCCGACAGGTCTTTCAGATCGACGGAATCGACGACGACGCCGTCGCGCATGATGGTGGCGCGCCGGCAGATGCCGAACACCTCATCCAGCTTGTGCGAGACATAGACGACGGCGACGCCATCGCGCGTCAAACCTGTAATGACTTGCGCGAGCCGTTCGAATTCGCTCGGCGTCAGGCTCGATGTCGGCTCGTCCATGGCGACGATGCGGGCGCGATCGAGTAATGCCCTGGCAATCTCGACAATCTGCCGCTGCGCCACCTTCAGGGTGCCGAGCGGGGCGGCTGGATCGATGGAAGGGTCGATGGCTGCAAGAGCCTCGGCGGCGCGGCGCTCCTGCTCTCTGCTGGCGACGAAGATGCCGCCGCGCGTCAGCGGATGGCCGAGGAACATGTTCTGGGCGACGCTGAGGCGCGGCACCTGCTGCAATTCCTGATGGATCATGGCGACGCCCGCAGCGCGCGCGGCAACCGGGTTGGCGAGTGTAACCGGCTTGCCGTCAATGAGGACGCTTCCCGCTGTCGGCCTGTAGACGCCAGACAGGATGCGCAGCAGCGTCGACTTGCCGGCGCCGTTTTCGCCGAGCAGGCCGTGGATTTCACCGGCCCCCACCGAGAGTGACACCTCGTGGAGCGCCCGTACGGCCGGAAACAGCTTGGAAATGCCCTTGAATTGCAGCCTGGGTGACATCGGGTTCTATCTCCGGGCCATGGTGCCGGTCAGAAGCGAATTGCCCTGACCGGCACTGTTGGTTGGCCTTACTGGCCCGCAGCCGCGTCCTCGAGCAGCGCCTTGCGCGCGCCGGCGCCGGAATAGCGGTCGGCATTGTCCTTGGTGATCAGCGCCTGTGGCGTGGCGACGACGCGCGGCAGCTTCTGTCCCGCGACGAGACGCAGAGCTGTTTCCAACGCCACTTCGCCGGTCAGAACGGGGAAACTGTCGACCGTGCCGGTCAGTTCGCCGGCCCGTATGGAGGCATAGGCATCGGAAATGCCGTCGGTGCCGAAGACCGCAACCTTGTCCTGCAGGCCGGCGGCCTTGACAGCCTCGACGATGCCGAGCGCCATGCCGTCATTGTTGGCATAGAAGCCGATCAGGTCGGGATGCTGCTGCAGGATGTTGGTGGCCGCGTCATAGGAGGTCTGGCGGTCCCAGTTGCCGGGAACGCTGGCGACAACCTCGAACTTGCCTCCCTCGGTGATGGTCGACTTGAAGCCATCGGTGCGCTGCACGGCGGCATAGACGCCAGCCTGGCCTTCGACGATGGCGACCTTGCCGCCATTCGGACGATTCTTGACGAACCATTTGGCGACGCGCACGCCATTGTCGCGTTGGACATTGCCGACATAATGCTCGGCCTGCGGGATGACGGCGTCATTGACATTGACCACCGGCACGTTGGCGGCCTTTGCCTGCTCCATGATCGGCTGCAGATTGGCATCCGTCTGCGGCGAGACGAGCAGCACGTTGTAGCCCTGCGTCACCAGGCCTTCGGCGATGGTGAGCTGGCCGAGCTGGTCGCCCTCGCTCTGCGCTGCCTGATAGACGACAGGAACGCCGACCTTGGCGCCGAATGCCGTGTAGCCCTCGCCCAGCGAGCGCCAGTATTCATTGGTCAGCGTCTTGGAGACCGCGCCTGCCTTGGTGCCTTCGGGCAGCTTGGGGAACGCGCCGAACTTGGCCTCGACCTGCGACCAGTCGATGCGGTCCTTTTCCGTGTCGGAATTGAGCGGCGCGAGGTCGGCGGAAAAGGCAGAGCCGATCGAGAGCGCCATCAGTGCGGCGGTAGCGGTGGCAAGCAGAAGTTTCATTGTATTCCTCCCTGGTTGAAAAACGGCGATGGCGCGGATGCCTCAGCTATCCGGCCCGAGCATGATTTCCTGGATGATGGCCTGCGACGTAACGGCATCCTGGCTGTCCATGGCGGCGGACAGGCGATTGTCCTGCTCCAGCCGGTCGACGACGCGCAGCATGCGCTTGACGGTGGCGATGTTGACTTCGCACTCGCGCACCGGATCGAGCCCGGTCATATCGGGGAACGTGTCGAAATAGATGGCGCCGGCGTAACCGTCGCGGCGAATCTGCCTGAGCAGCTCGATGGTCTGCAGCGTGTGCACCGCGCCGACCATCAGGCCGTCGTCGCGCTTGGCGTAGCCGTCGTTCAGGTGCACGCCGAGCAGCTTGCTATGACGCGCCACCAGGGCTGCGGCAAAGGCCGGCTGTTCGTCGGCGTAGAGCACATGAGCGAAATCGAGCGTGACGCCGAGATTGGGCAGGCCGACATCGCGGATCGCCAGCAAGGTCGTCGCCGCATCCGGCATCAGGCTGTAGGAGCGGGGTTCGTTCGGTTTGTATTCAAGGCTGATCTGACAGTCGGGATCATGTGCCGCAACTTCACGAATCCCATCAATTTCGTGTTGCCAAAGCGTCGAATAGTCGGCCTGGAAGGCGTAGTCGAAGCCATCCTGGCCGAGCCACAGCGTCATCAGGCTGGCGCCGGCCTCACGCACGGCATCGATGCCGGCCTTGGTCAGGTCGATGGCCTCGCGGCGCACCGCCGGATCCGGATTGGTGAAAGCGCCGAGCTTGAAGGCGGGGTTGGAGTAGTAGCGCATGGCAAAGCCATTGATGGAGAGCCCTAGATCGCCCAGTTTCAGGGCGATTTCCGTGGGCTTTTCACCGACGTGGTCAGGAAAGTTGAGATCGAGATCGGTAAGCCCCTCGACCTTGGCGGCGCGCGCCGCCATCTGCAGCAGCGACGGCTTGCCAGTAAGATCGGGCCACTCAGCCTGCGGCCGCGAGGCAAAGGAATTCAGGCGCGTGGCGAAACGAGTGGCTGTCATGATCGATCCTTCAATCGTCATGACTTCACATAAATAAAGATATTTGTAAAGTTTGTTTGGGAGGCTACGAAGCGGCCACCAGGCTGGACCCGCCAAGGTGCGCAAAGGGAGCCGGCAGTTTCCCGGCCGGTGCCCTGGAGAGCCCGTCAGGCCAATAGGCGCATGATGGCGCGTGCTGGTTACGGCCGGCGCATTCAGGTAGCGATTCGCCGGGTGTTCAATCTGGCCAGCGCAAGACGCCGGACGAATCCTTGCGGGCGAGTTTCATCGCATCGGCCGGGCGGTCCTTGGCGGTCAATACGGCGCGCAACCGTTCGGCGACGATCTCAGCCTCGCCGGGATGGAGGTTGCAGGGATCGAGGAAGAAATGGCCGCGCTCCACCTCATGGTTGCGCACGATGATCGGCGGCGAGCCCGTCGCCAATGCCGAGGTGAGGCCGGCCGCCGTGAACCGGCTTTCGGGCAGTACAAATATCTGAAGCCGATCGAGAGGGTTGGCGGTCGGATCGGGAATGATCTGCGCGACAATGCCCGGCAGGCCCTGCAACGTCTCCTTCCACAGGTTGAGCGCGGCGTCTTCGCGGCGGCGGATGCCGGCATGGTCGCGCTTTTCCCAGGCTTCCAGTGCGGCCATGGTGCCGGCGATGCTCTCCTTGCCGACCTTCATGGCGCGGGCGACGCCGCGGTTCTGGAGATAGGCGGTGCGAACCAGATCCTTGCGCCCGGTGACGATGCCGCTGGTCGGCCCACTCAGGAATTTGTGTCCGCTGTAGATGACAATGTCGGCGCCGCGCGCGAGGAAGCCGCGCAGATCATACTCTGAAGCCGCATCCACGATCACAGGGACGCCCCTGGCGTGGCAGATCTCGCAGAATTCCTCCAGGGACAGCATGCCATACTGCACGGTGTGGTGCGCAACGACGTAGAGGCCCGCCGCCGTGCGGTCGTTGATCGCGTCGCGCACATGATAGTCCTGCGTCACGCTGACCGTGCCGGCCGGCACCACCCTGGCGCCCGCCAGCCGGACCGACTGGTCGATCGGCGCACCATAGTTGACGATGTGCCCGAGCTGGACGATGACCTCCGACTTGAGGCCTTCCGTGTTATCAGGCAGCCGCTCAATGGCGAGCAGATTGGTCCCCGTCATCGCACCGGCGATCGCCATGGTGATGCCGCTGGCGCAGCAGGCAGTGATGAAACCGGCCTCGCCGCCGGTCAGGCGCGCGACGATCGTGCTTGCGGCACGTTGCAGGTCATCCATTTCCACCCATTGCGAGGCCATTTCCGCCATGGCGCTGATCGCTTCGGGGACGATGATCGACGCGCCGAGCGCGGTCATCGTGCCGGAGACATTGATGATCGGGCGAAGGCCGAGCCGTTCGCGGATGGTGGTGTTGGAGCCGTCGGTGGAAGTGGTTTTCATCTCTCGGATTCCATTCTTCTAAAGGTCAGGCGGCGATCTCGACAACCGCCTCGATTTCAACGGTGATGTTTCCAGGCAAGGAGCCGACGCCGATCGCCGAGCGGGCATGGCCGCCGATATTGTCGAACACATCGGCAAACAGGTCGGAACAGCCATTGACCACTTTCGGGTGGTCGCTGAAGGTCGGTATGGCGTTGACGAAGCCGAGCAGCTTGACGACGCGCACGATCCGGCCAAGGTCGCCGGTGGCTGCGTGCATGACGGCAAGCAGATTGAGGCCGGTGAGGCGGGCATGGCCATAAGCCTGCTCGACGGTGACATCCTCCCCCACCTTGCCGGTAAACAGCGTGCCGTCGGTGCGCAGCGGACCCTGGCCGGACAGGAAGATCAGCCGGCCGCTTTCGGCATGGGTGACGAAGTTGGCGATCGGTGTCGGCGGCTCGGGCAGCGTCAGGCCCAACGCGGCGAGCCGGATATAAGGCGTCATGAAAGAAGGCTCCTTGCGACAGCGTTCGCTGTCCCGTTCTAGAAATGCGAGGCGCGGAAGCGCGCCAGGAAGGTGCGCAGGCGCTCATTGTCGGTGTCGGCCGCCAGGATTTCGGCGGGTGGACCCGCCGCGCTGACGCCGCCATCGGCCATGAAGATGATGCGGCTCGAGGCATCTCGGGCAAAGGCCATTTCGTGCGTGACCATCACCATCGTCATGCCGTCCTCGGCCAGGCTACGCACGACCTCAAGCACCTCGCCGACCAGTTCCGGGTCGAGCGCGGAGGTTATCTCGTCGAGAAGCAGGATCTTCGGCCCCATGGCCACGGCGCGGGCAATGCCGACGCGCTGCTGCTGGCCGCCGGACAGTTCGGCGGGCAGGCTGTCGGCCTTGTGGGCGAGGCCGACCCGGCCGAGCCAGTGTTCGGCGATGGTGCGCGCTTCGGCGTTGCTCTTGCCGCGCACCTTGGTGAGGCCAAGCATGATGTTGCCGGCGGCTGTCAGGTGCGGAAAGAGGTTGAAGCTCTGGAACACCATGCCGGTCTCGGCGCGCATCGCGGCGAGATCGCGTTCGCTGCGACGCTGGCGGGTTCCGGCTTCGCGAAAGCCGACCTCCTTGCCGTCGATGCGGATCGAACCACTGTCATAGCTTTCGAGAAAGTTGACGCAACGCAGCAGCGTGGTCTTGCCGCTGCCGGAGGGGCCGATGACCGTCACCACCTCGCCCTTCGCCACCTGCAGGCTGACCGAACGCAGGACCTGGACGGTCCCAAAGGCTTTGGAAACGTCCTGGACGTCGAGAAGGGCCGGGGTGTTTTTCGGACTTGTGGACATTGCTATTCCCGGATGAAGGAGAAACGCCGCTCGAGCCGACGGCTGGCGAGCGAAAGGGCATAGTTGACCGCGAAGTAGATGAGCGCGCCGAGGATATAGAGCGGCATGGCCTCATAGGTGCGGCCGATGACCTGGTTGATGGCCTGCATCAGGTCGGTGATGCCGAGCAGCGATACCAGCGCGCTGCCCTTGACCGCATCGGTGACGCCGTTAATCCAGGGCGGCAGGAAGCGCCTGAACGCCTGTGGGAAAATGACGTAGGCGAGCCGCTGGCGAAAGGTGAGTCCGATCGCCATCGCCGCCTCGGACTGCCCTTTCGGAATGGAGCCGACAGCACCTCTGAAATATTCGACGACCTGAGCTGTCTTGAACAGGGTCAGCGCCAGCACTGCGGCCCAGAACGACGGCAGATGAAGCCCAACGGCCGGCAGTCCGTAATAGACAAAGAAGATGAGCACCAGGATCGGGATGCCGCGGATGGTGTCGCTGAAGATGCGCACGGCCCATTGCAACGGCACCGGGCCATAGACTAGGCCGACGCCCATGATCACGCCGGCGATCAACGAAAACACCACGACCAGCAGGGATACCCACAGTGTCAGGGCAAAGCCCTGGGCGAGGAAAGGCAAGGCATAGGCTATCTGGGTCAGCATGTCAGCGCGCCGCCCTGAACCGGCGCTCGACGAGCCGAAGCGCAAAAAGCAAGATGTAGCCGGTCACCAGATACATCGCCGTGACCACGAGATAGACCTCGACGATGCGGAAGGTGTTGAAGTTGATCCACTGGGCGCCATAGGTCAGCTCCGGCACCGAAATGACCGAGGCGACGGAGGTGTCCTTGAACAGCGATATGAAGGTGTTGGACAATGCCGGCAAGGTGATGCGCAGCATGGTCGGCAGGCGCACGTTGAGCAGCCTTTGCCAGGGCGTCAGGCCGATTGCCTTGCCGGCGTCCAACTGTCCGCGCGGAACGGCTTCGAGCCCGGAGCGAAACACCTCGACCAGATAGGCGCCGCTATAGAGCGACAGCGTGACGACGAACGAGGTCGGCGCGCTGTAGGCGATGTCGACCACTGTCGGCAGGCCGTAGAAAACGAGGTAGACGAGCAGGATCAGCGGCACGTTGCGGATGAATTCGACGTAGGCGGCGATGATGGTGCGCACGATGCGTCCGGCAGACACGTACCAGACCGCCAAAACCAGACCGATGACGGTGCCGATGGCGATCGATATGACGGCGAGTTCGAGACTGAGCAGCAGTCCGCCCCACAGCTTGTCGAAGTGCCGCCAGATCAGGTTGAAATTAAGGGCATAGCCCATGCGTCCGCCTCAGTGCCGCAGGCTTAGAGCAGTTCACCGTTTCACGGAAACGGCGACCCGCTCTAACTCTTTGTTTGACGCAATTCCGGACGAAAAACCGTTTCACACTTCCTGGAATTGCTCTAGGGAGGCGGAAGGGCGCTGGATACGCCCTCCCACCTGATGCAGATCAGATGGCCGGGAAGCCGGGATGGCGCGCCGGCGGCTCCTGTCCGAAATAGTCCTTGAAGGCGGCATCGTAGAGTGCGTTTTCGTGGCCGAACATGGCGATGGTGAAGGTCGCGTTGACGAAGGTCAGCCAGTCAAGGTCGCCTTGCCGGAGTGCCGCGCCATAAAGCATGCTCAGCCAGCTCTTGCCGGCGTCGAAATATCTGTCCGGATTGCGCGAGGCGAGCCAGCGCACCGTGGACAGATCGACGGCAGCGGCGTCGACGCGTTTCGATTCCAGTGCCTGCAGCACGTTGGCCTGGGTATCGATCTGCATGACCTGGCACTCGGGCAGCACCGAATGCACCTGCGCCTCGGCATCGACATTCTGCAGGATGGAGACGCGTGTCGCCGAGCCGCCGGCAAGCAACTTGTCGAAGGTCTTGTTCTCGGCGGTCGGAAGGCTCAGCAGGGCGACGCCCTCGACGTAGTAAGGCCGGGAAAAGTTGACCAGCTGCGAGCGCTGGGCGCTCATCGTCATGAACTGAATGGTGATGTCGACCTTGTTGGTGGTGACGTTGGGGATGCGCTGTGCCGGATCCTGCATCACGAACTCGACCTTGGTCGGATCATCGAAAAGGCCCTTGGCAAGAATGCGCCCCATGGTGATGTCCATGCCGACGAGTTCGCCGGCATCGTTCTCGAAGTGCCACGGCGCGTTGGTGCTGCCGGTGCCGACGATCAGCTTGCCGCGATCGAGCACGGTGCGCAGCAGGCTGTCGGGTGCTGCCTGAGCAGCGGCCTTCTGGGCATCGACGGCTACCGCCGCACCCACGACGCCGGCCGTGGCCAGTCCCGCCATTCCCAATTTCAGAAAATCACGTCTTCCGGATGTGTCGTTCACGGCGACCTCCTTTCGTTTGTGTTCCCCTTGCACAGGCAATACACGCGTCAGTGACGTCGAAGCGATTGTCTCTTACAAGAGACGTGTGTATCCTGTACAGGACAGATACTAACACCGGGAATCAACAATGCAAGATGGCAATGCCTCGGCACTTTCAGCCGGCGAGAAGATTTCGGGCTCCCGTGAAAAGGGGCTCAACCGGGTGCTCGAGATTCTGGAGTTTCTTCACACGACCCAGCGCGCGATCGGCATTGGCGACCTTGCCAAGGGCGTGAACGCGCCCCGTTCGACGATCTATACGCTGGTGCGGTCGCTGGTCGATGCGGGACTGCTGGAAATGGAAGGCGACGGCAATCGCGTGTATTTCGGCAAGAAGCTCTATCTCTACGGAATGGACTATGTGCGGGGCAACGACCTGTTGAGGCGGGGGCGCCAGGAGGTCGACAATCTGTCGCGCGAGACCGGCGAGACTTCCGAACTGTGCATGCTGCAGAGCGGCCGCTATACGATCGTCCATGCGAGTCCCGGCACCAGGCCGTTCCGCATCAGTTCCGCCACCGGCTTGCAGATACCGCTGCCCTGGACGGCCTCGGGGCGGCTGCTTCTGGCTGGGCTGGAGAAGGCTGAGATCGAAGACATGGTGTCAAACGACGATCTCGTGCTGCCCGACGGGCGCAAACTGCGGCTCGACGATTTCGTCGCCGACATCGCAAAAGCGCGGATCACCGGCTATTGCGTCACTTCGGGCCTTGTCGATGCCTATACCAAGTGCCTTGCCGCGCCGGTGTTTTCAGCGCCGGGCAAGGTCGAGGCGACGATGTGCCTGGTGGTCCCCATCGATACATCCGAGGGGCGGACCGGCGAACTTATCGGCCTGCTGCGTGATCGTGCCGCGAAGCTTTCGATCGCCGGGTAGCGCGAGCGAGCGAACGCCAACTCACGCAATGATGTCGGGAATGATCTTGTCTTCCAGCGCCATCAGCCGGTCCTTCAGGAACAGCTTCTTCTTCTTCATGCGCTGGATCTGCAGCGGATCGCAGGCCATGGCGATCATCGCGTTGATGGCCGCATCGAAATCGGCGTGTTCCTGCTTCAGGCGGGAAAATTCTAGGCGAATATCGGCCTGTTCCTGATCGGACATTCTCTACCGTCTGCACGTCTGCGGCGCCCAAAACTGGGCCTGATTGGGCGGGACCGGGTGTTTTGTCACCGGCGTGCAGCCCATATCACATTTCAAGGTGTCGTGGAATGCTACCACGGATCATTCGACATCGCGGCCGGATGGTGGCACAGTGTCATTGTGCCGTCACAGAAGCGAACCTGCGGTGGACGCGCCGTGACGGTTGCAATCGAGGAAAACCATGAAAGGGAGAACCAATCATGTCTCTTGCATCCCATCTTGATGAGTTGCAGCGGAAACACGGCGACATCGAACGTGAAATCGATGACGCGATGAATCATCCATCGGTCGACGACCTCGAAATCGTGAATCTCAAGCGACGCAAGCTGGCACTCAAGGACGAGATTGAAAAACTAAGAGGCAAACCGACCACGCATTGACGCCCTCCTGACATAGCCGCCCAATATCCGCGGCCTCTTTTCCCGGCGGCGCCCCGCCGCCGGCGTGGAGGGTTTTGATTTTCCAGCACCGGTCTGTCAGCCGAAGCTGGACTTGCACCCGGCTCAATCTCCGCTTCGACCGTCGCCCGTTTCGCCAGATCATCGATTGTTTCTGGTCGCCGGCGGCGGGCGATTCCGGCCAATGGCGACCTGTCGCCATTGACAAGCCATCTTTGCTCCTCCACCTCATGCCCGGACCTCAGCGCATCGGCCCGGGGCGTCGTTGTGCGTCCATGCAGGACACAAGATGCTCCAGAGACAAAAGGCTGCCGGCATGACCGGATATTTTTCCTCTCCTTTCCCCCGCCGCACGTCGGTCAGCGTCGATGTCGGCGGCGTGGTCGTCGGCGGCGGTGCGCCCGTTATCGTCCAATCGATGACCAACACCGATACGGCCGATATCGACCAGACGGTTGCGCAGGTCGCAGCGCTGCACCGGGCCGGCTCGGAGATCGTGCGCATCACCGTCGATCGCGACGAGAGTGCCGCCGCCGTGCCGCGCATTCATGAGCGGCTTCAGCGGCTCGGCATCAACGTGCCGCTGGTCGGCGATTTCCACTATATCGGCCACAAGCTTTTGGCCGATCATCCGGCCTGCGCCGAGGCGCTGGCCAAATACCGCATCAATCCGGGCAATGTCGGCTTCAAGGACAAGAAGGACCGCCAGTTCGCCGATATCGTCGAGATGGCGATCAGGCACGACAAGCCGGTGCGCATCGGTGTCAACTGGGGCTCGCTCGACCAGGAGCTTTTGACCCGGCTGATGGACGACAACCAGGACAAGGGTTTTCCGCTGACGGCCCAGGAGGTGATGCGCGAGGCGATCGTGCAGTCGGCGATCCTGTCGGCCGAGATGGCGGAAGAGATCGGCCTTGGCCGCGAAAAAATCATCCTGTCGGCCAAGGTCAGCGGCGTGCAGGACCTGATAGCCGTCTATACCGAACTCGCCACCCGCTCCAACCACGCGCTGCATCTCGGCCTGACCGAAGCCGGCATGGGCTCGAAGGGCATCGTCGCTTCGTCGGCCGCCATGGGCATCCTGCTCCAGCAAGGCATCGGCGACACCATCCGCATCTCGCTGACACCGGAGCCGAACGGCGACCGCACGCGCGAGGTGCAGGTGTCGCAGGAATTGCTGCAAACCATGGGGTTCAGACAGTTCGTGCCGATTGTTGCCGCTTGCCCCGGCTGCGGCCGCACCACCTCCACCGTGTTCCAGGAACTCGCCCAGAACATCCAGGCCGATCTCAGGAAGAACATGCCCGTGTGGCGCGACAAATACCCCGGCGTCGAGAACCTCAAGGTCGCGGTGATGGGTTGCATCGTCAACGGCCCCGGCGAGTCCAAGCATGCCGATATCGGCATTTCGCTGCCCGGCACGGGCGAAATGCCGACGGCGCCTGTCTTCGTCGACGGCAAAAAGGCGGCGACGCTGCGCGGGCCGTCGATCGCCGCGGATTTCGAGAAAATGGTCGCCGACTATATCGAGCAACGGTTCGGTCGCGGCAAGGCCGCGGCCGAGTAGAACCGATGCAGCGTTTCCTTTGGGCAGCGCTGATCCTGCTGTACGGGCTGACCTGGTCGACCCTTGTGCAGGCCGATCCGCCGCAATCCGCCAAGCAGCGGCTGATCGACAAGGTCTGCAATCTGATCCAGGCGAATGCCGACCAGAACGGCCTGTCCAGGGATTTCTTCGCCCGGCTGATCTGGAAGGAAAGCCGTTTCGATCCCAACGCCGTCAGTCCGGTCGGTGCCGAAGGCATTGCCCAGTTCATGCCGGGCACCGCCAAGATGCGCGGGCTTGCCAATTCCTTCGACATCAACCAGGCGATCCCGGCTTCGGCCAGATATCTCGCCGAAATGAAAACCGGCTATGGCAATCTCGGCCTGGCGGCCGCCGCCTACAATGCCGGCGAGAGCCGGGTGTCGCGCTGGCTCAGCTCCGGCGGTTTCCTGCCGATGGAAACCGAAAGCTATGTCTTAGACATCATGGGCGAACCAGCCGACAAGTTCACCGACCGGGCCTATGCTGGAAAGGTCGAGCCGCTCGACGCAAAGACGGAGTTTGCCGTCGCTTGCCGAAAACTGCCGGTGATCATGTCGCGGACGGTGGCCATGGCTTCGATCAACATAAAGCCATGGGGCATCCAGGTGGCCGGCAATTTTCGCCGCAGCGCCGCGATCAACCAGTGGGTCAGGGTAAGGAGCCGGTTCCCGGCTCTACTCAACGGGCATGATCCGGTGGTCAGCCGGGTGCGCACGCCGATCGGCCGGCGCGGCATCTACGCGGTCAGGATCGGTGTCGACCGCCGCGCCGATGCCAACGTTATTTGCCAGAAATTGCAAAGTGTCGGTGGGGCGTGCGTGGTGGTGCGCAACCGGTAAATTTGGCCGCTGCAGGCATGGTGTTTGTCCGAGAGAGGCATTTAAAAGCGATAGCCGTGACGTCGCATCCAGCAAAGATTTCAGCTATAGCGGCCGCCATCCTTACTGGGCGGCGGCCCTGTCTTTGACGAGCAGCATGGGTCTCAACATGTTCGATGGATACATCATCTGCGGCACGCCGAGGACCGGAAGCACGCTGCTGTGCAAGCTTCTGGCATCCACGAAGACGACTGGCGATCCGCACTCATTCTATCGGCGGCAGGATGTGCTGGAGTGGGCTGAAGAGTGGAAGCTGCCCGATCGCGACACGATGAGTGAGCTCGACTTCAATGTCGCCTATCTCAACGCGGCGATGGCTGCGGGCAAGGGTGGGACCGGCCTCTTCGGCCTTCGCTTAATGCGCGAAAATCTGGATGAACTCTCGGCAACCCTCGACCGGATTTTTCCAAAACTGCCGTCCGACAGAGCGCGTCTTGAAAAGGCCTTTGGCCGCGTCCTCTACATACACCTCTCGCGGGAGAACAAGCTCGCGCAGGCTGTCTCCCTGATCAAGGCGGAGCAGACCGGTCTTTGGCATATCGCTCCCGACGGCACCGAGATCGAAAGGGTCGCGCCGCCGAAAGAGCCCCAATATGATTTCGAGCGGATCAAACGAGAGGTCACGGAACTCGAGACCTATGATGCGGCATGGAACATTTGGTTCGCTGAGCAAGGCATAACCCCGCTTCGGGTTGGCTACGAGCGCCTTTCGAGCAATCCGGCGGCGACGTTGCTAGGCATCTGTGAAGTTTTGGATGTCCGAGCACCAGACGCCGAAGATATAAGCCCCGGCGTTGCAAAGCTCGCTGACGCGACAAGCCTCGACTGGATGCGTCGCTATCGCCTGGACGCGGCGGCCTGACGCATTGATGGGCCGCAGCTGGAAATTTGGAGTATAGGCGGAGAACTATGACCGACCCTATCTACAGCGATCCTGACTTCGTCCAGTTCTATGATATTGAGAACCAAAGCGGCCGCGCCGATTTTGAATACTGTATCGGTCTTGCCGTAAATCGCGGCTCGGTCCTCGATCTCGGCTGTGGCACTGGCCAACTGGCTGCCGAACTTGCCGATGGGCATAGTGTCACTGGCGTTGACCCGGCATCGGCGATGCTCGACGTCGCGCGGCGCAGGGCCGGCGGCGACAGGGTCGACTGGGTCGAGGCTGACGCGCGTACTGTTCGGCTCGGGCGGCGTTTCGATCTGGTCCTGCTCACCGGGCATGCGTTCCAGGTTTTCTTGACAGGCGAGGATCAGATGGCGGTGCTGGGCACCATCACTGAGCATCTCGCTCCTGGCGGGCTCTTCATTTTCGACACACGAAATCCCGCCGAGGAGGAATGGCTGGAATGGACGCCGCAGCGCTCCGAACGGGCGGTTACGCATCCCGACCTCGGCACGGTCAAAGCCTGGTATGATGCCGGACACGATGCCGCTACCGGCATCGTCACCTACTCGACCTTCTATGACATTCCGGGCGGTAGACCTGTTCTGGGGCCGAATCCAAGATCGCGTTCCCCAAGAAGGAAGATCTTGCGCGGATGCTGGACGAGGCTGGCCTGTTGGTCGAGCAGTGGCTGGGTGACTGGCAGGGCACGCCTTATGGCGTGACCTCGCCGGAAATCATCCCGATCGGCCGGTTGCGCCGATCGGCCTGACCAATAGGGCCGGCTTTTACGCCGTCTTGGCCACCACCGTCTCGCTGAGCCATGTGCCGATCTTGGTGCCCAGGCGGTCGGGCGAAACGGGCTTCGGCAGATAGTCGTCCATGCCAGATTCGATGCACTTGTCGCGATCGCCCTTCAGCGCGTGCGCGGTGACGCCGATGATCGGGATGTGGGCGCCCGTCGAGACCTCCATCGCCCGGATGGCGCGGGTCGCCTCATAGCCGTTCATTTCGGGCATCGAAACGTCCATCAGGATCAGCTTGGGGCGCAGCGCCCGGTACATTTCGACCGCCGTGCGGCCATTGCCGGCGATGCGGTAGCTCAAGCCCAACCCATTGAGGATCTGGCCGAAGACCAACTGGTTCACGTCATTGTCCTCGGCAATGAGGATGTCGATCGGTCCGTTCGGCGCGGTTGTCAATTCCGGCGCTGCCGTGACCGGCATTGCCGGGCCGCGGATGACAGTGAAGGCGGGCGGCGCTGCCAGGGAAGCCTGCACAATCGGTTCACGGACGAACCGCGCCTTGCCGACCTGCGAACGGGCCTTCTGAATCACCGAGATGACGGTGCCGAGCAGCACCGCGGAGCGCGCCGGTTTGGTCAGATGCGCGGCAATGCCGAAGTCGATGATCATCTTACCGAAATCGACCTGGTCGACCGAGGTCAGGATAACGATCGGGATGGCCGACAGGCGCCTGTCGGAAGCAATGGCTCTGGCGACGTCGGCGCCGTTCATTCCCGGCATCTGGTAGTCGAGGATGATGCAGTCGACAGCGGCGCCCAACTGAAAGGCGCGGTCGAGGAAGGCCAGCCCAACCGCGCCGCTTTCGGCGGCGGCGCAATCGAAGCTCCAGCTTCTGAGCTGCTCGAGCAGGATTTCGCGGTTGACCGGATTGTCATCGATGACCAGCACGCGCGCGCCGGTGACGTCGACCGGCACGATCTCGTCGCGCGCCGCGGCCTGATGCGCGGGCAGCGGCACCGCGAACCAGAACACCGAGCCGCGGCCGATCTCGCTTTCGACGCCGATCTTGCCTGCCATCAGGTCGACGAGGCGGGCGGCGATGGCCAAGCCAAGCCCCGTGCCTTCATGACGGCGGGTGGACGAGCCGTCCACCTGCGCGAATTTTTCGAACACGTTCTGCAGTTTCTCGGCCGGTATGCCGATGCCGGTGTCCTCGACGCGGATCTTGAGTTGGACCACGTCGTTGACGATTTCGCCGCCGACATCGATCAGCACATGACCCTTTTCGGTGAACTTCACGGCATTGCCGAGCAGGTTGGTGATGATCTGCCGGAACCGGCCGGCGTCGCCGACGACATGGGCCGGCAGGCGCGGGTCGACACGCACGATCAGTTCAAGGTTCTTTTCGGCGACGCGCGCCGAGACCAGCGTCGCCACATCCTCGACCGCCTCGGAAAGGCGGAAGGGAGCAGGGTCGAGAGTGAGTTGCCCGGCATTGATCTTGGAGAAATCGAGGATGTCGTTGATGATGGTGAGCAGCGCGTTGCCGGATTTGACGATGACGTCGGTGAAGGTCTTCTGGCGCGGGGTCAGATCGGTCTTGGCCAGCAGTTCGGCCATGCCGAGCACACCGTTCATCGGCGTGCGGATTTCGTGGCTCATATTGGCCAGGAATTCGGATTTGGCGCGGTCGGCGGCCTCGGCCTTGAACAGGGATTCCGCGGATTCGGCAAAGGCGCGGCGGATTGCCACTTCCATCGGGCGGAAGATCCAGAAGGCGACGATGGCAAGTGCCGCGAACAGGATGCCGCTCGCCCACAGCAGCAGCCTGTCGCTTGAGGCATCGGCCAGGTGGCGCTCATCATCCATGGCGGTGCGGACGCGGACCAGCATCGGCTGGGCGAACAGGTCGTTCTGGTTGCGGATTTCGCGATAGCTCCACTCGTCGACCTTTTGCGCCATCGACATCAGGTTGAAATTGCGCACCATGTCGCGCGGCGACCAGAACAGATCGCCGTTGACGGAAGCGGACTGGAGTTCGTTGACGGTCTTGATCGACAGCCGTGGCTTGATCGCCGCAAGCTGGGCGGTCAGCGTCTCGATCTCGCCGGTCAGGCGCTCCGAATGGCCGCGCGCCGATGTGGTCAGGGCATCGCGTGTCTCCGCCCGCCAGGCGGTGCCGGTGGTCTCGGCGAAGCTGGTCGCGTTGCGCAGGTCGCGGGTGAAGATGACGAGGTTGCTGCTCAGCGCATCGATGTCGCGGCGAAAGGAATTGACGCGGTCAAGCGCAATCACGATGCCGGCGGAAGCCAGCGCGAAGATCAGCAACCCTGAAATATAGCGGATCCGGACCGACCGGATGAAGGACGAATATTCAGGCATGCGCAACCCCAACACATACGCACCATTTTAATGGCCGGGATTACGCTTCATTTACATTAAAATTTCGTTCGTGCGGGCAGGCAGGCCATGCGAACCGCCGGATGGACAGCACGCCTAGGCCGCTTCCACGACGAGGGCGCGGATGCGGCCACGCACCGGACCTTCCCCGAACCGTTTCCCAAGGGCATTCGCCACGTATCGCGTCGCCTCCTCCAGCGAGCCGCCGCGCGCCTCGATCTCAGCCCGCAGGGGTGTGCCCTGGCAATAGGCCGTGGCCGCCTCATATGGCGACGAAGCGGCGCTGACGGCATCCAGCGGCTCTATGGTGATGTTACCGAAGTCGGCGGCATGAAGGTCGGCGCGGATGACGTCCGCATCGTGATAGCCGTGCGGCGTCCTCGCCATGAAGCGCGGCGGATCGGCCGGGAAAAAATGGCCGAGCGCCCGCGTCACTTCCTCGGCGAACTCGTTGTCTTCGATGGCACTCCAGACGTTGAACAGGAAGTGCCCGCCCGGCCGCATCACCCGCCGCGCTTGGCCGTAGGCGCCCACCCGATCGGGGAAGAACATCGCGCCAAACTGGCAAACCACGGCGTCGAACTCTGCGTCCTCGAAGGGCAGCGCCTGGGCGTCGGCCTGCCGCCAGGTGATCCGAGGATCGTCCGCCATCCGCGTGCGTGCGTGGTCGAGCATGGGCTGGTTGAGGTCGGTGACCACGATGCGGGCTTGCGCCGGCAACTTTGCTGCCATCGCACGTGTCACCACACCGGTGCCCGCCGCCACTTCGAGCACCGATTGCGGCCCGAGCTTCGACACCCGCTCTGCCAGATCCCGTGCATACGGCTCGAAGATCAGCGGCACCATCGCCCGGTCGTAGACCTCGGCAATGGAACCGCTGAACAGCTTGTCGGTGGTCGACATGGCACCCCTCCAACTCTACCCGCACCGCGTGCGTGCCGTGCGGATGGCAAAGCGATGTCGATCCTCTGCCTCGGCAGGCTTCCGCTCAAGTTCTATTTCTGAATTGGCCGGCGGAGGATGAGCGAACTTTAGTCAGCTCGATATCTCGGTTGGCGCCAACCTCAACTGGTGCGGGTCGCCACGAACGTCGCCGCTTCTTTCAGCAATTGGGCATCGTCGCCATAGGGCTCAAGCAGCGCATGCGCCTGTGCGACAAGGCCGTGCAACTGGCTGCGCGCCCAATTCGGACCATGCAAGGCCACCAGCGTCGCCTTGCCGGCGGCGGCGTCCTTGCCGGTTGCCTTGCCCATCTGGCTGGCATCGGCGGTCAAATCGAGCAGGTCGTCGGCAAGCTGGAAGGCAAGACCGATCGCCGAGCCGAATTCGGCCAGCCGCTCGCGGTCATCGGCCGGGGCGCCGGCGATGAGGGCACCTGCCTCGCAGGCGAAACGGATCAGAGCGCCGGTCTTCATCGCCTGCAGCCGGATGATGCCGGCCTCGTCCGGCGGCGTCTGTTCGGCTTCGAGGTCGAGCTTCTGGCCGCCGACCATGCCGCCGGGTCCGGCGGCGCGGGCCAGCGCCAGCACCAGGGCCGCCCGCCGCTCCGCCGGCAGGGCGGTCGCCTCGCCGGCGATGATGTCGAAGGCCAGCGTCAGCAAGGCATCGCCAGCCAGAATGGCGGTCGCCTCGTCGAAGGCTCTGTGCACGGTCGGCTGGCCACGACGCAGGTCATCGTCGTCCATGGCGGGCAGATCGTCGTGTACCAGCGAATAGCAATGCACGCATTCAAGTGCGGCGGCGACACGCAGTGCCGCCTCGCCATCGGCGGAAAAAAGGGCGGCACTTTCCATGACCAGGAAGGGGCGCAGGCGCTTGCCGCCGTTCAGCACGCCGTGCCGCATGGCTGCCATCAGCCGCTCAGGCCGCGCGATCTCGCCCGAAAGCGCACGGTCGTCGAGCAGCCGCCGCAGCAGCACCTCGACGGCGGCAGCGCGTCGGATGAGCGCCATTTCGAACGCCATTTGGTCGTCATTCGTCATGGCCCGGACCGGTAGCCGACACTCAGACGTTGCGCAAGAAGGCAAGCGCCATTATGCCGGAGCAGTATGAGCCCGTTTGGAAACTCTGCTCCTGCGGTCATCTGAGGGCGTTTTCTGCGCTTCCGGTGCTTGCGTACTCTAATGTACGCTCCGCTCCGGTTCTCGAAAACACCGTCACATGACTCACAGGAGCGCGTTTCAAAACGAGCTCTCTGGCACGGGTTGGGCGGCTTGGCGGAACCGATCGTCGATCATGAAACCGAAAAGCTGGACATGGCGACGAGATCGCGAGGCGTAAATCGCCGGGGTCTCAAACGCTGGGTCCGGCGCGGCATCGTCGTGGCCGCGGTGCTGGCTTTGATTCCGGTCGTGCTGACCTTTCTCTACCTGCCGTTCTTCGTGCATCCTGTCTCGACGCTGATGTTGAAGGACCTGGCGACGTTCTCCGGTTACGACCGCCGCTGGGTATCGATCGACGACGTGTCGCCGGTGCTGGCCAATTCCGTCATCATGTCGGAGGATGGGCAGTTCTGCTTTCATCGTGGCGTCGATCTCGGCGAGCTGAGAGGCGTCGTCGACGACGCGTTGGCCGGCGAAGCGACGCGCGGTGCCTCGACCATCACCATGCAGACGGTAAAGAACCTGTTTCTGTGGTCGCGGCCGCTGGGCTCGGTGCGCAAGGTGGTCGAATTGCCGCTGGCCGTCTATTTCGATGCGGTGATGTCGAAACGGCGCATCATGGAAATCTACCTCAACATCGCCGAGTGGGGCCCGGGCATCTACGGCATCGAGGCCGCGGCACAGCACCATTTCGGCGTTTCGGCAAAACAGCTGTCGCGACGGCAGGCCGCCTTGCTTGCGGTTTCCTTGCCAAATCCGATCGCCCGCAATCCGGCCAAACCCGGGCCTGGCTTGAGGCGGCTCGCCAATCTGATCGAGCGGCGCGCCGGCCGCTCCGGCGCCTATGTCGGTTGTCTCCGCTAGCCGATCCAAAAAAATTCGCGCCAGTGCTGGCCAAAACGGCACAGGGCGTGTATAGGCACCCGACTTTCTCAGATTTAGGCCCCGACATGGCCCTTTCACGAGGGCGGGCGGGGCTTTTGACCATGTAGTGGAGCATATCCATGGCCGTTCCGAAACGTAAAACCTCTCCGTCCAAGCGCGGCATGCGCCGCTCGGCCGACGCCCTCAAGGCCCCGACCTATGTCGAGGACAAGAATTCCGGCGAAATGCGCCGTCCGCATCACATCGACTTGAAGACCGGCATGTATCGCGGTCGTCAGGTGTTGACGCCCAAGGAAAGCTGAGACCAGCTTTTTCAAAGGTTTGAATTTCCATAAGGACCGGCCGGTGGCTGGTCCTTTTGCGTTTGAGCCGGCCGGCAGCGCATTTCGAGGCGTGCACCGCAGGCGTTGCAAATCCTTCGGCCGGCAACCGGCTGACATGGTTGTTGCGTGCGGTCTTCGACCGTGTTCAACGCTGCCATCGAAACATCTTGACGGCGTGCCTGTGGCGCATTCTACAAAGGATTGCCCCCACATGGAGACGCCAGATGTTCGGTGCCATTCCGCTGCTGATCGTGCCTTTCGTGCTCTACAACCTCGGACTGTTGGGAATTTTCGGCAGTGGTGACGATCCTTGGGCGAGCGAGGTCTTCTCCTTCAGTATGATGTCGGGCGGCGTGTTCTCGATGACGCTGGGCGACCTGATGATACTGATCGGGCTGGTCTTCCTGTTCCTCGAAATGGCGAAGTCGGTGCGCACGACCAACGCCTCGATCATGGACCATCTTCTGTCGACGCTGGTGTTCGTGGCCTTCCTGGTCGAGTTCCTGCTGGTGAAGGGCGCGGCCCATTCCGTCTTCTTCACGCTGATGGTCATCGCGCTGTTCGACGTGCTGGCCGGATTCGCAGTGTCGATGCGATCGGCCAGCCGAGACATCAATCTGAATTAGGTCCCCAGCGCGGAAGGCGGAAGTTTGACGGGCGCTTGCGCTGACAGTTGTCGGAAACGCCCGTAACGTCGTCATCCTGGGGCGTAGCAAGGAGCGTAGCGACGCGGCCCAGACCCCAGGATCCATGCCGCGACACGTGAGCGTTTCAGCGGTCCAGAATTCTGCTCCGCTGCACTCTACGGCTGATGTTACGGAATGGATCCTCGGGTCTCCGCGACGGAGCTTCGCTCCTGCTCCGCCCGTGGATGACGAAGTTCCCCGACGCTCAGCCCGGATCGGCGGTGAAGCCGGCGGCCTCGATGCCGGCGATGGCCGCGGCTTCGTCATTGTCCGAGGTGTCGCCGGAAATGCCGACGGCGCCGATGATAGCGCCAGTCTTGTCGCGGATCAGCACGCCGCCGACGACCGGCAGCACGCGTCCGCCAGAGACGTCCGAGATGCCGGCGACGAGGTGCGGGCGCTCCTTGGCGAAAGCCTCGACTTTGCGCGAGCCCATGCCGATGGCGAGCGCACCAAAGGCCTTGCCGGCCGACATTTGCGGGCGCAGGAACGAGGCGCCGTCCTGGCGCTGGAAGGCGACCAGATGCCCGCCGGCGTCGAGCACCGAGACGCCAAGCGGCTTAAGCTTGAGATCGGAGCCCTTGGCAAAGGCGGCATCGATGATTTGCCTGGCTTTTTCGAGCGGCAGTGCGGTCATGGCGGTCTCCTGTCTGAAAGGCGTCGATCATCGACCGTCGACGGGCGAGATAACATCCCGGTTTCGGTTGAAATTGCTTCGCGTGAAAAGGTCGGATGGAAGCGACCGTCACAGCCTCCCGGATAGGAGTTGGTGCCTGTGCGGCTTCGGGTTATTTTTTCTTGGCGCGGGCCGGCTTCTTGGCAGGTTCCGCCGGCGCGTTGGCGAGGTCTTCGGCTTCCTTGGCGAGACGCAGCGCCCGCAGCTTGTTGGTCTTGGCCTGGCGGGCGTCGCTCTCGGCGACGTATTCGGCCATCGCCTTCTGGCGGACGGTTGCCGCCTCTTCCTGCTTCTTGAAGCGCAGGTCGGCGCGTGCGCGGGCAGCATCCCGAGAGTTCTCAACCAAGACCTTATCCAATCCCGTGAATTGTGATTTTCCGCTTCTTCTAGCAGAGCCGGGCCCCAAACGGGAAAATAAGTTGGTCAAGCGGCAGAGTCGGCGGCGAGAGCCTTGCTGGCAACCAGGGCTTCATAGGCGGCCTGCAAGGTGGCGCGGACAGAAGGACCCGACGCGGTATCGAGCGGCTTGCCGAGATGTTCATGGCGCAACTCGTCCATGAATTTGTCCCACATCGGCGGTCCGCCCTTTTCCAGAAGTTCGGCGCGGATCGAGAGTTCTTCGCTGACCGGCAGCCAGACGCGGCCCCAGGCGCCGAGATGGGCCAGGATCGGCACCAGCGTGATCGCCATTTCGGTCAGGCTGTAGATCGCCTTCTGCTTGTGCGAGGGGTCGTCGGCTTTGGTCAGCATGCCCAGTTCCATCAGCCGCTTCAGCCGGTCGGCGAGGATGTTGGAGGCGATGCCTTCCATCGATCCGTTGAGCAGCTCGCGAAAATGACGCCTGCCGCCGAAGATCATGTCGCGAAGGATGATCAGGCTCCAGCGATCGCCGAACACTTCCAGCGACAGGTTGATCGGACACCCGGACCGGCGATCCATACTCATGAGATTGTTTCTCCAAAACCGGTTGCATTATCGTATCGGTTTTATTATCGTGCAACCGATTGCAAAATGCAATCAGTATTGCAGGAGAGGAGGCCGCACCGTGACGACGACCGAACGCCCCGAAATCATATCCGAAACCTTTGGCGATCCGGCGAACCCGCCGCTGTTGCTGATCATGGGAGCGATGGCCTCGATGCTGTGGTGGCCGGAGGCGTTTCGCCGGGAACTGGCCGATGCCGGCCTGTTCGTGATCCGCTACGACAATCGCGATACCGGCCGTTCGACCAAATACAAGCCGGGAGAGCCGCCCTACACGTTCGATGATATGGCCGACGATGCAATGCGCGTTCTCGACGACCACGGTATCGGCAAGGCGAATCTCGTCGGCATGTCGATGGGCGGCATGATCGCGCAGCTTGTGGCGTTGGAACACCCGTCCCGTGTCGCATCGCTGACCGTCATCAGCAGCACGCCCGTGGGAACCGACACTTCGCACCTGCCGCAGACGAGCGATGCCTATATCGAGCATTCGGCCGAGGGCGTCAAAGTCGATTGGTCGGACCGTGGCCAGGTGGTCGATTTCATCGTCAGGGACGCGCGGGCGATCGCCAGCATCGCGCACCCATTCGACGAAGCCCGGATGCGTGCCTTCGTCGAGCAAGACTACGACCGCTCCGGCGGCTTCCTGAGCGCCACCAACCATTTCATGCTCAGGGGCGGCGACGCGTGGAAAGGCCGCCTGCACGAGATCGCGTCGCCGCTGCTGGTCATCCACGGCACGGCCGATCCGGTCTTTCCGGTCGAACATGGCAAGGCGCTGGCCAAGGCGGTCACCGGCGCGAAAATCATCCGGATCGAAGGTGGCGGCCACGAGCTGCATCCAAACGACTGGGATATGATTGTTGCCGGCATCGTCGCCCACGCCGCTTGAAGCGGCAAAAGCAGGTCTTGACGAGCAATGCTTGCCGCAGTGTTTAACCTATGACGAGCGTGCCCGGCGCCGGCCACCGATAAACCAGGAAACAGGCGAGCAAAAAATGTCCCTGACGCTTCATTTCCATCCGCTGGCCTCCTTCTGCTGGAAGCCGCTGATCGCGCTGTACGAGAACGCCACGCCGTTCACGCCTGTCATCGTCGATCTTGGCGATGCTCAGTCGCGCGCGGCCTTCCTGAAGATTTCGCCGGCCGGCAAGATGCCGGCGCTGCGCGACGATGCGCGCAACCGCACGGTGCTGGAATCGACCATCGTTGTCGAATATCTGGCCGCGCATTATCCGGGGCCAGTCGACCTCGTTCCCGCCGACATCGACCTGGCGCTGGCCGTTCGCCAAGCCGACCGCTTCTATGATTTCTATGTGCAGGAGCCGATGCAGAAGATCGTCGGCGATCGGTTGCGGCCGCAGGACAAGACTGACCCGTTCGGCGTCGAGCAGGCCTGCGACCAGCTTCGCAATTCCTATGCCATCATCGAACAAGACATGCAGTCGAAGATCTGGGCGATGGGCGACACCTTCACCATGGCCGATTGCGCGGCGTCCCCGGCGCTGTTCTATGCCAACAAGGTCGAGCCGTTCGGCGACGAGTATCGGGCTGTGAAGCGCTATCACGACTGCCTGCTGCAGCGCCCCGCCTTCGCCCGGGTGATCGAGGAGGCGAAGCCCTACTTCAAGTTCTTCCCCTACAACAACGGTTGATCGGGGTTAGGCTTCCCAGAACTGATCGAGCCAGATGTTGAGTTTGAGGAAGCCAGTGCCGCTTACCGTATAGACGCGCCTTGTTCCTTCCGGCTTGGCGTGGACCAGCCCGGCATCGAGCAGCACTTTTAGATGCTGCGAAACAGCCGGGCGCGACACCGGCAAGCCGGCGGCCAGTTCGGTGACGGTTTTCGGGCCGCGGCGAAGTTCTTCCAGAAGATGGCGCCGATTGGGATCGGCAATCGCCATGAAGGCGTCGGAAAACATCATGCCTGTATTAGTGAGGCAAAGCCTTTCGAATCTCAACCGTCTGCTTCTGCTTTTCTTCTGGGATCGAGCCGCAATGCTTCCGGGGTGACCGAACGGTCGGCCGGCTGCGTCTTGAAGGCATCACGATCGCCGATCGGCACCGGCGCGCGGCGGCTGATGCGCAGCAGCGTGTAGCCCGCCAGGCAGAGATGCGCCAAGGCGGTCGCCAGGAACAGACCTTCCGGGCGCATCCAGCCCATCAAAGCGGCGGCGAGCAAGGGTCCAATCATCGTGCCGAAGCCGTAGAGCAGCAACAGCCCGCCAGATACCTTGACGAAATCCTCCGAGCGCGCGTGGTCGTTGGCATGCGCCACGGCAATCGAATAGAGCGTGTAGGCGAAGGCGCCATAGGCGGCAGTGAAGACGATGACGAAGACGCCGGAGCGCGGCTCGAACAGAAAGATCAAGAGCGCGAACAAAGCCCCGCCGAAAGCCGCCCCCGCCAGCACGAAACGGCGGTCGGTCTTGTCGGAGAGACGCCCGGCCGGAAGCTGCATGGCGGCACCGGCAACGACCACAAGGCTCATCATCAGGGCGATCTCGGCCGTGGAAATGCCGATGCGGGCGCCATAGACGGCGCCAAGCGTGCCCCAGGCGCCGTTGGCGATGCCGATCAACACGCAAGCGACCGCCGACACCGGCGAATTGGCATAAAGGCCTCTGACATCAAGTGAGACATCCTGCAGCGGCTTGGGGTGCGAGGCGGTCGAGACCGCCGTCGGAATGAGCGAGAGGCAAAACAGGATGCCGGTGATCATGAACAGCGACGCGGACTTCACGTCGCCGCCGGCGACGATCATCTGCCCGCCCATGATCGAGGCATAGGTGACCATCATGTAGAGGCCGAAGACGGTGCCGCGGTTCTCGTTGGTGGCCTTCTCGTTCAGCCAGCTTTCGATGACCATAAAGGCACCGGCCATGGTGAAGCCGGTGAAGGCGCGCAGCAGGATCCAGACATATTCGTCGATGATCAGCCCGGTCAGTAGCGCCACGATGGCGCCGGATGCGGCAAAGGCGCCAAAGGCGCGAACGTGGCCTGCGCGGCGCACGATGCGCGGTGCGAAGAAGCAGCCGGTGACGAAGCCGCCGGCCCATGCCGTGCCCATCAGGCCGAGCGATGCGGTCGAGAAACCTTCCAGTTGACCGCGCAGGGGCAAGAGCAGTCCATGCAATCCAGATGCCGCGAGCAGGAAAGCGGTGCCGCGAAGCAGCGAGAGGATCGGTCGGTAGGTTGCGAACATTGTTTGATCCGGCTCAGGTTTGGCGGGGACGCTGGGTCTGAAGACAGCCGCATTCGGGCTTTTCGGCGGCGGGCTTTGCGCCAGCGCGCCTATCCGCGGCGGAACAGTGCTTCGGCCGCGGATTTGGTGGTGTCCTTGGCCTTGAGTTCGGCTTCCAGGCGGGCAATTTCGTCGCGCAGTATGCCGATCCGCTCGGTCAAGTCGCTGACGGAAAGCAGTGACAGGTCCTGCCCGATCTCGTGCGGGCGTGCCTTCTTCTTGGGTTCGTCGTCGAAGATCGCCATCGTCGCTCCTCCTCCGCCAAGACCAGATTGGCCATTTGCCTGATTTGGCAATCAGCATACATAGGGCAGGGGCGTCGATGCAAACAGCCGATCGGATAACGGCGAGGAAAGACGGGAAATCTCATGGCGAGCGGACAGAAAATTCCGGCAAGGATGACGGCCATCGCGATCTCGGAGCCGGGTGGCCCTCGGGTCCTGAAGCCGGAAACACGCGACGTGCCGCAGCCCGGCCCCGGCGAGATCCTGATCAAGGTGCATGCCGCCGGCGTCAACCGGCCCGATATCCAGCAGCGCAAGGGCGCCTATCCGCCGCCGCCCGGCGCGTCGGACCTGCCGGGCCTCGAGGCGTCGGGCGAAGTGGCGGCCCTTGGCGACGACATATCGCGCTGGCGCATTGGCGACCGCGTCTGCGCGCTGACGCCCGGCGGCGGCTATGCCGAATATGTCAAGGTGCATGCCGGGAGCGTGCTGCCGTTGCCCGCCGGCTTCACCCATACCGAAGCCGCGGCGGTGCCGGAGAATTACTTCACCGTCTGGCACAATGTGTTCGAGCGTGGCGCCCTCAAGAAAGGCGAGACGCTGCTCGTCCATGGCGGCTCGTCCGGCATCGGCACGACGGCAATCCAGCTTGCCTCGGCCTTTGGCGCCTATGTCATCACCACTGCGGGCAGCAAGGAGAAATGCGACGCCTGCCTGAAGCTCGGCGCAGACCGGGCGATCAACTATCGCGAGGAGGATTTCGTCGCCGCGGTCAAGGAGGCAACGGGGGGCAAGGGCGCCAATGTCATCCTCGACATGGTCGGCGGCGACTATGTGGGGCGTAACTACGAGGCCGCTGCGGTTGAGGGTCGGATCGTCCAGATCGCCGTGCAGGCCGGCGCTGTCGCAAGCGCGGATTTTTCGAAAATCATGGTCAAGCGGCTTACCCACACCGGGTCGACGCTGAGGCCGCGCACCGTCGAGTTCAAGGCGGCGATCGGGGCGGCGCTGGAAGCGCAGGTGTGGCCGTTGCTCGGCACGCGCAAGGTTGCTCCTGTCATGGACATGATCTTCCCGCTCAGCGAAGCCTGGCGGGCGCATGAGCGGATGGAGGACGGCGAACACATCGGCAAGATCGTGCTCGACGTCGGCTGACAGCGAGCGAGGTCAGCGCCTCGCTGCCTACAAGATGAACAGAAGCTTAATGCTGCAATGCAGCATTTGCATCATTGCTATGCAAAATCAGCCATTCAAGTCCTCGTCGATGACGCCTATTTGAGCACCATCGAAACGAACATCAATTTGGAGGACTACCATGAACCCGATCCGCGCTTTCCGTAACTGGCGTATGTACACCGAGACCGTCCGCGAACTGAACCGTCTCAACGCACGTCAGCTCAGCGATCTCGGCATCAACCGCGCTGACATCGAAATGATCGCCCGCAAGGCCATCTGATTTGAGCATGGTTTGCTCCAAGGAGCGGACCATGCCGTAGAAGCAAGAGCCGAAGCAGACGGTTTTGCCGTCGCCGGTTCCGAGCCCGCTGGACCCAGTCCGGCGGGTTTTGTCTTTTTTGGCCAGTAGTACCGAGCATGGCTCGACAGCGCTCCGCGGTTGACCTCAACTCTCCGCATGGCATTTGGATCATGCGCACACTCGGCCCGGCCTACTGCAATGGCGCGAGCGTTGTCCGCCGGCCGCTTCCAAAAACGTTGCGAAACGACCCGAGAGCGGTTATACAGACCGCGAATTTCCCATTTTGGTGGCTCTAAACCACCGCCCGCGCGGGAACGCGGGCGAACGAGAAGGATTTGTAAATGGCCAATACGCTGCTGATGCCCAAGGCGACCGCTGTCTGGCTGGTCGACAACACCGCACTTTCCTTCGAGCAGATCGCGCAGTTCTGCGGGCTGCACCCGCTCGAGGTCAAGGCAATCGCCGACGGTGAATCGGCGCAAGGCATCAAGGGCATGGACCCGATCATGACCGGACAGCTGACCCGCGACGAGATCGCCCGTGCCGAGAAGGATCCGAACCAGCGCCTGAAGCTTTCGGACCCCAAGGTGCGGGTGCCTGAATCCAAGCGCAAGGGTCCGCGCTACACGCCGCTGTCGAAGCGCCAGGACCGGCCGAACGCGATTCTGTGGCTGGTGCGCAACCATCCCGAGCTCAAGGATGCGCAGATCTCGCGTCTCGTCGGCACCACCAAGTCGACGATCGAACAGATACGCGAGCGCAAGCACTGGAATTCGGCCAATCTGCAGCCGATGGACCCGGTGACGCTGGGCCTCGCATCGCAGATCGACCTCGACATGGAAGTCAATCGCGCCTCGCGCGGCCGCGAACAGGCGCAGCCGGTCGGCGACACGCTGCTGCCGGCGGCCCTGACCGAGCGGCTGGTGCCGGCTCCCGAGAAGCCGAAGGACGAGGATGCCGAACTCGACGCCAACGCCGTGTTCGCCAAGCTCTCGGCCTTGAAGTCGAAGAACACGGACAATGACGACGACGAGTGAGATTGTCTGATATTCCAAGAAAAAAAGCCCGCTTCGAGCGGGCTTTTTTATGGGGTCAACAACTCAGCTGCGCGCAGCGCGATCCGGCGCCATGCCATAGTCCTCGCTGCGTTCCACCGCGCGGTAGAAGTCGGCAAGCTGCTTGCCGCGCTCCGGCTTGAAGATGCGGCCGGCGATGACCACGGAGGCGATGCGATCGATGCGGAAGGCGCGAAAATCGTCGCGCATCTCGCACCAGGCGACCAGCGTCCACACCTTGCCCCAAAACCACAGACCGAGCGGGCGGATATCGCGGGCGGTGCCGCGGCCGGCCTCGTCGGAATAGTCGATGGTCAGCACCTGGCGTTTTTCGACCGCGCGCTCGATCAGGTCGATCGCCTCGCGGGCGGCGTCGCTGACCACCCACATCGGTGTGTGGATCTCGGTGCGGGCGATGCGGTCTTTCTCGGCATCGGGCAATACGGCGCCGATCTTGACCAGCGCCTCGTCGGCGGCCCTCGCCATGGCGGCACCGCCAAAGGCGCGCACCATGCGGGCGCCGGCGACCAGCGCGACGATCTCGTCACGCGTGAACATCAGCGGCGGAAGGTCGAAACCCTCCCTCATCATGTAGCCAACGCCGGCCTCGCCGTCGATCGGCACCCCGGTCGATTGCAAGTCGGCAATGTCGCGATAGATGGTTCGCTCGGAAACCTCGAGCCACGTGCCGAGCTTGTGGGCGGTGACCAGTCGGCCACCGCGCAGATGCTGCACGATCTGGAAGAGCCTGTCGGCGCGGCGCATCGTATGGTCCCTCGGCGTTGTCTCTATGCATGTCGCCCAAAACTGATGTCCACTTTTGGACGGCACGGCCTCGTGTTTTCGCGCATGCCGTTATCCCAAAACCGCAGAACACTTTTGGGCGGCGTGCCTCATGGTTTCAGCCCTTCGCGCTTGCGCTGCGCGGCGACGAACTCCGCGCCGAAGGACAGTTTCTTCGTCGTCGGTGTTTTCGCATCGAGCACGCGCCAGAACGGTGCCACGTCACTCAGCGCCATGCCGCGCTGGAGGTCCTGGTTGGCGGCTTCGGCAACAGTGCGCAGATGATAGCCTATGGTGACCGGGCATGTCACTTCGGCGCCATGCTGGATGGCAAGTGCTGTCCGTAGCGCACGCACATCCATCTCGATGCCTTCGGGAATCGAGCGGATGAAATCATCAACCTGGCGCGCCGTCGGCACCAGCATAGGCTGGCCTTCGACGACATCGGCCATCGTGCGCGGCGTTGGCTTCACGCCGTTGATGCCTGGTGTGCTCAGTCTGTCGTTCCAACTCTTCATCGATCGTCCTTTGACGCCAATGCGCGGTGTCCGAAGCTGGCACCATTGCACGGCCCTCCTGACAGCATACTGTCAGGAGCCTTCAGCATATTCCTTGGCAAACAGTGTCCGCATCCGCGCGAGATCGCCGCCTCTTTCGGGGTAGAGCGTCTTCAGAAAGGCGAGTGCGAAGGTGCCTGGTGCCGAACCTGGCGCGGAAACAATTTTGCCGTCGGCTACGGCATGCGGCACATCCTGGTAGTTCTCGGCACCGGCATAACCGGCCTCATGACCATTGATCCAGTCGCGGCCATTGCTGGTATGCCTGGTCTTCTCGAACAGGCCGGCTCGGGCCAGCGCCAGCGTGCCGGCGCAGATACCGCCGACCACACCGCCGCGCGATGCAATGGCTGCAAGCAGGTCGCCTACATCAGGCGGTGCCTTGCCCGTCCACTGGTCGGAACCAATGACGGCAATGGCATCTAGATCGGCATTCTCGCTGGCGCCTGTTGAGCGATCGGGGATCAGCCGAAAGCCGCTGATCCCGGTCACCTGCTTGCCATCCGGTGTCAGCGACATGGCACGGGCACCGAACCATTCGACTGCCGAGGCCGCCAGCAGCCCATACTCCCAGTCGGCAAAACCTTCGATGAAAAGGGAACCGATCGTCTTCTGTTCGGGCATAAGCTCGCTCCCATCCTCGCGCACCGGACCTGTTATCTGGGCGTTGACGCGCCGACATCCAATCGCCGGGTCGAAAAATTGGCTTCAATTGCCGCGAGGGCCACGGTCCGCATACATGTCCGGCCAGCCGATATCCTTACGAATGTCCGCCGGCAGCGAGTTCATGAACCGCTGGGTGCGGATCTCGTTGCGCATCGTGCGGATCTTGCCGACATAGTGCTGCATGCCGCGCAGAATGGTATAACCGTTCATGGCTAGTCTCCTCTCTCTGTGTAGAGGCACTATCGCATACCCCTCCTGACAGCAGTCTGTCAGGAGGATGGCAGGGGGCGAACAATAGTTCCGGACAGTGCGCGCGCCGCAGGCAAGGCATCGCTTCTCGCCGCATCGACCGGTGCCTCAAGGCAGGTTTGCGACTTCCGATTGTTCATAGAGACGGCGTTGTATTCGGTGCCGCTGTTCAGCTTCCGGCGACGGACTGTCGGGATACGCGGCCTTCAGCGAGGTGACCGCAGGTCTGATATGAAGGGAGAAAATTTTTCCCCAACAGCAGGGAGACGACCATGAGCTTGCAACTGACAGGTATCCACCATCTGACCGCCATCACCGCCAATGCGCCCGGCAATCTTCATTTCTACACCAAGGTGCTGGGTCTGCGGCTGGTCAAGAAGACCGTAAACCAGGACGACACCTCGGCCTACCACCTCTTCTATGCCGACGGCGAAGCGACGCCGGGCACCGACCTTACCTTCTTCGACTGGCCGGTCGGCCGCGAGCGGCGCGGCACGCACAGCATCGTGCGGGCCAGCCTCAGGGTCGGCAACCGGGAGAGCCTTGCCTGGTGGAAGCAACACTTGACCGACGAAGGCCTGGCAACAGGAGAGATCGCCGACATCGGCGGTTATGCGTCACTGGACTTCGAAGATCCCGAGGGCCAGCGTCTGCGCCTGGTCAGCGATGGCGGCAAGGGCGGCAGCCATCCCTGGGCGCAAAGCCCGGTACCGGTCGAGCACCAGATACGCGGGCTCGGGCCGATCGTCATCAGCGTTCCCGACATCACCAACACCGAGGCGGTGGTGACCAAGGTGATGAACATGCGCAAGGCGCGCGACTATGCCTCGCCGGAGGGGGAGGTTCACGTCTTCGAAATGGGCGAGGGCGGGCCGGCGGCGGAGCTGCATGTCCTGGTGCAGCCGGGACTGGCGCCGGCACGGCAAGGCGCGGGTGCGGTTCACCATGTCGCCTTCAGGGCGCCGGACCAGGAGACGCTGCATCAATGGACGGCGCGGCTGGCCGAGTTTCGGCTGCCGTCGAGCGGCGAGGTCGAGCGCTATTATTTCCGTTCTCTCTATTTCCGCGAGCCGAACGGCATCCTGTTCGAGATCGCCACCGATGGACCGGGGTTCACCGCCGACGAGCCGCTGGAAACACTGGGGGAAAGTCTTGCCCTGCCGCCATTCCTCGAACCGAAGCGCGCTTCGATCGAGGCCGGCCTCAAGCCGCTGAAGTAGATCGTTTGCCACCGGCAGGCGGGCGCCGCGTTCCGACCCAGGATCGCGGCGTCGTTCTTTCTCAGGCAATGAACGACGTGCTTTGACAGCCGGGCGCGTTGCTGGTCAAAGGCGGCATGACGAAATTTCTCGCCCTTGTCATCGTCGGTTTCATGGTCATTCAATTGATCAAGCCGCTTGGCTGGCCGGGCCTCAAGCGACGTGGTGATTTCTGGAAACTGGCACTGCTCGCCATGGCCGCGATTTCCCTGGCGGCCGTGCTCGGGCATTTGACGTAGGACGGCACTTGTCGTCGGTGCTCAATTGCCAAGCACCGGGCCAACCAGATGCTCGGCCCAGGCCCGGTAGCCTGCTTCCGAGGCGTGAAAGCCGTCCGACGCAAAGCGGGCTTCCGGATTGGTGATCGGCAGGCGCGGCGCCGGCACCGCGCCGCGCTCCAGGCAAAGGCGTTCGCCCATCCGGTTCATGTCGGTGGCGCGAATCTCAAGGATTTTTCCGAGCAGCGGCGGCATGGCCGGAGCCCGCGTGAACTCCAGCACCGGCGACCACACCACGCGTGCTTCCGGCCATTTGGCGCGCAGGCCGTAGAGCAGGCCGCCGAACTCCTTCTTGAAGCGCGGCACGGAGTGAAAATTCTTGGTGTCGTTGGTGCCGATGGCCAACACGATATGCGTCCACGGTTCGGCCGACAGATTGGGCAGGACATGGTCGCGTATCTGGCCCGACGTTGCCGAATTAAAGCCGGCCGCCCGCCAGCGCACGGTGCGGCCTGTGCTTTGTGAAATCAGCACGGCGAGTTGCGCGGCAAGCCCATGTTCCGAATTGCCTATGCCGACCGACGCGGCGGACGAATCGCCCAGCACCAGAAGCGAGATATCAGGCGCCTTGCCTGATATTTCGTGCATGACCGGCCCTTGCGCCGGCAGCATGCGCGTGGTGCGGGCGTCGCACGCCGAGGCCTTGCCAGATATAGACCGGGAAGGCGAGCCAGGTGAGTAGGGACGGGAAGCGCATAGCAGTACCGTTAAACGATCAGCGGCAGCCTTAGCGCATGTTTTGGTCGGCGGGAACGCTCTTCAATCGCAGCAACTCGCCTGCCCCGCTTGCTTGCCCTGATATTCATCGTGCAGCCGCACCCAATCCATCAGTCCGTGATAGGGGCCGTTCTCGTTGCGGCCCTTCGGCGTCATGTCGAGATAGTCGTAGGCGCCGATCTGCGCCTCGCCGCCGCGGGCGCGCGACATGAAGGTGAGGAAGATGTCGCGGTTCTCGTCCCGGTAGAAAACGCTGGTGCCGGGAAGCTCCTTCGATGTCCGTGGACGGGTCTCGAAATTGTAGGTGGTGTCGCCGGCGGCGATCTGCTTGTCGGTGAAGGAGACCTGCATGTCGAAGTTGAAATCCGAGGCATAGGACGACACCCAGTCGAACTTCCAGCCCATGCGCTGCTTGTAAGGCAGAAGTTCCGCCAGTGGAGCGCGCGAAACCACGACCAGCGACACGTCGTGATGCCGCAGATGCTGATTGGCGCCGTCGATATGGTCTGCAAGGAATGAGCAGCCCTCGCAATGATTGACGCAGCCCGGCCCGAACATGAAGTGATAGACGATCAGCTGGCTGTTGGTGCCAAACAGGTCGGTCAGTCTCTTCGGCCCTTGTTCGGTCTCGAAGACATAGTCTTTCCGGATCTTCAGCCAGGGCAGTTCACGCCGTTCAGCGGCGATCCGCTCGCGAAACCGCGTCAATTCCTTCTCGCGCGCCAGATGCGCCTTGTGCGCCTGGAACCAGTCTTCGCGCGAAACGATCTTGTTGCGATGCATGAACCTCTCCCTGAATGTCATCCCAAGGACGTTCGGGATGGGCGCAAACCGACATCGCCGGAGAGGAAATAAGGACGGAGAGGCTCTGCCCCAAGTCCGGGCAAACAAAAACCCGGGCGCATCGGCCCGGGTTCAAAGGCAAGACGGAAGGATTTTGATCAGGCGGCCTGTTCCAGGCTCGCCTTCCATTTTCCAAGCGCCGCCAGATGGTTCATATGCGCGCGATGGGTGAAGGCGGCCTGGCCGGCGGCGACATTCGAGGCCTTGCCGCTCCAGGCTTTCTGCGGCGCGGCCTGCAGCGCGCGGCCGTAGGAGAAGGTCAGCTTCCACGGGTGCGGGCCGATGGCGTTGATGGCGTTGAGGTTGGCGGTCGCCTCCTCGTCCTCCTGGCCACCGGAGAGGAAGGCGATGCCCGGCACCGCTGCCGGCACGGTCTCGCGAAACAGCTTTATGGTCTTTTCCGCGACTTCTTCCGGGCTGCTCACCTTGCCCGATTTCTTGCCGGCCAGCACCATGTTGGGCTTCAGGATGGTGCCTTCCAGCAGGACGCCAGCCGCATGGAGCTCGTCATAAAGCTTGATCAGCGTTGCCTTCGAGACGTCGTAGCAGGTATCGATGTCGTGGGCGCCGTCCATCAGCACTTCCGGCTCGACGATCGGCACGATGCCGGCCTCCTGGCAAAGGGCGGCATAGCGGGCAAGTGCATGGGCGTTCGAGCCGATCGAATTGGCCGAGGGCACGCCCTTGGCCTGGTCGATGTCGATCACCGCTCGCCATTTGGCGAAGCGGGCGCCCAGCTTGTAGTAATCGGCAAGGCGCTCGCGCAGGCCATCGAGGCCTTCGGTGATGGTGTCGCCGGGAAACCTGGCCAGCGGCTTGGCGCCGGCATCGACCTTGATGCCGGGGATGGCGCCGGCCGCCTTGATGATGTCGACCAGCGGCGTGCCGTCGGCGGCCTTCTGGCGGATCGTCTCGTCAAAGAGGATGACGCCGGAGATGTAACGGGTCATCGCCTCCCTGGTGCGGAACATCATCTCGCGGTAGTCACGGCGGCTGTCGGCGGTCGATTCGACGCCAATGACGTCGAAGCGCTTCTTGATGGTGCCTGAACTTTCGTCGGCCGCCAGCAGGCCCTTGCCGTCGGCGACGATTGCGGCGGCAATGTCTTCGAGACGTTCGCTCATTGTTGCTTCTCCTGAAACGGTTGTTCCGCGCTTAACGGAAGTCTACCGCCAAAGGAATGGCATCGGAAAGCTCGAATCGATTGAATGCCTCGGGCGGCCTTGTTCGCTCTCCGAGTGTTGATCGCCTCGCCTCGGAGCCTCAGCGCTTCAACACGTCGACGCCGGGCAGTGGCTTGCCTTCCATCCATTCCAGGAAAGCGCCGCCGGCGGTCGAGACATAGGTGAAGTCGTCGGCGACGCCGGCATGGTTGAGCGCCGCCACCGTATCGCCGCCACCGGCAACCGAGACCAACTTGCCTTCCTTGGTGCGCGCCGCCGCATGCTTGGCCGCCGCTACCGTCGCATGATCGAAGGGCGCGATCTCGAAGGCGCCGAGCGGGCCGTTCCAGACCAGTGTCGCGGCACGGTCGATCCATTCGCCGATGGTCGTCACGGTTTTGGCGCCGACATCGAGGATCATGCCGTCGGCCGGCACGTCCGATATGGCGACGGTCTCGCATTCCGCGCCCGCCTTGAACTCCTTGGCGACGACGCCGTCGACCGGCAGGATGATGGCGCAGCCGGCCTCGGCCGCCTCGATCATGATCTGCTTGGCGGTCGCGGCGAGATCATGCTCGCACAGCGATTTGCCGACATTGGTGCCACGCGCGGCAAGAAAGGTGTTGGCCATCCCGCCACCGATGACGAGGGCATCGACCTTCTTCACCAGGTTCATCAACAGATCGATCTTGGTCGAGACTTTGGCGCCGCCGACAATGGCGACGACCGGACGAACCGGTTTTCCCAGGCCCTTCTCCAGCGCCTCAAGCTCGGCCTGCATGGTGCGGCCGGCAAAAGCCGGCAACAGATGCGCCAGCCCCTCCGTCGAAGAATGCGCGCGGTGCGCGGCCGAGAAGGCGTCGTTGACGAAGATATCGCCATTGGCGGCGAGTTTTTCGGTGAAGGCCGGGTCATTCTTTTCCTCGGCCTTGTAGAAGCGGGTGTTTTCGAGCAGCAGCACGTCGCCCTTGTTCATGGCGGCGACAGCGCTTCCGGCCGTGTCGCCGACGCAGTCGGAGGCAAACCCGACGGGACGGCCAAGCACATCAGCTGTCGCCTTGGCGATAGGCTCCAGCGAGAATTCGGGCGAGGGACCATCCTTGGGTCGGCCGAAATGGGCGAGCAGGATGACCTTGGCACCCTTGCCTGACAGCTCGGCGATGGTCGGCGCGATGCGTTCGATGCGGGTGGTGTCGGTGACTTTGCCCTCAATGACAGGCACGTTGAGGTCGACGCGCACCAGCACGCGCTTGCCGCTGATGTTGCCGATATCGTCGAGTGTCTTGAAGGCGGCCATGCGGGGTTCCTTTCGCGAAAAACCGGGGGACCATACCCCGCATCGGTGTCGATGCAAGGCTTAGGGCGCGCTCGAACCGAAATTTTGAAGTGGGCACGATCTTGCACCGGCGGGGCGGATGAATGGCAGCGCTCAATAGCGGGTTTGTCAGCTTTCGGTTGCTGCCTTTTCCGGCGCTGGCTCCGGGGCCTGCTTTTCGTCCGCCCGCGCCTCGGCCTCCTGCGTCTCGGTCGGCTTGCGCCAGTTGCGGATGAAGGCGGAAAGACGATCGCCGATTTCGCCGGCGCTGAGGAAGACCGGCACCCGCGCCACCGGCGCGGTCGGCTCGAACGACAGGCCGAGGCCTATGATCTTGCCCTTGTCGTCGACGTCGCGGACGATCAGTTCTATCGGGCCGAGCAGGACGCGGTCGGCGTATTCGGCATGGCCGCCGAGCCGCGCCGTGACCAGCGCGCCAACGGTGAGCTTTTGCTCCGCTTCGGTCAGGCCTGGCGTATAGGCCGCTTCCAGTTCAGCGGCGGAGCGCGCGGGGTCGACGGCGAAGGCACCGAAGAAATCGGCATCCTCGGGATCGACCACTGCACGGCTCGCGAACAGCTTGTCGAGCAGGCGCGGATAGCGGTCCGGCACGAAAATGTAGACCTGGTCGCCGGCGGCGAGCCGGCCCATGTCCTGGAAGCGCATCGAGCGGCCGTCGCGCAACACCAGCGAGGGTCGCGCCCAGCGTGGGATGCGCTCGCCGCGCGCCACCGGGCTGCCGTGTGCAACGCGATAGGCAAGAAGCTCGTGATGGGCCGAGCCCGGCAGTTCCAGCTCGACCTTGTCCAGCGGTCCGAGCCGTGCCGGCACGATCAGACCGAGGCGACGCGCCAGCGGTCCGACTGTCCAGCCCTGGATGACCAGCGACACGAGTACGATGATGAAGGCGGTGTTGAAGATGACACGGCCGTTTTCCAGCCCGCCCAGCAGCGGGGTGATGGCGAGCAGGATCGACACCGCGCCGCGCAGGCCGACCCAGGAGACGAAGGCGACCTCGGGGCGCGGCAGACGGAACGGGATCAGGCAGAGCCAGACCGCGATCGGGCGGGCGATGAACATCAGGAACAGGCCGAGCAGCACCGCCGGCACCATGATCGCCGGAAATTGCGACGGTGTCGCGAACAGGCCGAGGATGAGGAACATGATGATCTGTGCCAGCCATGACATGCCGTCCTGGAAGCGCTTGAGGATGGTGACGGCGCGGATATCGGAATTGCCCGAGATGAGGCCGGCGATATAGACCGCCAGGAAGCCCGAGCCGCCAATGGCGCCGGCGGCTGCAAACACCATCAGCGACAAGGTCAGCACGAAGATCGGCAGCAGGCCGTGGTCGAGATTGAGCCGGTCGACGAGGCGCACGATGGCGAGGCCGCCGAGCACGCCGACGACAGCGCCAAGGCCCATGTTGAGGAGGAAGCCGAGGAACAGGCTGGTGACCAGGACATTGGTTTCGGGGTTGGCATGGGCGGCGATGATCTCGACCAGCGTGATGGTCAGGAAGATGGCGATCGGGTCGTTGGTGCCGGATTCCACCTCGAGCGTCGAGCGCACGCGTTCGCGCAGATTGATCTCGCCGGCGCGCAGCAGGAAGAACACGGCCGCCGCATCGGTGGAGGCGACGGCAGCCCCGAGCAGGAAGGATTCCAGCCAGGTGAGATCGAGCAGATAATGGGCGGCGACGCCGAACAGGCCGGTGGTGACAAGCACGCCGAAGGTCGCCAGCGACAAAGCCGGGCCTGCAGCCTGCCGCAAGGCGTTGAGCGGCGTGCCGAAACCGGAATCGAACAGGATGACGGCCAGCGCCAGTGAGCCGGCAAAATAAGCGATGCGGGCGTTGTCGAACTGGATGCCGAGTCCGTCGGTGCCGGTGGCGAGGCCAATGCAGAGAAACAGGAGCAGAAGAGGAGCGCCGAAGCGGAAGGCGATCAGGCTCGAAAACGCGGCGGCGACGACAAGCGCTGTGCCGACCAGCGTGACGAGATAGATCGCATGCTCCATCCTGAAATCAGCCCCTCAAATTCGTCTGTCTCCTGCTTTGCGAGAGAGTGGGGCGAAGACGTGACCAGTGCAAGGCGGCAGGGTGGCTTTTTGGCCTATGCCGCTGATTTTTGGATGTTTTGGCGTCCAGGACACAATTTGGAAAGGCGCAAGCTGCGCTCATGAAAAACGCCCGGGCAAAGCCGGGCGTTCCAAGTCTCGAAAAGAAAGCTTTGTGATCAGGCGATGGTCTTGCCGAAGGCGACCGATGTGTCGCCCATGCGGTTGGAGAAACCCCATTCATTGTCGTACCAGGACAGCACCGACACGAAGTTGCCGTCCATCACCTTGGTCTGGTCGAGCGCCATGATCGAGGAGCGCGGATCGTGGTTGAAGTCGATCGACACGTTCGGATGATGGGTGACGCCGAGAATGCCCTTCAGCTTGCCGTTGGAAGCGGCGATCACCGCTTCGTTGATCTCCTGCACCGTGGTCGACCGCTTGGCGATGAACTTGAAGTCGACGACCGAGACGTTCGGGGTCGGCACGCGGATCGAGATGCCGTCGAGCTTGCCCTTGAGGTCGGGCAGCACCAGCCCGATCGCCTTGGCGGCACCCGTCGAGGTCGGGATCTGCGACAGGGCAGCGGCGCGGGCGCGGTAGAGATCCTTGTGCATGGTGTCCAGCGTCGGCTGGTCGCCAGTGTAGGAATGGATCGTCGTCATCATGCCCTTTTCGATGCCAACGGTCTCATGCAGCACGGCTGCCAGCGGTGCCAGGCAGTTGGTGGTGCACGAGGCATTCGAGATGACGATATGGTCCTTGGTCAACTGGTCGTGGTTGATGCCGTAGACGACGGTGAGGTCGGCGCCTTCGGCAGGGGCCGAAACGATGACGCGCTTGGCGCCGGCGGTCAGGTGTGCCGCTGCCTTGTCACGGGCGGTGAAGATGCCGGTGCATTCGAGCGCGATGTCGATGCCGAGTTCCTTCCACGGTAGCTGCGTCGGATCCTTGATCGCGGTGACCTTGAACGTTTCCTTGCCGACGGTGATCTGATCGCCGGAAACCGAAACTTCATGCGGGAAGCGGCCGTGCACGCTGTCGTAGCGCAACAGATGCGCATTGGTCTCGACCGGGCCGAGGTCGTTGACGGCGACGACGTCGATGTCCTTGCGGCCGGATTCATGGATGGCGCGCAGGATGTTGCGGCCGATGCGGCCAAATCCGTTGATGGCAACTCTGACGGTCATAATTCTCTCCCTGGGAGTTGGAGGGCGGATGAGGGGTCCGCAGTTTCATAGCGGTGGAAGCAGAAAGAATCCAGCCGCAGTGGCGTGGATTTAAATCGATTAAGTTGGGCCAGCCCGGCGAGTCCGCCTTTCGCGATTTCGCCGAACCTTGAACCTACTTGGTATGCAGGCGGGCTTCCGCCGCCTTGGCCGCGGCTTCGGCGGTAATGCCGAAATGCGGATAGAGTTGCTCGATCGTGCCCGAGGCGCCGAAGCCTGTCATGCCGACGAAGATGCCGTCGGAGCCGATCAGATGATCCCAACCCTGGCGTATGCCGGCCTCGATCGCCATCTTGATCGGCGCGTTGCCGATCGTTTTCTTGCGGTAGTCGTCGCTCTGCTGGTCGAACAGTTCGAAGCAGGGCACCGAGACGACGCGGGTCGGATGGCCGTGCTTTTCCAGCAGGTCGCGCGCGCCAAGCGCGATCTCGACCTCGGAGCCGGTGGCGAAGATCGTCACCGCTGCCTCGCCGCTGGCGGCAGCCACCTCATAGGCACCCTGTCCACTGAGGTTCTTCGCCGAGAATTCGGTACGCACCGTCGGCAGGTTCTGGCGGGTCAGCGCCAACGTCGACGGCGTCTTTTCCGACTCCAGGGCGATCTGCCAGCATTCGGCGGTTTCGACCGCGTCGGCCGGGCGGAAGACATTGTGGTTGGGAATGGCACGCAATGCGGCCAGATGCTCGACCGGCTGGTGGGTTGGGCCGTCTTCGCCCAGACCGATGGAATCATGGGTCATGACGAAGATCGAGCGGATGCCCATCAGCGATGCCAGCCGCATCGACGGGCGGGCGTAGTCGGAGAAGCACATGAAAGTGCCGCCATAGGCGATGAGGCCGCCATGCAGCGTCAGGCCGTTGATCGCAGCCGCCATGCCGTGCTCGCGGATGCCGTAATGGATATAGCGCTGGCCATAGTCGTCCGAGGTGATGTTCTTGGTTTGGCTGGTCTTGGTGTTGTTGGAGCCGGTCAGGTCGGCGGAGCCGCCGATGGTCTCGGGCACGGCGCCGTTGATGACTTCCAGCGCCATCTCGGACGATTTGCGGGTGGCGACCTTCGGCTTGTCGGCCGACAGCTTCTTCTTGTAATCGGCAATGATGGCGTCGAAATTGGACGGCAGCTTGCCGCTGAGGCGGCGTTCGAACTCGGCCTTCAGCTTGGCATCGGCCTTGGCCAAGCGGCCTTCCCAGTCGGTGCGCGCCTTGGCGCCGGCCTTGCCGGCGGTGCGCCAGGCGTCGAGGATGTCGGCCGGAATCTCGAAGGGCGGCGAATCCCAGTTGAAGAACTTGCGAGCGCCGGCGATCTCGTCGGCACCGAGCGGCGAACCGTGCGCCTTGTTGGTGCCGGCCTTGGTCGGCGCGCCGAAGCCGATGGTCGTCTTGCAGGCGATCATGGTCGGCTTGTCGGAATGGCGGGCGGCTTCGATGGCATAAGCGATCGCTTCGGGATCGGTGCCGTCGATGTGGCTGGCATTCCAGCCGGAGGCCTGGAAGCGGGCCACCTGATCGGTGTTGTCGGACAGCGAGACCGGACCGTCGATCGAGATGTCGTTGTTGTCCCAGAAGACGATCAGCTTGTTGAGCTTGAGATGGCCGGCAAGCGCGATGGCTTCCTGGGAAACACCTTCCATCAGGCAGCCGTCGCCGGCCAGCACATAGGTGTAATGATCGACGAGATCGTTGCCGAAGGCGGCATTCATGATGCGCTCGCCGAGCGCGAAGCCGACCGAATTGGCGAGACCCTGGCCGAGCGGGCCGGTCGTCGTCTCTATGCCGGTGGCATGGCCGTATTCGGGATGGCCGGCGGTCTTCGAGCCCAACTGACGGAAGTGCTTGATCTGGTCGAGGGTCATGTCTTCGTAGCCGGTCAGATGCAGCAGCGAATAGAGCAGCATCGAGCCATGGCCGGCCGACAGGATGAAACGGTCGCGGTCGGCCCAGTGCGGGGCCTTGGGATCATATTTCAGGAAGCGCGTGAACAGCACCGTGGCGATATCGGCGCAGCCCATGGGCAGGCCTGGATGGCCGGAATTTGCCTTCTCGACGGCGTCCATGGAGAGAAAGCGGATCGCATTGGCCATCCGGTCATGTTGTTCACGCGACGTCATGGTTCCTCCAGAAGTGGGGGTTTGGGGGCTTGGGAGAGCCCTTGAAAAGGGTGCGCGACACATAGCAGGCGCGGGCTTTTAGTCAACAAATCGGGTGCACATTTGCCGGTCTTGTGATGCCGGCGGCGGACCTACATTAGCGTTAGCGGGGGACAGTCGCGAGAGCTTTGTTGACGTTGCCTTCACCCGGTGCCTAATGTTTCAGGGATAACGCGTTCTGAACGTGAACGATTCGGTGATGGGCAGGGCACAGGACGAAGGCCATGACCGGGGAAGCCACACTCAAGGAAGTCATCGCGAGGCTGGGCAAGGCCATCGAGGGGCTGGAAAACGCCGTCGCGGCCAAGCTCGAGCATGAACGCGACTACTCCGAAGCCGAGGCCGAGGTGCAGCGGATGAATGCCGACCGCTCGCGGCTGGCGCAGGAACTCGATAATTCCGAAGCGCGCGCCGAACGGCTGGAAGATGCCAACAAGGAAGTCTCGCGACGTTTGGTGACCGCCATGGAAACCATCCGCGCCGTGTTGGACAGATAGGAGCTGGCCCGATGGCACAGGTCACGGTTTCAATCGACGGCAAGCAGTATCGCATGGCCTGCGACGAGGGCCAGGAAGAGCATCTGATCGACCTTGCCGAACGCTTCGACCGCTATGTTTCACACCTGAAGGACTCGTTCGGCGAGATCGGCGATCAGCGGCTGACCGTGATGGCCGGCATTATGGTGATGGATGAACTCTCCGAGTTGCAAAAACGCGTCAAGGGCATGGAAAGCGAAGTGCTGACCTTGCGCAAGACCCGCGACGAGGCTCTGACCAAGGCCGACAAGAGCGATAGCGTGCTCACCAACGCGCTCGGCGCGTTGGCACAGCGCATGGAAGACCTGACTGTGACGCTGGCGGTCAACAAGAGCTGAGACAGAACCTTTCCTGTCCAGCCCCAGGCTCTCATCCGCGCGCCGCGAATTCGAAAGCATAAAAATGCTCGCCTGCCGCCGACAAGAGTTTCATATTATCTTGCAGCCACGATTTTTGCGCTAAGATGCAACGATGCAGGGCGGGACAGCTTGATGGCGGCGTGGGTTGCCGTGTGCCGTTCCTCGCTGCCGACGGTTCCGTTTACAGGGGAGATGTACCATGAGCCTTCGTATCAACGACATTGCGCCGGATTTTACCGCCGAGACCACGCAAGGGACGATCAAATTCCATGATTGGATCGGCGACGGTTGGGCGATCCTGTTCAGTCACCCGAAGAATTTCACGCCGGTCTGCACGACCGAGCTTGGCACGATGGCGGGGCTCGAAGGCGAGTTCAAGAAGCGCAACGTCAAGATCATCGGCATTTCGGTCGATCCGGTCGAAAGTCACGGCAAGTGGCAGGACGACATCAAGACGGCGACCGGTCATTCGGTGAACTATCCGCTGATCGGCGACAAGGACCTCAAGGTCGCCAAGCTCTACGACATGCTGCCGGGCGGTGCCGGCGAGACGTCGGAGGGCCGCACGCCCGCCGACAACGCCACAGTGCGCTCGGTCTACGTCATCGGACCGGACAAGAAGATCAAACTGGTGCTGACCTACCCGATGACCACGGGGCGCAATTTCGATGAGATCCTGCGCGCGGTCGATTCCATGCAGCTCACCGCCAAGCATCAAGTGGCGACGCCGGCGAACTGGAAGCAGGGCGAGGACGTGATCATCACCGCGGCCGTTTCCAACGAGGATGCAATCAAACGCTTCGGCGCTTATGAGACCATCCTGCCGTATCTGCGGAAGACCAAGCAGCCGTCGGCCTGACCGCTCGGAACAGTTTTGGCTTTCCTGTCGCCGCGAGCGAAAGGATACTTGACTGGCTCACCCGAGCGGACAACCATGCTCCTCTCGGGTGTCGTCAGAGAAAATCATTCCTGGCGACCGAGAGTTGGGGAAGCCGGAATTGGACGTAGCTTTGGCCAGGCCGCAGGTCAGCGGCTTCTATGACAAGCCGACCGGCGCCATCCAGTATGTCGTCGCCGACCAGGCGACGAAGCGATGCGCCATCATCGATCCGATCCTTGATTTCGACGAGAAATCCGGTGCTACGACAACGACGAATGCCGATGTCCTGCTCGACTTCGTCAGCGAGCAGGGACTGAGCGTCGAATGGATCCTCGACACCCATCCGCATGCCGACCATTTCTCGGCGGCGCATTACTTGAGAGAGAAGACCGGCGCGCCGACGGCGATCGGCGACAGGGTCATCGAGGTCCAGAAACTGTGGAAAGCGATCTACAACTGGCCGGATTTTCCCGCCGACGGTTCGCAGTGGGACAGGCTGTTTAGAGAAGGCGAAACCTTCCAAGTGGGTACCCTTCCGGTCAAGGTGCTGTTCTCGCCCGGACACACGCTGGCCTCGATCACCTATGTGATCGGCGATGCCGCCTTCATCCACGACACGCTGTTCATGCCCGACAGCGGCACGGCGAGGACGGACTTTCCCGGCGGCAGTGCCGCGCGGCTCTGGCGCTCGATCCAGGACATATTGGCGTTGCCGGACGAGACGCGGGTGTTCGTCGGCCATGACTATCAGGCCGGCGGCCGCGAACCTTTGTGGGAAAGCACGGTCGCCATACAGAAGGCTACCAACATCCATCTTGCCGCCGCCTGCAGCGAGGCCGAGTTCGTCGCCCTGCGCGAGGCGCGCGACAGGACGCTGCCGATGCCGCGGCTGATCCTGCATGCGCTGCAGGTCAACATGAATGGCGGGAGGTTGCCCGAACCCGAAGCCAATGGCCGGCGGTACCTGAAGTTTCCGCTGGACGGGCTTTGAGGGGCCGTTGGTGAAGCTGCCAATCTCGACCCTTGCGGGGGAGATTGGCTGTCGCCCCCGTTCGCCAACTCCCAATCAGCCACAAAAAAGGCGGCGCCAGGTTTCCTGGCGCCGCCTTGATTTTTTGTTGCCTTAGCTAACCTTACGCCGCCGGCTGCGCCTCAATCGTGCGCAGCGCCTGGGTCTGGCGCTTGGCGGCGGCCTTGACCGCGTCCTGCACCTTCTCGAAGGCGCGCACCTCGATCTGGCGCACGCGCTCGCGGCTGATGTCGAACTCGGACGACAGCTCTTCCAGCGTCAGCGGCTCTTCGGCGAGGCGACGGGCCTCGAAGATGCGCCGCTCGCGCTCGTTGAGCACGGCAAGAGCGCCCGACAGCATGCCGCGCCGGTTTTCCAGCTCGTCCTGCTCGATCAGCATCTCTTCCTGGCTTTCGTGGTCGTCGACCAGCCAGTCCTGCCATTCGCCGGATTCGCCTTCGCTGGCCCGGATCGGGGCGTTGAGCGAGGCGTCGCCGGACAGGCGGCGGTTCATCGACACCACTTCGGCTTCGGAAACGTTCAGCCTTGTGGCGATCTCGGTGATCTGGTCGGGCTTCAAGTCGCCGTCGTCGAGCGCCTGGATCTTGCCCTTCACCTTGCGCAGGTTGAAGAACAGGCGCTTCTGGTTGGCGGTCGTGCCCATCTTGACCAGGCTCCACGAGCGCAGGATGTACTCCTGGATCGAGGCCTTGATCCACCACATGGCATAGGTCGCGAGGCGGAAGCCACGCTCGGGTTCGAATTTCTTGACAGCCTGCATCAGGCCGACATTGCCTTCCGAGATCACTTCACCGATCGGCAGGCCATAGCCGCGATAGCCCATGGCGATCTTGGCAACGAGCCTGAGGTGGCTGGTGACGAGCTTGTGCGCAGCGGAGGTGTCTTCATGCTCCGCATAACGCTTGGCGAGCATGTACTCTTCCTGCGGCTGCAGCATGGGAAAGCGGCGGATTTCTTCCAGGTAGCGGCTGAGGCCGCCTTCGCCGGAAACGATACTGGGTAGTGACTGGGCCATGATAGCGCCCCCTCTCTATTGGAGTGATGCCCCCGAAACGCGGCGGGCATGTGACGCGAGCACCAAAAGGCTCGCCCGCGACATCAGATCTTATACAGGAACAAAACCAGAAAAGACAGGCATTTGTTCAACACGAAACAGTGTGTCACGGTGAAGTGAACAATGTCAGTCAGGTTTTTTGATGGCTTGTCGGTGACGGGTTCAGAGCTTGCGGAAGCCGCCGACGAGTTCCTCCATGTCCCTCGGTAACGGCGCCTCGAACCTCATCGTTAGATGGGTAGTGGGGTGCCGAAATGCAAGGAGCCAGGCATGCAAAGCCTGCCGGGGAAATGCCTTGACCTGGCTTTTCAGCGGTTCGGGCAGCCGGTTGGCCTTGGTGCGGAAGGCTTGGCCGTAATCGGGGTCGCCGATCACCGGGTGGCCGATATGCGCCATGTGGACACGGATCTGGTGGGTGCGGCCGGTCTCCAGCCGGCATTCGACCAGGCTGGCCGTGGCGAACTCCTGTTGGCTCTCGCCGAAGCGCTCCTGCACGGCGAAGTGGGTGACCGCATGGCGGGCGTCGTCGCGTCCTTCCGGCACCACGGCACGGCGCACGCGGTCGGCGGCGCGGCCGAGCGGCGCGTCGACCCTTCCGGTCGGCCTCTGCGGTATGCCCCAGACCAGCGCCAGATAGGCACGCTCCAAGTCGCCGGTCAGGCCGTGATCGGCGAAAGCCTCGGACAGTGACTTGTGGGCGCGGTCGGTCTTGGCGACCACCATGACGCCGCTGGTCTCCTTGTCGAGGCGGTGGACGATGCCCGGCCGGCGCACACCCCCGATTCCTGAAAGGCTGGCGCCGCAATGATGGATCAGCGCATTGACCAGCGTGCCGGTCCAGTTGCCCGCTCCGGGGTGCACGACAAGCCCGGCCGGCTTGTTGATGACGATCAGTTCGTCGTCCTCATAGAGTACATCGAGTGCGATGTTCTCGCCCTGCGGCTCCGCCGGCTCCGGCTCCGGCATGGTAACCGACACGCTCTCGCCCGGCGCCATCTTGCGCTTGGTCTCGTCGACGGGCTTGCCGTCGACCGAGACCGCGCCCTGCCTGATCAGCATCTGCACGCGGCTGCGTGACATGTCCGGGCCAAGGCTTGCGGCCAGCCACTGGTCGAGGCGCAGGCCGGCCGCATCCGCGCCCGCCACCAGCACTGTCGGTTCCGCCTCTATCAATTCAGGGGCCTCTTCGCTATGAGCGCTCATTGAAAAACCGTTCCGGAACTGTTTTGCCATGGCCAGCCCGATCGCCGAAGAAGACCAGGATAAGCCGCTCGACCCCGAGGTCGAAAAGGTGCGCAGGAAACTCGTCCGCTTCGTCGGGATCAATCTCGGCCTGCTGTTCCTCGCCCTTATGGTGGTGATCGGCGCCCTTGTCTACAAAGCGCGCAATGCACCGCCGGCGAACCCGCCGCTGGCCGGCGATATCCAGACACCCGCCGGCGAACCGGTCAACGGCGACATCGTGCTGCCGGTCGGCGCCACGGTGGTCAGCCAGTCGCTGTCCGGCAATCGTGTCTCGATCGACGCCGAGCTTGCCGATGGCAGCCGCACGATCTTCGTCTACGACATCACCGAGCGACGCCTGATCGGCCGCTTTGCGATCCGCAACAAGTGACCGTGACCGAGCCGCAACGATGAACGGCAGCAGGCCAATGAGCAAGCCTCAGGCATGAGCGGGTTCGCCGAGCATCGCCGCATCGCCACGGTCGCCCTGGTCGTCGCCAATTATGACGAGGCGATTGCCTGGTATGTCGAGCGGCTGGGCTTCCTGCTCGCCGAAAATGTCGATCTCGGCGGCGGCAAGCGCTGGGTCACAGTGGCGCCGGCCAACGGGCAGGGCGCCAGGCTGCTTCTGGCGGAAGCGTCCGACGAGGCGCAAAGGCGGAGCATCGGCAACCAGACCGGTGGCCGTGTCTTCCTGTTCCTGGAAACCGACGACTTTGCCCGCGACCACGCAGCGATGCTGGAGAAGGGCGTCGAATTCCGCGAAGCACCGCGCTTCGAGCCCTACGGCACGGTGGCGGTTTTCGCCGATCTGTACGGCAATCTCTGGGATCTGATCGAACCGAAACGATAGGCTCACGGCCGGCTTTTCCTCGGCAAGGGAAAGCGGCCTAACCCCAGTTGCTTTTTCCCAGCGCTCAGCCTATATCGCCGGTTCTTGAACGCGCCCATCGTCTAGCGGTCAGGACACCGCCCTCTCACGGCGGGAACAGGGGTTCGATTCCCCTTGGGCGTACCAAGTTTTTCGACAAATTCGCAGGATGCCGCCGATTTCGTTTCTGAAGTTGACGACCCTCGATACTGGCCTTCATTTCATTCGTCTGGCAAATGTTAACGGACCCGAAACCGAGAACCTTAACGCCCCCGCAACTCACGACGATATATTAGTTGTCGCTTTAGTAGCTGTAGGAGGTCGACATGAAGAAAATAGCCTGTCGTTTCGCTTGGGACGAGTCGGGCGCGACCGCGATCGAGTATGGCTTGATCGCAGCTCTTATCGCGCTGGCGATCATCACCGGCGCCGGGGCGCTGGGCAATTCGCTCAACGGAATCTTCACGAACGTCGGCACTACGGTCAACAGCAGCGGCTCGTAAGTCGGTATCTCAATTCGGTCGGCCGTCGGCCGGATCGTCGACCCTCAGCCTCCAAAAGCGTAGCGTGTACGCCCTTCCGATGTCCGGGCATCGGAAGGGCGGCGCACTCTCAATCATCCGGCTTATCCGTTGCGTCGCCGCGTTCGTCGCTTCTGGCGCTGCGGCCCTGTTTGCATTAGCATCACGTCACGGATCCTGAGGTTCGGCTCCGGCGGCGCGCAGAACGCCGCGCTGCCCGGACGGCCAGTTGATGCCGTGGGGGAGGAATGCCAATGCAGAAGCTGCAGTCGCAGGGCGTTCATCACATCACGCTGGTCGGCGCCGGGCGCCAGACCTCTATCGATTTCTGGGAAGGCGTGCTCGGCATGCCGTTCATCTTCGAACAGCCCAACCTCGACAAGCCGAGGGAAAGCCATCTCTATTTCGATCCCGGCGACGGCCGGCTGATCACCATCTTCACCGACGAGAGCCGCACACCGGAGAAGCGGCGCACGCCGACCGATCCGGGCTGTGTCCACCACATCGCCTTTTCGGTGTCGCGCGTCACCTTCCTGCAGGCGGTCTCCCGTCTTGACGAGCGCGGCATCAAGCACAGCGGCGTCAAGGATCGCGGTTTCATGGATTCGATCTATTTCGAGGATCCGCTCGGCCTGCTGATCGAACTGGCGTCCTACCGCTTCGAACCGCCAGCGGGCTTCACCCACGCCGATGTGCTGATGGAAGCGCACAGGCTGCGGGTCGCGCGCGGCGACTACAACATCGCCGAAGTGCATCTCGCCGATGCGATCCAGGCGCTCGTCGAACGTTCCCGCGCCACCTTGTCGGACGATCGGGCGCCGAAGAACCCATACTGAACAGACCAGAGGGAGGAACAAGATGGCCAAGACAGCGACGAAGACTGCCGGGAAATCCGCGGCGAAAGCTGCGGCAAAGCCAAAAGCCAAGGCGGCCGCCAAGCCTGCGGTGAAGGCGACGGCAAAAGCCGCGCCCAAGGCCAAGCCGGCCAAGAAGCCGGCGTTGAAGCTCAGCATGCTGAAGCCCAGCGTCAACAACATGACCGTGCGGGTGTTTGCGCGCGCGGCCGGTTTCGACAATGCCGAGACCGATGCCTGGGGCCACACCCGTTCGCCGGAGTTCATGGCGCGAAATCCCGCCCATTTGACACCGATGATCGAGGACAAGGGCCTCCCTAGAGGCGTGTTGTGGGAAAGCTGCGCCATCATGCAGTATCTCGCCAACAAGCACGGGCTGGAGAAATTCTATCCGAAGGCGCCGGCCAAGCGGGCGATGGTCGACAGTGCCATGTTCTACCTGATCGGCACGCTCTACCCCTATGTGGCACGCGCCACCTATCCGGCGCTCGGCTTCCCACAATATGCCGGCGAGGTCGGCCACAGCGACGCGCACCCCGACAGGAAGTCGGAGGCCCAGAAGGCGGCGATGGCGGCGATCGCCGAGCCGCTCGAAGTGTTTCACAGCTTCTTCAGGGACGGCAAGCCGTTCATCGGCGGCAAGAACCCGTCGATCGCCGATATCCGCCTGGCGGCGACGCTCGAATTCCTAGCCGTCGTCGACTATGCCTTGCCCAAGTGGGCGAAGGACTATGTGGCGGCGATCGAGAAGACGCTCGGCAAGGCCTATAGCGAGCCGGCCGGCGATGTGCGCGGCTACATCGCCCATGTGAAGTCGCAGGCCAAGGCCTGAGGTTAAGGATACGTTAACCAAAGCCCTGTCTACTGCAGGCAATTCGCTTTCGGCCCGCGACCACGGATGTACTGGCGCAGAACGTCGTAGCGATAGGAAAGGTCGGCGCAATGCCGGCCTTTTTGCTTTCGCACGCCATCGCCAAGTGCGAATTGGCACGCAGGCCTCGTCCAGTGTCGCTTTTTTGGCGTCAACTTTTGTCGGGAGATATTGTCATTGCCGGCGTTGGCCCTACCATCCATCTCGGCAGTCCGGCATGGATTGTCGGTCAGGCATGAGACGAGGGCTGGCGATGAAAAGCGTTGCGAGACGGATTGCGGTTGCGGGCGTGATGCTGGCAACCGCTGTCCATGCTTCGAGTGCAGCCGAACTCAACACGATGGACGATGTCGGGGCAGCGATCCAGGCATGCTGGACACCGCCGGCGGACGCCGGGACCGCCAGCGTCACCTTGAGCTTCAGCTTCAAGCGGGATGGCACGCTGATCGGCCCGCCGAGGCCGACGGCCATTAAAGTGGATGGTGATGCCAAAGCGAAGAAATCGTTTGTCGATGCCGCGACAGCGGCCCTGCAGGATTGCCTGCCCCTGACTTTCTCGGCGAAGCTGGCGCAAGGGGTCGCTGGCAACGTGTTTACGTTGCAATTCGCTTCTCCAAAATAGGCGCCGCTGCCGGTTCAGTGGTGACTGCGCCTGGCCTCGGCATGCCGGGCAAGATCGGGCGTCTCGAAGACGTAGTCGCTCCAGGCTGATTCAGGAACCTGGCCGGCCAGATAGCATTCCAGCAACAGGCTTTGCTCGGGATTGAGTGGCCTTGGCGCGCGCTGGTCCAGCCCCAGCGAGTGAAACAGGTTTCTTGTCAGGTCGGAGACGGTGAAGTGGATCGACATCTGCGTTCTCCCTTTGGTCCTTCAACGCGGAAGGCCCGACAAAGGTTTCGAACCCCTGGTGATAATGGCGCATTGATCTCGGTCCGTTGCGCTGCAGGTCCTCGGCGACGGTCAGGCTTGCGCTTTCCTTCGAGGTTCGTCTCAATCTTGAAATAAAAATGTAATATCGAATTTACATGAGGTGACGTAGTACAATAGACAATAGGTCATTCATGTCGAAATTCGTTAGATTATTAGGAATTACTCATGTAGCCGAATCTTGCTGAAGTCATGGACTCTAAATTCCAGGTTCTCCGCAAAAAGGACCAGTTGTCCCGATGATCCGTTTCTGGCCCTCCATGGTGATCGCATTTATTTCGCTGGCGGCAGTGTTGTTCGGTACGCTTTCGTCCTACGCGGACAGCTGCGGCGCGATCAGAAGCCAGTTGCTTTCGGCTGGCCGCAGCGGCGGGGCGAGCCCGGAGCTTGCCCAGTTTCGCCGGCAACTTGCAGCCATCCAGACTATCGAGAGACAGCGCCAGTGCACGGCGAAGAGTTCGCTTGGTGGTCTCTTCAACGCTTGCGCCGATCTCGCAAGGAGCCGCTCGGATGTGCAGCGCCGGATTGCTGCCGCTGGGAATTCGGGCCGCGACACAGCGGGCCTGCAGGCGCGCCTCGTCGCGCTTGGCTGTGCGACTTCGGCAAAGCAACGGCCTGTGCGCGCCGCGCCCAGCACCCAATCGGCGAGCACCACGTTCGCCGGCAATGCGATGCTGTTTTGCGTGCGTCTGTCGGACGGATATTTCTTCCCGGCGCCAAAGTCGCAATTCGCCGCCAGCGGCGATCTGAAGGAGACGGTCGATCAATGCCGTTACATCTGCGATGACCCCGGCGTCGACCTCTACACGTTGAACGACGCCAGCCTCGAGACCGACCAGATGACCGCGCTCGACACGCGCAAACCCTATACCGAGCTGCCGGCAGCCTTCAGATATCGCGATGATGCGAATTTCAAGGCATGCGACGTCAAGCGCTACTACCAGCGGGTCACCGAACTGCGAGCCAGGACCGTGACGCCCGCCAACATGCGCAACGCCATTATTCCGTTGCCGACGGCGAAGCCGGATCTCGGCACGGTTGCGGCCGTCCCCGGGATCGATGCCGAAGCCCCAGGTGCCGCCCAGCACCTTTCGATCGAGGCCGGCGAGCGGCTGGTGCGCTTGGTCGGCCCGGCATTTTTCCCGGCCGAATGATCGCCGGTCTTCCCCGATTTGCGATCACCGGCGGCGGCGTGCCTGCTGCTATGCGGCTGCGCGATCCGTCTGGAACAGAGGGGCGCTCACGGCGTTGTGATCGACATCAGCCGGGAGGAACGCCATGGCTACGTTCAGGGAAATGCGGGTGCTGGAGATCGTCGAAGACGACTCGCTGACCACCGAACAGAAAATCGCCGAACTGCGCGAGATCGAATCCGAGGCGCGTGGGTTGCAGCGGGCTGCCTCGGAGGGTCCAATGGACGACGATGACGGTTGGCAGGAAGATCTGCGCCAGGTTCGTCTTGCACTCGACAAGCTCGGAGCGAAGGAGCCGAAAAAAGGCGCTGCTTCCCTGTGAAAGCCCGTTCGCCGAGCTATCCGCGGATCGTGTTTGTTTGACCGAACCCCGCTTTTAGGACCAAGCTCCAATCTAATCGCAGACCATGCGAGCTCTCTTGCCAGGCTCGCTGATGTTCCTGCAGGTCAGCGACTTCGCCGGCGCCGATAGGGACGCCGACGCAGGCAACCTCGTCTGGTGCCGTTTCGGTGCGGCATGGCTGACCTTGCGCTCGGAAAAACGCCGGGGCGGCTGCGGCGCCACCGGAAAAGCGCCGTTTTCGACCTCGGCTTGCCCATAGTCGACATTCGGTGGCGGCCGGTCCCAGAAGCGCCGGACATCGAGCGGCCTCGGGATGACGACCGTGCCGTCATAACTGCGCGAGCAACCGCCGCCGAAAAGCAGCGCTAGCCCCATGAAAAAAGGCACAATCCGTCCAAGCATCAGCAATACCCCTGCCGTTGCTTATATAGCGGGTTCGACCCCGCCGACAACCGGGCGGAATGAAGCAGACCGTGCCGCGCAATCCTGTCTAACCGACCGTTAAGGTTAGCGGATCCTTAATGCTTCACGGGCACATTCCGCCGACGAACCGCGGAGGAGGGTTCGGCCTTGGTTTTCGGGGTGGGAACGGCATGGCGGAAGCGGACGAAACAATCGGCGCGCGCGGCAAGCGCGGGCCTCGCAGATCCACAGCGCAAGGCGATGATGCATCATCGTCCGCCTCTTGCATGGATTCGAACGATGCGCTTCGCCAACTCGTCGAAGCCGGTTCCGACTGGGTCTGGGAGACCGACGCCGAACTGCGCTTCTCCTGGCTCTCGCAAAATTACCAGGCAGCCACCGGCATCGATCCGGCAAACGTGCTTGGCCGGTTCCGCTTCGACTTCCTCAATCAGGTCCTGAACGGCGATCGTAGTGGCGCCGCGCATTTGGAGGATCTGCAGGCGCACCGGCCTTTTCGCGACTTCGTCTACGAACTCAAGGGTGGCAGCGCCGACTGTCGCTGGGTCTTGACATCAGGCTTTCCGAAGTTCGACGACGAAGGAAGATTTGCCGGCTATCGCGGAATCGGCCGCAACGTCACGGCATTGGCCGGCGCCTTCAATGGTCCGGGGCCGGAACCATCGGCCGACGGCGAGCCCGACCAGCATCTGGCCGACCTCGAGCGGACGATGGACGCCATGCACATGGGCGTCGTGCTCCTCGACGCCAGGCTCGACACGCTGATCGTCAACAAGGCCTATCGCGACCTCTCGAGGATTCCGGACGGCGCTGTCGGCGTCGGCGCTCCGTTCAGCCTGTTGATGGAGCTCAACCGCCGCAGCGGCATCTATGGCGACATCGACGAACGGCAATGGCAGCGCTACCTTGCCACTCGTCTCGAGGAGATTCGCGCCGGATCCGTCGCGCCGCGCGAATTTGTCCATGCCAACGGCAGGACGATGATGTTCTCGGTGACGGCGCTGTCAGGCGGCAAGCGGCTGTTGACCTATTATGAGGTCACCGAGATCAAGCAACGCGATGCGGAGATCAAAAGCGCGAACGCCAAGATCGCCGAGACCTTCGCCAGTCTCCGCACCATGGTCGACCAGATGCCGATCGGTGTCCTCGTCCTCGACGCCGATATGCGCACCGAGATCATCAACCGTGCTTTCTATGATTTCTGGCAGATCGACGCCCGGCGCGCCGAGATCGGCTGCAGCTTCCGCGATCTGATGGACGCCAGCCGCGACATCGATCCGTTTGGTGCCGACGATGCATCATGGCAGCGGCATATCGCCGAGCGCGAGGCGGAAATCAGGGCCGGGATCGCCGCGGCGCGGCAGTTCCCGCGCAATGACGGCCGCACGCTGATATCGTCGATGGCGCCGCTGGCCGGCGGCAAGCGGCTGATCTCCTATGTCGACGTCACCGACATGAAGAACCGGGAGGCCGAACTTGCCGACGCGCTGGAGAAAGCGCGGCTGGCGGAGGCGGTGATCAACGCCGTCAAGGATCCGATCTTCGTCAAGGACGACCATCTGCGCTTTGTCTTCGTCAACGAGGCGTTCGCGGCTCTGTTTGGCCAGACGCCGCAAGCCATGCTCGGCAAGCCCGGCGGCGATTTCCTCCCAGCGAACGCTGTCGCGCTTTTCGAGCAGAGCGAAGGTGAGGTCCTTGCGACCGGGCGGCCGTACGAAGTGGAAGAGAATTTCGAGGTCGATGGCGCCAGCCGATCGCGCATCGTCAGGAAGAGCCGCGTCGGCATGGCCAGCGGCCGCAACTATGTTGCCGGCTTCCTGTTCGATATTTCCGAAATGAAGCGCCGCGAGACGGAAGCGCAGGATGCGCGCAAGCATCTCGCCAGCGTGCTGGAATCCTTGCCGGCCGCCGTGATCATCTACGATCGCGACGACAGGTTCGTTTTCGCCAACCGCAAGATCCAGGATACGCTGCCGGCCTTGAAGCCGGCATGGCAGCCCGGCTGCACATTCCGCGAGGCACTCGTTCTGGGCCATGCGAACGGCTATTTCCGCGACAGCGGCGATCCACAAGTCGACCAGCTCTACGACAGCGACCATGACCGCTGGCTGGATGCGATCCTCGCCCGCTACCGCTTGCCCAATTCCTGCTACGAGCGTCATAACCCCGACGGCCGCTGGCACCAGGTCTACGACATGCGGACCGATGATGGCACCTTCATCGGTGTTCGCGTTGACATCTCCGAGATCAAGAGCCGCGAGGCGGCATTGCGCGATTCGATGCGCCAGATCGACCTGTTCCGGCACGTGATGGACGAGTTGCCGGTGGCCGCCTTCATCAAGGCGCAGGACCTGAGCATCGAATTCGTCAACAAGGCCTGGTGCGCGATCACCGGCTTGACCAAGGAGGATGTCATCGGCCGCACCGACCGGCAGTTGTTCGGTGCGCAGGACGCCGATGGCTACAGCCATGACGACACGCAAGTCGCCGTGACGGGCGCCGTCAGGGAGGTCGAGGAACCCGTCACCCATCGCGACGGCACGGTTCGGCAGTTGATGACGCGCAAGAGCCGCCTGGTGACGCTGGACGGGTCGGTGCATCTGGTCGGTTCGAGCACCGACATCACCGACGTCAAGGCGCGCGAGCGTGCGCTGGAAGAGAGCATGCGCGAGAACGAGGTGTTCCGCAGCCTGATCGACAACGTGCCGGTATCGATCTACGCCAAGCGCTCCGATCTCAGGCAGTTCTATGTCAACAAGGGCTGGTGCGATCTCACGGGCTTCAGCAAGGAAGAGGCTATCGGCAAGACCGACATCGAGATTTTCGGGCCCGATGGCGAGGCTTTCGTCAATGGCGACCTCGCCGTGCTGCGCACCGGCGAAACCCAGGAGGTCGAAGAGACGGTGACGTTGGCCGACGGCAGCGTCAGGCATCAATTCGCCCGCAAGGGCGCGATGATCGCCTCCGACGGCTCGCTCTATCTGATCGGCTCGACCACCGACATCACCGAGCTGAAGATGCGAGAGGCGGAACTACGCGAAGCGCGTCAGCGCGCCGTGCTCGCCGACCGCGCCAAGTCGGAATTCCTCGCCAATATGAGCCATGAGATCCGTACGCCGATGAACGGTGTGCTCGGCATGGCCGAACTGCTGGCCAAATCGGACCTCGACCCGAAGCAGAAGACGTTTACCGACATCATCGTGAAATCGGGCAATGCGCTGCTCACCATCATCAACGACATCCTGGACTTCTCCAAGATCGATGCCGGTCAGTTGGTGCTCGATCCGGCGCCCTTCAATCTGGCCGAGGCGATCGAGGATGTGGCGACGCTGGTGTCGACACGTGCCAAGGAAAAGGACCTCGAGCTGATCGTTCGTGTCGAGCCTCGGCTCGAGAGCCTGTTCGTCGGCGATGTCGGCCGTATCAGACAGATCGTCACCAACCTGCTCGGCAACGCGGTGAAATTCACCGATGAAGGCCATGTGCTGGTCGACGTCACCGGCGAGAGGGCTCCAACCGGAACGAAGCTGACGATCTCGGTCACCGATACAGGTATCGGTATCCCCGAGGAAAAACTGAAACTGGTGTTCGAGAAATTCAGCCAGGTCGACACCTCGTCGACGAGGCGACACGAGGGGACCGGTCTCGGCCTCGCCATCACCTCGCGGCTCGTCGAGCTGATGGGCGGCGATATCGGGGTCGAAAGTGCGGAAGGCAAGGGCTCGACTTTCTGGTTCTCGGTGACGCTGCCGAGGGCCGGACAGCAGAACGGACAGCGCATCATGCCGATCGACGTGACCGGTGCGCGTGTGCTGATTGTCGACGACAATGCCGTCAACAGGGCGATCCTGACCGAGCAGATGACGTCGTGGACGTTCGATTCCTGCGCTGCCGAAAGTGGCGCAGAAGGCCTCAGGGTGCTGATCGCCGCCGCCGCCTATGGCGTCCCGGTCGACTGCGTCGTGCTCGATTACCAGATGCCTGGAATGAGCGGCGCCGAAATGGCGCGGATCGTGCGCAACACCGCCGGCCTTGCCGGCACGCCGATCATCATGCTGACCTCGGTCGACCAGTCGCTCGCCAACACCAGCTATCGCGATCTCGGCATCGATGCCCAGTTGATCAAGCCGGCGCGCTCTTCGGTGCTGCTGGAAACGCTGGTCGCCACCATCCAGCGGCATCGCCACAACACGAGCGGCAGCGACGCGCAGCCGCTCGCAGCCGACGTCGCTACGGGTTATGTGATGCGGACGCAGCCCTCGGCACCGTCCGAACAGCGGGCGCTGCTGCAGCCGCCTTCGATTCGCCCCCGGCCACCGGTGGCGGCTGGCGGCGACAGGCTGGATATCCTGGTGGCCGAGGACAATGAGGTGAACCAGATGGTGTTCACCCAGATCCTCGGCGAGACCGGTTATGGTTTCGAGATCGTCGGCAATGGCCGCAAGGCGCTCGACGCCTTCGGCCGGCTGAACCCGTGCATGATCCTGATGGATGTCTCCATGCCGGAGATGAACGGTCTCGAAGCAACCGCCGCCATTCGCCGGCTGGAGGAAGAAACCGGCACGCATGTGCCGATCGTCGGCGTCACCGCGCATGCGCTGAAGGGCGACCGCGAGCGCTGCCTGGAGGCAGGCATGGACGACTATCTGCCCAAGCCGATCAGTCCCCGGGCGTTGCTCGAGAAGGTCGAGCGCTGGGTCGGCGCCAGCCGGCAGGCGCAGCGCAACGCCGGGTAAGGCCGGCTCTGCCCGAGTACCGGGAATACGGCGAAGATTCGCGCCCCTGTCAGCGGCCAAGACTATGGTGCGATCGCACCATATGAAAGGCGGCATCCAGCCGAGACAATAGCGACATTCGAATTCCGCTCTTCCCAGTTACGGGCGGGAGCAGCGACCGCCGGCATGAGACAGCGTCAACCTACCCCAACGGACCTGTTTTCGGCGATGGCCCGGCCACGACACCGTCTGGCTGAGAGCAACGCGCTCCCGTCCGGCTTTTCTTCATAAAGGCCGGCTGATCCCCAAATCGCCGGCCAGCCTCGACCGAATCGAGCAAGTCCCTGATTCCGGTGACAAAGCGGGGCTGCGTCGGGAGTGCCGGCCAGGCGGCATTCTGCTCATCCCGATGACGCGTTACCGGGGTGACATCAAACTGTCATGCGACTGTTATAATCGAAGGCTATTGGCCTCAGCGGGCGCCGACTGACGAGCGCCGAGAGACCATCTTCCGAACAGGAGCAGGCCACATGAAGAAATTCCTCTATACGGCGTCGGCCGCTGCGCTTGCGCTCGCCGCGACGTCCGGCTTCGCCGCCGCGCGCGACCAGATCCAGGTCGCCGGATCATCGACAGTGTTACCTTATGCCAAGATCGTCGCCGAGCAGTTCGGCGAAACATTCACCAACTTCAAGACCCCGGTCGTCGAATCCGGCGGCAGCGGCGCGGGCATCAAGGAATTCTGCAAGGGCGTCGGCGAAGACACGATCGACATCGCCAATTCGTCGCGTCCGATCAAGGCGGACGAACTCAAGTCCTGCGCCGACGCCGGCGTGAAGGAAGTCCAGGAAGTCCGGATCGGCTATGACGGCATCGTCTTCGCCACCGACATCAAGGGCCCGGATTGGGCGCTGGTTCCCGCCGACATCTACAAGGCGCTCGCGGCCAAGCTGGTCGTCGACGGCAAGCTCGTCGACAATCCGAACACCAAGTGGAGCCAGGTCAATCCGAAGCTGCCCGACTGGGACATCGCCGCCTATATTCCGGGCGAAAAGCACGGCACGCGCGAAGTGTTCGAGACCAAGCTTCTCGATGCCGGCTGTGACAAGGCTGCTCTCAAGGCCGCCGGCATTGCCGACGACAAGGAAATCGGCAAAACCTGCATCGCCATCCGCAAGGACGGCAAGGCCGTCGACATCGATGGCGACTATACCGAGACGCTCGCCCGCATCGACTCCAACAAGACCGGCGTCGGCGTGTTTGGCCTCGCCTTCTATGAGAACAATGCCGACAAGCTGAAGGTCGCCACCGTGGAAGACGTCGTGCCTTCGACCGGGACGATCGCCAGCGGCAAGTATCCCGTCTCGCGCCCGCTGTTCTTCTACGTCAAGAAGGCGCATCTGGGCGTCGTTCCCGGCCTCAAGGAATATGTCGAGTTCTTCCTTGACGACCAGATGGTTGGCCCGGAAAGCCCGCTCGCCGAATACGGCCTCGTTGCTGCTTCGGATGCCGAGCGTCAGGCCCAGCGTGACGCTTTCGCCGCCGGAAAGTCGATGTAATCAGCTGCCGAACCGGGGTGCGGGCCAAATCCCGCGCCCCGGTTTCATCGCAGGCCGCAATGGCGGCTGCGTAAGAATTTCTCTTGGGGTGGGTCCATGTCGTCCTTGCTCGTACTGGCCATCGTCGTTGCCGTCGGCCTGGTTGCCTTTTTCATCGGTCGGCAACGTGCCGCGGCCCACGACAATGGCAAGGTCAAGCCGCATTCGCGCGCCCACTATCATGGCTGGTGGGCCTTCCTGCTCGCCGTTCTGCCTGCTTTTTTGCTGCTTGCCGTCTGGACCGTCGGGTCTTCCGTCTATCTTGACCGACACATTCACACTGCCTTGCCCGAGCGCACCGTCGACAGCAAGGTTGCCAGTGAGGCACTGGATGTCAGCCTGGTAAAGAGCCTCGCCAGGGGCCTGCGCAAACTCGATGCAGGCACACTGGCCGCAATGCCTGCCAGCTTTGCCGAGCTGCAGCCGCTGCTCGCCGCCAAGGGTGTGGCACTGGCGAGCGACACGCAGGATTACATGATCCCGATCGCCGTCGAGGCGAACAAGGTCCAGGACCGGCTCGGCCTGTTCGGCGCCATTGTCATTCTCGTTTCCTCGATCGCCGGCGCCTTCTATGCGCTCAGGCAGATCGAGCCGCGCGCCAGGGCACGCAACAATGTCGAGAGGCTGATGCTGTGGGGGCTGCTTGCCGCCTCCACCATCGCCATCCTGACAACCATCGGCATCGTGCTTTCGATGCTGTTCCAGACGATCACCTTCTTCGAAAGCGTCTCGCCGATGAGTTTCTTCTTCGGCACCGTCTGGGATCCGCGTTTTGCCGCTGCCGGTTCGGGCGGCAGCCAGGGCCAATTCGGCCTGATCCCGCTTCTTGCGGGCACGCTCTACATCGCCGCCGTCGCGCTGCTGGTTGCGGTGCCGGTCGGGCTGATGTCGGCTGTCTACATGGCCGAGTATGCAACGCCCAAGGTGCGCTCGGTGGTTAAGCCGGCGCTTGAACTGCTGGCCGGCATACCGACCATCGTCTACGGCATCTTCGCCGTCGTCACGCTTGGGCCGTTCCTGCGCGACCTGTCCGCGGCGCTGACCGGCGGTTCGCCCTTCATCCAGGGCCAGAGCATCTTCACCGCCGGCCTGGTCATGGGCGTCATGCTGATCCCGGTGGTGTCCTCTCTTTCGGACGACATCATAACCGCGGTGCCGCGCGCCATGCGCGACGGGTCGCTTGGCCTCGGCGCGACCCGCTCCGAGACGATCAAGCGGGTGATCCTGCCGGCTGCACTACCCGGCATCGTCGGCGCCATCCTGCTGACCGCCTCGCGCGCCATCGGCGAAACGATGATTGTCGTGCTGGCGGCGGGCGTCGCCGCCAACCTCACCATCAACCCGTTCGAGGCGATGACGACCATCACCGTCAAGATCGTCAACCAGCTCACCGGCGACCTCGAGTTCAATTCGCCGCAGACGCTGGTCGCCTTCGCACTCGGCCTGACGCTGTTCGCGCTGACGTTGGTGATGAACATCGTCGCGCTCTACATCGTGCGCAAATATCGGGAGCAGTACGAATGACCGACATTTCCATGAATACGATGGTCAGGGCGGCGGCCCATCCGCGCCGCGACATCGGCCTGAAGGCCCGTTACGCCGCCGAACGCCGTTTCCGCATCTATGGCGTCGTGGCGATTTCCGTAGGCCTGGCGTTCCTGGCAATCATGCTGATCACCATCGTCTCGAAAGGCTACACCGCCTTCTGGCAGACGACGGTATCACTGCCGATCTCGTTCGACGAGAAGGTGATCGATCCTTCCGGCAAGCGTGCAACCGATCCGAGCGTTCTGATCAAGGCAAATTATCCCAAGCTCGCCGAAAACGCGCTTGTGGCCAAGCTCGGCATCTCTCCTGATGACAAGCCGATGATCCAGAAGCTCAAGGGCTTCCTGTCGGAAGGCGCCCGCGTCCAGTTGCGCGACATCGTTGCCGCCGATCCGTCCGTGATCGGCACGACACGCAACGTCAACATCCTCGCCGCCGCCAATCTCGACTCGGCTTTCAAGGGCCAGATCGACCTCAGTGTCGAGGAAGCGCGACGCAAGGTCTCGGACCAGCAGATCACCTGGATGAACAAGCTCAAGACCGAGGGCGCGATGGCCGAGCACTTCAACAGCGGCCTGTTCACCTACGGCGCCTCCAGCCGCCCGGAAACCTCGGGCATGGGCGTGGCGATCATCGGCTCGTTTTATATGATGGTAATCGTGTTGCTCCTGGCGCTACCGATCGGCGTCGCCGCCTCCATCTATCTGGAGGAGTTCGCCAAGAAGAACCGTTTCACCGACCTTATCGAGGTCAACATCAACAATCTGGCAGCGGTGCCGTCAATCGTCTTCGGCTTGCTCGGCCTCGCGGTGTTCATCAATTTCCTGGGCATGCCGCGCTCCGCCGCTTTCGTCGGCGGCCTGGTGCTGACACTGATGACGCTGCCGACGATCATCATCGCGACGCGCGCTGCACTTGCCGCGGTGCCGCCGTCGATCCGCTCGGCGGCTCTCGGTCTTGGCGCCTCCAAGATGCAGATGGTGTTCCAGCACATCCTGCCGCTTGCCGCACCCGGCATCCTCACCGGCACCATCATCGGTCTAGCGCGTGCGCTCGGTGAAACCGCGCCCCTGCTGCTAATCGGCATGGTCGCCTTCGTCGCCGATCCACCGACGACGCCTTTCGATCCGGCCACCGCGCTGCCGGTGCAGATCTATATGTGGGCGAACGAGGCCGAACGCGCCTTCGTCGAGCGCATGTCGGGCGCGATCATCATCCTGCTCGTCTTCCTCATGGCCATGAACATCACCGCGATCGTGCTTCGGCGTCGGTTCGAGCGGCGCTGGTAGAAAAAAGGCATTTTGGTATGAACATCATGACCGAACAGTCCCTTGAAAACGCAGTGGGCGATAAGATGAACGCCAAGTCGAACGAAGTGATCAAAATGCGCGGCGACAAGGTCGGCGTGTTCTATGGCGAGAAGCAGGCGCTGTTCGATGTCAATCTCGACGTCCGCCTGAATCAGGTGACGGCGCTGATCGGCCCCTCCGGCTGCGGCAAGTCGACCTTCCTGCGTTGCCTCAACCGCATGAACGACACCATCGATTCCGCGCGGGTAACCGGCAAGATAACGCTCGACGAAGAAGACATCTACGACAAGAACATCGATGTCGTCGAACTCAGGGCGCGCGTCGGCATGGTGTTTCAGAAACCCAATCCGTTCCCCAAGTCGATCTACGAGAACGTCGCCTATGGCCCGCGCATCCACGGATTGGCCAAGCGCAAGGCCGACATGGATCAGATCGTCGAGTCGAGCCTGAAGAAGGCGGCAATCTGGAACGAGGTGAAGGACCGTTTGCAGGAACCTGGCACGGGTCTTTCCGGTGGCCAGCAGCAGCGTCTGTGCATTGCACGCGCCATCGCCGTGTCGCCCGAGGTGATCCTGATGGACGAGCCGTGTTCGGCGCTCGATCCGATCGCCACTGCTCGCGTCGAGGAACTGATCGACGAACTGCGCCAGAACTATACGATCGTCATCGTCACCCATTCGATGCAGCAGGCAGCGCGCGTGTCGCAGCGCACCGCGATGTTCCATCTAGGCTATCTGGTCGAGGAGGGCGCCACCGACAAGATGTTCACCACCCCCGACGACAAACGCACCCAGGACTACATCACCGGCCGGTTCGGCTGAGCTCAGGCATATGAGGGACGAAGATCATGGGTGAACATACCGTTGCATCTTTCGATGAGGATCTGGAGCAGATCAGCCAGCTGATCCGCGACATGGGCGATCTCGCCCGCTCGATGGTCAGTGGCTCGACCAAGGCTTTGCTCAATTCGGACAATGCGCTGGCGCAGCGCGTGGTTTCCGACGATGCCATCATGGATGCCCGCCAGCGCGAGCTGGACGATCGCGCCATCACGCTGATCGCCAAGCGCCAGCCAATGGCCAACGATCTGCGTGCGGTGGTCGGTTCGATCCGCATGGCCGGCGACCTCGAGCGCATCGGCGACCTTGCCAAGAACATCGCCAAGCGCGTCGGCACTGTCGGGCTGAGCGTCACGCCGCACGATCTTTCGCATTCGATCGACGCGATGGCGCAGCTGGTGCTGATCCAGGTGCAGGGGGTCGTCGACGAGTATGCCGCCGCTGACGCGGCAGCGCTTGCCACGCTCAGAAACAATGATGAACGCATCGACGTCAAATACACCTCGGTGTTCCGCGAGCTGCTGACCTACATGATGGAAGATCCCCGCAACATCACGGCGTGCACGCACCTGTTGTTTTGCGCCAAGAACCTCGAGCGGATCGGCGACCACGTGACCAACATCGCCGAAAATGCCTACTATGTTTTGACCGGCACGCAGCTGCCAGCCAATCGTCCGAAGCAGGACGAGACGGCAATGTCCGCGCCAGCGGCATAACAGGGGTGACCAGCCGATGATCGCACCACGCATCATGGTGGTGGAGGATGAGGAGCCGCTAGGCGTGCTGCTCCGCTACAATCTTGAATCCGAAGGTTACCAGGTCGAGGTGGTGACGCGCGGCGATGAGGCCGAAATCCGGCTGCAGGAGAACGTTCCCGATCTTCTGGTGCTCGACTGGATGGTGCCTGCGGTTTCGGGCATCGAACTCTGCCGGCGCCTGCGAATGCGTCCCGAGACCGAGCGGCTGCCGATCATCATGCTGACCGCGCGAGGCGAGGAAAGCGACCGCGTGCGCGGCCTGTCGACCGGCGCCGACGACTATCTGGTCAAGCCCTTCTCGACGCCAGAGTTCATGGCCAGGGTCAAGGCGCTGCTGCGCCGGGCCAAGCCGGAAGTGCTGTCCAGCGTGCTAAAGGTCGGCGATATCGTGCTCGATCGCGAGTCGCACCGTGTCTATCGCAAGAAGAGCGAGATCCGGCTTGGGCCGACGGAATTCCGCCTGCTCGAATTCATGATGCGCCATCCAGGCCGCGTGTTCTCGCGCAGCCAGCTGCTCGACAATGTCTGGGGCGAGACGATCTACATCGACGAGCGCACGGTCGACGTGCATGTCGGCCGGCTGCGCAAGGCGGTCAACAATGGCCGTATGCCTGATGTCATCCGCACGATCCGTGGGGCCGGATACGCCATCCGAGAGGACTGAACTCCCTCGTTTGAACTCACGCCACGTTCTTGCCGCCGAAACCGGATCTCGCCTGCACGCCCGGCGCAAAAATCTCCTGATCGACGAAGATCAGCGCCCGCATGGCGCAGCCCTCGCGGATCAGCGGCAGTTCGTTCGGCTCGGTGTCGAAGGAAATCGATTTGGAATGCTGGCCGCCGGCGGTCTGGGCAATCGCTTGCCGCAATGCCGGCTCGATCAGGTCGAAGGCGGCGGCGCTGACACCGACCATGGCGACCGGCGCCGGATCGATCAGCGCGAACAGGCTGCCGAGGCCGTAGCCGAGCGCTTCGCCGGCCTTGCGATAGGCTTCCCGTTCGGGTCCGTCACCTTCGCGGGCCGCGGCAGCCAGGGCGCGCATGTCGGCGTCGCTGACATCGGCAACGGGTTCTGCATCCTCGCCCATCTGCCTGGCGTTGCGCCAGATGGCGTAATTGCCCGCATAGGCTTCGACGCAGCCGCGCCGTCCGCAGCGACATAGCGCGCCGTTCGGCCGATGGATCATGTGGCCGAATTCGCCGCCCGAAGAATGGGTGCCGGTGAACAATTCGCCCTTCAGCACCAGTCCCATGCCGATGCCGTGCGACAAAAGGATAGCGATGAAATCGTCGCGGTAACGATCGGGGTCGCGCCAGCGCAGCGCCACCGCCATCATGTTGCAGTCGTTCTCCATTATGGCAGGGATGCCGAACTGGTCTTCGAATATGTCAGCGAAGGCGATGTCGGTGTGCGGCGTGATCGGCGACCACAGCATGGCGCGGGCACGGGTGTCGGTGATGCCCTGGATGGCCAGCGCGATGCGGGCGATGCTGCGCACGTCCAGGTCGGGATCTGCCAGGCGGCGCCGCACGATGGCCGTGCATTCCCCGATCAGCGACTCGCGCGACATCGTCAGCGTGTCCAGCCGGCGCTGTTCCTCGGATATTACCTGGCCGGCATAGTCGATGACGGCGACGGAGAGGAAGTTCAGCGACAGCACCACGGTCATTACCGCGGCCGCTTCCGGATTGAGACTGAGGCCGACCTGCGGCCGGCCGCGTTTGAGTGAGCCGGCCTCGCTCGGCTTGCTTTCGGTCAGGATGCCTTCGACGATCAGGTCCGCTGAAATCGCCGAGATGGTCGAATGGCTGAGGCTTGTGGTCGCGGCGATCTCGGTTCGCGACGGCTGTCCGGCGCGGCGCACTGCCGCGATCACCATGGCGCGGTTGCGGCGGCGCAGATCGTCGTGGCGGATTCCGACCGACATGTTCTTTCATATCCTCCCGGTCGCCGCGGTTCCTCCTGCCCCTGGAACGCTGTCGGTGACGCCGGTAAATACTGGCAGAAGCTGCAGGCCGTGTCATTTATTTATTCCGAGACTCGAAAAAAACTCGAAATGACATCAAAATCCATCAGAATCGATGTTGACAGCGTTCGGGCGTTGGCCCAGTATTTTTTCGAGGCTCGAAAAAATAGAGCCTCTGTGCCGGCCCTCGGGTCAGTTTGGTCGCGCCATACGCGGCGCAGGGAGGATAATATGAAAAGATTCACGGCCGCCATCCTGGCGGGTGCCGCCATGTCGCTGACGCTCGCGTCTGTCGCGCAGGCGAAGGACAAGGTCGTCGGCGTTTCGTGGTCCAACTTCCAGGAAGAACGCTGGAAGACCGACGAAGCCGCCATGAAGACGGCGATCGAGGCCGCTGGCGACAAGTACATCTCCGCCGATGCGCAGTCCAATCCCGGCAAGCAGCTTACCGATGTCGAAAGCCTGATCTCGCAGGGCGCTAATTCCCTGATCATCCTGGCGCAGGACGCTTCGGCCATCGGCCCGGCCGTGCAGAAGGCGCTGGACGAAGGCATTCCGGTCGTCGGCTATGACCGGCTGATCGAGAACAAGGACGTCTTCTATCTGACCTTCGACAACAAGGAAGTCGGCCGCATGCAGGCCCGCGAAGTGTTCAAGGTCAAGCCGGAAGGCAACTACGTCTTCATCAAGGGCTCCGGTGCCGATCCCAATGCCGACTTCCTGTTCTCGGGCTCGATGGAAGTGCTCAAGGAAGCCATCGACAGCGGCAAGATCAAGAATGTCGGCGAAGCCTACACGGATGGCTGGCTGCCCGCCAACGCCCAGAAGAACATGGAGCAGTTCCTGACCGCCAACGACAACAAGGTCGACGCGGTGGTCGCGGCCAATGACGGCACTGCCGGTGGCGTCGTCGCGGCGCTGACGGCTCAAGGCTTGGCCGGCACCGTGCCGGTCTCGGGTCAGGACGGCGACCACGCCGCGCTGAACCGCATCGCCCTCGGCACGCAAACCGTGTCGGTGTGGAAGGACGCGCGGGAGCTCGGCAAGAATGCCGCCGAGATCGCCTCGCAACTGGCCGACGGCAAGAAGACGAGCGACATCGCCGGCGCCAAGGACTTCACGACGCCGGGCGGCAACACCGTCAAGTCGCTGTTCCTGACCCCGGTTGCCATCACCAAGGACAATCTCAACGTCGTCATCGACGCCGGCTGGATCAAGAAGGACGAAGTCTGCGCGGGTGTCGCCGCCGGCACCGTGGCGGCCTGCAACTGATCCGTACCACTTTGAAATATCTGAACGCCGCGGCCCAAAAGCCGCGGCGTTTTCTCAAAGAATTCTGTTTCCGCATCATGCGGATAGCTTCTAGGCTGGGCTCCGGCATGCGCGTCAGACGGCCAGCCGGTGGGAGGAAACCATGACCGATACGACGTCAAACCCGCAGACCGATACGGCGCGCGCGTCGGAACTCGGCGCCGTCGCCCGGTTCCTGAAGGCGACCGAGATCGACACCCGCATGCTCGGCATGATCGGCGCGCTGCTGGTCATCTGGATTGGGCTGCATGTCATTTCCAGCCTGCGCCTTGGCGTCAATCCGCTCGATTTCGACAGCCGCACCTTTCTCACGCCGCGCAATCTGTGGAACCTGTCGGTGCAGACGTCCGCGGTTGCCATCATGGCCTGCGGCATGGTGCTGGTCATCGTCATGCGCAACATCGACCTGTCGGTCGGTTCCGCCGAGGGCCTGATCGGCATGGTGATGGGATTTGCCCAGGTGCATTTCCTGGTGCGCTTTGTCGGGCTCGAACTCGGCAACCCGTGGATCTGGGTCCTGGCACTGGTCATCGGCCTGGCGCTCGGCCTGTTGATCGGCGCTTTTCAAGGCTTCGTCATCGCCTATCTCGAAGTGCCCGCCTTTATCGTGACGCTGGGCGGCCTGCTGGTCTGGCGCGGTGCCGCCTGGTGGGTCACTTCAGGCCAGACCGTGGCGCCGCTTAACGCCACTTTTCAGCTGATGGGCGGTGGGCCGGCGGGATCGATCGGCGCGACCTGGAGCTGGATCGTTGGGATCGTCGCCTGCCTCGCCGTGGTGTTTGGGCTGTTCAACGGGCGGGTGCAGCGCAAGCGTTTCCGGTTTCCGCTACGTCCGATCTGGGCCGAGGCGCTGCTTGGAGTCGTCACCTGCGGCGCCATCATGGGTGCGGTCTGGCTCGCCAACTCCTACCCCTGGCCGATCGGCATCGTGAACAGATATGCGGCCGCCAACAACATCACCGTTCCCGAAGGCGGCCTGTTCATCGCCCACGGTATCGCCATACCGGTGCTGATGGCTGTCGCCGTCGGGCTGGTGATGACCTTCATCACCAACCGCACCCGTTTCGGCCGCTATGTGTTCGCCATCGGCGGCAATCCCGAGGCGGCTAATCTCGCCGGCATCAACACGCGATGGATCACCATGAAGGTGTTCATGATCATGGGCGTGCTGGCCACGATTGCCGCGGCGATCTCCTCGGCCCGGCAGAATTCGGCCACCAACGTGCTTGGAACGCTCGACGAACTGCTCGTCATTGCAGCCGCCGTGATCGGCGGCACGTCGCTTGCCGGCGGATCGGGAACGATCATCGGCGCCATGCTGGGCGCGCTGCTGATGCAGTCGCTGCAGTCCGGCATGGTGCTGCTCGGCGTCGACTCGCCGCTGCAGAGCATCGTCGTCGGGGCCGTACTGGTCATCGCCGTGTGGCTCGACACCGTCTATCGCAAGCGCGTCTAGGAGGGCATGCCATGAATGACAAGACTGCTCCTGCAGCCACCGCGCTGATCGACATGAGGAACATCTCGATCGCGTTTGGCGGCATCCGCGCCGTCGACGACGCCTCGATCGATCTTTTCCCCGGCGAGGTCGTGGCGCTGCTCGGCCACAATGGCGCCGGCAAGTCGACATTGATCAAGATCCTGTCCGGCGCCTACAAGCGCGATTCGGGCCAGATCTTCGTCAACGGCGAGGAGGCATCGATCTCCAATCCACGCGACGCCAAGAAATACGGCATCGAGACGATCTACCAGACGCTGGCGTTGGCCGACAATGTCGACGCCGCCGCCAATCTGTTCCTCGGCCGCGAGCTGATGACCGCCTGGGGTACGCTCGACGACGTTGCCATGGAGGCCGAGGCGCGCAAGGTGATGGGTCGGCTAAATCCCCGCTTCCAGCGCTTCAAGGAGCCGGTGATCAAGCTGTCGGGCGGCCAGCGGCAATCGGTGGCGATCGCGCGTGCGATCCTGTTCAACGCCCGCATCCTGATCATGGACGAGCCGACTGCGGCGCTTGGTCCGCAGGAAACGGCGCAGGTCGGCGAACTGGTCAAGCAGCTCAAGTCCGATGGCATCGGCATCTTCCTGATCAGCCACGACATCCACGATGTGTTCGAGCTTGCCGACCGGGTCTGCGTCATGAAGAACGGCCAGGTCGTTGGCACCGCCCGCACCACCGATGTCACCCAGGACGAGGTGCTGGGGATGATCATTCTTGGCAAATGCCCGCCGGGCGCCATTCCAGGACCGGGCGCGCTGAAGATCGCGGCCTGAGATCAAGCCAGCTCGCGGTTGCCGGACACGTGATATGCCAGCCGTAAGGATGGCTTGGCCTTGGCATTGTGTTGGCACGGCGACTTGCCCATAAAGGTCCGATATCGCTCAGGGACCGCACGATCCGTTGAAGAAGCTTTTCCCGATCATCGCCTTTATCGCCGTCGCACTAATCAGCATGGTGATGGCAGGTTTCGCCTATTTCGCCACACAGGAAGCCGCGCGCATCAAGTTCGAGGCGACTGCCGACGACGCGCTCAACCGGATCGAGAGCCGCATCGACCTGCATCTGTCGCTGCTGCGCTCGACGCAGGCCCTGTTCGACGCCCGCAATGGCGATATTTCTCGCAATGAGTTCAAGGCGTTCTTCAACGCGCTCGATGTCGACAAGAATTTCGCCGGCTTGCGCGGCATCGGTTTCCTCAGGCTGGCAAAGACGGGCGACGAGGCGACGGTCGAACGCGATATGCTGCACGATTATGGCGTCAGTCATCCAATCTACCCGGATACCACGCAACCCTGGCGTACCCCTATCGTGCTGTTCGAACCGCTGGATCCATCCAACCAAGCCGCCATCGGCTACGACATGTTCAGCGAACCGATGCGGCGTGTGGCGATCGAAAAGGCGATGTCCGACGACCAGCAGCACGCCAGCGGGTTGGTGCAGCTGGGCCAGGACACGGGCGCCTCGCAGACGTTCACCGGCTTCTTCGTTTTCGTGCGGCTCAATGTCGAAACCGCTCCCGACGTCATCAATGCTTCGATATCCTCGACATCAGGTTTTCTCTATGCGGCCTTCCGGGCTCGCGATCTGTTCCAGACCGCGCTCAGCCGGTCGCCGCTACTGCCGGTCAACACCGAAATCTATGACGGCGATGGTGCCGTGAGCGGCGACAATCTGCTGTTCCGGTCGGAGACGCCGCCAGCTTCGACTTTCGGCGACAGGCTGCTGGTCACCCGAAAGATCATCGTCGCCGGACGGCCATGGACTGTCCTGTTCCGGCCGACAAGCGCCTTCTCGCAGCCGTCGTCGCGCGCCATTCCGGTGATGCTGGGGCTATTCGGCCTGCTGTTGGCGGGCGCCATCGCGCTGGTGGCGCGATATCAGGAGCGGGCCTATGAGGCGGCGTCGCGGTTGCACGAAACCACGGAAAAGAGCCTGATCGAAAAAGACCTGATGCTGCAGGAGATGAAGCATCGCATCAAGAATTCGATCACCAGGGTGCTGGCGATCGCGCGCCAGACGGCATCGCGGGCTACCGACGTCAACGAGTTTTCCGCATCTTTCTCGGCCAGGCTGCAGGCGATGGCAGCGTCCCAGGACATGCTGACGCGCTCTCGCTGGCAGAAGGCCGATCTTGGCGATCTCTTGCGCATCGAACTCGGCCAGGTGTTCGGCAAGGAGTTGCCCGAGGGGCTGCTGTCAGGGCCGCAGGTGCTGCTTGACGAAACCACGACGCAAGCGCTCGGCCTGACCTTCCACGAACTGGCGACGAATGCGCTGAAATACGGCGAAGCCGGCAATTCCGTGGGGGCACTGAAAGTGGATTGGTCTCTGGAAGGGCGTGGGCGCGACAGGACGCTGGCCCTCAACTGGCGCGAAAACGGGCAGAAGAAACTCGAAGCTCCCGCCGAAACCGGCTTCGGCACCAAGCTGATCGATCTCAACGTGACGCGCGAATTACGCGGTACGATCAAGCGCGACTACCAGGCCAATGGGCTGAACGTGGAAATCAAAATTCCACTCGCCAATTGAGCGCGACCTTCTCCCGAAAAGGATCAAGCGCCGGACATGAAAAATCCGAAGGCCAGCGGACCAGCCTCCGGATCGACGTTTCGATTATCGCCGAATTAGTTGCAGCGAGCCGTGTAGATCCGGCCGCGATGATCGCGATATTGGCAATAGCCGTTGCGCAGATTGCGCACCAGCAGGCCGGAACCGGCGCCAACGGCCGCGCCGATCAGCGCGCCCTTGCCGCCGCCGACCAAGCCGCCGACACCGGCGCCGATCAAGCCGCCGCCAACCACGTCCTGTTCGGTCGAGGTGCAGCCGCTGACGGCAACCACCGCAACCAGGGCAATAATCATCTTCCGCATAGAGTCACTCCTCACTTTTTGTCCTCACTTGGTAAAGCTCCAGCTGCCATTTAGCATGAAATGACGGCCTTTGCTGCTGCAATCTATTGTTGGTGAAGATAGTCTTTTTCTGGGCCTGCCGCGTTCGACGCCATTACCAGGCTGGAAATTGCCAAAGAAGCGTCAAGCGTACCATCGGCGCGCACGTTCCAGACGATCTGATCATAGTCGTCTTCAAGCACCGGATCGACGGCAAGACATTTGGCGACGATGTGATCAGCCTGCCCTTGCACGTCGCCCAAGACGAATGGGCGCTCGGCCACACATTGCTCGGCGGTCGCGAAAATGCTGACGGGCACCTGGAGTTCACGGCAGTCGGCCATCGTGTTCGAGCAACCGATGACCAGCAGCAATGCAGCGATATGTTCCATGGCGGGAAAGTCCTCTCGCCATAGTAACGGTCTACATCAGCCAAAGTTCCTGGCTCGCTGGGCCGGCAGTAACTAAGACGGCGACAATTGATTCTGTCGCCGGCCGAAACGAGCTGGCCTCAATAGACCAGCTGGTACAGGGCGACCACCATGATCACCGCCACCAAGGCCAACGCAACAAGGCGCAAGGCTCCGTTGGGGACAGGGGCCAGCGGTGGCGCGGATGACTCGGAGTCCTCAAACTCGCCCATGGAAATCCGGGCGGCCTGCTCCAGTCTGTTCATGTCGACAACCGTCAAGGCATTCCTCCCGCACCATGCTGCAAATCCTGCTGCGGAAATGTTCGGTGATGCAACAGGTTCCAGCGGTATCTGGGAAAAACAGCATCTGCATTTATGGTGAACAGCTGGTTAAGAAAGCTCGGGTCGCTCAATCCGTCTCGAAATTGCCGTGCGGAACGACAAGGCGGTACTCGAGACGGCCAGCCGCGATTTCGAGCGTCGCCGTTCCGTTCAGTGACGCCGGCACGACCCGTTCGAGTGCGACACTGCCGAAGCGCTTCTCGCTACGCCTGACATCACTGGCTCCGATTGCCTCGGCCCATATCAGCGACAGGGAGGTTCCCGTGTCGGCGGCGGTCAGGTTGGCTGTAACATTGACGAATCCATCGGGCCGCGACAGGGCGCCATAGCTCACCGAATTGACGGCGAGTTCATGCATCGCAAGGCCGATATGCAGGGCAGCGTTGGGATTGAGATAGGGGTTTGCCCCCTGAAACCGCAGGCTGCGAACCGGATCACCGCCGTAGCGGCCCACCTGGCCCGATACGAGTTCGCGAAGTGCGGCGCCCCGCCAGTTGGAAGAGGTCACGAGATCCTGGGACGAAGCCAGCGATTGCAGCCGGCCGCGAAAACGTGTCAGGAAATCGCCGATGCTGTCGGAGTAGCGACCGGTCTGGGTGGCTATGCTCTGGATGATCGCCAGCAGGTTTTTCGAGCGATGGCTCACCTCCCGCAACAGAGTCGTCAGGGTCTGCTCACGGCGCTTCTGCTCGGTCGTCTCGACCATCGTGGTGACGACCCCTTGCACCGTGCCGCCGTCGCCGTGATCGGCATCGATCCAGACCTCAAACCAGCGGCTGCCATCCTCGACGGGAACGCTGATCTCGAGACGTTGGGGGTTGCCGGATGCAATGACGTCGCGCTTGGCCGCGCCGATGCGGTCGGCCTGCGCCTCCGGCAGAATACCGATGCTGTCGGCGGTGTCCGAAACCCAGGGCGCACGCATGTTGCGCGCCCATACGGTTTTCATCTCGCGATCCTGGTAGAGAACGGAAATGCCGGCATTGTGCAACGCATGCAGAAGGGCGCGGCCGAGCTGCATGCCGCTTTCGGCAGGATGGAGGGCGATGACTTCATCGCTTTGCACGTCGTCCTTCCTGTTTCCGGTCCTGGAACTCATCGGCCAAACTGTCCACCCAATTCAGGCTGAACGGCTCACCGGTGAATGGGTTCCAAAGAGGTTTCCCGAACCCGCCGCCAAAAAACGGTCCGCCGGACGGCGTCCTTTGAAGGACACCGCCCGGCGGTGGCTGGAAACCGTTTGAGGGGTGCGGCTTCCAGTGTTCGGCCGTCCGTCCTTACGAAGCCCGTTTGAACAGGCCCGCAAGAAGCGAAATGACCAGGAAAGCGAGGAAGATGAAAAACAATATCTGCGCTATGCCGGCAGATGTACCGGCGATGCCACCGAAACCAAGCGCGCCGGCGATGATCGCAACGACGAGAAATACGAGCGCCCAGTAAAGCATGATGCATCTCCTTCGAATGATGCGATAAAAACGTGGGTGGTTGCGGTTTGTTCCCACCCTTTGCCGAAAAAGACCGAGCTTGCAATTCGTTCGGCAGCCGGACGCGCAGGAAATTCGCCCTCACCGCCCGATGCGTGGATCAGGCGGCCCGAAGTGAAGAATTGAAGAATTGAGGAATTGATGAATTGACGATTTTGATGATCTGGAGAAATCGGCGAGCGAGGCTATCGCCTTCAATTCCTCAATTCCTCAATTCCTCCACTCCTCAATTCGCGACTATGCTGCTGCTTTCGCCTGCCGGTCAAAAAACAGTGCCTGGCTGATCAGCGCCTTGACCATGTCGGGATTGAACGGCTTGGTGACCAGGAAGGCTGGTTCCGGCCGCTCGCCAGTCAACAGGCGCTCGGGGAAGGCGGTGATGAAGATGACCGGCACCGACGTCGATGACAGGATCTCGTTCACGGCCTCGATGCCGGAACTGCCGTCGGCAAGCTGGATGTCGGCCAGAACCATCTTCGGCCGTGTCTTGCCGAACATCATCACGGCCTCGGCATGGGTGCGCGCCGTTCCAACGACGCGGTGCCCGAGGCTCTCTACCATTTCTTCGATATCCATGGCGATCAGCGGTTCATCCTCGATGATCAGAACGTCGGTTGCCACCTGACGGGATATCTCGTTGCTCGCCTGGGCAAGCAGCTCTGAAAACTCCTGGTCGCCGACGTCGAGGATCTCAGCCGCTTCGTCCTCGCTGAAGCCTTCGACAGCCACGAGGAGGAAGGCCTGACGGGGCCGCGGCGCGATCGCATTCAGATTGGCGGCGGTGCGCTGTTCCCACGCCGATTGCGCCTGCTCCTGTGGAACGCGAATGGCGACCGATGTGAATAGCTTGGCGAAAACCTTGTACAGCGCGATGCGGTCGCTCGATGCTTCGGGAAATATCTCGATATCGGCGATGATGGCCTCGAGCATCGCGGCTACCAGCGCATCACCACTCTCTTGCGACCCGGAAACAGCCCGCGAGAAGCGGCGTAGGAAGGGCAGATGTGGTGCGATGGTGGCGGATAAGCTCATGGTAAGACGTCTCCCTCAGAATGACGTGAATGCGTAGCTGACTGCAAGCCCTGACGATAACGCGGATTTTTAGAAAAAGTTCCGCCTCGACGGAACAAATACCGGGGAGGGGCGTTTGGGGTCGGGATGGGCAACCAGACGAGGGCGCCGCTTGCGTTGTGTTGAGTATGATAAGAGCGGTTTGAGCGCTGGGAATACAAGGGCAAAATGAAGGATATGACGAAAGATATTCTGGCTGGCGCCGAGAGCAGGCGCCGGAATGGTTCTGGTGATGCTCTTGGGCCGAACTCCGAAATCGGACGCAAACTCAAACAATATTACGACGCGCTGGTCTCCGACGATGTGCCGGATCGCTTTTCCCAGTTGCTTAGCCAGCTGGAACGGGCTGAACCCGCACAGAAGAAGGACTGAGGCATGGCCGCGGTCTCACAAGGCTTCAAGACCGATCTGCTTGGGGCAATCCCAAGTCTGCGCGCGTTCGCCGTGTCGCTGACGCAAAATGCCGACAAAGCCGACGACCTCGTCCAGGAAACGCTCGTCAAGGCCTGGGACAAGCATGAGAGCTTCCAGCCCGGCACCAATCTCAAGGCCTGGCTTTTCACCATCCTGCGCAACGAGTTCTATTCGCAGATGCGCAAGCGCGGGCGCGAAGTGCAGGACAGCGACGGTATCATGACGGCCAGGCTTGCCGTTCATCCGGCCCAGCACGGCCAACTCGACCTGAAGGATTTTCGCGGCGCCCTGGAGCAATTGCCGGAGGACCAACGCGAAGCCATCATCCTCATCGGCGCATCTGGTTTCTCCTACGAGGAGGCCGCCGAGATCTGCGGTTGCGCGGTGGGAACGATCAAGAGCCGCGTCAGCCGAGCCCGTACGCGCTTGCAGGAGATCCTGAAAATATCAGGCGAGGACGAGTATGGTCCGGACGCAATTTCGGCCCAGGTAACGAGCTCGCCGGCGAGCTGACCGCGATCGTGTCTCAAGCGCGTCCGCAGGCCGCGGCGACTGCTTGCACGAGGTCTTCACCCGAATAGGGTTTGCCAACCAGCCTGACGCCCGGAAACGATGCCTTGATTTCATCGACATCCGAATAGCCCGACGCAAACACGAAAGGTATGCCTGCCGCGCGCAGCCCGGAGGCGAAATCGATGGTTGAGGCGCCGCCCAGCATCAAGTCGACAATGGCTGCATCGAATCGCGTGGCGACCTCGCGGCCATCGACCTCGGTCAGGTCACGGGCGATCACCACCTCATCGGCGCCATGGTCGCGGCAAAGCTGCTCGACGTCCATGGCGATCAGAAATTCGTCCTCCAGGACCAGAATCCGCAATCCGTCAAGCAATGTGGGCACAGGCAAAGACTCCTTGAAACGCCGGAGTCATGATCGCTAATTCGCTTGCTGTCATTTAAAAAAGACATGTGGCCCAGCAGGCGGAACCTCAATCCTTGCAACGCGTTGAAACGCGCTCTCCAAGAGCGGCTTTCGAAGGGGGGTCGAAATGTCGGTTCAGAACAATAGCGCTTTCTCCAGCCGCCAATATCCTTGCGAGAACTGCCCATTGCGGCCGTTGCCGATTTTTCGCGATTTCGAAAAACAGGAACTGGCCTTCATCAGCAAATTCAAGAAGGGCGAACTCGCAGTCGAAAAGGGTGGCACGGTGCTGGTGGAGGGAAGCCATAGCGCCCATCTCTACACCGTGCTCTCCGGCTGGGCGTTTCGCTACAAGCTGTTGCTGGACGGCCGCCGCCAGATCCTCAACTATCTCATGCCCGGTGATCTGATTGGCTTGCAAGGCAGTGTGATGGGCGAGATGCAGCATTCCGTGGAGGCACTGTCGCCGATGCTGCTGTGTGTTTTCGAGCGCGAATATCTGCATGAGCTGTACCGCAATCATCCCGGGCTGGCCTATGACATCACCTGGATCGCATCGCGTGAAGAGCGGATGCTGGACGAGAATCTGCTCAGCCTCGGGCGCCGCAGTGCGATCGAGCGCGCTGCCTATCTCATCGCCTTCATCGGCAGCCGCGCCAAGGTTGTCGGACTGAATGGCAACCAATCCGTCCAGATACCGATCACGCAACAGCACATCGCCGATACGCTTGGCCTGTCGCTGGTTCACACCAACAAGACGATCCGCAAGCTGATGGATCGCAAGCTGATCGTCTGGCGCGACGGCGGCTGCGTGGTTTCCGACAATGAAGGGCTCAAGCGGCTCGCCGGCTGGGAAGGGCTGGGTGAAGCGCGCCGGCCATTAATCTGAGGAAGCGTGTTTTGCCGGAGCCGGCGGACCGGGTGCGCGCCGATGCGTTTTCGGCTACTTTGTCCCCGATGCCGGAACCTTGAGACGCGCAGCGCGTTTGAAACCAAGCAATCACAAGGAGTTAAGCCATGGCCACTGCCGCAGGAAAGACCGCAAACGACGCCCGTGCAAATGCGGACCTGGAAGCCGACATCAGGCAGTTGAAGGCCGACATCGACAAGCTCACCAAACAACTGGCCAAGACCGGCGAGCATGGCTATGGCACCGCGCGCCGCGCAGCCACGGAAGGGGTCGAGCAGTTGCGTGCGCAGGGCGAAGCAGCCTTTGACAGCCTGCGCAGCAATGCCAAGGACATCGAAGCGCAGATGATGGCAAGCGTGCGTGAAAAGCCGGTGACGTCACTGGCGATCGCCGCCGGCGTAGGCTTCCTTTTCGCGCTCATCGCGCGTCGCTAGTCGCGCTCCGGATGGGAATGTTGGCAACCCTGATCTCGGGCCTCGCCTCGGGGGAAACCGTGGCCGCCATACACCGGGCGCGCACGGCGGCAATCGTCTATGTGATCGCCCTGGCCGCCGCACTTTGCGGTCTCGGCTTTCTTGTCGGGGCCGCCTATATCTGGACGGCGCTGCGCTATGGGCCGCTTGCCGCGGCACTGGGGTTTGGCGTCGGTTTCCTGGTGCTTGCCGGACTTATCCTGCTGATCTACCGGATCTCCGCAGGCTCACGCGCCCGGCGCCGGGCGCAGCGCCGCAATGCCGACATGAAGGCGATCGGCATCACCGCCGCACTCGCCGTGCTGCCGAGCCTGCTCAAGGGAAAAGGCGGTCTCGGCGTCATTCTTGGGCCGGCCGTGGCGCTCGCGGCCTACGCCATCTACCGCGAGAATGTGAAATCCGACGATCTGGATGAGAGCGAGCGGAGATAGAGCTGTTGGGAGAGGTCACTTTGACAACTCTTCCAGCGGCATCGAGATTTCGGCAAACACGCCCTCCGGCCGGAATTCATGGGTCACTTCGCTGGAAATGACCTTGGCCAGGCTGCGGCGAATGAGGATCGAGCCGAAGCCGTGCCGATCCGGCGGAGCGACTTGCGGGCCGCCGCTTTCGCGCCAGGTCAGCACAAGACGCCGGGCATCCCTCCTGCCTTGCGTCCTCCAGCCGAGGTCGACCCTGCCTGACGGCACCGACAGCGACCCATATTTCAGCGCGTTGCTGGCGAGTTCATGCAGGATCAGGCCAAGCCCGACGGCCTGGTCGGGCGACAGCAGCAGGTCGTCGCCGGAGATCGTCATGCGCGGCTGCTCGGCCGTTTCGAAAGGTTTGACCTCGATCTGGACGAGTTCACTGATGCCGATGCCACGCCACTCGCGGTCCGACAACAGATTGTGGGCGATGCCCAAGGCCTGAAGCCTGGCGCCGAAGGCCTCAAGGAACTGGCTTGGCTGGCGGGCATGGCGTACGGTCTGCGTTGCCAGCGCCTGGACGGTTGCCAAAGTGTTCTTGACGCGATGGTTGAGCTCACGCAGCAGCAGCCGTTGCCGTTCGTCGCCGAGCTTGCGCTCGGAGATGTCGTAGTTGACGCCGAAGATCAAGGTCGGCTTGCCGTCGCCGTCACGCTCGATGACACGGCCGCGCGTGGCGAGCCAGCGCGGCGGATGAAAGCCCTTCACCCGGTATTCGCCGAAATAGTCGTCGCTGCCGGTCAGGGCGTCGCGAAAGCGGGTTTCGGTCTGGTAGACGTCACGCGGATCGATGGCGGTGAGGATGTCACGTGCGCGCAGCCGGTTGGAGCGCGGCAGGCTGAACAGCTCCGACATCAATGTGTCGCATTCGATGATATCGGTGCGGATATCCCATGCCCAACTGGCGAGCGACGCCGCATCGAGTGCGATGGCGCGTCGTTTTTCCTCGCGAACCAGTGCGGCCTCGGCGATCGCGCCGCTGCGGGTTGCGTCCTTGAGGGTGAACAGGCTGGCAGCGAGGCCGGCGAGCGACTTCAGCTGGTCGAGCTCGGCGTGGGATGGAAAACCATGCGGCGAGCGGTCGAGCACGCACAGCGTGCCGATGCGGGCACCTGCCACAACCATCGGCGCGCCGGCATAGAAGCGGACATGGTGCTTTCCGGTGACCAGCGGGTTGGTCTTGAAACGGGGATCCGTCGTTGCATCCACCACCACCATCGGTTCGTCGCCGGCGGCAATCGCATGGGCGCAGAAGGAGACGTCGGTCGCGGTTTCGGCCTCGTCCAGGCCGAAGCAGGATGTGAACCACTGCCGTTCGAGGTCGACGAGCGTGACCAGGGCCATCGGCACCTGCATCACCGCCGCGGCAAGGCTGCTGACGCGGTCGAAATCGGGATCGGCCGCCGTATCCAGCATCTCCAACCCGTGCAGCACGGCGAGCCGGTCAACATCCTTGACTGCGCGCGCAACTTCGGCCGGCAGCTCGGGCACTGTTTGCGTCTTGCCAGTCACCCCACTTGCCTCGTCCCGGTCTTCGCCGCCGCCTGCTTGCGCTGGTGCAAGGCCAGCGCGCTTTTCCGGAACCATCCTAGCGAGGAACCGTTACCCGACCATGATTTGCCGAGCGCGCCAGCTGGTGCAGAATGAGACAGGGATCGAGCATGGCCAAGATCATTCCAGAAAACAAGGCGCGGCAGGGGCGATGGGGCTGGCATGGATTTCGAATCCTGATCGCCGCATTGCTTCTGGTGTTTGCTGCGTGGGGCATTGCCGAGATTTATGGTGTGTTGATCAAGGCGCCAACCAGCGATGAACAGCATGTCCCCACGCCCAGCACCACCGAGCAGGCTCCTGCTGGCTAAAGCCGGTTTGTTCGTTGCAACGCATCGCATCAGGCGGCTCTCGATTGGGCCGCGCTCGCCGGCACCAGCACATTCAGCGCGCCAGGCTGGATTTCGATTACCGTTTCACGGTCAAGCCTGACCAATTCGCCGTCCATCACAGCGCGAAACTTGCGGCTGCTCGAATGGATTTTCAGCACCGTTCTGTTCGTCTGGTGGATTTCGACATGTTCGTTGTCGCGCCATTTGCCGCGCGCCACGTTGAAGAAAAACTTGACCAATTCGGCGCGCTGCTTCGCCACCGTGACATAGACACCGAGCACGCCGCCCGCCGGATTGTCGGCGTAAGGCAAATGGCCTTCGCCGAACAAATTGTTGGTGATGCCGATGCCGGTGATGCGTGCCGCCATTTCGGCTTCGCCGATGCCGAGCGTCACATTCATCGCAGGTGGATTGTTGATCGTCGCCCAAGCCGCTTTGGCCGAGGCGCGGATCTTTCCCAACCGCGAACCGAACTCCATCTTCTGGCGCAGTTGCACCATCTTCGCATGCATGCCGATCGAGAACTGATGTATGAAAGGTTGGCCATTGGCGGTCGCCACGTCGACCGCGATGATTTCGCCGTCGGCGAAGGATTTCAGCGCTCCATCGAGTGACTGCGGAATGCCCAACCCCCGCGCGAACAGGTTCATGGTGCCGGCCGGCAATATGGCAAGCGCCTTCTTCGTGCCCATCAGCCGCGCGGCCGCGGCGGAAATGGTCCCATCGCCGCCACCCGCCAGCACGACGTCGACAGAGCGACGCGAAGCCGCGCTGTCGAGCGTTTCCACCACGTCCTTGCCGGCGACAATTTCGATGCTGAGCGAGTGCCCTGCCGTCTCCAGCGTCTGATGCATCCTGTCGGAGAAGGCGACGAGGTCGGTGGTGCGCAAAGTGCCGCCATCCCGGTTCAGCACCGCTGCGAATTTCATACCCCGCTCCATCATGTCAGCCAAAAAGCGGCCGGGACACGCCCAGCCGATGGCGGAAACGCGGCGGCGACGGAAAGGTTCCCTTGACACGAAGGGGCTTCTAAGCCGCTCGATCATTTCTGTGATTTCGATTTCCGGACGGCGCGGTTTTGTCGGAACAACAGACTGGTCACAACGTTGTGAACCTGTAGATGCCGCGTCCGACTTTCCGGCGAAGACGCGGCGCACGAGATCAGGCACGAGGAGAGACTATCATGATCCGCAATCTTTTAGCCACGACCGCACTCGCAACACTGATCGCGACGGGCGCATATGCGCAGAGCGCGACGACTGCGGCGCCGGCACAGAGCCCAGCCGTTCAGGAGTCAGGCGCCGCGACGGTCCGCGCAGAGGGCAGCATCGTCACCAACATCATCGGTGAATCCGTCTACAACGGCACCGGCGATGATGCCGAGAACATCGGCGATGTCAGCGACGTCGTCTTCGACAAGGATGGGCAGGCGAAATCCGTCGTCATCGACGTTGGCGGTTTTCTGGGTGTCGGTGCCAAGAGCGTCGCCTTCGAGTACGGCAAGCTGCAGTGGGCCGAAAAGAATGGTGACCGCTGGCTGGTAGCCCAGACGACCAAGGACGAGTTGACCGCTCAGGCGGAATTCGACAGCCAGCCCTACAGTCCGGCCCCCGCACCTGCGGCATCGACCGACGCGACCGCACCTACGGCACCTGCTACGACGGATACGGCACAAAAGCCGGCCGACATGAACGCCGCTCCGGCGGAACCGGTAAAGCGCGCGGACGGTAACCTTGCCACCAACATCATCGGTGAAGACGTATATAACGGAACCGGTGATGACGCGCAGAATATCGGCGACGTCAACGACATCGTGCTGACCAAGGAAGGCAAGGCCGAGTCCCTGGTCATCGGCGTGGGCGGTTTCCTTGGCCTCGGCGCCAAGAATGTCACCTATGATTTCTCTAAGGCGCAGTGGGCCGAGAAGAATGGCGACCGCTGGCTGGTGGCCCAGACCACCAAGGAAGAGCTGCAGGCGCAGCCCGATTTCGACCGCAAGGCCTATGATCCGGCGCCGGCCACGACGGCTTCCAACGAGCCTGCGGCCACCGCTCCGGCTGCTGTGCCGTCCGACACGACGGCTCCTGCTGTCGCTCCGGCAGATAAGACCGCCGAAGCTCCGGCAGCGACCACCCCTGACGCCTCGGCTCCCGACCAGACACAGACTGCCGCCATCGACAAGTCGACGTTGACCGAGATGCCGGTCGGCGAGATTCGTGCCGATGACCTGAAGGGCACGACTGTCTACGGCGCAAACGACGCCAGGGTTGGCGAAATCGGCGATGTCGTGCTTGCGCCTGACAACAAGACGGACGCGGTGATCGTCGACGTTGGCGGCTTCTTAGGCGTCGGTGAAAAGGAGGTCGCGGTTGGTATGGATAATCTCAAATTCATGACCGACAAGGACGGCAACAAGTACCTCTACACGACCTTCACCAAGGAACAGCTCGAGGCTCAAACCGCCTATGACAAGGGCAGCTATGCTGAGCAGCGCGATCAGCAGCGCATGATCGTAAGGTAATTCTGTTCAGCCAAATGAGCCCGCGCTGGCAACGGCGCGGGCTTTATTTATGTGTGGCCAGGTTGCAGGCCAGCGGCATGGCCGACGAGGCCGTTCTGGGTCAATTCGGCCAGTGCCAATGACTGGTCGAGATGTTCGGCCCGCCAGGCGAGCAGCCGTTCGGCGAATTCCAGGCGCACGGTGAGATGGCCGGGGTCGGCCGCGAGATTGTCCAGCTCGCCCGGATCGCTTTTAAGATCAAAGAGCAGCGGCGGCAGATTGCCGCCGAAATGCACATATTTGAAATGTTCCGTGCGGATAACGGTGAGGTTGCATTGGCGTGAGGCGATGCCGAGATGGTTTTCGGCCTCGCCCGCGGCAATCGAGCGGAAGTCAAACTCCCAATGCGCGGCATCGCGCCAGGCCGCAGGGGTTTCTCCGCCCAGGAACGGCTTCAGCGAGGCGCCGTCGAGATGCGGCGCGGGCTTTTCGCCGAGCAGGTCGAGAAGCGTCGGCAAAATGTCGACCGCTTCGGTGAAGCTGTCGACACTGCCGCCGGTCGCCTTGCCTTGGCGCGGATCGCGAATGATCAGCGGAATGTGGTAGCTGCCGTCGAAATAGCCGCCCTTGCCCAGCATGAAATGGTCGCCCATCATCTCGGCATGGTCCGAGGTCAGAACGATGATGGTGTCGTCCCACGCGCCTGCGGCCTTAACCGCTTTCCAGACGCGGCCGAGTTGCGCATCGACCTCGGAAATCATGCCGTAATAGATCGCGCGGATGCGGCGAAAATCGTCTTCGCTCCAGTCGTGCACCTTGCCTCTGGCGTCCGGGCGGAATTTTATCTGTCTCTGCCGGCCGAGGTCATAGGCAAGGTAGGGATGGTTTTCCGCCTCTTCGTGCCAGCTTGCCGCGCGCCGGAAGGCCGGGCCGTCAGCCGGATCGTACATCGTGTTGTAGGGCTCCGGCACAATGAAAGGCGGGTGCGGGCTGATGAAGGAAAGATGCGCGAACCACGGCGTGGCGTCCTCCTGTTCGCCAAGCCAACGCGTGAATTCGCCGGTCAGGAAAGCCGCCGGCGTTTGTTGCCCGGAGTAGACGGGCGGCGCGTTGCTGATGGTCCCGGCCACGCCGTCGGCCAGCGGACGGTGGATGTCGGGGGACCCGGCGCTGGCATCGACACCTTGCAGCTCCAGCCAGGATAGCCATTGCTTCTGGTGCTCGGGCAGCAACTGGCGCACCGTAAAGCCCGGCAGCACGCCTTCATAGCTTTGCAGCCGCGGATCGCCCGGCGCCAGCAGGCGCGGATCGAGCGACACGTCGGTGTAGCCGAACAGCGTCGGATCATAGCCCAGGGCGCGAGCCGAGAGCGCGATGTTGCCGTGGCGCGCGTCGAGCGGCGTGCCGTTGCGGCAGACGCGGTTGTTCATCTGGTAGAGGCCGGTGTAGAGGCAGGCGCGAGCGGGCGAACAGGGTGCCGCGCCGCCATAGTGCCGCTTGAACAGCACACCCTCCGCGGCCAAAGCGTCGGTATTGGGCGTCTGCACGACCGGATGGCCGGCTGCGGACAGACAATCGCCACGCCACTGATCGCATGTGATCAGGAGAATGTTGGGCCGCCTGGCTTTTCCAGTCACTCACGATACCTTTTTCGCGGGATGTCGAACGCCGTTCATGGAACCGAATTCCGGCCACGGCGCAAGCCCGACTCTGCGGGCCAATTGGTGAACGAACCTTGTTCCATCGTTCACTTTTACGACACAGTCCATTCTGTGTTTGCCGCCTTTGCCTAAACTGCTCTGGTCCTCATATTGGCGTGGACAGCGGCGAGGGCCGCACATGCACCAAGGAAGGAGCAAGACAATGCTCGACCAGATCAAGGGCCTGCATCACATCACATCGATGGCCAGGGATGCCCGCCAGAACAACGAATTCTTCACCAGGAAACTCGGCCAGCGCCGGGTCAAGAAGACCGTCAATTTCGACGCGCCCGACGTCTACCACCTCTATTACGGTGACGAGACCGGCACGCCGGGTTCGGTGATGACCTATTTCCCTTTCCCCGATATAGGCAAGGGCCGGCATGGGGTCGGGGAAGTCGGAACCACCGTCTACTCGGTGCCGGAAGGCACGCTTGGCTATTGGGAAAGCCGTTTTGCCGATGAGGGCGTCACCGGCCTCTCGCGCGAAGAGACCTTCGGCGAGAAGCGCCTGGCTTTTGCCGGACCGGATGGTGACGGCTTCGCGCTGGTCGAGGGCAAGGGTGACGGCAGAGCGCCCTGGGCGAAAGGCGGTGTTCCGGTCGACCAGGCGATCCGCGGTTTACATTCGGTATCGCTCAGGCTGAAGGATGGCGGCGCCACCGAGGAGCTGCTGAAGTTCATGGGCTATGAGGAAGTCGACAAGTCCGGCAATCTCAGGCGGCTGGCGGTGAAGAACGGCAATGGCGCCGAAGTCATCGACATCGAATCGCTGCCGAGCACGGCCTTCGCCGATCTCGGTGCCGGCTCTGTCCATCACGTCGCCTTCGCGGTCGAGAACCGCGCCAGGCAGCTCGAGGTACGCAAGGCGTTGATGGACACCGGTTATGGGGTGACGCCGGTGATCGATCGCGACTACTTCTGGGCGATCTATTTCCGCACACCGGGTGGCGTGCTGTTCGAAGTCGCCACCAACGAGCCGGGTTTCGACAGGGATGAGGACACCGCTCATCTGGGCGAGGCGCTGAAGCTGCCGTCGCAGCACCAGCACCTGCGGCCGTATCTGGAACAGCATCTGCAGAGACTGGAAGGCTGAGGTCATGAGCAAGGACGCTTACATCCACAAGCTGATGCCCGGTTCGCCGGGTGGTCCATTGCTGTTCGTCTTCCATGGCACTGGAGGCGATGAGAACCAGCTTCTGTCGCTGGGGCGCGATCTCGCGCCCCAGGCAACCATCATCTCGCCGCGCGGCGATGTGTCCGAACAAGGTGCCGCGCGCTTCTTTCGCCGCACCGGCGAGGGCGTCTACGACATGGAGGATCTGGCACGGGCGACGATCAGGATGGCGGGCTTCGTCAAAGCCCATGTCGAAGCAGCGAAGCCATCGGCCGTGCTGGGTCTCGGCTATTCCAACGGCGCGAATGTCCTGGCCTCGGTGGTGTTCGCGGTTCCAGCGCTGTTCGGCGCGTCGGTGTTGATGCATCCGCTGATCCCGTTCGAGCCGCAGGTGAAGGGCAGTCTCGCCGGCCGTCATATTCTGATGACCGCCGGCAAGCGCGACCCGATCTGCCCGCCGAACCTGACCACGCGACTCGAGGCATATTTGCGTGCCGACGGCGCCGATGTCACAGTGGAATGGCACGATGGCGGGCACGAGGTGCGGCCAAACGAGATCGAGGCGGCACGGCGGTTCTTTGCCGATGCTGCCCAAGGAGCATAGCGATGCCTGACCAACTGCCTGAGATCGAACTTGAGGATCGCGGTTCCAAGGGCCGCTATGTCCTGCGTGGACCCGATGGCGCCGAGGCCGAGATGACCTTCACCAAGATCGGTGAGCACCAGATCATCATCGACCACACCGAGGTGCCGGACGTCTTTCGCGGCCAGGGTGCCGGGCTTCGCCTCGTCACCCGCGCCGTCGAGGATGCGCGTGCGGCGGGTAAGAAGATCATCCCGCTCTGCCCGTTCGCCAACGCCCAGTTTCGCCGCCATCAGGAATGGGCCGACGTGCTGAAGCAATAGGGGTTTCGTCGCTTGGAAACGGTGCGGAAAGCGGCTGCGATCCCCACGGGGATGACTTTGGCATTTGTGCGGGTAGCGCATCCTGCCTAAGTCGATATGATATATCTCAGCCCCTTGCCGACAAACGAACCGAATGATCCCCCTATGACCGAAACCGATCTCGTTCCCGTCTTCGACGGCCACAACGATACGTTGCTCAGACTCTACCAGTCGAAAGACACGGATGTCGAAAAGCTGTTCATAGAGGGGAAATCGGGCGGCCATATCGACCTGCCGCGTGCCAAAGCCGGCGGCTTCGCCGGCGGCATGTTTGCCATCTTTCCGCCGCCTGTCGAGAAATCCAGGCGCGGCGCCGTGCCCCTGGCGCCGAGTGCCGCCGAGCCGCTGCCGCCCGAGGTTCCGCGCAATGAGGCGCTGACCTCGACCATCGCGATGGCCTCGATCCTGTTCAGGCTGGAACGGGCCGGAGCGCTCACCGTCTGCCGCAGCGCCGGCGATGTGCGCGGTGCCATGGCGCAAGGCTCGATCGCCGCGGTGTTCCACATCGAAGGGGTCGAGGCGATCGATCCCGAGCTCACCATGCTCGACGTGCTGCATGAAGCCGGCTTGCGCTCGCTCGGCATCGTCTGGAGCCGGCCGAACGCCTTCGGCCACGGCGTGCCGTTCCGCTTCCCGTCCTCGCCCGACACCGGCCCCGGCCTGACCGATGCCGGCAAGGCGTTGGTCAAGGCCTGCAACCAGATGAAGATCATGATCGACCTCTCGCATCTCAACGAGAAGGGCTTTCGCGATGTCGCGGCGCTCAGCGATGCGCCGCTGGTCGCGACCCATTCCAACGTGCACGCGATCTGCGGCCATTCGCGCAACTTGACCGACTGGCAGCTCGGCGCGATCCGCGAAACCGGCGGCATGGTCGGGCTGAACTTCGCAACCGGCTTCCTGCGCGAGGATGGTCGCATGAATGCCGACACAAGCCTCGACATCATGGTGCGGCATATCGATTCGCTGCTGCAGGCGCTGGGTGAGGACGGCGTTGGTCTTGGCTCCGATTTCGACGGCGCCATGATCCCGGCCGTCATCGGGGATGTCGCCGGCCTGCCGAAGCTGATCGATGCATTGGCGGCACGCGGTTTCGGCCGCGCACTGATCGAAAAAATCGCCTATCGCAACTGGCTCAATATGCTCGAGAAAACGATAGGTTAGAGACAGCCTGCGGCATGGCGCGTGCGGCCCGCCGGCATATGTCGACAAGGACATACTTCGTCGGTGGAAGCCGGATGCGATTGGGTGGATAGCCGGCAATGCTGAAGACCTCCACGGATGAGGGCGGCGAATTCGAGCGAACCGATGTCGTCATCGTCGGTGCGGGTTTCACAGGCCTGTCGGCGGCGCTCGAGATGAAGAAGGCCGGCATCGATTTCATTCTGCTCGAAGCACGCGACCGGGTCGGCGGACGCGTCGAGTCCCGACTGAACGGACTTGGCGAACGGATCGATAGTGGCGGCCAGTTCCTGTGCGAGGACATGCCGGAATTGATGGCGCTGATCGAGGCGCGCGGCAGGACGCTGGTTGAAACCTATGTCGATGGCGATTTCATCACCCAGCCGACGATGTCCGTACAACGAGCAGAGCGGATCTATGACGCGGCAATGGCAATCCGCGAGCGCATGAACGGGGTCGATCCGGACGACGTCTCGATTGCCGGACTGACCGTTGCCGACTGGCTTGCCCGCCAGCGCGATTCGGCCGATGCCAGGGCCGTCTTCCGTTCGATGATCGAAGGTCTCTGGTGCATGGCGCTGGATCAGATTCCTCTCTGGTATCTGATCGACAATGACCGACGCGTCACCAACGAGGTGCCGGAGCTGCAATATTTTGTGCGCGAAACCATGCATTCACTGGCCGACGATCTGGCCCGCGACCTTGGCGATAGGTTGCGGCTCAGCGAGCCAGTCACGCGCATCGAGCATAGTTCGCAAGGTGTTCTTGTCGTTTCGGCCGGGGGTGCCATCGAGGCGCGCACGGTTCTGGTTGCCGTCCCCCCGGCGACGGTGACGGAGCTCGCCTTTGCTCCCGCCTTGCCAGCTGGACTGGGGCGGGCGCTCGGCGCCTGGAAAAGCGGCGCGGCTATCAAGATCTTGGTGCGCTATGCCAAACCGTTTTGGCGCGGGCGGGATTTGAACGGCATGGTGATGTGGCTCGATCCGCCGGGGCTGTTTGCCTGCGACGCCGGCAAGGATGCGGAGCATGCCGCGCTCGTCGTGTTCGTCGGCGGGTCGCTCGCGCTGCGCTGGCGTGACCTCGGCGAGGTGGAACTGCGTGCGGAGGTGACCGGCCGGTTGGAGGCAGCCCTTGGTCCGGATGCCGGTGATGTCATCGATTTCAGTTTGCGTGACTGGGTAGGAGATCGCTGGAGCGGCGGCGCGTACAGCGATCTTGTTGTCGACGTGACAGCAAGAGATGCCGAGCGAACGATCCTTGCCGGCGCACCCCCGGTGTATTTCGCCTGTTCAGAACTCTCGCCGTCGTTTCCGGGGTATGTCGAGGGCGCCATCATTGCCGGGCGTATCGCCGCGCACAAGATCATTGCCGAGCTTCAAGCTCCGGGCTGAGCCTGGTCTTTTCGAAAAACTGTTTGCAAGATCGGGTCAGGTTGCGCCTCAAGCCCGAGCGCCGTCGAAGCCATGCCCGATTTTGCCCGACTTCGCCCGAAAGGCTGTTTCGAATTCGTTACAGTGCCAGTCCTTCGCCACCTCATCGCCGTTACAAAGTGCGGATAAGTTCATTTCACCGCCAAAAGAAACTCAGCGAAGGGGAAGGCAATGCATGCGAAAATCCAGACGATCCGCGGCGAGAGCCGCCTTCAGGCTCCAGAGCGCAATGACCGCCGTCCGAAACTGGCGCTGCGCCAGCGGGCCAGCGACCACCCCATGGCGATGTTCATGGTGCTGGCTGCTTGCGCCTTCGTCGGCATGGCGTTCACGCCGACAATCGGGCCGGCCTTCGCTTCGTTGAATCCGCCGTCCAATCTCATCGACGGCGCGCAGACGACGACCAGGACCGCGCGTCTGCCGGTACCGGTGACCGACTTCGCCTGCAAGGGCCAGACCTGGGGTGCCGAGAGTATCGACTGCCTGCGCGCAATCGCCGAACAGTCCGGAACACACAAGAGCCGCGCCATCCGCATGATCGCCACTGCCGCACCGTTGGCCGACACGCCGAATATTTTCTGATTTTGTCGAAGCCTGATCCGAAACCGTTCCCGTTTTGGGATCATGCTCTGGACTCCCCGAGCGCTCCCTCCAGCGCGCTCTTCTTCGGCCCCCGCCCCCGGGGGCCTCTTTTTTATCCTTTAAAGGCCGCCTGTTCGGCAATGGCGGACAGAACACTGCGCACATCCAGCGTGCTGAACGGCTTTTCCAGGATCTGCGGCCGCTGCTGTGCCGGCAGGGCCTCGATTTCGGCTTTCGCACCGATCAGGTCGCCTGTAACCAGCACGAAACGCCGCGCCAGGTCAGGCTTTTCGGCGAGCAGCTCGCGATAGATCGATATGCCGCTGACGCCGGGCATGCGCAGGTCCGAAAAGACGATGTCCGGCGGCATGTGGCCGCTCAACGTGGCGGCGGCCGATTCCCAGACAGGAACGATCCGCGACTTGATGCCCATCAGTTCGAGAATGTCGGAAAGCGAGCCGGCGACATCCGGCTCGTCATCGATGATCAAGGCATGGCGCAGGCCGCTTGATCGCGGCTGGTTATCGCCGGCGGTGGCGAGGCCGGCCACGATGGCCGGCAGCTGGACGACGAAACGCGCGCCTCTCGGGAGCACTTCCTCGAACCAGACATTGCCATTGTGCCGCTCGATGATCGATTTCGAGATCGACAGGCCGATGCCGGTGCCGACGCCGACCGGCTTGGTGGTGAAATAGGATTCGAAGATGCGGCCGCGGATCGCTTCCGGCACGCCGGGCCCATTGTCCTCGACCGAGAAGCAGGGGTGACCGCGGTCGCTGCGGAACGTCCGCACCTTGATCAGCCGGTCACCGGCAATGCCAGCCAAGGCGTGCTGGCTGTTGATGAGGAAGTTGGCCGCTACCTGCGTCACATGGTCGGCGTCTGCCATGGCCAGCAGCGGGCCGGCGGCGAAATCGGTGTCGATGACGATGCCGCTTGAGCGCGCGCCATAAGCGGTCACTTCGAGTGCCGACCGGATCACCTGGTTGAGGTCGGTCTCGGCCTGTGCCGCGGGATGGAGGCGGACCATCGACAGGAAGCTCTTGACGATGCGGCCGCAGCGCTCGGCCGCGGCGCGCACCTTCTCGGCGCGCACCTTGGTCTGCGGATCGGAAGCGAATTCGTGCAGCAGCGTCGATTGCGCCACAACCACTGCCAGGGGATTGTTGAGCTCGTGCGATACGCCGGCCAGCAACGAACCCATCGCCGCCATCTTCTCGTTCTGGTGCAGCTTCTCGCGCTGCCGGCCGATTTCTTCCTCCGCACGCAATTTGTCGCGCAGGTCGCGGATGGAGCCGAAGATCAGGCGGCGGTCGGCGACCCGCATCTCGGTCGCCGTCAGCTCGATCGGGAACACTTCGCCGGCAGCATTCTGGGTCACCGTCTCGAGCCTTTGGCCGACCATCGGCGCGCCGCGGCCGGACATGTATTCGGCCCCCGAAGCATAGCCCTTGCGGTAGTAGATCGGCACGATCGTATCGAGCAGATCCTTGCCGAGAATGTCGCTGCGCTGGAAGCCGAACATCTTCTCGGCGGCCGGATTGAATTCGATGATCGAGCCGGTCTCGTCGATGACGACGATGGCATCAAGCGAGGCCTGCAGCATAGTCCGGCGAATGACCTCGCTGGCATGGGCGTCGGAGGGCGAGCGCTCGATAGCGTCGCCGATAGCGAGCGCGATGATGTGCAGCGTCGCCTCTTCCTCGTCGGTCCATGCACGCTCGCTGACGCAGTCATTGACCGCCAGCGTGCCCCAGAGATGGCCATGCGCGAAGACCGAGACCGAGAGGAACGACTTGATGTTCTGCTTCTCGAAATCGGTCCTCAGGAAACCTTCGAGGTCGCGCGTATGGCCGGCGAAGATCTTGCCTTGCCTCTCGTCCTCGGCAAGCCGCTCCAGCAGGGGGTCGGAATTGACGATCGATTGCATGATGACGGTTGGCGACGCCAGTTCGCCGCCGAAAAGAGGGTCGATCCAATAGGCGGCGACGGATTGGGCGAAGCCCTGGCCTGGCAGTTCGCGCAAGCGAAACAGGATGCCGCGCTGGCAATCCATGGCCCGGCAGAGCGTTTCCAGTATGCCGTCCATCTCGCGCTGCCAGTCGCCGGCCTCGCGCAGCCGGCGAACGACGCGCACGGCCGCCATCGCCGCGCCCTGCCTGAACCCTTGCATATCGGTGCTTGCTGCTTCAGCGATCATCTTGTGCTGTCATTCCGGAGTCGCGCCAATTCGGAGTCGTGCCAATTCCGGCTGGCGAGCAACCGAATCCTTCTGGCCCGGTGCTCAGTTGCCGTCGCCGGTCGGCAGCGAGAAGATATAGCCCTCGCCGCGTACCGTGCGCAGGAATTTCGGATTGGCGGGATCGGCCTCGATCTTTTTGCGCAGCCGCATGATGCGGATGTCGACGGCGCGCGACGATTCCGGATCTTCGGTGAAACCGATCGCCTCGGAGATAGCGGCGCGGGTCAGCAGCCGGTTGGCGCGGGTGAGGAAAATCTCCAGCACGTCGAACTCACTCTTGGCCATGTCGATCACCGCGCCATTGGCGCCGGTGACCAGCCTGCCGTCAAGGTCGGCCTGAAAGGGGCCGAAGGCAACGGAACGGCGATCCGTCCCGGCTTTCTTGTCCTGGAGTTCCTTCGGCTGGGGAACGCGGCGCAACACGCTGCGGACCCTGGCCAGCACTTCGCGCAATTCGTAGGGCTTGACGATGTAGTCGTCGGCACCGAGTTCCAGCCCGACGATACGGTCGAGCGCGGTGCCGGCCGCGGTGGCATAGATGATGCCGATCGGCAGTTTCGAACGCAGCCAGCGGCCGAGCGAGAGGCCGTCCTCGCCGGGCATGGCAATGTCGAGAATGGCGAGATGAAACGATTGCGTTTCAACGAGGCTGCGCGCCGCGGCAGCACTTTCAGCGGTGGCCACGTCATAGCCGGATGCGCCAAGATATTCGGCGACCGCGTCCCTGAGGTCGGGCTCATCCTCGACTATGACAATTCTTGCCCGCACGATGCTTTCGCTCCCACTTTCAGTGGAAAGTAGATTGGGTATAAACATCATGTCCAGCACTCATATCCGGGTTGCCAGGGAACGGTTGGAAAAGATGGCCGCACGATCCGTTATTGCGCTCGTTTCGGTAGCCGAAGTGGTGGCGACCGAACTCGCCGACCATCTCGAGCGGCGCGGCCACGACGTGCATCAGGCACGTCAGCCCTGGGAGGCCGAATCGCTGCTGTCGGGAAAGGGCATCGACGTCGTCGTCGTCGGCGACAGCCTCAGCCAGGCGGAGGGGCGGGATCTGCTCAGACGTTATGGCGACCAAGCAGGAGGCGGCGAGGGCGGGCCGGATTTCATCTTGATCTGCCGGCCGGCGGATCTCGTCGACAAGGTGCTGGCGCTGGAGCTTGGTGCGGCCGACGTCGTCGAGAGTCCGCTCAATGTCCGTGAACTGGCCGCTCGTGTAGGCGGCCTGCTTTCGCGCCGCGGCAGGGGCACCCAGGAACTGATCGTGCTGGAGAACGCGACCGTCGATCTGAGATCGGCCATGGTCATGCATCGTTCCGGCTCCGAGGAACAGCTTTCGCCCGGCCAGGTGGCGCTGCTCAGGTTGTTCCTGGCCAGTCCGCGCAAGGTGCTCACGCGCGACGACATCATCGCCGCGGCACCGGCCGAAAACGCCGACGCCTTCGATCGCTCGATCGATTCGCGCATCGTGCGGCTGCGCCGCAAGCTCGACACCGACACCATCACCACAATACGTGGCGCCGGCTACCGGTTCGATCCGCCGCGGCAATTCGCCGACTGATCGCCGGGTACTGGCGCAATCCCTTTTGTCAGGCATCGGATTTTCCATCTCTGGGCCCGATGCTCTTGACGCTCAGCGTACCAGCAGAAGCGATGGCCCCACCGGCATGTCACTGCCCATGGTGAGTTCGCTTGCATGGGCGCGGTCCCTGAGGAGCACGGTAGCAAGACCGGCAAAGCCGAGCAGGCCCTGGGCGTAAAGCAGTGCGGACAGCACCGAAGCAGCGAATTTCGTTTTCATCGTCGCAGTTCCCCAAATGCCAATTCTTCGAAAATGAACCTGTTGCGGGTCTCTTCAGGATACCCCCGAAGTGCCCGCGCCGCCCACGGAGCCCCCCGTCGCGGCGCGGGCCTTCGGTCCTCTCGGCAGCAAGTTGCCGGAGGCGCCGCGCAAACCCGTCAGCCTAAGGCCGACCCGCCAGAGGGCCTTTAGCCGGGCGATGCGCAGGCTGGAAACAATCCAGACCGTGGCGAAAAACAGTGCGGCATGCAGCGTCGAAATCTCGCCTGATGTCATCGCGCCGAGGCTTGTCAGCGGGGTGCCGGCAACCGTGCCAACGCCGCCGATGACCGTTGCCGCGATGCTGATCCTGAGAAGCCAGGACAGCGCGTTCGATTTCGTTCCCATGTTCGTTTCCGGCTGTTTTCGTTGCGTCAACTTTGCTCGCACCCCGTATCCGGATCATGCCGCTTGGAGCCGCGCTTTGTTGCAGGTTGGTTTCGATGTCGACGACTGTTCTTTCAAATGATGCCAATTCGCACTTTCGTTTGGAGGCGGATACTCATGTTCCCGCCGCTGGTCTTTGCTGGCGGGGCCTGCCGAGCGTGTCCACCCCCATCTATAAGAGGGAGATTTGTTAACCAGTGGAAACAGATTCGAAACAGAAGCGAGCATTTTGCGAAATCTTCTCGAAACATGACGTTGGGATAAGCGGCCATCGAACTGGAGCCGGCCAACCGGCAGAGAGAGGGGACTTCATCATGCATACCGCCATTTCCGCCAAGCTTATCAACATCACCGCCGCTGCCTTGACTGGTGCAGCACTGCTGCTCGGCGCCGGCTCGGGTGCGGCGCACGCCGCCAACAAGATCGTGGCACGCGTTTCGCTTTCGCAGCAGATCATGGAAGTCTCCGTCGACGGCCGGCCGACCTTCGCCTGGAAAGTCTCCACCGGCGACCGGGCCCATGTGACGCCGACCGGCTCGTTCAAGCCGACCCGCATGCATGAGATGTGGTATTCGAAGAAATACGACAACGCCCCGATGCCGCACTCAGTCTTCTTCAGCGGCGGCTATGCGGTGCACGCGACCTATGCGATCAAGCGCCTCGGCCAGCCGGCTTCGCATGGCTGCGTGCGGCTGCACCCCGACAACGCCGCCGATTTCTACCAGCTCGTCGAAAGCTTCGGGGCGACCAACACCAGCATCGTCATCGTCAAGTAGCAGGCTGTGACCGGCGCGTCAGCATGCTGCCGCGCCGTGTTCAAGGCTCCCGCCGGAAAACGCTGCGGTATCGAGCACAGCTCGAACCAGGGTATTGAGTACAGCGCAAACCGGCGGTATCGAGCAAAGCTCGAACCGGGGTATCGAGCCCAGCCAAAAAGAAAAGAGGCCGGAAATTCCCGGCCTCTTTTCTTTTGCTTCCATCTATTTGTCCTGCCCATTTCCGAGCGGGAATTCCTCGACCGCCTTAGCTCGGCAGTGCCGGCATCAGCTTGGGATCCGGCTTCTCCGCCAAATGAGGCAGGTCCTTGCTGGCGATGAAGGTGTAGAACATGGGCACAACGAAGAGCGTGAACAGGGTTCCGACCAGGATGCCGGTGAAGATGACCAGGCCCATCGAATAGCGGGCCGCGGCACCAGCGCCGCTGGACGTAATCAGCGGCACCACCCCGAGGGCCATCGCCGCTGTCGTCATCAGGATCGGCCGCAGGCGCACCTTGGCCGAGGCGATGATCGCGTCGCGCCGCCGCATGCCATGCTTTTCACGCTGCTGGTTGGCGAACTCGACCAGCAGGATGCCGTGCTTGGTGATCAGACCGATCAGTGTGATCAGGCCGACCTGCGTGTAGATGTTGAGCGTGCCGAGGCCGAGATTGAGCGGCACGATCGCGCCGAAGATCGACAGCGGCACCGCCATCATGATGATCAGCGGGTCGCGGAAGCTTTCAAACTGCGCCGCCAGCACCAGATAGATGACGACAACGGCGGCCGCGAAAGCGATCAGGATGGTGTTGCCCTGTTCCTTTTCCTGTCGCGATTGACCGGAATAGTCGATGAAGAAGGTGTCGGGCAGGCTCTCCTGGGCGATGTCCTCCAGCGCCTTCAGCCCGTCGCCAGTCGTGACGCCGGGCAACGGAAGCGCCGAAATCGTCGACGAATTCAGTTGGTTGAACTGCTCGATTGCCGCCGGCGCCGCATTGTTCGAAATCTTGACCACCGCCGAGAGCGGCACCATCTCGCCCGTCACGCTGCGCACGAAGTATTCGCCGAGCTTATCGGGGTTGTCGCGAAACTCCTGCGGCACCTGCGGGATGATGTCGTAGCTGTTGGAGTCACGGTCGAACTGCGCCACTTCGGCGCCGCCGACCAGCAAGGTCAGCGTGCGGCCGATATCTGCGATCGGCAGGTTCAACGCCGCGGCGCGATCACGGTCGATGGTCACCGTCACCTCTGGTGCGTCATAGGCCATCGAATTCTGCACGACGATGAAGCGGCCGGAGGCTTGCGCCTTGTTCTTGATCTGCTCGGCCACCTCGTACACTTCCGAGGAAGCGCCGGTCGATCGCACCACCATGGAAATGGGCAGGCCGCCACCAGAGCCGGGCAGCGTCGGCGGCGCGAAGACGAAGGCCTCGACGCCAGCCACTTTGGCGATACGGGCCGTGATGTCGGCCTGCAGTTCCTTCGAATTGCGCTTGCGTTCCGCCCAATCCTTGAAGGCATAGCCGACGAAGGCGCTGTTTGTCGTGCCGCCGAAGGCGACGGCCGAGAACTGCGCCCGTGTTTCGGGAATATCCTTCACCAGGCCGAGGATCTGGTTGACATATGTCTCGGTGTAATCGGAGGTCGCATAACGCGGCCCTGTCACAATCGAGAGCAGAAAGCCCTGGTCCTCTTCCGGCGCCAGTTCGCTCGAGGTCTTGGTGAACATGAAGCCGGTGACGCCGACAAGCGCAAGCACGATGATCAGCGTCAATGGGCGATAATTGAGCGACCCGGTGACGGCGCGTTCATAGACATGCTCGACGCGCGCGAAGGCGCCGTCGACAATGCGCTGGAAACGGCCCGGCGTGCCGGACTTCAGGAGGCGTGCCGACATCATCGGGGTGATGGTGATGGCGATGACGCCCGACAGCACCACTGAGCCGGCGAGCGTGACTGCGAATTCACGGAACAATGCGCCGGTCAGGCCCCCGGTGAAGGCCAGCGGCGCGAACACGGCGGCCAGTGTCATGGTCATGGCAATGATGGCCGACGATATTTCGCGCATACCGCTGAACGCGGCCTGCATCGGCGACATGTGGTCTTCTTCCATATGGCGATGGATGTTCTCCACCACCACGATGGCGTCGTCGACGACCAGGCCGATCGCCAGCACCATGGCCAGCAGCGACAGCAGGTTGATCGAATAGCCCACCGCAAACAAAAGGAAACAGACGCCGATCAGCGACAACGGGATGGTGATGATCGGCATCATCACCGACCGGAAGGAGCCAAGGAACAGAAGGATGACGACGATGACGATGGCAACCGCCTCGGCGATGGTCTTGAACACCTCTTCGATCGAAGCGCTGATCTGCCCGGTCGCGTCGTAGACGACCTCGATCGTCATGCCTTTCGGCAGCGTCTCCTGAATCTGCGGCACCAGCTTGGTGAGCGCAGCCGCCGTGGTCAGCGGATTGGCCGCCGGCGTCGGGAAGATGGCGAGGAAGGTGCCGGGCTTGCCGTTGAACGAGACCCGGGTGTCGGTGTTCTCGGCGGCGAGTTCGACGCGAGCCACGTCGCGCAACCGCACCACATTGCCGTCAGTCGAGCGCAGCGGCAGCTCGGCGAATGCCTCCGGCGTCTGCAATGTCGAGCGCACGGTGATCGAGGAAACGACATACTCGTTCTGGGTGTTGCCGGGCGCCGACAGGAAGTTGGAATTGTTGATCGCCGTTAGCAGTTCGGAGGCCGTCACGCCGCGCGCGGCAAGCTTGACCGGATCGATCCAGACGCGCATCGAGTATTCCTGGGCGCCGAAGATCTGCACGTCGGCGACGCCTTCGACCGTCGACATGCGCGGCCTGATGACGCGCTCGATATACTCGGTCAGCTGCTCCTTCGTCATGTTCGGGTTCTGCATCGAGATGTACATCATCGCGAACTGCTGGCCGGTGCCCTTGACGATGACAGGGTCCTTCGATGCGTCCGGCAAGGTGCCGCGCACGCCCTGGACCTTGGACAGGACTTCGGTCAGCGCGACGTCGGGGTTCGAGCCGAGCTTCATCTGCACGGTCACGGTGCTGGAGGACGGGCGGCTGGACGAGGTGACGTAGTCGATGTTTTCGGTCGAGGCGACGGCGCGGGCAATCGGGGCGGAAATGAAGCCCTGGATCAGATCGGCGCTGGCGCCTGGATAGGCCGTCGTGATGGTGATCGCGGTTTCATCGACCTTCGGATACTGCCGGATCGACAGGTTGAAGATGCCCTGGAAACCCAGGAGCAGGATCATGCAGGCAAGGACCGTCGAAAGAACAGGCCGGCGAATGAAGAGATCTGAAAAGCTCATTGCTGTTCGGCCTGCTTGTTCGCCGATTTGGTCGGGTCGATGGTGTTGTCCACAACGACGGACATGCCGTTGAAGAGGCGGTTCTGGCCGGCGGTGACGACCTCGTCGCCGGCCTTCAGCCCCTCGACGATCTCGACCATGCCTTGATTGCGGCGGCCGGGCTTGACGAACACCTGCGACAGCACGAGCGCGGGCTTGTCACCTTCCGCCGCCGGCTTGGCCGGATCGGCAGCCTTGTCGGTTGGTTTTGCCGCATCGGCGGCAGGCTTGGCTGCATCAGCCGCCGGCTTCATGGCATCGGCCGGCTTGGTGTCCGCAGGCTTGGCTTCCGCCGATTTGTCGGCTGACGGCGCGGCGGGTTTTTCCTCTGGCTTGGCTGGGGCCGCCTCGGCAGGCTTGGCCGGCTGCACCACGAAGATGTAGTCGCCATAGAGGCTTGTCGTCAGCGCCGTCTGCGGCAGGGTCAGCACGTTCTGCTCTTCGGGCAGCTCGACACGCACCTGCACGAACTGGCCGGGGGTCAGCTTGCCATCGGGATTGGCGACTTCCGCCCGGATGTTCACCAGCCGGCTGGACGAGTCGATCTTCGGGTCGATGCCGCGAATGGCGCCTGCGAATGGCCTGTCCTCACCGCCAAGGCCCAATCGAATCGTCTGGCCGATCTTGAGCAAGGCGAGTTGCTGTTCGGGAACCGAGAAATCGACCCGCATCGTGTCGAGGTCCTGCAATGTCACCACGGCGGTGCCGGGCGCCAGATACTGGCCGATATCGATTTTGGGAATGCCCACCGTGCCGCCGAAAGGCGCCGTCAGCTGCTTCTGTTCGAGTACGGCCTGCAGCTTGGTGACCTGAGATGCCGAGGCCGAGGCCGCCGCACGCGCCGTGTCCAGCGTCGAGTCGGAGCCGACGCCACGCCTGGTCAGTTCAATGGCGCGGGCCAGCGAGGTCTGGTCGAGCGCGGCCTGCGCTTTCTGTGCGTCGAGATCGGCGCGCTCGACGGCGTCATCGAGCTGCAGCAGAACCGCATTGTCGGCCACCTTCTGGTTGGCATGGAAAAGGATGTCCTTGACGATCCCGGTGGTCTCGACCGTCAGGTCGACACCACGCACAGCCCTGACCGTACCGATCGCCTCGACGCCTGGCGTCCAGGCCGAAGGCTTGGCGATGGTCGTCGAAACGGTTGCCGCCGGCGGCTTCATCGATGCGAAGTACTGCTTTATGCCGTTGTCGCGCAGGAAGTTGAAGCCGACGATGCCGCCGACCACAACGACGAGCAGAGCCAGAACCAGAACAATGATAAAGATACGGAGTATGCGCTTGAACAAGGAAGTCCCCTCAGTCGAAATCCGGCGCGAAACGCGGATATCGGGACACATATCGACTGCGGGTCCCGATTTCAAATAATGGCGGTCTTCCTGTACCGTCTGGACGGTCTTGTCAATTGGGCCTAAGCTTGCGATGGGAGGCCCCATGAGAGCCCAAAGACCGAATTCGCGCGAGAAGATTCTCGCCGCGGCGGCTGATGTTGCCCGGGAATCCGGACCAGGCAGCCTGTCGCTGGATGCCGTAGCCAGCCGTGCCGGCGTGTCGAAGGGAGGGCTCCTCTACAATTTCCCGACCAAGGCAAAATTGATGCAAGGTTTGGTCGAAGGCTATCTGCGTGAGTTCGAGCACGCACTGGAAGCCGCCCGCACAAATGCCAAGGACGAAAATCCCCTGGCTGTCTACATCAGGCTGTCAGCCAATGATTGCGAGGAAAAGCAGCCGTCGGCGTCCTGGATTTTCTCGGCCATCGCCGAGGATCCCGATTTCATGATGCCGATAAAGACCTTCAAGAGGCAGCTTTTCGAGCGGCTGAAAGGTGAGACGCCGGATCTCAAATCGCTGTTGATCTGCTATCTCGCCATCGAGGGATTGCGCAGCATGAACCTCTTCGATTCGGATGTTCTGTCGAAAGACGAGCGAGAGCTTCTGGTATCGTCCCTGCTCGAGATCGCCAAATAGGCGTCGCCCACCCTATGTCTGGACCCCGCTGGTCGAAAGGCAGATTCCCGACACCATGAAGGCGCGCGGCATGACCGAGGAACAGGTCAAGCACGATGTGCTGCTCGCTGCCCAGCCGACCAAGGAATTCGTCACCGTCGATGAGCTTGCTGCGTTGACGCTGTTCCTGTGTTCGGACGCGGCCAGGCAGATCACCGGCACGACCTTGCAGATGGACGGCGGCTGGACGGCACAGTAGCCCGGCCCCGAAGGCTCAGCATTTGCTTCCGGCGGCCAGTAGCGGGGTGTCTCCTGGTTGGATTCCGCTGCTCGTTCGACGCGAGAGTTTCGGGATAGCGGCGATCAACTCTTGAGTATAGGCCTGCTGCGGACGATCCAGGACATCTTCCGTATTGCCATACTCAACCAGCTTGCCGTGCTGCATGACCGCAACGTGCTCGCAGAGATAACGCACCACGCCCAGATCATGGGAAATCAGGATCAGCGTCAGCGACAATTCGCGGCGCAGCCGCGCAAAGAGGCCGAGCACCTGGGCCTGGATGGTGACGTCCAGAGCGGAGGTGACTTCATCGGCGATCAATATCTCAGGTTCCAGCGCCAGGGCTCTGGCGATGCCGACGCGCTGCCGCTGGCCGCCGGAAAGCTGCGTGGTGCGTCGGTCCAGCAACTGGCGTGGCAATTCCACTTTTTCCATCAGCTCGCGGATCCGCTCCGGGATGTCTCTTTCCGGGCAGATGTTCTGTTGCCGCAGCGGTTCGGCCAGAGTTCGCGCAACCGTAAACGCCGGGTTGAGGGACATGAACGGGTCCTGGAACACCATCTGCAGTTTGCGAACCTGCTCCGGTCGGCGCTGCCTTAGCGCGCGATCGAGCGATTGGCCGTCCACCTCGATCTCTCCTTGTTCCGGCTGCACCAGGCCTGCAATGGCCCGGGCTATGGTGCTCTTGCCGGAACCGGACTCGCCGACGATCCCCAGTGCCCCACCGCGCCGCAATGCCAGCGAAACATTGTCGACCGCGCGCACGATCTGCGGCGGCTTGCGTGTCGCCCAGGCTGCAAGGCTCTGCCCTGGGTAGAAGTTCACGCACAGGTTCTTCACCAGGAGATGCGGTTCCGTCGCCACGGGGCATGCATGCGTGGTCGGCTTCATCAGCGAGGGTTGGGAAGCGATCAGGCGCTTCGTGTATTCATGGGCGGGGTCACGCAGGATCTGATCGACCGAGCCGATTTCCAGCACCGCGCCGTCCTTCATGACGACGACGCGGTCGCACATTTCCGCGATCACGCCAAGGTCGTGAGAGACCAGAATGACCGACAGCTTGCGTTCACGCCGGATGCCGCGGAGCAGGTCGAGTATCTGAGCTTGCACCGTCACATCAAGTGCCGTCGTGGGTTCGTCGGCAATCAGCAGTTTCGGTTCGCAGGCAAGGGCCGCCGCAATCATCACCCGCTGACGCATGCCACCGGATAGCTCGTGAGGATAGGCGCCCGCGCGCCTTGGCGCGTCCTTGATGTGCATGTCTTCGAGCAGTCCGACCGCCCGCGCATTGGCCTGCCGCCAGGATATGCCCTGATGGACCACCATCGCTTCGCCCACCTGACGCCCGACCGTCATGATCGGATCAAGATGCGTCGACGGGTTCTGGAAGATCATCGCCGCTTGCCCGCCACGCAGCTGGCCCAGTTCGGCATCCTTCATGGCGAGGACATCGCTGCCCTCGAACATGATCCGGCCCGACTTTACCAGTGCGTTGCCGGCAATCAGCTTGAGGATGGCTCTGCAGGCCACCGTCTTGCCCGATCCGGATTCACCGACGATCCCAAGGACCTCTCCTGCTTTTAGTGAAAAGCTGACGCCGCGCAGGGCGTGGACGTCGCCAAAATTGGTGGCGAAGTCGATGGTGAGGTTCTCGACGCTGACGAGGTCGCTCATCTCAGGATTCCGTGTTCAGGAGGCGGGCGAGACCATCAGCGGTCAACGAGAGGCCCAGCGCCAGAAGGCAGATGGCGATGCCTGGGAAGATCGCAATCCACCATGCGGTCGTCAGATACGTCTGCCCGTCCGCGATCATGGCGCCCCATTCGGGCGTCGGCGGTTGTACGCCGAGGCCGAGAAAACCCAATGATGATCCGAGCACGATGGCCAGCACGGCATCGGTCATGACGAAGACGATCGATGGGACGATGGCATTCGGCAGGATGTGGAACAGCATGATGCGCAAATGCCCAAAACCCATGCCACGTGCCGCCAGCACGAAATCGACGCCGCGCAGCACCAGCGCCTGGCTCCGCACAAGTCGCGCATAGCTGACCCAGTTCACCAAGGTGAGCGAGATGAAGTAGCTCTTGAGGCCGGGCCCAAGCACGGCCACGATGGCGATCACGAGGACGAAATAGGGAAATGATACGGTGACCTCGAGGATGCGCATCAGCGCCGCATCGATCCGGCCACCCAGATAGCCGGCGATAAGGCCGATGATGGTCCCCAGGATGATCGGACCAACGACGCCAAAGAAGGCCATGGCGAGATCGTAGCGTGCGGCAAACAGTGTTCGCGCCAGGACATCGCGGCCGATGGCGTCGGTGCCAAACCAATGCTCGGCGCCAGGTGGTTTCAACGCCTGCATCACATCGACCTTGATCGGGTCGAAACTGGTCAGCACCGGCGCCAAAATGGCCATGACAATCCAGGCCAAGGTGATGGCGCCGCCAATGATCAAGGTTGCCGGCATCGTCCGGATACGCGCCATGGCCAAGGAGCCGCCGCCCTGCATCACATCGCTCATAATTCCACCCTTGGGTCGAGAATGGCGGTCAAGACATCGACGGCAAAATTCGAAATGACGACACCTACGGCAAGCAGCAGGGCCACTGCCTGGACGACGAACTGGTCGTGCGTGAGAACGCCGCGGATGAGCAGGTTGCCGAGCCCTGGAATGTTGAAGACATTTTCGACAACGACCGTTCCGCCGATCAGGAAGGCGACCACGACGCCCAGCAGATTGACTGTCGGCAACAGGGAATTCCAGAACACATGCCGGGAAAAGATGTAGCTTTCCGGCAGGCCCCTGGAGCGGCAGGCGATCGCGTAATCCTTGTCCATCTGCTGAATGAAGGTCGCGCGCAGATTGCGCGCGAGGATCGGCGTCACCCCGATGCCGATCGTCAGGGCCGGCAGGAAGAGATGCCACAGATTGTTGAAAAAGGTCGGCCCGTAACCGGATACGGGGAAGATCTTCAGCCGCAGGCAGAAGCCCATGATCAGCAGCAGGCCGACAAAGTAGGACGGCACGCCGACGCCCGCGACGCAGACGAGACGGATGAGGTGATCGATCCACCGTCCGCGCTGCCGGGCAGCGGTGACCGCGAGCGCGAATGTCAACAGCAGCGAGATCACGAGGCCATAGAGGATCAAGAAAACCGTTGGCGCGATCCGTGCCGCGATGACGCCGCTGACGGGACCCCGGAAGGCGATCGACTGACCGAAATCGCCGCGCAGGCAATTCAGCACGTAATAGAAATACTGCACGGGGATGGGCTGATCGAGACCGTATCGCGCCCGCACGAATTCGATCGCCTCCTGACTGGCCTTGGGGCCAAGCATGAGGCGAACCGGATCGCCGGGTGTCATTTGCAGCAGCAGGAAGGTGATCACACTGATACCCAGCAGCACGGGGATCAACTGTATCGGCCGCCTGAGCACGAAGGAGAATCGATTCATGGTGGGGATCCTGGTGTCAAATCGATGCGAGACGGGGACGAAGATCTCGTCCCCGTCTCGCATCCTGTGCCGATCAATCCAGGCTGGTCCCGCCGATGGACGAGAATTGCAGGCCGACGTTTAGGACCAACCCTCTCACGCTCGGAGCATAGGCGTTGAGCCACGTCGGGTGATAGAGCGCCACCTGCGCCACCTCGTCCACCACGGTCTTCTGGATCTGGGCATAGAGCTCGGCCCGTTTGGCATTGTCCGCCTCGCCCGAGGCTTCATCGATCAGTTTGTCGACCGTTTCGTTGTTGTAGCGGGTGTAGTAGGACTTGTTGTCGCCCGCGCCCCAGACGCACCAGCGCAATGCGTTGTCGGGATCTCGCGTCTCGTTGTACCACCAGTTCATTTCCGCCTGGTACTCGCCATCGGCGAGGCGGGTCCATGCCTGGGTTGAATCGATCTTGGCAATGTTGACGGTGATGCCGACTTCCGCCAACTGCGCCTGGATCAGCACCGCCGCCTTTTCCTCGTCGGCACTTCCCGCATTCTGGATGAGTTCGAAACTGGCTCCGATCTTGCCGGAATCGGCCAGCAGGGCCTTGGCCTTTCCGACGTCTCGGGCAATGACTGGCAGCGATTTGTCGAAGAAATCGAGCGTCGGGCTCATGATGGAACTGGCCGGCGTGCCGAGACCCAGCGTCACCGCGGCATTGATGGCCGTTCGGTCGATGCCATAGCTGACGGCCTGGCGGAATTTGAGGTCGTTGAAGGGTTCTGCCGAATGGTTGATCAGCATGTCATAAGTGGTGCTCGAAGGTTCAGGGTCGGCGCGGAAGCCGGCGGCCTTCAACTCGGCCATGCGCGGGGCCGGAACTCCCAGGCAGACATCGAGCTCGCCCGCCTGCAACATCGAGACCCTGGTGTTGTCGTCCGGGACATAGCGGAATTCGACGCCGTCGATCTTGGGCTCGCCTTGGCGGTAATAGTGCTCGTTGCGGCCAAGGACCACGCGGTCTCCCGGCTTCAATTCGACGAATTTGAACGGCCCTGATGTGACCGGCGCCTTGGCGAAAGCGTCGTCGCCCATTTTCTCGACCGCTGCCTTCGGCACAATGCCGGTATTCCAGATTTCGGTCAGCGTCAGGAAGGGCGTGAATTTGCGATCGAGCGTCATCACCACTGTCCTGGCGTCCTTTGCCTCGATCTTGGTCAGGGGCTGGAACGGCGCCGCATAGGCGGAATCCTTCTGGAAGCGCATGCGGTTCCAGCTGAACGCCACGTCCTCGGCCGTGATCGGCGACCCATCGGAAAATTTGGCCTCGCGCAGGTGGAAGGTATAGGTCTTGCCGTCATCCGCGATGTCCCAGCTCTCGGCAAGGCCCGGGCCGACTTCAGTGCGATCGGCATTGGCATGCAGCAGGCGTGCATACATCATGCCCTGGATGAGGATATCGGCTCCGTAAGTGGTTTTGATCGGGTCCAGGGTGAGAACCTCGGCTCCATAGGCCATACGCAGTATCTTGCTGCCGTCAGCATTGGCTCGAAGCAATGTGGCCGGCAACGTCGCGATGCTGAAGCCGGCAAACGCCGCACTTTTGAGGAATACTCTGCGGTCCATGACAATCTCCCATTTTCGTTGATGATGTTCCCGGGGCGGTTCCATGCTTGTTGGTTCAAGCAGTCCTTGTTGGTTCAAGCAGTCTTGGTGATGTGGGTAGGTGGTTTGCGCTGGTGCCAGGCGTAGTCGGCTTCAAGCACCGCACCCAACCGCAGCAGCAGATCGTCGCGTCCGAACGCGGCGACAAACTGCACTCCGATCGGCAGGCCGTTTTGCGTCCAGCCGAGCGGCAGGGATATCGCCGGCGATCCGGTGCCGTTGAAGAGCGCGCTGAACGTCTCCTTCGGCGCCAGATCGGCGAACACCGTGTCGATGTCGCGGCCAGGACGATCCGGGTTGTGCGTGCCGAGCAACTCCGGCGAGATCGCGCAAGTCGGCGTCACCAGCACGTCATGGACGGCCAGGAATTCGCCAACCGTCCGCGTGATCCGGTCATACACCGCGAGAGCCGCGATCAGGCTTGCCGCATCGAGCGTTCGGCCATGGCGGTAGACGGCAAGTGTCGTCTGCTGCAGGCTGGCTTCATCGATCGGCCGCCGCAGCAGGCCCGCCAACTCGTCGAGCGACTGCGCCGTAGAAGCTGCCCAGATCACTTTCTGTGCCGCCAGATAGCGCTCATAATCGAACACAGGCCCGGCTTCGACGACCTTGTGGCCCAGTTGCTCCAGCCTCTTGCCCACTTCGAGAACTGCCGTCTTCACCTCGGCGTCGAGCGGATAGCCGGACCAGGACGTTGTGCACAGGGCAATGCGCAAAGCCTTGGGTGGCGTCTTGATCGCCTGGGCATAGCTGGTGGTCGGAGGGACGATCTCATAGCTGTCGCCGGGAAGCGCACCAGACCCCAGATCAAGCAAAGCCGCCGTGTCGCGGATCGAGCGTGTCAGCATGAATGAAATGGCGAGACCCAGCATTGGCGCATTCGATTCCGGCGCGCCGCTGATCCGGCCACGGGACGGCTTCAGGCCGACGACCCCGCAAAAGGCGGCGGGGGTGCGAATGGAGCCGCCACCGTCGGCGCCTTGCGCGAAGGGAACGATGCCGGCGGCAACGGCCGCGGCTGCGCCGCCGCTCGATCCCGAAACACCCCTGCTGGTATCCCAGGGATTGCGTGTCGCACCATAGAGAGAGGATTCGGTTGCCGCAGCTATACCGAATTCCGACGTGGTGGTACGCCCGATATTGGCAAGGCCGCCGGATCGCATTTTCACCCAGAAGGCGTGATCGTCGCCGCAAATGAAACCCTTGGCGAGAACGCTGCCGAACTCTCCCGGCCGGCCGGCTTCGATAGGGAAATCCTTGGTCAATGTCGGCATGCCGTGGAAAGGTGCGGGTCCGGGAACATCGCCCAGCCCCTCGATCGCATCGGCATAGGTTTCGATCACGGCATTGAGCTGCGGATTGACCGCGGCGATCCCTGAAAGGATGCAGTTACCCAGTTCGCGTGGCGTGATTTCCCGATTGCGCAGGAGCTCGGCCAGACCGACGCCGTCATAGGCGGCGTATTCCGTCAACTTCATGCGCCTGCCCTGACTGTCCACGGTTTCAGCAACGGGTGATGCATCGTCATTCTTCGCCCTCTTCCTCTTTGATGTGCCGTGCGACGCGCCGTGGCGGTTTGTGAAAGGTCCGCAGGATTCCGGCGATATCCTCCAGCTCATTCATCCGCGTCTCAGCCGATTTGCCGAGTTTCTCGGCAACGGAATGCGTGAGGAGGTTCAGAACCGAACTTATCGCGGCCGTCGAATCCCAGTACAGGTCGACGCGCGTCGATACTTCGAGCGCCAGTTTTGTGTATTCAGATGCCCAATGGCTGTATTTGTCGGTAACGATGATCAGAGGAATCTTTCGGCGCTTGATCTGGGCGCACAGCCGAAAGCTCATCGCTGCGTATTCCGCCGTGTCGATCAGCAGGACGCAAGAATTTTCGCCGCTATCGGTGAGGATTTCTGAGAACGTGCCGCCCAAACCTTCGGCAAAGCGGACACCGCTCCGCACCCAGCGCAGACGTGTCGCGAAATCGAGCCCCAGTCCCTTCACCGCCTGGAAGCTGACGCAGTTCACGCGGTCGCAGGTGCTCAGCAGATGAACGATTTCGGACCACATCTCGCCCTGGGCAAGGCCATAGGCCGCGGCCAAGGCCTGCTGCTCCATCTCCAGGCTGCGAGCCAACCGCTCCTGCTTCTCGCCGCCGATGCGAAAACGCAACTCAGCACTGTCCAGGCCTGGGCTTGTGACTTTCGGCGCGGAGCGCAGGCCACGCTTCATTTCCTTGAGGTCGGTGTAGCCGAGACGCCGCACGAAACGGGTAACGCTTGCCTCGCTTACGCCGGCGCCGGCGGCAATGGTGGCGCCAGTTTCAAAGGGGATGTCATGGATGTTGGCGAGCAGGTATCGCGCGATTGCCTGCTCGGTCCGGGCGAACTCCAGCCAGCCCTCACGCAACCTGGCTTCCAGCGCGCTGGCCACCTCGGTCTCACCGGAAACAGTCTTCTCGCCAGGCGTTTTCATCTTCATCGGCCGCAACGTCCCTTGGCAGACCTATTTGGAACAGACCGGAAAAGGCCACCCCAGGAAGCGCACTTCATTTCCAGTTCATGACGCGACGCTAGCACGCGAGGACACGCTGTGAAAGATAAATTTTACAATCTAATATTTCGGTACTTTTATTTCACGACCGGCCGTAATCGCAAAAAAGCGTGCCGCGCTGGCTGCGCGCCTGCGAGCGAACCTGTCTTCGCGCGTCGCGCGGTTCCCGGCTTCGTTTCGTCCATGGTTCGGGTTGCGGGGAAGTGGTTTTAAGCACGAGAATCTGGACATTAGTCTTGACAGAAATACAGATGTTCAATACCCGTCAGGCAATCGAACAAGCCTGCATTATGGGAGGAACGAGCGGTATGGCTTCCAATGTTTCGTTGACGGGCCTTGCCCGCGATCTCGAGGAACGCGCCAAGTCGGGCAAGCCTATCCGCATCGGCCTGATCGGCTCGGGCGAGATGGGAACCGACATCGTCACTCGTGTCGCCCATATGTCGGGCATCGAGATCGGCGCCATTTCCGAACTGAACCTGCCTGCCGCCAGCAAGGCCGTCGATATCGCCTTCCAGGAAACCGGGCATGCGCGCGAGGTGTCGAACGCGTCGGCGATGACGGCGGCGATGGAAGCCGGCAAGGTGGCGGTCACCAACGATGCCAGCCTTGTCATCAACAATGATCTGATCGACGTCGTCATCGACGCCACCGGGGTTCCCGCCGTCGGCGCCGAGATCGGGCTGCGCGCCATGGAACATGGCAAGCATCTGGTGATGATGAATGTCGAGGCCGACGTCACCATCGGCGCCTATCTGAAGAGCGAGGCCGACCGGCTCGGCGTCACCTATTCGCTGGGCGCCGGCGATGAGCCGTCCTCCTGCATGGAGCTGATCGAGTTCGTTTCGGCCATGGGGCATCCGATCGTTGCCGCCGGCAAGGGCAAGAACAACCCGCTCAACATCGACGCCATTCCCCCAGACTATGAGGAGGAAGCCAAGCGCCGGCACATGAATGTGCGGATGCTGGTCGAATTCGTCGACGGCTCCAAGACCATGGTCGAGATGGCGGCGATCGCCAATGCCACCGGCCTGGTTCCAGACAAGGCCGGCATGCATGGCCCGGCGGCGACGCTTGGCGAACTGTCCAAGGTGCTGGTGCCGCAGAAGGATGGCGGCGTGCTGTCGAGGGTCGGCGTCGTCGACTATTCGATCGGCAAGGGTGTCGCGCCCGGCGTCTTCGTCGTTGCCGATATGTCGCATCCGCGCATCTCCGAGCGTATGGAAGATTTGAAGATGGGCAAAGGCCCGTATTTCACTTTCCATCGTCCCTATCACCTGACCTCGCTCGAAGTGCCGCTGACCTGCGCGCGCGTCGTGCTCTACGGCAAGGCCGACATGGTGCCGCTGGCCAAACCGGTGGCCGAAGTCGCCGCCGTGGCCAAGAAGGACATGAAGCCCGGCGAGAAGCTCGATGCGATCGGCGAATATTGCTATCGTGCCTGGATCATGACGACGCCTGAGGCGCGCGCCGCCAAGGCCATTCCCTGCGGCCTGCTGCAGGGCGGCTCGGTCACCGCGCCGATCAAGAAGGGCGAGCTCATAACCTACGCGAATGCAGCGCCCGCGGCGGGCTCCAAGATCGCCGAACTGCGCGCCCGCCAGGACAAGCTCGTCTATGGGTCCGTGGGAGCGTGATCATGGCCACAGCCAGCAAAGCCGTCACTGACAGTCGCGCCAATCTGCCCTTCGTCTACCGCCACTACAGCGCCGAGCAGCTCAGGGAGGTGCTCCACAAGATGTACCTGATCCGCCGCTTCGAAGAGGGCGCGGAGGAGTGCTACACGCGCGGTCTCATCCACGGCACCATGCATTTGTCGATCGGCCAGGAAGCCAGCGCCATGGGCATCTGCATGCCGCTTGCCGAGGATGACCAGATCACCTCGACGCATCGCGGTCATGGCCACTGCATTGCCAAGGGTGCCGAGGTCAAGCGCATGTTCGCCGAGTTCTTCGGCAAGACCACAGGCTATTGCAAGGGCCGTGGCGGCTCGATGCACATCGCCGATGTCGGCAAGGGCAATCTCGGCGCCAATGGCATCGTCGGCGGCGGCATCCCGATCGCCGTCGGGGCGGCATTGTCCTCCAAGATGATGAAGACCGGCAAGGTCGTGGTCTCGTTCTTCGGCGATGGCGCCAACAATGAAGGCGCTTTCCACGAGGCGCTCAACATGGCGGCGGTCTGGAAGCTGCCCGTCATTTTCGTCTGCGAGAACAATGGCTACGGCATGTCCACATCGACAGCCCGCTCGACCGCGGTCAAGAACATCGCCGAGCGCGCCGCCGCCTATTCGATGCCGGGCGTCATCGTCAACGGCAACATCTTCTCCGAGGTCGCCGAGGCGTCTCATCAGGCTATCGCCCGAGCCCGCGCCGGCGAGGGGCCGACGCTGATCGAGTCCAAGACCTACCGCCATCGCGGCCATTCCAAGAGCGACCGCAACCGCTATCGCACCAAGGAAGAGATCGAGGACTGGATGTCGAACCGCGATCCGATCACCCTGTTCGAAAGCGAGCTCAGGGAATTCGGCTTCATCGACGACAAGGGCATCGAGGCCATTCGCGATGCCGTGGCGCAAGAGATCGCCGAGGGCATCGAGTTCGCCAAGGCGAGCCCATCGCCCGATATCAGCGAGACCGGAAATTACGTGTATACGGAGCAGGCGTGATGGACGCGATGGTGCGTGAACTGAGCTACGCCCAGGCGATCCAGGAAGCCATGGCGATCGCCATGGACATGGACGAACGCGTTTTCCTGATGGGCGAGGATATCGGTGTCTATGGCGGCGCCTTCCAGGTCACCGGCGACCTGGTCGAACGTTACGGCGCTGACCGCGTCATCGACACGCCGATTTCGGAATTGGGCGGCGCGGGCGTCGCGGTGGGCGCTGCCCTCACGGGCATGCGGCCGATCTTCGAGTTCCAGTTTTCCGACTTCGCCACGCTTGCCATGGAGCAGATCGTCAACCAGGCGGCCAAGATGCGCTTCATGTTGGGCGGCGAGGTTTCGGTTCCCGTGGTGATGCGCTTTCCCGCCGGTTCCGGCACCGGTGCGGCGGCTCAGCACAGCCAGAGCCTGGAAGCCTGGCTCGGCCATGTGCCGGGTCTGAAAGTCATCCAGCCGGCGACCCCCTATGATGCCAAGGGTATGCTGTTGGCGGCGGTCGCCGATCCCGATCCGGTCATGATCTTCGAGCATAAGCTGCTCTACAAGATGAAGGGACCGGTGCCCGAAGGCTATTACACCGTGCCGATCGGCAAGGCCGATATCCGCCGCGAGGGCCGGGATCTCACCATCGTCGCCACCTCGATCATGGTGCAGAAGGCGCTCGACGCGGCTGCCGCACTGGAGAGCGAAGGCATCGACGTCGAAGTCGTCGATCTCCGCACCATCCGGCCGATGGACAAGCAGACCGTCATCGACAGCGTCAAGAAGACGTCGCGGCTGCTATGCGTCTACGAAGCGGTCAAGACGCTGGGCATCGGCGCCGAGGTCAGCGCCATGATCGCCGAGAGCGAGGCGTTCGATTATCTCGATGCGCCGATCGTGCGGCTGGGCGGCGCCGAAACGCCGATCCCCTATAATCCGGAGCTCGAGAAGGCGACGGTGCCGCAAATTCCCGACATCATCACCGCTGCGCGCGACCTCGTGAAAGGGGTTCGCTGAGAAATGCCGACCGAAGTCATTCTTCCCAAGGTCGACATGGACATGGCGACCGGACAGATCTCGCGTTGGTTCGCCGAGGAAGGCGCGCACGTCAAGAAGGGCGATGTGCTGTTCGAGATCGAGACCGACAAGGCGGCGATGGAGATCGACGCGCCGGCCAGCGGCGTGTTGCGCGACGTCACCGGCAAGGAAGGTGTCGATATTGCGGTCGGTGCAGCTGTTGCATGGATTTATGCCGACGATGAAAGCTATGCGCCAATCTCCCCCCTCGAGGGGGAGATGTCGACGAAGTCGAGAGAGGGGGTTGCCTCAGGAGGCACCCCTGTACCGTCGAGCCCAGTCGAACCGACCCCACCCGACCGGCCTGCGGCCGGCCACCCTCCCCTCGAGGGGGAGGGGAAAGCCCGCGCGACACCTTTGGCCCGACGCCTGGCCCGCGAGGCTGGCCTGAACCTCTCAACCGTATCCGGCACAGGCCCATACGGCCGTGTTGTAAAAGCCGATATCGACGCCGCACTTTCCTCTCTCCTCGAGGGGGAGGTGTCCGCGAAGCGGACGGAGGGGGTCGCCTCAGGAGGCGCCGCCCAATTCAGCACCGCCCTGGCGCCGACACCGGTCGAAGCGACCCCACCCGACCGGCCTGTGGCCGGCCACCCTCCCCTCAAGGGGGAGGGGGATGTGCTGCGTCTGTTCGAACAGGGCTCCTACGACCTCGTCCCGCATGACAATATGCGCAAGACCATTGCGCGGCGGCTGGTCGAGGCCAAGACCACCATCCCGCATTTCTACCTGACGCTCGACTGCGAGCTCGATGCGCTGCTGGCGCTGCGCACGCAGATCAATGCGGCTGCCCCGGTGAAGAAGACCGATAGGGGCGAGGCGCCGGCCTACAAGCTGTCGGTCAACGACATGGTGATCAAGGCGATGGCCATGGCGCTGAAGGCGGTGCCGGATGCCAATGCCTCATGGACCGAAAGCGCCATGGTCAAGCACAAGCATGCCGATGTCGGCGTTGCCGTGTCGATCCCCGGTGGCCTGATCACGCCGATTATCCGCAAGGCCGACGAAAAGACGCTGTCCACCATTTCCAACGAGATGAAGGACCTGGCCAGCCGGGCGCGCAGCCGCAAGCTGAAGCCGGAAGAGTATCAGGGCGGCACCACGGCGGTGTCCAACCTCGGCATGTTCGGCATCAAGGATTTTGCTGCCGTCATCAACCCGCCGCATGCGACCATCCTGGCGGTCGGCGCCGGCGAGGAGCGGGCGGTGGTCAAGAACGGCGAGATCAAGATCGCCACGGTGATGTCGGTGACGCTGTCGACCGATCACCGCGCCGTCGACGGCGCGCTTGGGGCTGAACTGCTGGTCGCCTTCAAGAACCTCCTTGAAAATCCGATGGGCCTGCTGGTCTGATCCATCAAGCAGAAGCCGGCGCCGAATGATGCGCCGGCTTACGACAGAAACGACTTGTCAGGCGCCGACCCTTGACCCATGTTCTATCTGGATTGCGATCCAGGGAGGCCAAAATATGCCTGCATTCGACCCGTCTGACGTCAAAACCCTGTTCGGCAAGGTCATGGGCGCGTCGCCATCCGACATCAAGCTGGTGGCGCAGCGACTGCACGACCACGCCTTCGAGCCGCGCATGTCGGCGGACGAGACCAGGCAGCTCGTCGCCAGCCTCGGCTATGACAGCCTGGACGCGTTCTGCGCCGACATCGGCTTGCCCACGCACATCGCCGAGCGGTGGAGCCGTTTCGGCGTTTCCGGCGAGATGAAGCAGGTGTTCACGCTGTTGGCGGCGCAGCGCAAGCGGGTGGCCGAGGCGGTCGCCGAATTCGAATCCATGACCCATGTCGGTGTCGAGGATTTTTTGCGCGAGCGCGGGCTCATTTAGCGGGAAACACGGGAGCCAGTCGGATCGGCTCAGCCGCCCTTGGCAAGCAGCGCCGTGGCGGTATCGCTGTCGGTGATCAGCACGTTGGTGTCTACGGCTTTCAGCGCGGCGAGGATCGCCGCGACCTTGCGCTTGCCGCCCGCGGCGAGGACGACATTAGGCACGTTGCTGACCACATCGAGATCGATGGCCATGACGCGGCTGTTGACCTCGTGGTCGACCAGCCCGCCGGCGGCATCGACGAAATAGCACAGCATGTTGGCGACCGCGCCCTTCGCTTTCAGCGGAGCGATCAGCGATGACGGCACGATGCCATGCCGGAAGATGGTGGCGTCCGGCGACATGTCGCCGACGGTGAGCAGCGCGATGTCGGCGGCGGCCGCGCGTTGGCGCACATCCTGCAGGGTCGGCTGCGCCCAGAGGAGATCGCGCAGCGAGGAATTGTCGACCGTCACCGGCGCGGTGATCTGGTAGCTGTCGACCTCGAAGACGTCTGCGACCTTGGCTGCGACAATCGATGGATTGATCCATTGCGAGTGCGGCAGGCTGCCGACGAGCGCCACCACGCAGGCACGCTTCAGCTGCCGGCGGGCAAGGAAGCCGAGGCTGGCATGCAGGGTCGCGCCGCCACCGATCGCCAGCGTCATGCCGTCCTGCATCTGCTCGCCGAGATAGGCCGCGACGGCATGGCCGATGGCCTTCTCCAGATGGTCATGCCCCGACGGCGTCGGGATGACGACGGCGGCGTTCAGACCCCAGCGCTTTTCCAGTTCCCGCTCGAGCGCCACCTGTCCGGCGGTCGGCGCGTTGATCATGGTGACGACAATGCCCTCGGCGGTGCAGGAGGCCAGCGTACGCATGACCTTCACCCTGGAGACATCGAGCTTTTCGGCGATCTGTTCCTGGGTGAAACCTTCGACATAGTAGAGCCATGCCGTCTTGACGTTAAGGTCCGACGAGACCATCGGCAGGCGAGCCTGTCTGGGTTTTTCTGTGGTCATCGGTTCCTGTCCCTCATGAGCCGTGGCCTGCCCGGTGCTCATCAAGGAAACACCGGCCGGATGTCAACTGATGCCGGATCTTCGGCGTGTCGATTGTCGCACATTTCTGTTCATTTGTAATTGACATCGTACATATGAACATATTTTGTGGGTTTCACGCGCTGTGTCATCCACCAGTCATATGCGCCGTGCAGGGAGGAAGAGACGGGGAGCCGGCCAGAGCCGGACCGGTCATGCACAGACAAGACAGGAGGTCTCATTGAAGACGCACTTCATCAAGCTGCTGGCCAGCCAGCTGGCACTCGCGGCAACTTTGTTTGCCGGCGTGGCAAACGCCGAAACACTGACGCTCTACACGTCCCAGCCGGAAGCCGACGCGGCCAAGACCGTGGATGCCTTCAAGAAGGCACAGCCGGGTATCGATGTGAATATCTATCGCTCGGGAACGAGCGATATCCTGACTAAGATGGCGGCCGAGTTTGCCGCCGGCAGCCCGCAGCCCGACGTGCTTCTGATCGCCGATGCGGTCTCGATGGAGCTGTTGAAGAAGGACGACCGGCTGCTGCCCTATCCCGAGGCAAAGCTCGAAGGCATCGAAGCGGATGCCTATGATGCCGGCAAGACCTATTTCGGCAGCAAGCTGATCACCACCGGCATCGTCTACAACACCGCGGCGACCGAGAAGCCGCAGCATTGGGCAGATCTCGCCAAGCCGGCCTATGCAGATGGCCTGGTCATGCCGAGCCCGCTCTATTCGGGTGCGGCCGCCTACCTGCTTTCGGGCTTCGTCGGCGATACCAATTATGGCTGGGATTTCTTCCAGAAGCTGAAGACCAACAACACCGTCAGCGTGCGCGGCAATGGTGCGGTGCTGAAGTCGGTGGCATCGGGCGAGAAGCCCTATGGCATCCTCGTCGACTTCATGGCGATGAACGCCAAGAAGAAGGGTTCCCCGGTCGAGTTCGTGTTCCCCTCGGAAGGTGTGCCGGCAGTGACCGAACCGGTCGCCATCATGAAGACCGCCAGGAATGTCGATGGCGCCAAGAAGTTCGTCGACTTCATTCTTTCCGATGACGGCCAGAAGCTTGCGCTTTCGATGGGCTATCTGCCGGCGCGCGCCTCGGTCGGCCGCCCCGAATGGCTGCCGGAAGGCGTCAAGGTCAAGGTGATGTCGTTCGACACCAAGGCAATCGTCGCCAAGACCGACGCCGACAAGGCGAAGTTCTCGGAACTGTTCGGCGGCTGAGCCGGCAATCCAGTCGGCATGCCCCCCTAGCGGCATGCCGACTGCGAAACCCGAGCGCATCGGCTGATCGATCCCAGGAAAAGCAATCATGTCAACACGGATCAGGGAAAGCCGGGGCCAGGAAATGGTCCTGACGGCGGCGGTGGCCATCGTCATCGTCCTGCTTTCGCTGCTGCCGATGCTGCGCCTGATCAAGGAGATCGTGGCACCCGGCGGCACGCTGTCGGCCGTCGCGATAAAGGCGGGGCTCGCCAGTCCGGCGACCTGGGTCGCCACCTGGCACACACTGGTCGTCGGTATCGGCGGCACCCTGCTTGCGGTGCTGTCGGGAACGCTGGTGGCCGTCCTCGTCACTCTGACCGATATCCGCGCTCGCAGCGCCATGGTGCTCTGTTACGTCATGCCCTTGATGATCGCGCCGCAGGTGACGGCGCTGGCCTGGCTGCAATTGTTCGGCCCGGCAAGCCCGTTCCTCAAGCTGTTCGGGGCGGCACCGCCGCTCGGTACCAGGAATCCGCTCTATTCGACATCGGGCATCATCCTGCTGCTCGGCGTGCAGTATGGGCCGCTGGTTTTCCTGCTGGTGCGCGCCGGCCTGCGCAAGCTGCCGCGCGAACTGATCGAAGCGGCGCGAGCGGGCGGTGCCGGCTGGTTCACCGTGCTGGTCACCATCGTGCTGCCGTTGATGACGCCCTCGATCATGGCCGCCGCCGCACTTGCCTTCGTCTCCTGCGTCGGCAATTTCGGCATTCCGGCCTTTCTGGGCATTCCCGCCAACTATCTCGTGCTGCCGACCCTGATCTATCAGAAGCTGGCCGGCGGCGGTCCTGCCGTGCTCGGCGAAACCGCGTTCCTGTCGGTGCTGATCGGCATCATCGCCATGGCCGGTATCCTTGCCCAGGAGATCATGAGCCGCCGCCGCGACTATCGCATCAGCTCCACATCGCTTTCGGCCGAGCCCTACGAACTCGGCCGCTGGCGGCCCGCCGTGCAGGCCGGCATGTGGCTGCTGATCATCGTGGTGCTGTTCCTGCCGCTGTTCGGGCTGGTTCTGACATCGCTGGTGCCGGGTTACGGCATCGCGCTCACCGCCAAGACGGCAACCTTCGACAATTATCGCTTCGTGCTGTTCGAGCACGACGCGGCCGGCCGCGCCTTCTTCAACAGCTTCTGGCTGTCGATCGCAGGCGGCCTTCTTCGCGGTCCTGGTTGCCGTGCCGATTGGCTATCTGATCGCCTGGGGCAAGCAGCGCTGGGTGCGGCTGCTCAATCTGTCGGTCGAGCTCCCCTACGCTTTGCCCGGCGTGGTGCTGGCGATCGCCTCGCTGCTCATGTTCCTGCGGCCGATCCCGCTCACCGGCATCCAGCTCTACAACACCGTCTGGATCATCCTCTACGCCTATCTTGCCCGCTTCCTGGTGCTGGCGCTGCGGCCAACCATCAGCGGCTACCACCAGATCGACCGGGCGCTGGAGGAGGCTGCGCAAGTGGCCGGCGCCGGGCTGTTCACGCGCATGCGCACGATCATCTTTCCCTTGGTGGCACCGGCGGCGATCGCCGGCGGCCTGCTGATCTTCATGACGGCGCTGAGCGAACTCACCGTTTCGGCGCTGCTGTGGTCGTCGGGCTCGGAAACCATCGGCGTGGTGATGTTCTCCTTCGAGCAGGGCGGCGATTCCAACTATGCGGCGGCGATGTCCGTCATCACCGTGGCGGTCACCTTCGTGCTGATGCTGGTCACCAATCTGCTTGCCCCCTACCTTCCGACCGGAGTGCTGCCATGGCGCGATTGAGCCTGGACAATGTGACCAAGAGCTTTGCCAATTTCGATGCCGTCAAGGACGTGTCGATCGACGTCGCCGACGGCGAGTTCCTGGCAGTGCTCGGCCCTTCCGGCTGCGGCAAGACGACGTTGCTGAGGCTGGTGGCCGGATTCGAGAAAGTGACTTCGGGCGAAATCCGCATCGGCAGCGAGGTCGTGTCGGGCAAGGGCGGCAGCGTCGCGCCGGAAAAGCGGCGCGTCGGCATCGTCTTCCAGAACTATGCGCTGTGGCCGCATATGACGGTGGCCGAGAACATCGGCTATTCGCTGAAGGTGGCGAAGCTCGACAAGGCCGTCGCCCGCCGGAAGGTTGAAGACGCACTGGCCCTGGTCAATCTGCAAGGGCTGGGCGATCGCCGGCCGGCCAATCTTTCCGGCGGCCAGCGCCAGCGCGTGGCGCTGGCGCGCTGCCTTGTCGCCGCGCCCTCGCTAGTGCTGTTCGATGAGCCGCTGGCCAATCTCGACGTGCATCTGAGGGCATCGATGGAGGACGAGTTCGCATCCTTCCACAAGCGCACCGGCACCACCATCGTCTACATCACCCATGATCAGGCCGAGGCGATGGCATTGGCCGACCGCATCGCGGTGATGGATGGCGGGTGCCTTGCCCAGCTGGCGACGCCGCGCGAGCTCTATCATGAGCCGGCAAATGAGATGGTCGCATCCTTCATTTCGCAAGGCATTTTGCTGCCCGCGGATGTGTTGAGCGCGGAAGAAAGAGGCCACTGCAAGGTCCGGGTTCTCGGCGCTGAACTGGTTGTCCGCTGCCGGCCAGGCCAGCGGCCGCGCGCTGGCGCCAAGATCTGCTGCCGGTCGGCCGATCTCGACGTGTCGCCGGATGGCCCCGGCTTTGATGGCCTGATCAAGCGGGTGATCTACCAGGGTGGCTCGGCGCGCATCGAATTTACACCTTCGACCTGCCCCGATCTCACCTTGCATTTCGAACAGCCCGACCCGGTTGTGCTGGAGAGCGGAGCCCAGGCGCGTCTGCGGATACGGTCCGGCTGGCTGATCCCGGCGGCGGGGGCGGCATCGTGATGATGCTCGACCTGCTCGGCGGCTTTGGCGAAAAGGGCCGTACCAGCCTTGCTGTCAGCAGCGGCAAGGATCGCATCCTGCTCGACGTCGGCATCAAGGTCGGCGCCTCGGGCGCGGACTACTATCCGGTGCTGGACGGGTCGGTCGCCGACATCGACGCGCTGTTCGTCTCGCATGCCCATGAGGATCATGTCGGCGCACTGAGCTGGCTGCTGTCGCGCGGCTATGCCGGCCGGATTTTCATGACAGCCGAGACCCGCAATGAGGCGCCCGCCACGCTCGCGGGCTATGCTGAGCCCGAGGATTTCAGGCGGTTCCCTTTTCCCGAAGACCGCATCGAATTGTTCGAACCCGGCGATACGCTGAAGAGCGGAAATCTCACGATCCGGACGGGACGTTCCGGGCATGTCGTGGGCGGCGTCTGGTTTGCCGTCGACGATGGCGAGAGCCGCGTCGCCTATTCGGCCGATGTGGTGCCGGACAGCAATGTCTTCGTCATGGACACGATCCCGCACTGCGACCTGCTTGTTCTCGATGCGTCCTACGGCGCCGATCCGGTGCCGGGGACGGCGCGTGCGCGCGAAATCTCGCAGTGGGTTGCGAGGCATTGGGACGGGTGTCTTTTGCCGACGCCGCTCTCGGGTCGGTCGCTGGAGCTGATCGCGGCCTTGCCTGGGCCGTTCGCCATCCATGCCGGCATGCGTTCGTCCCTGGAAGCGCAGATCGGCGCCACGGCAGCCTTGTTGCCGGGCGTTTCAGCGTTGCTGCGCCGCCGCTTGCAGGAAGCAGCCGACTGGACCGATGCTGATCCCCTGCCGTCCACGCCGTTGCTGGCGGATGACGGTATGGGTGAAGCCGGCCCGTCATCGCGCCTCTTGCCGCGTGCCGACCATTCCGGTTTTCCGGTGCTGCTTACCGGCCATCTGCCGTCAGGCTCGCCGGGCGATCTGTTGCACAAGGCCGGCCGAGCGGACTGGGTGCGCATGCCGACCCATCCGACGCTGTCGGGCAATGTCGACATCTGGGAGAAGGCCGGGCGTCCCGCAGCACTCGGTCATTCCTGCACGCCGGACCTTCTCGGCGATCTGCAAACCCACATCCCGTCGTTGCGCACGCAATGCCGCACCGGCCAGCGCATAGTGGTGTCGGAGGCGAAAAAACGATGAGAATTCTGATCTGCAACGACGACGGCATCGAAGCGCCGGGGCTTGCCCGTCTGGTCAATGCGGCCGGCGGGTTGAGCGACGATGTCTGGGTGGTCGCGCCCGACGGCAAGCGCACCGCTGCCGGCTCGTCATTGACGATTGCCAGGCCGTTGACCATGCGGCGCGTCAAACCGAACTGGTACTCCTGTTCCGGAACCCCGGCCGATTGTGTGGTAAGCGCTATGACCTGGCTGTTTGCCGATTCCGAGAAACCGGGCCTTGTGCTGTCCGGCGTCAACGATGGCCGCAACGTTGCCGAGGATCTTGCCTATTCCGGCACGCTCGGCATTGCGCGGGAGGCGACTTTCTGGGGCGTTCCAGCCATCGGCTTCTCACGCGTGAAGAATCCTGATTTCACCGATGGCGACGACCAACGGCTTGGCGCGCTGATCGCTTCATTGTGGCAATCGCGCGCCGACTGGGCCGCTGAGGGGCATTGGCTGAGCATCAACCTGCCGACCTCGCTGCCGGCCGAAATCCGGCAGCCGCGCATCGGCCGCGACAAGATCGCCCGCAAGGCCGAGATCATGGAAAGCGACGGCGAACGCACGGTCATCACCGTGCCGCGCGGGCGCGCTCATGCAAGTGAGCCGGGTGACGAAAACGAGGCGATCGATGCCGGCTTCATCAGCATCAACCGGCTGAACTGGTTTGGCGAGACACGGCTGGACGAACGGTTTCTGGACGGGATCCCGCGCCAGCGGCAAACTGGCTGACCTGGGGTCTGCGCGTCGTCATCCGATCACCAACCTGTCAGCGGTTAAATCAAGCCAATCCACCACCTATGCTTGAAGCCGCCGCTATTTCATTCCACATCGGTGAGGATGAAGGGCGAGACAGGAGAACGGCGGCGGCATCTGCTGTGGGCTTTGCCCGCATCGCTGATCCTGCATGCGCTCATCGCGGCGTTTCTGGTCTATGGCCTGCTGAGACCCGAGCAGCAGCCGGTTCAGCAGGAACAGCCCGTCAATGTCGCGATCGTGCCGCCACCCGAGAAGCCCAAGCCGAAACCTGCTCCAAAGCCACCGGAACCAACACCTGAAAAGAAGGCTGAAAAGCCGCCTGAACAAAAGCCGCCTCCGGAACCGCCGAAACCGCCAGACGACCAGGTTCTGAAGCGCGTTTTCCAGTACGGCCAGAAAGATACCGGGCCGGAGAAATCGCTCGACGGAAGCAGCGCCAAGCCCAACACGCCGTCGCCGGCCAAGGATGAGGCGGCGAAGCCGCCTGTAGCACCGACACCCACGCCGACCCAGCCCGCCCCGGCTGCAACGCCACAGCAGAAGGCGGAGCCCAGCAAGCCTGACGAGAAGCCGGCCACCGCTGCGCCGGACGAAAAGCCCGCGCAAAGCGAGGAGAAGCAGGCGACCGAGGAAACCGACAAACAGCAGCCGGACAAACAGGAACCCGCACCGCAACCCGCCGAAAAGCAAGCCGTCGTGACGCCAAAGCCATTGGCGGCTGAGATCGGCGACAAGCCGGCGCCTCCAGCCTCGACTGGAAAGGCAAAGCCCAAAGCCAAACCTGCCAAGACAATGACGTTCAAGCCCGCAAGAGCTTTCAAAGCGCCGATCGGGAATGCTGGAAGGTCAAATCCCACCAACGACGACGTTGCAGGATCACCGATCTATTCCGGCCTTCCGGGCGTCAGAAAGCTTTACTCGCAAGGGGCAACCGGCAATGCGTTCGCTACAAGCTCCATGGAGAATGTTCCGCGCGGTCAACGCGTGGCCACCCTTTGCGGCAACGTTCTGAGCCGGGAACTGCAAACTGCCGACTATACGGTCAAATGGGTGCCAACCATTACGCTGGACAAAGGCAATGTTCTCAATCCTCCGCAGGCCGCCTTCAGCACCAGAAACGCCTGGTACAACCTAAATTTCCGATGCGAAGTCGACGCCGATGCGACGAGGGTCCTGTCCTTCAACTTCCGTGTGGGCTCATTGGTACCGCCTGGCGAATGGCCCAGCCGTGGATTCACAAAGTATCGTCTAAACTAGGCCGGCACACCAAACCTAGCCAATTGCCGGCTAACTTCTTGCCAGTCGGCGCAGACGAAATCGGCACCGGCAGCTGTCAGCCGCGCGGCGTGCTCGGCATAGGCATGGCCGCCACCGGTGTAGCCGATCGCCGTCATGCCTGCGGCGACCGCGCCCTGAATGCCGAAGGGCGAGTCCTCGATGACGATGCAGTCGGCCGCATTGGCGTCCATCCTGGTGGCGGCGAACTGGCTGATCCCAGGTCATGATGGGCCGGATCGTGGGCCGCCGCTTGTTGCGTCGCCCAGCACCTTGGTCGGGCTACCGCAGGGTATAATGATCCAAATCGACAAGCTGTCAGAGGCTAGATTGCGCAAATCCAATGCCTATGCTTGAAGCCGCCGCTATTTCATTCCACATCGGTCAGGATGAAGAGCGAGACAGGAGAACGGCGGCATCTGTTGTGGGCTTTGCCCGCATCGCTGATCCTGCATGCGCTCATCGCTGCGTTCCTGGTCTACAAATTCCCGGCGCCTCCCCAACAGCCGCAGCAGGAACAGGCGGTAAACGTCGCACTCGTGCCTGCGCCCGATCAGCCAAAGCCGAGACCCGCGCCGGCGCCGCCCCCAAAGGAGCCCAAGGCCGAAAAGCCGCAGGAAACGAAGGTTGAAAAACCGCCCGAGCAGAAAGTCGAAAAACCACGTCCGCCGGAAAAGCGACCTCAGAAGCCCTCGCCAGTTGAGGTTTTGAAGCCGGTTTTTCAGTTCGGCGACAAGGATACCGGCCCCAGGAAATCCCTGGATGGGGGCAGCGCTCTAGACAACTCGCCGTCACCGGCCAAGGATGATTCGAAGCCGCCTGTCGTGCCGAAGCAGGCGGAGAACCAATCCGCCACTCCGGTAGACTCCGAGGGCCGGCCAGATTCAACCAAGGCCGACGAGAAGCCGGCAACCGCGGCGAAGGACGCCGAGCCCACACAGGAGACGCAGGCAGCTTCAACCGAGGAGATAGATAAATCACAAGCAGCCAAACAGGAGGCGGAGAAGCAGGCGGCGCTCGATGCCGCCAAGCAACGGGGCGCGGCACCAGCGCCTTTGGCTGCCGATGGCGGCGGCAGCGAGATCGACCTTCCCACATCAGCCGATGCGCCGAAGCCCAAACCCACAAACGCGCCGAAGCCCAGCCCCTCAAAGCCCTCGAAGTCTGCATCTCGGAACGCTTCGGGCCTCCCAGGCGTCCGCAAGCTCTATTCACAGGGCGCTACCGGCGATGCGGTGGCCACGACCTCGAAGGGCGGCGTGCCTCGCGGCCAGCGTGCCGCCAAACTTTGCGCCAGCGCGTTGCAGCAGCAACTGCTGGACGCCTCGTATTTCCCCGAGTTGATCCCAAGTGTTCCGCTGAAGGTCGGTAATATCCTCGACGCCCCGGATGTCGCCTTCCGCACGACAACCACATGGTACCATCTGGGCTTCCGGTGCGAGGTCGACACCGGTGCGACGAGGGTCTTGTCCTTCAATTTCCGTGTCGGGCCAGTGATCCCGGCCGACGAATCGGTCCGCCTTGGACTGCCTGTTCGCTGACAGATTAGGCCGGCACACCGAGCCCGGCCAATTGCCGGCTAACTTCTTGCCAGTCGGCGCAGACGAAATCGGCACCGGCAGCTGTCAGCCGCGCGGCGTGCTCGGCATAGGTATGGCCGCCGCCGGTGTAGCCGATCGCCGTCATGCCGGCGGCGACAGCGCCCTGGATGCCGAAGGGCGAGTCCTCGATGACGATGCAGTCGGCCGCATTGGCGCCGATCTTATCCGCTGCGAAGAGGAAGATGTCCGGCGCGGGCTTGCCGTTCTTGACCATCGAGGAACTGTAGATCGCATCGCCGAAGAAACGCGCCAGCCCGGTCACGGCAAGGCTGTGGTTTATGCGCTCGACGGAGGAGGACGAGGCAACGCAGCGGTCGCCCGCAAGCGTCTCGAGGAACGCAGCGATTCCCGGTGTCGGCTTCAATTCCTGCGAGAACAGCACCTTGGTCTCGGCCCAGATGTCGCCGTCCGCCGCCGCCGGAAACTGGTGGCCGGTCAAATCCCTGATCCTGGCGATGATATCGGACTGCTTCATGCCGATGCATTGGGCGATGATGCTGGTGTTGACACCGGGCATGCCGTGCTTTTCGTAGACGCGCTCATAAGCGCGGGCGGCCAGCGGCTCGCTGTCAACAAGGACGCCGTCGCAATCGAAAATAATAGGCCTTGGTGGCGCCACGCGTTTCCCTCTCGAGTCAATTTTCGCACATCGCTATCGCCAAAAAGTCAAATGTTCAATAGCGCGTGCGTTTTTGGGGGCGCGAAGAGCGGCTCAAAGCTGGCGCAACGCATCGCTCGCACGGGAAGACCCGAGCGCCCGTTGCATGGCTTGCCGGGACTGTGCGCGATCCGGGGTGATCCAGTTCGGTTCGGCGCCGAGAAAGCGGTCGAGGAAAGCCACCGCATAGGCCGGCATCTCGGTCACATTCTCGCGATAGGACCACCATGTGCGCAAATCGTCGGCGCATTTGTCGATGCCGGGTGCGGTGCCGAATTCCTGCTCGTGGATCGCCGAAATCACCGAGACGCAGTAGTTGGTGTAGAGGAAACCCTCCGGCCAGAAGCGGACGATTTCCAGCGTGCCGGCGTTCGTTTCCGTCTCGATCAGCTGCGTGAGGCTGGAGATTTCCCTGGCCGGCGCCTGTTTTATCAACTCGCGCAGCACGAGGCCGGCGGCAAAGACGATGAAGTCGGCGCGGTCGATCGCGGCGAAGCGCTTCTGCGGCTCCATGATCTCGACCCAGTCGAGAAAGGCCCTGGTGAGCTTTGCCTCGTCGATCTCGAAGCGCACGCCGAACGTGTCCGAGACCACCTTCGCGCTGCCGCGAAAAGTGGCGCGGAACCAGCGCAGCTGCCGCAGCCGATGGCGAAGATCGGGCATCAAGGCCAGTTCGTCCCTGAAGGGCAGATCCATATTCCTCGTATCCTGTTTCCCAGTCAGCCTAGCACAACGGTGGCACGGCCGAAATCGGTCAGCGCCCTTGTGGATGACCGCAGCCGAGGCCAATATCATACATATTGACATTCTCGGAAACAAATGTTCTCACTTTGCTGTTGTCACGCGCCGGTCCAAGGTGCGGTTCAACTGAGGCTTCGGGAGGAGAACCGAATGGCGATTTGGCAGTGGGGACTGCTTCTGCTGGTTATTGTGTGGGCGCTGCAGTCGCTCGGCGTCTGGCTGCAGATGCGGCACTATTCGGATGTCTTCAGGGGCGTCACCGACCAGTACAAGGAGGGCTTCGTCGGAGCCGGCAATTTTCGCGGCCGGTTGGCCAAGGGCACCATCGCGCTCGTCGTGGTGACGCCCGATCTGATCGTGCGCCGCCTGATGGTGATGAGCGGCCGTTCCGTCTTCACCAAGTTCAAGAGACATGAAGAATTCGAGGGTGTTCCCCTCGATAGACTCCGGTCCAACCCTGCAATCATGGGGGAGGGGGAACCCGGTGTGGCCGAGGCCGTGAAACGGGCGATCGAACAGATCGACAAGACACGGTCGGAGCCGGGGAAGAAGCCGGGCCTGTCCGGCTTGAACATAGCAAGGGCTTAGGGCCGGAGAATTTCGGGCTCTAAATCAAAGGGATAGAGGACGCCGCGCACCGACTGGGATCAACCGGCGGGTGGCATAAGGAGGAGAAATGTCTGTATTTTCGTTGTTGGCGCAGCATGCCGACATGGCCGTGCACAATCTGCATGTCGCAGGTGCCATGGTCTCGGATGCCGCATTGCATGGCAAGCTCGCCGTCGAGCATGCCTCCGACCATCTCGTTGTCCTCGCACAAGCGGACAGCGGACCGATCACCGTCGATCAGTTCAAGGAAAAGCTGAAGGACGTCCAGCAGGAAGAGCAGCTCGGCTGGCTGACCGCCATCGGCAAGTACTTCATCGGCATCTTCCAGAAGGGCGGCGAGGTCTTCGCCGGCTTCGTCACCGGCATCATTCCGACGCTGGTGGTGCTGATGACGGCCTTCTACGCCGTCACCGAACTGGTCGGTGAAGAGCGCGTGCATGGTCTGGCGCGCGGCGCCGGCCGGATCGCGCTGACGCGCTACACGCTGTTGCCGCTGCTGGCGGTGTTCTTCCTCACCAATCCGATGGCCTATACGTTCGGATCGTTCCTGGAAGAAAAGCACAAGCCGGCCTTCTATGACGCGGCAGTATCCTATGTGCACCCGCCGCTCGGCCTGTTCCCGCACATCAATCCCGGCGAGTATTTCGTCTGGGGCGGCATTCTCGTCGCGCTGCTGGAGCTGGAAAAGAAGGGCGTCGTCGTCGCCGGCTACCACGTCAAGGTGGCGATCTGGTACGCCATCGTCGGCCTCGTCGTCATCCTGCTCAAGGGCATGCTGACCGAACGCATCACCGCCATCATGGCACGCCGCCAGGGCGTCGAGCTGTAAGGGCAGGGAGGACATCATGGCCAAGACATACAAAGCCGTAAGGATCACCCAGGGCAAAACCGGCTGGGGTGGCCCGCTCGTGATCGAGCCGACCGAACAGCGCAGCAAGATCGTTTCCGTCACCGGTGGTGGCATTCACCCGGTGGCGCAGCTTATCGCCGACATGACCGGTGGCGAGGCCGTCGACGGCTTCAGGGCGCCACCGATCGAAAGCGAGATGGCGGTGGTCGTCGTCGACTGCGGCGGCACCGCACGATGCGGCGTCTATCCGCGCAAGCGCATCCCGACCGTCAATCTGACGCCGGTCGGTCAATCCGGGCCGCTGGCCCAGTTCATCACCGAGGACATCTACGTTTCGGGCGTGAAGCCGGCCAACATCACAATGGCGGACGGATCCGAAACGATCACGACTGCAGGGGGAGCAGCAGCGATGAGTTCAAGCAACAATGCGGCCGCGGCACCACAGCCGCTGCCGAGCGAAGGTGGGCTGATCGGCCTCATCAGCACGATCGGCCGCGTCATGGGACGTATCGTCGGCATCTTCTTCAATGCCGGCCGTCGCACCATCGATCAGGTCATTCGCAACGTGCTGCCGTTCATGGCGTTCGTGACCATGCTCATCGGTCTGATCCTGTATACCGGCATCGGTGATGTGCTGGCGCAGCCGATGGGTCCGCTGGCCAACAACATCGTCGGCCTGCTGATCATCTCGGCGATCTGCGGCCTGCCGTTCCTGTCGCCCATCCTCGGGCCAGGCGCTGTCATCGCGCAGGTCATCGGCGTTGCCATCATCGGCCCGCAGATCGCCAACGGCACGATCTCGCCGGCGATGGCACTGCCGGCGCTGTTTGCCTACAATACCCAGGTGGGCTGCGACTTCGTCCCTGTCGGCCTGGCGCTCGGTGAGGCCAAGCCGAAGACGATCGAAATCGGCGTTCCGGCGGTGCTCATCAGCCGCCAGATCATGGGGCCGGTTTCGGTGCTGATCGCCTGGGTCGTCAGCCTGATCGTGTTCTAAGGCAATTCCGGGAAAAGCGCACAATGCTTTCCCGTGGAAATTGCGTCAAAACAAAGAGATAGAGCGGTTCACCGCTCTAGGGAAAGTTGAGAAAATGAGGTTCGCCATATGACGGTTCTGCTGAGAACACGGGTCACTGCCATCGGCCCAGAAGTGGCGGACCTTGCCGAAGGGGGCGTGGTCATCCTGTTTGCGGATGGCTCGCCGCCGGAGCTTGCCGAGGTTTCGGTGCTCCACAAGGCGGAGCAGGGACCAAGTGACGGAGCGCCCGCCAAGGGCGCTTCGATCACCCTCGGCCCGGTTGCCGCTGTTATTACAGCGGTCGGCTCCAGCGCGTGGAGCAAGGTGCTGGAAATGGGCCATGTCGTCATCTCGTTCAACGGCGCTACCGAGGCCGAGAGGCCGGGCGAGATCTGTGTGTCGCAAGTCGATCCGCTAGCGCTCGTGGCCGCCCTGAAGACCGGCGCGATCATCACCATCGCCGCCTGACAGCATTCGCGCCGCGGCCTATGTTGGGAGCGGCGCCCAAAACCAGAGTATTTGCCATGGAACGCTCGACCATCGTCAGAGTGCATGAAGGTTTGCACGCCCGTCCCGCGACGCGGTTCGTGAAGCTCGCCAAGGGTTTCGAATCCGACGTCGAACTGGTCAAGGACGGCAAGGCGGTCAGTGCCAAGAGTTCGGTCAAGCTGATGCTGCTGGCGGTCAAGGAGAACCAAGAAGTCACGGTGCGGGCGAATGGCGCCGATGCCATCGAGGCGCTCGAGGCGCTGATCGGCTATCTTGAGAATCCGCGGGCCGGCCTCGACGATGAAGCGGAAGCGCAGAGCCCGGCGAACGATGCCGGGCAGGAAGCGGAAGCGGCACCCGCGCGCGGATCCGTGCCGGCGGCACCTGACGGGGCAAACCGCCTGCGCGGCGTGGCCGCCAGCGAAGGTTTCGCCATCGGCCCGGCCTTTGCGCATTTCCCAGCCGATATCGCTGGCCAGGGCCGCATGTTGCAGGCCGAGGAGATACAAGGCGAGATCGACAGGTTCCGCACGGCCGTCGGCGCGGTCCAGGCCCGCATGGATCATGCGTTGGCGCAGGATAGCCTGTCGGCTGGAGACCGCGGCATCGTCGCAGCGCTGCGCGATATCGCCGCCGACGACAGCCTGACCGGCGAGGCCGAGGGCCTGATCAAGGGCGGCAATGACGCGGTCTCCGCCGTCATCACCGCCGCATCCAACATTGCCGCCGAATTCAGCGCGGTCGACGATCACTATCTCAACGCGCGGGCGGACGACGTTCATGCGGTCGGGCGGCAGATCTGCCTCGTGTTGCTGGGGCAGGACGATATCAGCCTCGAAAACATCCCCGAAGGCGCTATCCTGATCGCCGACGACATCGGTGCCTGGGATCTGGCACGCGCGCCGCTGAAGCGTATCGGCGGCGTGGTGTGCGGCCATGGCGGCGCCACCTCGCACATCGCCATCATCGCGCGCTCGCACGGCATTCCGGCAGTGCTCGGCCTCGGCGGCCAAGTCAATGCCTTGCGCACCGCGCGAGAGGTCGCGCTCGATGGCAATGCCGGCCATGTGATCATCGACCCCGACGAGGCGACCCGCGCCGATTTCGCCGGCCGCGTCGAAGCGGCGGCAAAGGAGCGCGCCGGACTGACCATCTTCAAGACGGTGACGCCGAAGCTTGCCGACGGCAGGATCATCGAGGTCGCGGCCAATATCGGCTCACTTGAGGAAATCGAAGCGGCGCAAGAGGCTGGTGCCATGGGCATCGGCCTGTTCCGCACCGAGCTTTTGTTCATGCGCCATATGCATCTGCCCTCGGAAGACATGCAGGCCGAGACCTATGCGGCGCTGGCCAAGGCTTTTGCGCCTTATCCGGTCATTGTGCGCACGCTCGACATCGGCGGTGACAAGCCGATTGCCGGCATCGAATTTCCCGACGAGGAAAACCCCTTCCTCGGCTGGCGCGGCATCCGCATGTGTCTCGACCGGCCCGACATCTTCAAGCGCCAACTGCGGGCGCTGCTGCGCGCCGCCGTGCACGGCAACATCAAGGTGATGCTGCCGATGGTGTCCGACATCTCAGAGGTCAGGCAGACGCGCGTGCTGGTTGACGAATGCACGGCCGAGCTGAAGGCCGAAGGCGTGCCGCACGCGTCATTCGATCTCGGCGTCATGATCGAAACCCCGGCCGCCGTGCTGATCGCCCCGACGTTGGCCAAGGAGGTTGCTTTCTTCTCGATCGGCACCAACGATCTGACCCAGTACATCATGGCCGCCGACCGGCTCAATCCGACCGTCGCCAGGCTCAACGATGTCACCAATCCAGCCGTCATGTCGGCGATCGAAATAACGGCAAAAGCCGGCGTCGCCGCCGGTATCATGGTCGGCATGTGCGGTGAGGCGGCCGGCCGTCCCGATCTCATTGCGACCTTCGTGAAGATGGGACTGACCGAACTCTCGATGAGCCCGGCTTCCATCCAGCGCGCCAAGAAAGCGATCATGGCCATGGCCGCTGAAGGCTAGCCCAGACCGGCTAATTACGGCAGATGGGCAAGCAAGGTGGCGAACACCGGTGTCAGTTCAGCGATCGGGTTTGCCTTGGCGCAGGCCTGAACGATGCGGTCGTGGCGAATATCCGCCGCCAGGATCGCGATCTCCAGCATATCCGGCTCCGGCGCACCGTCGCTGCCGGTGGTCGCCAGGCCGCAGGCCAAAGCGAGCGGCGCCAGGCAGCTTATGTCGAGCGCCCGGCCGGCAATCGCGGCCGGCGTTTCCGGCACGGTCTCGGCAAAGCGAACCGGACGCTGGCTGAGGCACTCGACCAGCAGCGCCGAACAGGTCGCAGCGATTGCCTGCAGTCCGGCGCCTGGCGCGGCCAAGGCGGCCAGGAGGTCGCCATGCCGCTTGCGCATCGTGGCATGGACGGCCGCGAAATCGGCTTCGTGGATGCGGGCATTGTCGATGTTCAGGCCGGCAAGCACCGCCTTGGTCAGATAATACATATCGCGCCGGAACAGGCGCTCGGCGCTCAGCTGGCGGTCCTCATTGCCGATCGGGAAATAGGTGCCGAGGCCCTTTACCGTCGTGCCGTCCACCTTGATCGGGCGCTCATGCGGGACGAAAGCTTCAGCGATCGACAGCGCCTCGTCGACGGCACTCGCGGCATGGCTGAGCAGGCCTTCGATGCCCTTGCCCGGAAACGGCGGCAGATGGCTGGTTGCTTCGCGCAGGATGCTGGCATCGCCGCTGCCGTCATGGCGGCTCTGGCGGATGATTTCGCGGACTTCCCGCAGCCGGTCCTTCAGATTGACGCGGACATCTTCGGAGATTTGTCGGAGCATCGCGGATCGCCTTGAAATTTGCTGCGGATAGCCGCCAAGCGGGGCAGCCGCCACTCTCTACATTGTTCCTATCGATTGGTAGATCAATAGGCGATACTAGACCAGCATGCAGAATCGGCGGCAGCGCGCTCGTCCGTCGCCGCAGGGGAGAGACAGACTTGGGCAGACGACGACAGGGCGAAAGCGAAGACGGTCGAGGCGAGGCAACCGAGCAGGTCGCCAGCGAAAGCCGAACGGATCGCCTCAGGATTCGCGCCGCCTGGATGTATTTCGTCGAACAGATGACGCAGAACGAGATCGCCGACGTGCTCGGCGTCGGTCGCGTCACCATCGTGCGCATGCTGGCGGATGCCCGGGCGCGCAACGAAGTGAAGATCACCATCGAGAGCGAATTGTCGGAAATTGTGCGGCTTGAGCGCGCGCTGGAGAAGACGTTCGGGCTGCAGCAGGCGCTGGTGGCGCCGCTTTCGGCACCCGATGCCGATCCGATACCGGCGATCAGCGCCAAGACCGGCAGTTTCCTGTCGGACACGATGAAGTCCGGGATGCGGGTCGGCGTCGGCTGGGGGCAGACGCTGTTCTCGAGCCTGCCCTTCATCAGCGCCAAGTCGCTCACCGATTTCAAGGTGATTTCGCTGCTTGGCGGTGTCGGCGTCGTGCGCCGGGTAAACCCAGCCGAGTTCGCCTGGCGCTTCGCTCAGATATTTCAGGGCGACGGCTATCTGATGCCGACACCAGCCGTCGTCGACAGCGTCGAGACCAAGATCGCACTGATCGAGCGCTGCGGCCTGCAGGAGATTTTCGAAATGGCCGACGTGCTCGATGCCGTTCTGCTGAGCGTCGGCGGGATTGCCTCCGCCACCACCTTCTCTCGGGGCGGCTTTCTCAAGGAGGCGGATCGGGAGGCCCTGCTTGCGCGAGGCGCCGTGGGTGACCTCCTGTTCCATTTCTTCGACCGCAACGGCGATCTGGTCGACCATCCGGTCAACAGCCACGTGATGTCGGTGGATGTCGACCGTCTGCGCAAGGCGCCGATCCGTATCCTCACCTCCGGTGGCGAGGAGAAAACCGAAGCGCTGCTCGGCGCCATGACCCTCATCGCCCCAACCATCCTGATCACCGACGAGGAGAGCGCGCGGCGCATGCTGGAGGCGGTCAGCGGAAGCTGAAACTGTCCGTGATGTAGTCCGGCCAGGCCTGCTGTTCGTCGAAAACAGCGGCGAGATCCGGTGTGTCCGCCAGTATTCCGCTCAGCACCAGCGCGGTGGCGATGCCGGCGCTGTTTCCCCCCGATATATCGTGTTCGACGCTGTCGCCGACACAGACCACGGTGCCAGGGTCCGGCTCGCCGGCCAGCGCCAGCGCGGCGTCGAAAATCGCCTTGTCGGGCTTGCCGATGCGGGTAACGCTGCCGCCCAGGCTTTCATAGAGATCGGCCAGACGGCCGGCACCGAAGCGAGGGCCAACGGCCGTCAGCATGATGATGTCGGGATTGGTGCAGAAACACGGCACCCGCCGCTCTGCAGCCGGCGCGAACAGCCTGCGATAATGGTCGAGGTCAAAGCGGTCACCCTCGCTGGCCGCGATCAGCACCAGTTCGGCCTCATCGCCGGACCCGGTCAGCACAAAAGGCAGGCCCTCGATCGCGGAGCGGTCAGCTTCACGGCTGATCAGCAGGCATTTTGTCCCTGGGCGCAGCTTCCCCGACGCCGCCATGTCCGTGAAGGATCGCCACGCCACCTCGCCGGAAGAAACGAAATGATCCCAGCTTCCCTGTTCGAAGCCGAGTTTTATGAGCCGGCTTTCATTGGGTTGCGCCCGCCTGCCGGAGTTCGAAACCAGCACCACGGTCTTGCCGGCACGCTTCAGCGCCGACAGCGCTGCCACCGCGCCCGGATAGGGCCGTGTGCCGTCATGCAGCACGCCGAACTGGTCGAGCAGGAACACGTCGTAGCGCTCCGCCAGCGGCCCGATGCCGTCGAGACGTTCGATCGTTTTGGCGCTCATAGGAGTCCTGCCCGGCTTGCACCCATCAGCGCCAGCCGCGCCGTGCCGGCGGCGGCCTCGTCGGAAAGCGCGGGCAGGAAATCGACGCCGAGCCTGCGTCGCCGAATTGCCGTCCAGGCCGGGTTCGCCGCCCCGCCTCCGACGCTCCTGACCGATATCAGCGCGGGCGCGCCGAGTTCGGCAAGCCTGCCATAGCCGAGCGCCTCGATCGCGGCGATGCCTTCGAACATCGCTTTCAGATAATCGGCGTCATCCGCCGGCCGGGGCGCAAGGCGAGGGGGCAGCGCCGGATCGGCGATCGGAAATCGTTCGCCCGTGGCGGGAAGCGGATAGTAATCGAGGCCGGTGTCGGTCTCCGGGTCGATTGTCGCGCTGAGTTCGATGATACGGGCGAGCGGAAAATGCTGAGCCAGCACCTTGCCGCCGGAATTCGACGCACCGCCTGCCAGCCAGGCGTTGCCGAGCCGGTGGCTGTAGATGCCGAAGCGCGGCGCCGAAATCGGCCGGTCGGACAGGATCTTGATGGTCAGCGAGGATCCCAGCACGGTGACGCCGTCGCCGACCACGGCGGCACCGGTCGCCAGGAACGAGGCGCAGCCATCCGTGGTGCCGGCGACGACGGCCACATCGCGCGGCAAGCCGAACAGTTCCCCGGCTTCCGCGGTGAGGGCGCCGGTGACCTCGCCCGGTTCGGCCACGCGCGGCAGCAACTCCACGCGCATTCCGGTCGCCGCGATCCATTCCGGCCAGCGGCGGGCCTCGACATCATAGCCTGTCTTCAGGGCATTGTTCTCGTCGCTGACGTCGAAGTGGCCAGAGAAGTTTCCAGCAATCCAGTCGGCCTGATGCAGCACCGCCGCAATGCCCGGCAGATGCTGGAAGCGCAGGGCCTTGGCGAGGCCGGATGTCGCTCCGTGCGCTGCGCTTGCAGCCGGCGCGGTGCGGGCGATCGCGGCCAGGATGTCGTCGTCATCGACCTTGTCGTTGTACATCAGCGGTTCGGCCAGTGGCCGCCCGGCGGCGTCGACCGGCAGCAGCGTGCCGGAGGTGCCGTCAATGGCGATGGCGCGGACCGCCGTGCGGTCGATGCCGGAAAGCAGCTCCGTCAGCACCGTCTTGACCGCTTGCCACCACGCCGTGGGAGCTCGCCCATCGCTGCCAAACCTGTCGAGTGGGACGGCCGAGTGCCCGGCTATGGAAAAATCCGGGCGCATGGCGACGGCGCGCGCACCCGATGTGCCGATATCGATGCCGATGACAAGTGGCATCATGCCCATGCTAGCCGCCAGCCGCGTTGAGCTTCTGGCGATATTGCTCGGCGTCCCAGTTGACCAGTTCGTCATTCTCGGAAGCGGTGAGATAGTTCAGCCGCGCGGCGATGTCGATGCGCGCCGTCACGTCGGCGAGGCAGCGTTGCATGGCATCGGCGCCGGCACTGGCATCGCCGCGCATCAGCACGCCTGCGCCGGGAAACAGGATCGCCGAAGGCGACGTGTCCAGTCGTGCAATGACATCGGCCACCGCCTCGCCTGGTTTCGCCACGATGGAGCCCTGGCCGAGGAAGATGACGTGGTCCGGATAGAGGCTGCCGGCCTGCGCCATGCGGCGGCTCTCAGGGTCGAGCGCAACCGCATGCGCTTCGACATCGGCCGGTAATCTGTAGCCGCTGCCGCCGGCAAGCGCCGCCAAGGCGTCGAGGTCGGGTGCGGCGGTCGCGCGCGTCGGCCGGGCCAGCAATGACCTGATACGGCGCAGCAGAAGCTCCGCCCCGGCGACGGTTTCGGCGGCGACGACCAGCCCGTGATTGCCAAGGATCAGCACGTCGACACCAGGCCGCAGTTTCTCGGCAATGCCGCGTGCAAGCGGCAGGCCCGGCCGGAAATAGGGCACATAGGCCCATTCGATGCCATCGAGCCGCCTGGCGACCTCGGCCTCGCCATCGGCCTGCACGGCAAGCGAGATGGTGTCGACGCAATGGACATGCAGAACGACGCGCTGCGGCATCAGGGCGTGCACCGTGGTCTCGATCGACGGCCGCAGGCCGCGCGGGTTGAGCGCTGCAATGGTGAAACCCTGCGGCTGGTCGGCGGCGCGATCGCGCTGCTCGACGGCTCTCAGCAGCGGCGCCATCGCCACCGGCACCATGATGTCATCGACGAGCGCGTCCTTCAGCCAGGTGCCGGAGGCCTTGATCCACAGTGTGTCGCCGGCTTTCAGCGAGGTGTTGCCGCCTGCCGCCTGGGTCAGATGCGGGCTCTGCCCGATGCTGGCCGAAAGCGCCCGCAAGGCCGCCAGTTCCTGCGCATCAGCTTGGGTCGCCATGGCGCTTTTCCTCCAACGGCTCGGCCGTGTCCTGCGCGAAATCCCGTTGCCGGGGTCGAATTGGCGCTGATATCGCAGATACGAGTGATCTACGTCAATAGTGATATACTATCATCAAAACGCGCTTGCAATCTGGCTAATGTTGAGTAAGTTGCACCAACTGCCATGGAAAATGGCATCCGGGAGGAAAGAATTGAGCGACTCCGGCCGCCAGCGTCAGATCGTCGAACTGCTGCGGGATCGTCCGTTCGCTTCGGTGCGCGAGCTGCAGGAACGGCTTGGCGTTTCGGCCGCGACGGTCAGGCGCGATATCGACAGGATCGACGAAGCCGGCGAAGCGCGGAAGGTCTATGGCGGCATCTCGGCACTCGACGGCGCTTCCCAGGCCGGTGTCGCCTACGCCCGGCCCTATGACGAGAACCGCGACCTTGCGGTCGAGGCCAAGCGGCAGATCGCCGCTCTGGCGGCGACCATGGTGCGTGACGGCGACGCCGTCATCGTGCATGGCGGCTCGACCTGCTTCCATCTCGGGGTCAAGCTCGCCGAGCGCAACATCCGCCTCTACACCAACTCGATGCCGCTGGCGGCCTATCTCAGCGATCACGGCCATTGCAGCCTGACGGTTGCCGGCGGTGACCTGCATCGCGAGCCCGGCATCATCCATTCGCTCACCCAGGCCGTGCCTTTCTACGCCTCCAAATTCTTTCTCGGCGCGCAAGGCCTTGGCCAGGAAGGCGTGATGGAATCGCACCCGCTGCTGGTACGCTCGATCGTCGATCTCAGCCTCTGCGCCGACCAGATCGTGGTGCTGGCCGATAGCCGCAAACTGTCGATCCACGCGCGCAATGTCGCGCTGCCGCTTTCCCGCATCGGCACGCTGGTCACCGATGACGGCCTCTCCGACGCAGATGCGCGCATGCTGGAAGACGCCGGCGTCATGGTGCGCATAGCCTCGGGAGCCATCCAGTGAAGGTGGCGGTCCTCGATTTCGGCAAGACCAATTCGAAGCTCTTCGTCTTCGGCCAGGACGGGCGGATCATCGACGAGCGCCGGACACAGCCGAAATGGGTGCGCCAAGGCGGCTTCAGCGTGCTCGACGAGGCGGCCCTCCACCATTGGGCGCTCAGCGCCGTTGCCGATGCGGTCGACGGTCATGGAGTGGAAGGGGTCATGGTGTCGGGCCATGGCTGCACCTTTGCCTTGGTCGACGAGGCGGCGCTGACGCATCCGATCCTCGATTACGAGCAAGAGCCGCCGGCCGAGATTGCCGCGCGGATCGATCGCCGCATTCCTGACTTTTCCGAGACGTTCTCGCCGCGGCTGCCGCTCGGCTTCAACTACGGCCGCCACATGCTGTGGCTGCAGGAAGTCGATCCGGACGCGTTCGCTGCGTCGAAGTTGATCCTCGGCTATCCGCAATACTGGAGCTGGCGCCTTGGCGGGCGGGCGGTCTCGGAAGTGTCCTATCTCGGCTGCCATTCGCATCTGTGGGCGCCGCGCAGCCAAGACTTTTCCTCGCTGGTCGACGCGCAGGGCTGGCGTGACCGGATGCCTGCCTTCGAGCGCGCCGGCACCGTTATCGGCGAGCACCACCTCGGCGCTGCGGCGCGACCGATCGCCATCCACAACGGCGTCCATGACTCGAATGCGGCGCTGCATGCCTATCGCCGGCAGGAGCTTGGCCCGGTCACTGTCGTTTCGACCGGCACCTGGGTCATCGTGCTCAATCCGGACTGCCCGCTCGACGCACTCGACCGGCATCGCGACATGCTGGTCAACGTCGATATCGGCGGCGGCCCGGTGCCGACCATCCGCTTCATGGGCGGGCGCGAATTCGCAACAATCAGCGCCGGCTGGCAAGGCGAGATCGCCGGCCCAGTGGTGCAGCGGGTGATCGATGCCGGCATCATGGCGCTGCCGAGCTTTGCGCCGGGCGGGCCGATGTCGGGGCATTCCGGCCGACTGGTCGGGCGCGCGCCCAATGCCGAGGAACGCGCGGCCGCGGCGCTGCTCTACGTCGCGCTGATGGTCGATCTCTGCCTCGACCTCATCCATTCGAACAACACCGTGATCGTCGACGGCGGGCTGAACACAGGCGGTGTGCTCGCCGGGCTGCTGGCGCAGTTGCGTCCCGGCCAGGCCTTCCTGCAGGGCGCCACGCTTGAAGGCAGCGCCACCGGTGCCGCGGCGCTCGCCTTCGAGAGCGTCGGGCGCGAATTCGCCGCCGAAGTTCCGGAGCCGGTGCGCGCATCGCGTTTCACCGGGTTGGCAGGCTATCGCAGCAATTGGCGTGACGCCACCATGGACCGCGGCGTCGCTGGTGTGGCAGTGGGAGGCGCGCGATGAGTGCGATTGCCAGGGCCGAGACGGCGCGCCAGCCGGTGCTGGAGATGCGGCACATCTCCAAGACGTTCGGCGCCATCCGTGCCCTGCACGATGTCTCGCTCAGCGTCCACGCCGGCGAGCTGCACGCCCTGATGGGCGAGAACGGCGCCGGCAAGTCGACATTGATGAAAGTGCTTTCAGGCGCCTATCGGCCGGATGCCGGCGGCGAGATCCTGATCGACGGCATGCCGGCCGCGACGGGCGATCCGATCAAGGCGCGCGCCAGCGGCGTCGCGGTGATCTATCAGGAGCTGTCGCTGGCGCCCAATCTGACGGTGGCGCAAAACATCTTCCTCGGCAACGAGCCGCGACGCTTCGGCATCGTCGACCGTGACCAGTGCACCCGGCGCGCCAGGGAGATCATCGCGCGTCTGGGCGTCTCCTTTTCGGCCCGCGACATGGTCTCCAGCCTGTCGCTCGGCGAGCGCCAATTGGTCGAGATCGCCCGCGCGCTGTCGACCAATGCGCGCATCATCGTCATGGACGAGCCGACCACGTCGCTGACCTCGCGCGAGACCGACCGGCTGTTCGAGGTCATCGCGACGCTGAAATCGCAAGGCATCGCCATCATATACATCAGTCACCGCATGGAAGAGGTCTACCAGCTTGCCGATCGCGTCAGTGTGCTGCGCGACAGCGGCTATGTCGGTACGCTCGAGCGTGCCGACCTCAGCGCCTCGCGCCTGGTGTCGATGATGGTCGGCCGCGATCTGTCGGCTTTCTACAAGAAGGATCATCGGCCGCCGGACGAAGAGCGCGCGGTGGCGCTCTCGGTGCGTGGCATGTCCGACGGCCGTCTCCTGAAAGACTGTTCGTTCGACCTGCACAAGGGCGAGGTGCTGGCGCTGGCGGGTCTGGTCGGCTCCGGCCGTACCGAGCTTGCGCGGCTGATCTTCGGCGCCGACAGGCGCGTGTCAGGCACGCTGGAACTCGACGGCAAAACGATCTCCATCGGCTCGCCGCGCGAGGCGCTCGATGCCGGCATCGCCTATCTGACCGAGGACCGCAAGGAACTTGGCCTGTTCCTCGACATGTCGATTTCCGACAACATCAGCATGGGAGTGCTGGCGCGGGATTCGCGCGCCGGCGGCTTGCGCGACTTCGCGGCCGCCGAAAGGCGCGCTTCCAAGGCCGTTGCCGATCTCTCCATCCGCACCAGTTCGGTGCAGGCCAATGCCGGCTCGCTGTCCGGCGGTAACCAGCAGAAGGTGCTGCTCGCCCGCCTGCTCGAGACCGAGCCGAAGGTCGTCATCCTCGACGAGCCGACCCGCGGCGTCGATGTCGGGGCGAAATCGGAAATCTACCGGCTGATCGACAATCTCGCCAAACAGGGCATCGCCATCCTGATGATCTCCAGCGAACTGCCCGAGGTGATCGGCGTCGCCGACCGCGTGCTGGTGATGCGCGACGGTACGATATCGGGCGAGGTGACGGCATCGCAAGGCGAACCGCTAAGCCAGGAGAAAATCATGGAACTTGCAACAGGAGCGGCTCAGCAATGACCGACAAGGCGACCGAGATCAGCGCAGGCGGCCAGGCCACCGGCACCAGCCGACGGTTGCGCACGGCTTTCGCTGCCCTTGGCATGCTGCCGGTGCTGATCCTGCTGGCGGCCGGCTTCCAGTTCCTGAACCCGCGCTTCCTGACCGAGACCAACCTCTTGATCGTCACCCAGCAGTCGTCGATCAACATCGTGCTGGCGGCCGGCATGACCTTCGTCATCTTGACCGGCGGTATCGACCTGTCCGTCGGCGCCATCCTCGCCGCATCGGCGATGGTGGCGGTGATGGTGTCGCTGGTGCCGGACTGGGGTTTGCTCGGCGTGCCGGCGGCCATTCTGGTTGGCCTCGGCTTCGGCCTCATCAACGGGCTGCTCATCGCCTACATCAAGCTGCCGCCCTTCATCGTCACGCTGGGTTCGCTGACCGCGGTGCGCGGTGTCGCTCGCCTGCTCGGCCAGGACACCACGGTGTTCAACTCGGACCTGCCGTTCGATTTCATCGGCAACGGTTCGCTGTTCGGCATTCCGTGGCTGGTCATCATCGCGCTGTCGGTGGTTGTGCTGTCCTGGCTGGTGCTCAAGCGCACCGTGCTCGGCACCTGGATCTATGCCGTCGGGGGCAATGCCGAAGCGGCGCGGCTGACCGGCATCAAGGTGCCGCTGGTGCTGCTCTTCGTCTATGGCGTTTCCAGCCTGCTGGCCGGTCTTGGCGGTGCCATGTCGGCGGCCCGGCTCTACGCCGCCAACGGCTTGCAACTGGGCCAGTCCTACGAACTCGACGCCATTGCCGCTGTCATCCTCGGCGGCACCAGCTTCGTCGGCGGCGTCGGCTCGATCTGGGGCACGCTGATCGGCGGCCTGATCATCGCGGTGCTCTCCAACGGGCTCATCTTGGCCGGTGTCTCAGACATCTGGCAGTACATCATCAAGGGATTGGTCATCATCGTGGCGGTCGCCCTCGACCGCTACAGGCTCCAGGCAGGAGCAAGAACGTGATTGACCTTAGTCGCCGGCGTCAACGACCGGTTTGTGTAACGCACCGTGAGAGGCGCGGGGCAATCGGAGGAAAGCAATGAAGACCATCGCCAAACTGCTCTGCGGCGTCGCACTCGCGTCGCTCGCCATCGCGCCTGCTTCGGCCAAGGACCTCAACAAGGTCGGTATCTCGGTCGGCCTGCTCGGCAATCCCTTCTTCGTCGCCACCATCAAGGGCATCGAGGACGCGGCCAAGAAGATCAACCCGAAGGTCGAGGTGACCTCGGTATCGGCCGACTATGACCTCAACAAGCAGGTCTCGCAGGTCGATTCGTTCATCGCCGCCGGCGTCGACGTGATCATGCTCAATGCCGTCGACGCCAAGGCGATCGCGCCGGCGGTGAAGAAGGCGCAAGCCGCGGGTATCGTCGTTGCCGCCTTCGACGTTTCGGCGCCGGGCGCCGACGTCACCGTGATGACCAACAACGTCAAGGCCGGCGAAGAGGCCTGCAAGTACCTGGTCGACCACACCGGCGGCAAGGGAGACTACGTCATCCTCAACGGACCGGCATCGTCCTCGATCCTGGAGCGGGTGAAGGGCTGCAAGAACGTGCTGGCGCAGCATCCCGACATCAAGATCCTCTCCGACGACCAGAATGCCGAAGGCTCACGCGACGGCGGCCTGAAAGTGTTCCAGTCGCTGCTCACCCGCTTCGACAAGATCGATGCGGTGTTCGCCATCAATGACCCGACGGCGATCGGCGCCCAGCTTGCGGCCAAGCAGCTCAACCGTTCGGAATTCATCTTCACCGCCGTCGACGGCGCGCCCGATATCGAGAAGGAGCTCTCCTCCGGCACCTCGATGATCAAGGCTTCGGCCTCGCAGGACCCTTACGTGATGGCCGGCCAGTCGCTGACGATGGCGGCCGAACTGCTGGCCGGCAAGAAGCCGGCGGAGCCGACCGTGCTGCTCGACCCGAAGCTGATCACGGCCGAGAACCTGAAGGACTACAAGGGCTGGACCGCGGCCCGCTAAACGTCCCTCAGCAGCGTGGGGGGGGGGGGGGGGCCCCCCCCCCCCCCCGCCCCGGCCCCCCCCCCCCCCCGCCCCGGCCCCCCCCCCCCCCCGCCCGCGCCCCCGAGAGGGGGGGCGCGCCCCCGCCGCGCCCCCCCGCGCCCCCCCCCCCCCCGCCGCCCCCCCCCGCCCCCCCCCCCCCGGGCGGCCCCGCCCCCCCCCCCCCCCCCCCCCGCGGGGGGGGGGCGCCCCCCCCCCCCCCCACGTCTTGTCCAGGCATCGGTTCCCCATGGGGCCGATGCGCAGAAGCCGGAGACGATGATGTCGCGTATTGGAATCCATTCTTTTGTCTGGTCGGCGGGCTCGGCTCAGGCCGATCTCGAGCGCACGCTGGCCAACACCAGGGAGGCCGGCTTCGACCTCATCGAATTCTCCTATCTCGACCCCGCCAATGTCGACATCGGCGGGCTCGCCAGGCGCATTGCCGATCTTGGCCTCGGCGTCGCGATCAGCATCGGATTGCCTGTTGATGGCGACATTTCGAGCGCCGACAAGGCGATTGCCGCGCGCGGCGTCGAAATCCTCAACGACACCATCGCGCTGACGCGCGATCTCGGCGGCCGGAAGGTCGCCGGCATTCTCTCGACCAGCCACGGATTGCAGGTCGAGGCGCCGACGCGCGATCAATGGCAGCGCAGTGCCGGCACGCTGGCCAAGGTTGCCGAGACAGCCAAGGCGGCCGGCGTCACGCTCAACCTCGAGATCGTCAACCGCTTCGAAAGCAATCTGCTCAACACCGCCGCGCAAGGGCTGGCCTTCATCGAGGACACAGGCTCGGACAACATCTTCCTGCATCTCGACACCTTCCACATGAACATCGAGGAGGCCGATGTCGGGCTGGCCATCCGTCATGCCGCGGATAAGATCGGCTATGTCCATATCGGCGAAAGCCATCGCGGCTTCCTCGGCACCGGCAATATCGACTTCGCCGCGATCTTCGATGCGCTGACCGCTATCGGCTACAGCGACGACCTCAGCTTCGAATCCTTCTCTTCGGAAATCGTCGATGAGAACCTGTCGAAGAAGACCGCGATCTGGCGCAATCTGTGGACGGACAACATGGCGCTGGCCAAGCACGCGCGTGCTTTCATCGGTCTGGGAATAGAGACGGCAAGGCGCAAGGCGGAACTCGTCTCGGCGCGGCACAAACCCTGACCCGCCCGTCGAGGGCCGAAGGACGCGGCGTGCGCCACAGGGCAGGGTGCCGAACTCAGATTAACAACAGGCCTCGAGGCAGCCGGTATTGGCGGCTTTTGTGCCGCCATTTTTCCGAGATAGGAATTTTTTCTTGACGCGGTGACCTCAGCTATGGTACATATTTGCCTATGGTGCTGACTTGCGCCAGTGACCCGCCGCACAGGCGGGTTTTTTGTTTGATGCACCGTCAGCCAAGGTGCCGGCCGTATGGCGCCGGCATTGCTCGCGGCAGGTGCATCGGTTATCTGACCGGCCAGGCAAACAACGCCACGCAATCCACCAAACGGAGCCCAGCACATGACCCGCGAGACAATCCTCAAATTCGGCACCGTCGAACACGCGGACGCCGGCGATCTGGCTGGCTGGATCGTCGTCGAGGGCAAGCCGACCATGCAAACCGCCGTCCAGCACACGACCGAGGACGGCAAGGTGTTGTCGGGCACCTGGCGCGCGACGCCCGGCACCTATCACGCCACCTATACCGACTACGAGTTCGTGCACATGATCGCCGGCCGCATCATCATCACGCCGGACGGCGGCACACCGGTCGAGGTCGGCCCCGGCGATGCCTTCGTGGTGGAAGCCGATTTCAAGGGAACCTGGAAGATCATCGAGCCGGTGACGAAGCATTTTGTCGTGCGGGTCGGCTGAGGCGGGGTGATCCGTCTGGCCCGCCATGGTTCGCATGGCGGGCGAGTGCTCAAGCGAACGCTTTTTCGTGCCTCCGCGGGGCCTTTTGGAGGCCATCCCACCCGACATCGCGTGGCTGTCGCCGATGACTCGGAGGAGGTGCGCTGACCTGAAGCGCGGTAAGCCTATTCGCTGATCTCTGCATTCGCCGGGGCCTCGGCCAGGCCAATCGCCGGACTCCGGCCATTGGATCACGAAGGCGTCTGCGGCGTCATCCACGGTCGGCATCGACTGAGTGATACGGCACTCGCCAGCCAAGCGATCTCTCACCGGTGCTTACCAGCCAAGTATCCTTGATACACCGGATTGATCCCCTAGTTCTTTCGGGGGCGCGGCAATCGCGAGGTTGCCGCGGGGGCAGCGGCGGTTCGCGCCGTTCTGACTGCAAGCCGCGGAAAGACGGTTGGACCGACGCATCCATGGAGGTTGTCGTGCGTCAATCGTGTGGATTCACCTGTGCGTATTTCGTCTTAGCTTGCTCGATCGCGGTAGTTTGCGCAGGAGCTGCAACCGGTGGTCAGCAGGGCGGAGGGCATGGCAACGGCGGCCATGGTTCTGGTGGCCATGGTGGCGGCGGAGGTCATGACGCCGGCGGCAACCACGGCGGCTCGCAGAAAGGGACTAGCGATGACCCCGGCGGCTCCAGTTCGTCGGCGGACGACGGCGAGACCAGCACAAGCGGCACTGCGACAGTCCCTGGGACGGTAGGTCCGGCCGCCGCTACTGCTGTTGCGTCCGCAAGGGGCGGACAGTCGCTCGACCTGCCGGCCGCTCTCCAGCCTCCCAGCGACAGCAACACTCAATCAACAGTCAGCCGAACCGAGGCGCTGCCGGGCGTCCCGGATAAAGTCGTTCGGGCCTGCCATGATGCCATCGAGTCGGCCGCCGCTCCGTTTGGGGCGACCAGCGTGCGCGTCGCCAGCGCGGGCGTCGTACATCAGTTGAGTCGGGCGACGATCTCGGCCCCTATCGAGGTCAGCATCGACTATGTGCGGCAAGGCAACGTGGAAACACGGCAGGCGGCGGTCCAATGCGAATTGGACGCGACAGGCAGCGTGATCGGCCTGACATAGCGAACCGCGCAGAACACCTCGCTGATGAAGCAGGGTGAATTCGAGAGGCCATTCATCTTTGGCCGAAATGGCAGCAGGCCTCGGGTGTGTTACCAAGGGTGCGGGGCATCAAAGATGGCCTTCCACGGAAGGGACCGCGCAGTCGGAATCACTGTGGTGTCGCGTGTCTTGGCAAGAGCGAGTAAGGAAGTGTGATCGAACGCACCCGGGTCATCCGCGAAGGGTTGCGAACCTTGCCAGTCTTCTTGCTGACGGCCGTCACCTGGCTGGCTGCCGCGCGGCCAGAACGCGGCTTCAGGGGCGGTTCGATCTGCGCGCTGCGGCGCTCAGTCCTGAGCCTGTCGTTGTCCCCGCGCGCCGCAGCCAAGTCGCGGGCAAGAGAAACAGTGGCCTCGCGTTGCTCGTCCAGAGCCTCCTGAAGCTTAGCGACACGCACCAAAAGAGCTTGGGCGGCGGCTTCGCGCTCGATGCGGGCTCTGTCGAGATCCTTACGATTCATGACGGCTGTAGTACGTTCCCGTGCCAGAGCCTGTGCCGTCTCGGTTGCGGCCTGCTCGGCACGCTCTTTCGCTGAGACTGCTTTGGCTCGCTCCAGTTCAGCCGCCTGGCGCTCGACGCGAGCTTCTTTCAGCTCCTCAACGGCCGCTGCTGCTGCAGCGCGTTCTCGTGCGAGCGTTCGCTCCGTGTCAGCTGCGGTCCGCTCCACTTGTTGTCTCGCTGTGACCGCGTCGGTCCGTTCCTGCTCAGCCGCGGCCGTACGCTTCATGAGTGCGGCATTGGCCAGTTTCGCTTCGGCGAGATCGCCACGAAGCAGCTCCGCCTTCCGGCGTTCGTCGTCGAGCATGCCGCTCGCCTGCCCCAGTGAAGCCTTGGCCGTGGCGCGATCCTCGGCGGCCTGGGTCTCAAGCTGTTCAATTTGGACGCGCGCTTGCGATAAATCGCGCGCCTGCCTTTGGGCCTGCTCCTGCTCGAGATGAGCAGCGGGCATCTCCTCAAGGACATAGCTGGTGGCCTCGCTCAGCATCGTGCGGGCATCTCCCGCAATGCGCCGCAACGCGTCAAGAGTGCGGGCCGCCGCGAGTTCATTGCGCAACCGCTCCTCGCGCGCGTCATCGGCAGCTGCCATGCTTGCCCTCAGCGTGTGGATCTGCTTGCTCGCCTCGAGGAGCGCTCCCTGCAGAGCGGCGCTCCTGGCACGCTCGCCTTCCGCCGCCCGGTGTTCCTGGTCGGCCAATTGTCTCGCAGCGGCAGACTGAGCACGATCCGTCCCGTCTTGCGCCTGGTTAGCCGTGAGATCCGGGCCAAGCAATTCGGCACTCGCCTGAAGTTTCAACGGGCGCGAAAGGTCTCGATGGGCCTGGTCTTGGGTTTGCGAGATGGCTGAAGCGCTTTCGACCCAGATTTGTCTCGTCATCGCATAGCCAATCGGCGCGGCCAGACAAATGGCGGCGAGACCCAAACGCGATACAAGAACGATCGGCCTGCGAACGACAGGGTTTGAGGCAGGCGCCATGGCCGGGTCGGGATCTCCCATCTGAGCTGTGAAATTCAAACCGCGATCCGCAGCATAGGCCAACGGAGCAATTTTTGGCGGTGAAGCTCTATGGCGCAATTGGTCCCATGCCGACCCGCAAATCCGCTTCCCATATTCCGCGATCGCGCTGATGGATGCTGCAAGCCGGCCAGACTGCACACTGTTCGGTGCAGGAGCACCGGTCACCAACGAGCTCCCGCTGGGTTCGGATGTCGCGGCGAAATGCTCGATTCGCACTCCGAACCGAGAGTAGTTGGTATTTTGAGCCCGAACATCCAGGCCGACCGCATGCAAGGGGTTGGCAGCCTTGGAAGAAGCAGGTCCGGCGACAAGTCCGGCCGGGCTTTCCCATTCCCAAGAAGCCTCGTCGGCGATACCGGATCTGCCTTCGTCAAACGCTGCAAGGCGGCTCCGTCGCACCGCGGCAAGGATACGCCGGAGCACAAGATAGGCGCCTACCGATGCAAGCGTCACTACCGCGCTCAGAATGGCCAGATGGACGTCGTTTGCATACATTTCGGCAAGATAATGTGGCATTGCCGTGCCCGTGCGTTCTGGGGTGTATTGTCAAGTTCATCAAGCGATGTCTGGTCATTCGCCTTGGTATTGGCCAAGGCCTTACCGTCCTCGAAGCGTCGCTTTCTTCGGGATTCTTCTGGTACTTGCGAATTGTTGCGGATGGCGGGGCGCCAGTCGCGTGCTGATAGATCGCCGCAGTTGATATTCCTTAGCGGGCAATGGCCGACCAAGGACACATGCGGGGCTCTGAGACGCCGATTTGCGCCTCTGCATATCAACCTCGCGAGAGTTCGCCGGTGCGGACAATTCGCCATTTCCCGGCTCTTGACTGTCCATCATGAACTTTAAGCTAGGTCACAGCGCACCACGGTCAACCATCACCTCGTAATGATCCTGCCGGCAGCCTTCGGCCAGACAAACGGGCCATTGTAGTGCCCGCTCTTCGTAGCGAAGCTGGATCGTTCCTTGTTCGGCGATGCATTCCCTCCGAGATTCGTCGTACTGTTTCGCGAAAAGTACGACGTCAGTTTGCTAAGCTGGTGAAAATGCGTGGTGATCCCGACAGGAATCGAACCTGTGACCTACAGATTAGGAATTTGTCAGACGGCCTTTTCTGTTGTTTCTCTTTGCACGCCGCCGTACGATTGATGCCCCTAAGGCGTTAAGGCTGTTGCGTTTTTCGTGCTGCGCGCCTATCGTAGCGTAGGCATACCAACAGATCGAACGTAGCGCAATCGCCGTACTAATACCGTACTAATTGTCATGACCGACCTTCGTCTCTCCCTCAACGACCGTGCCGTCGCAATGCTTCAGACTGCGGCCTCAGGGCAGTATTTTGCCCGCGATACCGATCTGCCGGGTTTCATGGTGCTTGTCGGCAAACGGCGAAAAACATTCGTTGTCCAGGGTGAGCGGAGGAAGGCGGGAAAGCGCCTTTCCGTCCGCATGAAGGTAGCTGAAGTTGGAGAGCTCACGACACGAGCGGCGCGGGCGAAGGCAAAGGTCATTCTCGGGAAGATCGCCAACGGCGTGGATCCCCGCCCATCGAGGCTAAAGCTGGAGGCTGATGCCGCCGCCGCCGATTTGCCGTCGATAGGGAACCCCACGCTGCGCATTGCCTGGGCGCGCTACCGTGACGGGCATATGAAGAAGAAGGACAGGAGCGAAGGGACGATCAACAACTACCGCGATCATGTCGAGCGGCTGTTGGCTGACTGGCTTGACGAACCTCTGTCCAAGTTCGGCTACGATCCTGCCTTGGTAACGACACGGCACGAGAAACTAACCAAGCAAAACGGCGCATACATCGCCAATGGCTGCATGCGAACGTTGCGCGCCGTCTACAATCATGCGCGAAAGGCCGCCCGCTCTTTGCCTGCCGACAACCCGGTATCAGCCATAGACTGGAATGCCGAACACCGGCGCAACTCCGCGCTTGGCCTGTCGGATCTGAACGGGTGGTTCAGCCAACTCGCTGCTTTAAAGAACCCCGTCCGACGTGAGTTCCATCTGTTCATGCTGCTTTCGGGCCATCGACCTGAGGCAATCAGAAAGGCAAGGGTCGAGCATGTCGATTTCCGCGCGCGAGTCCTGCACATACCAAGGCCAAAGGGTGGTGAGGTCAAGGCCTTCGACATACCGCTTTCGAGAGCCATGATCCGCTGTCTGGTTCGGGTGATGCGGCTTGGCCGGGCTCTCTACAGCGAGCAATCGCGTGACTGGCTCTTCCCGGCCGACAGCGGAAGCGGTCACATGGCCGAGCACAAGGAGAAGCGCGATGATTTGTCGAAGTGGGGCAATGACCTGCGGCAGACTTTCCGCACAATCGCGCAGGCCGCAGGCGTTGCGGAACTGGATGTTCACCTTCTGATGAATCACTCGATCCCCGGTGTCAACGCAGGGTACATAACGCGCAACAAGCTGCTGAGCGATCATCTGCGCCAGCAGCAGGAAGCGATTTCGAGTCGGATACTAGAGGCCGGTCGTTGGCGGCAAAATCAATCGCAGCGCCGCACTTCTGCCTGGCCCGAGCTCCCGGCCAGGCGCATCCTTGATGGACTGATGAGCGGCAAGTGAGGAGCGGCAATTGGCTGTTCGCAACGTCTGGCTTGATGCGGCCACGACCTTTCACGCCGAGACTTGTTCCGCGACAACGCGAACACTCCCATCGTTGGCGCAGGGCGCCTGTGCAGAATAATTTTCTGGATGACGGAGCTTTTGCCCTGCCGACAAGTTACCTCGCTCGCAGCGAAGGGAGGCTGTCAGCATGCAAAAGAACAATCCGTTGTTGGCCCCTCTAAGCCCCGGCTACTCGGCGCCTTGGGACCTGGCCTGATCACGGGCGCGTCGGACGACGATCCCAGCGGCATTGCCACGTATTCCCAGGCGGGCGCGCAGTTCGGCTTCGGCCTGACTTGGACGTTACTTTTCAGCTATCCGCTTATGTCCGTGGTGCAGGAAATCAGCGCCGGGATTGGCCGCACCACCGGCCAAGGGATTGCCGGAAACATGCGCCGGTATTACCCGAACTGGCTGCTCCAGTCGGCCGTCATTTTACTCCTCATCGCCAACATCATCAACATCGGCGCTGACCTCGGCGCCATGGGCGACGCCCTAAATTGATCATTGGCCGGCCACATCTCGCCTACATCACATGTTCGCCGCGATATCCGTCGTCCTGCAAGTGTTCCTTAGATACAGCCGCTACGTCTCGGTGCAGAAATGGCTGACGCTGTCTTTGCGTACTTTGGAACCGTGCTCGTTGTGCATGGGCCATGGAGTGAAGTCGCTCGCGGCCTGTTCATACTGCTCAATGAGTATGTTCAGGCGCCGATATGATTGCAACACCATCGTATAGTGCAAATGGCTGCAGCGAATGGCTACCTTTTGGTGGTCCGAGTGATGATGACCTTCTCCCAGTTGCGTCATTGACGGACGGATCCCCTGAGGACCCAGGAGTATTTGAAATGAACAGGATCACTCTAATTGCCGCCGCCATTCTTCTTGCCACCGTTACTGCCTTTGCCGGCAGCGACCACTACGGCTCGGAGAATGTCAACAAACTGCGGTCGCCTTTCGGTATCGACCACGGCGTTACCGCCTCAATCCACAAGCCCGCCACGGGCAAGCATGTACACAAGCCCGCCACGGGCAAGCATGTGATTGTCGATCCTAATACGACGACTGTGCCTTCGACCAATGAATCCTGGCCAGATTTCAATCGGGGAATCTGGGGCAACAACTAAATCTATACCACTTTTTGCAGAGCCGAAGCGGCGGACAAGGGCGTCGACACCAGCGGCGATTGCCGTCTCGCCTTCGGTGAGCGACGTCACTGTACGATGCCCGCCCCCGGTAAACCAAAGTGAAGCTGACGACTGCCGGACGCGCGTCCTCTAGCGCAATCGGCAACGAAGCTGGTGTAGATCTCGGCTAGCTGGGAGTGGGACAGGTCCCGTAGCGCGCGAATTCGGACGCCAAGGCCTGCAGCCAGGCGACATTGCGAGCCGGCTCGGCTCGGGCCGGGCGGTGGCAGAAGACATTCACGTTTAAGGGACCGGCGATGGCGTCCCGTGTCCCAGTGATCATCCTTCGGGCCAGGGCGGCGCTCACAGCCCCTATGGCGATCGAACCGAGCCCTCCCGAGTTCGTAAACCCCCGCCGCTAACCTAGGCGTGAAGTTCCCGCCATCGGCGCTTGAATGATCGGCAACGCAAGGCCGAGGCGGCGGCGAAGGTCTAGCACGCCGCTCGCGCCTCCGCTGGGGCTCGTAGGCGTGCAAGGCATCCGCGCTCAGTGAACCACCATTCGATCGAGCCGCCCAAGTCGTTGGCCAAGGCGCGCGCTACCGAGACTCCGCGTCCCGGCGCGACGTTCTCGTCGCAGCGGCCGTCGTCGCCGACGGCGCAGATCACGTCATCGCCCGCCTGCGCCACCCTGACGGCAATACTGCCGGCCCGGCCGCGCAGCCCGTGCCGCGCCGCGTTGCGGATCAGCTCGGCAACAGTCAGCCCTATCCGCCACGCTCGGTCTGCCGACAGCCAGATATCGTCGGAATCCACTGATAGGTGAACGCCGCAATCAGCAAGGGTCGCCCTTGTAAAGGTGACGCAGACGCGTCCGAGATATTCGGCCAGGTTTACCTGGCCTTCGACAGGGGGTAGCAGCGCCCGATGCGCCTCGGCGTGTGCGCGGAGCCGGTCAGCGGCCTGCTTCAGCACCCTCCGCACGTCTGACCGTCCGTCGGCGGCTATCGCCAGCGCGAGGCCTGCAATCGCTTCTGCGTACTCGTTCGTGACCCGGTGGCCGATTTCCTCCACCAAATGCAGCGGTAGCTTGGGGTGCGCTGTAGGCGTGAAGTGGAATTGCAGTGTCATGGCTAAGGGCTCCGGCGCCTCGGGCGATGATCGCCCGAGGGCTGCAGGAACGAGACCCGATGCGCAGTAGCGGCGCTATTGAACCAAGGTATCAGCAGGCTTTGGGAGGGTGGCCGTCGGATGCAGTCGCAGGCGCTCTCATCCGCACTTGGTCGGCCAGAGACATCACGCGGCCGCGGTGCGCCTTCACCGTGATCTCGCTGATGCCTCCCAAATCGCCGCCCACCTGCTTGTTGAGCAGGCCGGTGACAACAAGTCGATGACCTCGCGTTAGGGATGGCTGATGATCGCCGACGAATGTCTGGAGATGCCGATCATTTTCATCAGCGGCTTCGGCGCTCTCCCGATGACCGTCCGCGCGTTGAAGGCGGGGGCCATAGATGAGGCCTTCTAGGGACTCGCGAACAGAGATGTCATCGTCGACGGCATGGACCGTTCAACCGGTGTCAGGCCGGGGATACTCCTTTGGCGGAGGGCGGGTGAGGGGCCTTCGTCGCGTTGAACGGCTTTTGCATGCAGAACCCTCATCGCCTTCCTAGCGCAGCTTCCACGGCCTTTACGATCGCCGCCTCCGTAAAAGGTTTGAGCAGAAAAGCCACCGCGCCGCGCTCGAGCACTTGCGCTTCCAACATTGCATCGGCGTAGGCCGATATGAAAACAATGCCTACGTCGATCTGCCGGTTCAGAAGCTGAATCTGCAATTCGGGGCCTGTCATCCCCGGCATCGAGACGTCAAGAACCAGACAACCAGTCGACGTCAGTCCTTCGCAAGCGAGAAAAGCTTCCGCCGACTCGAAGGGGCGCGTGACGAACCCGTAGGAATTCAGGAGGTCAGGAAGGGACTCACGAACGGATTCGTCGTCGTCCACCACGCAGACCAGATTACTGTGCATCATTACGCTTGCCTTGAATTGAGACCTGCAACCTCTACGGCATTGCACGGCAGGGAGAATGTGAACGTCGCTCCAGGCTCGTTCCGGTTGGGTACCGCCGTGAGGCTGCCCCCGTGGGCCTGGATGATCGAGCGACTGATAGACAGCCCTATGCCCATGCCATCGGGCTTGGTCGTCTGGAACGCCTGGAACAGCTTTTCGGTCTCCTGTGGGTTGATGCCGTGTCCGGAATCGCGGACTTCAAGCGAAATATTGCCATCGGGTTCGCACCGGGTCGCGATCCGAAGCATTCGGACCCGGTCCGTGACCTCGCTCATGGCCTCAGCGGCATTCAGGACGAGGTTCAGAATAACCTGTTGGATCTGGACTCGGTCCGCGGCCGCGTGGGGCAGGTCTCCTGCAAAGGTCGTTCGCACGATCACACGGCGACGCTGTAGTTCGCTTGCGAGGAGGGCAAGAACTTCGCGGGCAATCTCCTGCAGGTCGATTGGTTCAAGGGTCGGGGCGCGACGAGCGTAGAGCGAGCGCAGGCGCTTGATCACTTCCGATGCGCGGTTGCCGTCACGGAGAGTGCGCTGGGTAATCGTCAAGGCTCCCGCCACGTCAGGCGGCTCGGTCGCGAGCAGGCGCAGGCAGGTGCTTGAATTGGTGATGATACCAGCCAGTGGTTGGCTGACCTCGTGGGCTATGGATGCGGTGAGCGTGCTGAGCGCCGTCACGCGCGCAACATGAGCCAAGTCCTCACGCGCCCGATTGAGGTCGTCTTCGGCAAGCTTTCTGGCGGTGATATCCTGCAGCGCGCCCATGAACACCGGGCGATCGGGAATCTGGTCGATCCGATGGCCGACCACTTGAGCGTGGCGGATACCCCCATCGGTGTTGATCACACGGAATTCGAGCTCGAAGTTTTCGCCTATTTGCGCGCCGCCGATCAGGGCCTCGACCTGAGCCAGGTCGTCCGGATGAATTGCCCTCATCATCATGTCCATCGTGACCTTGCAACCAGGCTCGAACCCAAACACTTTGTAAATGACCTCAGACCAATTGTGCTCATCAGCGTGGACGTCCCAGGTAAAGCTCCCGGTTTGGCTCAAACGTTGGGCCGCGGTAAGGTAAGTGTTGGTCCGTGCCAGTTCGTCTTCCGCCAGTTTGCTGACGGTGACGTCTTGCGTGCTGCCCAGGTAGAGGATGCGATCGGTAATTTCCGGGATGCGCTTACTGACGGTATGAACATACTTGGTCTCGCCGGCTGGCGTGACGATCCGATAAAAGACGTCGAAGTCGGCCCCGAGACGCTTACCGTCGGCAATGACTTGCGCAACCCGGGGCAGGTCCTCGGGATGAATGCCGTTGAAAATCGTGTCTATCGTCGGAGGCTGCTCCGGATCAACGCCCCAGATCCGATAGTTTTCGTCTGACCAGTCTATGTCATCGGATTCCAGATCCCACGTGAAGCTACCGATCTGGCTGAGCGACTGAGCGGTCTTCAGGTAGCGGTTGGCCCTCGCGAGCTTGGCCTCACTCGCCTTGAGGGCGGCTTCAGCGAGCCGGTCTTTCGTTACGTCTTGGTTGCTGCCGATATAAACGAGACGATCGGTGATCTCCGGAATCCGGGTGCTAACCGTGTGGATATGCTTGACGCCTGCCGGCGTGACGATGCGGTAGGTAACATCGAAGTTCTCGCCAGACCCGCGGGCATCATCGATGGTCTTCACGACCAAATCTAGATCATCGGGATGGATCGCGTTCAGGATGATGTCTACTGTCGGCGTGGCGGCCCGGTCAACTTCCCAGATCCGATAGTTCTCGTCTGACCAGTCAAGCTCGTTGGAATCGACATCCCAGGTGTAACTGCCCACCTGACTGAGGGTCTGCGCGGCCTTGAGGTAGCGGTTGGCTCTCCGCAGACCGGCCTCACTCGCCTTAAGCGCCTCTTCGGAAACTTTGGCTTCGGTGATGTCCTGAAGTGCACCGAAATAGGCCGGCCCATCCGTGGTTTCCGGCATGCGTGTGGCAACTGAGCGAATATGCTTGACTACACCCGCAGGGGTTACAATGCGGTGCACCATCTCGAAGTTGGCGCCTGCCTGCACCGCCTCGCTCATGCCCGCCGTGACCCGTTCCCGATCATCGGGGTGGATCCCGTTGAAGACCATCGACATTGCCGGAGGGAGCGATGGGTCGATGCCCCAGATTCGGTAAGACTCGGCTGACCAGTCGAGGTGGCCCGTTTCAACACCCCAGGTAAAGCTGCCCGTCTTGCTGAGCCTTTGCGCCGCGGTCAAATACAGGTTGACCTGCTTGAGATCCGCTTCGCCCGCCTTCAAAGCAGCCTCGGCCAGCTTGCTCTCAGTGATATCCTGCGAGGTGCCGAGATAAACCACCCGGTCGGAGATCTCGGAAATGATCTCCATCACAGTATGCAGGTGCTTCACGCCCCCCACGGGCGTGACGATTCGATAGACGACATCTAACCCTTCCTTCGCCTGCGTGGCAGCGGCGAAGACCTCCAGCATCTGCTCGCGATCCTCTGGGTGGATGGCGGCGGCCACCATCTCCATGGTCGGGGGCACGGCCGGGTCGAACTCCCAGATGCGATAATTCTCCTCCGACCACACCTGCTGGTGGGAATCAGTATCCAGCGAAAAACTGCCGGTCTTGCTAAGCCGCTGCCCCCCTACAAGGAAGTGATTGGCCCGGCGGAGGTTAGCCTCGCTGGCCTTCAGGGCGAGGTCGGATCTGGCGCGTTCGATGGCGATGCCGGCTATGCGCGCGAAGCGGTCCACCAGTTCCTCATCCTGGTAGGTAGGGCCTTGCGACACATGCTTGTAGATCGCGAAAATCCCCAGCACGTTTCTATGACTGTCGAAGATCGGGGCAGACCAGCACGATGCCAAGCCGAAACCCGTGACGAGTTGCGGCCATGGCGACGCTGCCCAACGAGGATCTCTCGGCGGGTCGGCGGCGATAATGGTCGCGCGAGATACTACCGCCAGCGAGCAGGGGCCGTACTCCGGGTCGATCTTCAAGCCTTCTAGCGCGGCGTTGTAGTCTGCCGGAAGGTTTGGGCCCGCCGCAACCTGGAATCGCTGCCTGTCGTGGTCGACGTAGAGGATACTGCACACGGAGCCAGACGAGAGATCCTCAACGAGAAGACAAAGCTCGTTAAGCACGATAGGAAGCGGCAGACCACGTGCGACGAGCTCAAGCAGGCGCTTTTCCGCCGCCAACTGCGCCTCGGCCCGCGTGCGGTCCTCGATATCGGTGTTCACGCCGCACCAACCGATCAGGTTTCCCGCCATGTCTCTGAGCGGACGGGTCTGCAGGTTGAATCGCCTATAGACGCCATCGTGTCGGCGGAGCCGAGCCGTCACGTTGATTTCCTCAGGCGCCGTGACGCTAAGGGTTTCTTTCCACGCCGCCTCAACGACTACCAAGTCATCCGGATGGAAGAGCGAGATCCAGCCGGAAGCGTTCGCCAGCTCGAGCGTAGTTCCCGTGTACTCGCGCCAAAGTCGGTTGACGAAGTCACAGGATCCGTCTGGCGTGGCAGTCCATATCATCCCTGGCAGTGCGTCCAGCAGGCGAGTCTGATCCGTCTCCATCCTTGACTTTCGTGCTGTCCCCGGTTGACGAGAATGCAGAGCCCGACCCGCCCGCGTCCATAGGACTATGGTGTCGGTCTTCGCGATTCCTGGAGCCGCTCTCGTTGGGGGCCTGTCAGAGGCGCCCGGAGACCGCCACGCAGTAGGTGGCCGGTTGCCCTACGAAGCGCGACAAGACGTTTGCCTTCAGGAAGACGTGCTCCAGTGATAGGCGTCGGTGACATTGCGGCCAGATCGACGCCCCGCGCCTTCCATCTGCGCTTTCGGGGCCGCGCGAAGGTCCGCCGAGGTGTAGGCGCCGAAGCGCATCGGCTGTGGCGCGCCGATGCCAGCATAGGTCCGCCGCGGGCAGGAAGCATGGGAACTCCTGCGAAACGTAGAACTTGCCCTTGACGCCCCTGGATCGGCTGGAAGCGTCGATATTCACGATGAAGAATGAGGAAAAAGCAGAGGATTGCGATTGCCCCCCTCTGTTTTCGGTTCCGTGACCTTGCTTAAGGTTGTGGTGATCATCGACTCAAAGACCGCGTCGAATGTCCGGCCGATTTCGGGAAGCTACAAGCAGATCGGCGAGCACATTCGGGCTGGCCGCGCCAGCACGCACAATCTGTGGTGCCTCATCGTCAGGCGGGAAGACGCTGTTTCGTAGACCAACACAAAAGTATTGCCGACACTATCGTGCAATGGATTTGCGGTTGCTGTCAGTCGATCACTAGCGCATTCAACACAGGAGATGTGTCATGCGCGATCAACGGCTGAGCAATTCACGCGTCGCAGCAATCGTCAAAACAAAGAACGAAATCAGCGTCAACCAAGCGCGGTGGATCCTGGTTCCGCTGTTCGGATTGTGGATCTTGGTTTCCGCCGCAGGCATGATCCTCGGATGAAGAAATGGCCCCGGCCGTGTGCGCATCCGCCAAACATTAGCCCGGTGCTGTGGCCCGATTTCCTGTCAGCTCCTTGGCCTTCGCCGATCTGCATCGGATGATTGCGAGGTTGTCATCATCCGCTGCTGATGGCCTTCGCTTTATGGATGGGCATTTGCATCTATGCATGCGGCCTGCTTGACGGCTATCGCGCCTACGCTGCGGTGTTATCGATATACTGTCGCGTTCAACGCCATCTTCCCCGATCGGTCCGGCCAAGCGAACATCGTCCCAAGGTGCTGTTGCCGCTTGTGGTGTTGGCGTCCGCAAACGGCGCGTTCCAATTTCGAAGCGCACTAGCCAAGGCACATCAGACATAAGAAATCAGCAGAAGGCTCGGCTTGGCTAGGAGACAAGTTGCTGACCGCCGTCGATGTCGTATGTCGCACCCTCAGCGCGGTGTTGCTCATGATGTGAACGGCAAGTGCGGCGACATCGACCGGGCCGACGACACGCCGGATCGGCAGGGTCGCCCTAAGCTCTTCGCGACGCATGTCAAGGTCTTCGCCGAGCAGGGACGCCGAGAGTGGCGTATCGACGAAGCCGGCGGCGATCAGGTTGATGCGGACGGGTGCAAGCTCGAGCGCCAGATTGGCGATGAGGGCGGGAAAAGCGACCGTCACTGCTGCGACAATCGCCAGGCCTGGCCGCGGGCGACGCGCGCCAGTGCCGCCCATGAATATCAGCGATCCGGCCGGCCTGACCTTGCCGGCGGCGCAGCGGGCGACGTTGATCGCGAGCAGCAGGTGCTCGGTGAGATCATGCCGCGCCTCATCGGGCGCAAGTTCGAGCGGTGAGCGGTAGTGGGGAGCGCCGGCCGTCGCCATGACATGGTCGACTGGCCCGGGCAAATCCCGGAAGAACGCCTCCAGCGCGGAAGGATCGTTGGCATCGAAGGCTGCGATTTCATCTGCGCCAGTCTCACGTGCTGCCACATCCAGGCGATCTCTGTCGCGTGCCGTGAGGATGACCCTGGCACCCTCAGCGCGAGCGCGCCGGGCGGTCTCCAGCCCGATGCCGGAGCTGCCGCCGATGACGACGACGGTTTGGTCGCGCAGATCCGGTTCACGCGGAATGGTTTCGGTAGCCATGACTTCTCCTCATCGCTTTGGATGCGCCATCACATGCCTGGGTCCGACGAAATTGCCGGCAGCGCGCCGCCGCCCTGCTAAAGCGGCAGCTCTTTGCCTGATGCCTCGGCGACCATGTATGAGGCGTACCAGTCCGGCCAGTTCTCGTCGTGCCGGCCACCGTCGCGCTTCTCATGCTCGCCATGCGCCGCCGCAGCGCGGCCGAGTGCGGCGGCCAAATCCGACACGGAGGCGAAGCTCGTCGCTGCGGCCTCGATCCGTCCGGGGAACCGGTTTGTGATCTCCTGCAGCAGCCAGCTGTTGCCATCGGGATCGCTGAACGTCGCGAACGAGACGTAGCTACGTCCTTCGGGATCGCGCCCCTGGATAGGTGGTTGGCCTGGCCCGGCGCGGTGGAACACCTCACTGACTTCAGCCCCCTTTGCTAAAAGCTCGGCGCGGGCGGTCTCAATGTCAGAAACGACGAGATAGGTTGTACTTGCGGCGCCGGGTTCGGCAGATGTGAGCCCTTCGCCGAAGTGCACCGAAGCCGGAGAGCCCGGGGGCGTGAATTGCACAACGCGGAAGGACTCGCCAACCGCGAAATCGGCGTCGAGCCGCCAGCCGAGTCGGGCATAGAAGCGCTTGGCGCGGTCTACATCCGAAACGGGAATCACGACAACTTCAAGTTTCATATCGCTGGTCGCGGTCAGTGCGGCTTTGCCGTCGACAACTTGGGCAATGGTCATAGGATTTTCCTTTGTATGATTCCGAAGGCGCGCGCAGGGCATCCCAGCCGTGCTGCTATGCATTGACGGCAACCCTGTAACGGGACGCCGGCATTTTCCGGGACAGGTTCGGGATCAGCTTCTGGCGTGCCGCTTCGTAGCTATCCCAGTCCGACCGGTCCGGGAGCGACGGGATGGTGATGAGCTCTCCCTGGTCAAAGCCGGCCAGTGCAGCGTCGACCAGGTCTTCTGCCTGCATCACCCGTTCGTCCGGGTAGTTGGAAAGATCACCACCTGCAACATCCCAGAAGTTGGTCTCCACCGCCCCTGGGAGCACCGCCTGGACGGCGATATTCTTGTCCGCGAGCTCTTTGTGCAGCGAAAGGGTAAAGGCGGTGACATAGGCCTTCGTTGCGCCGTAGACACCGTTGAGCAACTCCGGCCAGAGGGCCATGGCCGAACTGATGTTGATGATTGCGCCGCCTCCACGTGCCACAAAAGCCGGCGCCGCCGCGTAGGTCAGACGGGTAAGCGCTGTAACATTCAGTTCTATCATCTCATCCATGGCGTCCACGTCGGTCTCCAGTATGGAGCTGACGGCTCCAAGGCCGGCATTGTTGACCAGCATGGAGATCCCGCTTTCAACGCGAAGCAGTGTCTCAACTTTGCCGCGGTCAGCCTTGTCGTTTAAGTCGGCCGCAATCGTTTTTACGGTGCGTCCAGTGACGCCAGCTATGTGCCGCGCAACGCCGTCAAGCTTTTTGTCGTTGCGGGCCACGAGAACGAGATCGTAGCCTCGGCGTGCAAGCCGGTCGGCATAGACGGCCCCAATGCCCGCAGACGCGCCTGTGACGAGCGCAGTTCCTTTTGTCGACATGTTCACGGTGTTCTCCATCCAAGTCCCAGTGACATTGGCGCGGCCGGGCGGGGGGAGGGACCCGGCCGCGCACTCGCGAGAAGGCGGGGGAGGCGCCTGTGCTCGCGTTAGATGGATTCGCGTAGCGTTTTGAATGCGGCCCGAAGCTCGGCGCTAAAGGTCGCCGGCTGTTCCCAGGCGGCGAAATGACCGCCTTTAGGAAGCCGGTTATAGTGAATGAGCTTCGGATAAGCCTTCTCGGCCCAGCTCTGCGGAGCCTGGTAAATCTCGTCGGGAAACGCGCTGACTGCGACGGGAATCTGGATGCCCCGAGGATCGAAAAATCCTCCTGCAGGGAAATGTGCGTTATCCCAGTAGAGACGCGCCGACGAAATCGCGGTGTTGGTCAGCCAATAGAGTGTGACGTTGTCCAGGATGTCGTCACGTGTCAGGCCTTCGGTCTGTCCGTCGAAGACACGCGCTATCAGTTCATAGCTGCGAATGTCGTGATCGAGCATCCATGCCGCGAGGCCCACCGGCGAGTCAGCAATGCCATAGAGCGTCTGCGGACGATTGTTCATCTCAATCGCGTAGCCAAGCCCGTTTTTGTAGAAGTCGTCGAGCTGGTCCCATGCCCGCCTTTCGTCAGCAGACAAACTTGCCGGGGGAGGGGTCCCAGCGGCAAGCGCCTTCGAAATTTCGGCTGGAACCGTTGCTGCCATGTTGGTGTGAATACCCAACAGTCCGGGGGGCTGCTGAAGGGCCATCGTTTCAGTAACCGCATTGCCCCAATCGCCGCCCTGCGCCACGTATTTCGTGTACCCTAGCCGTTGCATAAGCTCCGCCCAGGCCTTCGCGATGCGGGTCGGCGTCCAGCCCGGTGCCGTTGGTTTGCCGGAGAAGCCGTAGCCCGGTAGCGACGGAATGACCAGGTGGAAGGCGTCCGAAGCGCTGCCTCCATAAGCTGTTGGATCCGTCAGTGGCCCGATGATCTTCAACTGCTCGATGATCGAACCCGGCCAGCCATGCGTGACAATCAGGGGCAGGGCATCCTTGTGCTTGGACCGGACATGGATGAAGTGAATGTCCAACCCATCTATGGCCGTAATGAAGTGTGGCAGTGAGTCGAGCCGCGCCTGCATTGGGCTCCAGTCGTAGTCTGACGCCCAGTAAGCTGCCAATTTCTGGATTGTGGCCAACTGAACGCCCTGCGTGTCGCCAGCGACGGTTTCCTTGTCAGGCCAACGGGTCGCTCGGACCCTGTTGCGCAGATCGTGAAGCTGGTGTTGCGGGAAATTGGGGGAAAATTTGCGGATTGAAGTGTCTGCCGCGGCCGCCTTCAAAGCACTCGGAAGGACGGAAACCGCTCCCAAGGCAACTGTGGTGGCAATGACTTCGCGTCGGTTGGGCATTGTCGATTTTGCTGGCATTGCGGTCTCCTCTGTTTCCCATTCAAGCCGATGGGGGAACATTTCGCTCGTCGGAAGCCGGAATGCGATTGCACCAACGTATTGGCGATACCTTTGTATTGCCTGCGGCTGGGGGCGCGAATCCCGTGGCAAAACCAACACCAAGGCATGATGGACGTCAGAGCCCGCCTGGCGCAGAATCGGGCCCGCGCGACTTTCGCGAAGGGACGGCAATGAAGATGGACCTAGGCCGCGTTCTGTATGCACTGCCCGGACTGGTCTGGACTGCATTGCGAGACGGCCGTATCGATTTCGTCAACCGACAATGGGCCGAATACACCGGTCTCGGCCTCGACGAGGCTCACGGCAGTGAATGGAAGTCGATCGTCCACCCTGACGATCTGCCCTCGCTGCTCGAACGGTGGCAATCGATGTCTGAGGCGGCAGACCTGGCCGAACTGGAGGTTCGCCTGCGCCGCTTCGACGGTGTCTACCGCAGGTTCCTGGTCAGGTGCAGTCCGATATTTGATGCTGAGGGGCAAGTCGAAAGATGGTGCGGCGTTGGTACGGAGCTGGAGACACGGCAGGCCGTGGCAGAAGGCCCCGTGGAGCAGTCGACTACTTTTCAGCACATCGTGGACAGCATCCCGATCCCAGTCGCCGTGACGTCGCCGACAGGCGCTGTCGAATGGCTGAACCAGCCAACCCTCGACTATTTCGGGAAGACTTTGGAAGATTTAAGGGGCTGGAAAGCGTCGGACGTGGTGCATCCAGACGACCTAGAGAGAACGATCGCCGCGCAGACCGACGCTCACCTTCGGGGGAACAGCTACGATGTTGAGAGCCGCCACCTACGCGCCGACGGTGTCTATCGGTGGTACAACGTTCTAGGATTGCCATTACGAAATCCTCGCGGGGATATCCTGCGCTGGTTTCATCTGCTCATCGACATCGACGACCGAAAGCGGGCCGAGGAGTCATTGAGGAAAAGCGAAAACAACCTGCAGACTATTATCGATACGATACCCGCCCTTGTCTGGTCAGCTAAGACTGACGGGGCGGCCGAATTTTTCAACCGACACTACCTGGAGTACGTCGGTCTTGGCCTTGAGCAGGTCCGAGACAGTGGATGGATAGCTACCGTCCATCCGAATGATGTCGACGCTTTGAGGTCTGCCTGGGCGGCGACTCTGGCTGCCGCGCGACGCGGTGAATGCGAAGCGCGGCTACTGCGCTTCGACGGGTCTTACAGGTGGTTTCTGTGCCGCATGGAGCCGTTGTTCGACGATGCGGGAAACATTGTTAAATGGTACGGGGTCAACACTGACATCGAGGCCCAAAAGCGCGCGGAGGCGGCATCGCGAGCGAATGAAGTCGATGTTCGCAACATAATAGATTCGATTCCAGCCCTTGCATGGTCAGCCCAACCAGACGGTTGGGTGGACTTTGTGAATGAACATTACCTGAACTTCACGGGCATGCCGATGGAAGAGCTTCTCGGCTGGCGCTGGCTGGCCGCCGTTCATCCGGACGACATCGAAGGACTGGCCAAGATTTGGCGAGACGGCATCGATACAGGGCTCCCTCAGGAAGCGGAGGGCCGCCTACGCCGCCATGACGGAACGTATCGATGGTTTCTGTTTCGCTCCAGTTCTGTTCGCGACAAAAACTGGAACGTGATCAAATTTTACGGTTTCATAACCGATATCGAGGACCGGAAACGTATTGAGCAGGCTCTTGCCGCAAGCGAGGCCGAGGCGCGCCTCGCCATGGATAGCATCGACGGTATGATATGCCTCTTTACACCGGAGGGCGTCCTAAACGGCGGTAACAGGAAACTTCTAGAGTACTTCAACCTTCCCCTCGAAGAAGTAATGAAATGGGCGACAAACGGGATCACCCACCCCGACGACCTGCAGCATTGTATCGAGAGTTTCATGGCATCTGTCGCTTCGGGGGAACCGTACGACTTCGAAACGCGCTTTCGTCGTTTTGACGGCGTCTTTCGCTGGTTTCAGATTCGCGGACTCCCCCTCTTCAATTCTCAGGGAGAGATCATTCGCTGGTACGGCCTCCTCACCGACATTGACGATCGCAAACGTGCAGAGGAGAAGTTAAAGCACAGCCAGATGTTATTGGCCGAGGGCCAGCGAATGAGCCTCTCAGGTACCTTCTCATGGCTGGTGGATTCGGACGAATTGACCTTCTCCGAAGAACTTCACCGTATCTTCGGGTTTGACGCGGGCGCGCAAATCACATTCGAGGCGATTCAAAGCCGTGTTCATCCGGATGATCTCCCGCTTCTTGCGGGAAAAATGGCGGTGGTGCGCAATGGTGGCGACAATCCCGAGTATGACATTAGACTACGGATGCCCGATGGCGCCATCAAGTATCTCAGGGTGATAGGTCGCCTGATAAAGAGCGACAACGGTCGATCCGAATGTATAGGAGCAGTACAAGACGTTACACAGAAGCGGCTGGCCGAACAGGCCCGCGATGAGCTGCGGTCGGAACTTGCGCATGTCACCAGGGTGACAAGCCTTGGCGCGATGGCCGCCTCAATCGCGCATGAGGTCAACCAGCCGCTCTCAGGCATCGTCACCAACGCCAGCACGTCGCTCAGGATGCTGGCTGCCAATCCTCCCAACCTGGAGGGTGCCCGGGAAACCGCCCGCCGCACAATCCGCGACGGGAACCGAGCGGCAGACGTGATCACGCGTTTGCGCGCCTTGTTCGGCAAGCGTGTTTTCCAAGTCGAGCAGGTTGACCTCAACGAAGCGGTGCGAGAAGTCGTCGCGATCTGCTGGAGCGATCTGCTACGAGCCCGGGCCAGTCTAAAGACTGAACTGGCCGAAGGGCTTCCGCCCGTTTCAGGTGACCGTGTCCAACTACAGCAAGTGGTCATGAACCTACTGCGCAATTCTGCTGACGCGGTGGCAGGTGTCGACAATGCGCCACGACACGTCGTCCTGACCACCACAGCTGGCGGAGAGGGCGCGGTTCGCCTTTCGGTATCCGACTCGGGCGTTGGATTTCGCACCGTCGATCCGGATCGAGTCTTCGATGCTTTCTATTCTACCAAAAGTGACGGTATGGGCATCGGACTGTCGGTCAGCCGGACTATTGTCGAGAGCCATGGCGGGAAACTTTGGGCTGAAGCAAACGAGGGGCCGGGCGCGACGTTCACACTTTCCATCCCGGCCGTGGCCGGCGATTTTTGCGATGCCGCTCAATGCCGAACGGCCACCTAGCAGTGTACCACGGTGAGGTTTTGATGAACGAAAAGGGTCCACTCGTGTCGATCGTCGATGACGACGAATCCGTACGCGAGTCCTTGCCTGACCTTCTGAGGGAGTTTGGCTATCGTGTCGAGGCGTTCTCGTCGGCCGAACGCTTTCTAGCGTCAGGCGACGAGGTCGGGACGAGTTGCTTGATACTGGATATTGCGATGCCGGGCATGACTGGAACCGAGCTGCTGCGCAACTTACGCGACAGGGGGCAACCGGTGCCGATCATTTTCATCACCGCACATCGCGATGAGTTCGTCAGGCAGGGCCTAATGGCCGATGGCGCCGTGGACTGCCTTTACAAGCCATTCAGCGATGCCGCCCTGCAAACGGCTCTGGCCAAGGCGATTCCATCCGTTTGAACAACACGACCGACTACGAGATTTGTCGACTGGAGATACGCAATGCTTAGGGATTTGGGTTACGCGCCGAACCATGCCGGATCATCACCAATGACGAATGAGACGCCTGTCGTGTTCGTGGTTGACGACGACATTTCAGTTCGCGAATCCCTTGAATTGCTCATTGGTTCCGCCGGCTGGCAGCCGGAGATATTCGCATCTCCCACCGAGTTTCTTGCTCGACCTCGCTTGGCAGTGCCTAACTGTCTTATCCTTGACGTTAATCTGCCCGAGTTGAATGGGCTTGCCCTGCAGCAGCTCATTGCTGCCGAGCGAATCGAGACCCCCATAATCTTTGTCACTGGCTACGGCGACATACCCACCAGCGTTAAGGCGATGAAGGCCGGCGCCGCTGAATTCCTGACCAAGCCGTTCGGTGAAGATGTTATGCTGGCGTCCATTGAGCAGGCACTGGAGCGCAGTAGGGCCGCGCTCTCATCGCAATCGAATCTAGAGGTGCTGCGGCAGCGACACGCTTCACTCAGCCGGCGTGAGCAGCAGGTTCTGTCATTCGTTGTATCCGGTCTGATGAATAAGCAGATCGCTTTCGAACTCGGCATCAGCGAAATCACGGTCAAAGCGCATCGGGGACAGATGACGCGCAAGATGCACGCCAAGTCGCTACCGGATCTCGTCAACATGGCCGCTACACTTGGTATCAACGATTGACCATGCATGCCTGGACCGATCCAATTGTATTGATGACACCTTGGGACAATAGGTCAAGGTCACCTCTGCGCTACCCTGATCGCGGCATCGCAGCAGTAGCGGGTTAGGGAAGTCCGCGACCCTGATGAGGGGCCGCTCCATGCGACTGCAGCATTCCCATACGACCACATCGAGTGAGGTTTTCCATATCCATAGCATTTAAGGCCCCGTCTCGATCATTCTTCCGAGCGCCGAGTCGCCGGCTATGCCCGTTCATTATATTGACCCTTCAAGGCCGTTCAGCCGTTCCGAAAGTCCGAAGGTTCATTGACTTCGCCGTTCCGCGTCTTCGATCAGAAATTGGACGCATCACAGCGGGACCCGGTGGCCCTGGGTGATTTGCAAAATTGTGGGCGGTGGCAATTCCAAGACCAGCGGACGCGTTTAACTACTCCCTGACCAACATGGCGAGTTTGTTTTCGGCTTTGCGCCTGACGTGAATGGCGGACACAAGCGCTGTCGCAGGTAGCCAGTGGGGAACGCGCCGGTCCGATCGGGTCTGCGCTTTCACGCGCCGCACAGGCGGGGAGGGCGCCTGCGGCGCAGGCCTACGGAGGCGCTGTAACCGTCCTTTCCGGAGACGTCGGCATCGAGGCCGCCAGCGCAAGCCCGTGTAGAAGGACTTGGCGCGATGGACGTCGGACCTGCGAATGACGGCGTTGAACGTCCTGTCGATGTGGTCGGCGTGCACGGACGTCGGGTGAGCTTGGTTCTTGGATAGCGTTCCGTCGCACGAGGCGGTTACACCAGATCCGAGAACGATGTGCCGTTTCCTCGGTCGGCGTCATGGTTCGAAGGTGTCGACCCGCCACTCACCCCGGCAACCGGTGCTTAGGTATTGCCGATACCTAAGCACAATATCATCGGCAGCCCTGCTGCCAGACGATCCTTGGACCCATCACAACCACTTCGATCCAGACGGAGGACGTCATGTCAGCAGAAGTCGAAACCAAGACCGTACTGTGGCCGACGAGGCGCGAACTACTCGTCGCCACAGCCGCAACCGCCGCGCTCAGCACTCTCCCCAGACCTGCCCGCGCGGCGGCGGGAGGCTACGCAGTGCGTCAGTTCAAGTGCGAGATTCCGCAGAAGGACGTCGATGAGCTCCGTCGCCGCGTTCGCGCCACCCGCTGGCCCGGCAAGGAGACGGTCTCCGACCGCACGCAAGGCGTTCAGCTTCAAAAGTTGAAGCCGCTCATCGAATACTGGGGGACAGATTACGACTGGCGGCAGTGCGAAAAGAAACTGAACACGCATGCGCAGTTCATGACCAGGATCGACGGCCTGGACATCCACTTCATTCACGTCAAGTCCAGGCATGAGAAAGCGCTGCCGCTGATTATGACGCATGGCTGGCCGGGGTCTGTCCTTGAACTTGTCAAGACGATCGGACCGCTCACCGATCCGACCGCGCACGGCGGTACCGCCGTTGATGCCTTCCATGTGGTCATACCTTCGATGCCCGGATACGGCTTCTCAGAGGTTCCGACCGAGACTGGGTGGGGACCGGACCGCATCGCACGTGCTTGGCATGTGCTCATGAAGCGGCTGGGCTATGACCGCTATGTCTCGCAGGGCGGCGACTGGGGCGCAGTCGTTTCCGACAAGATGGCGGCCCAGGCGCCGGAAGGACTGCTCGGCATTCATACGAACATGCCTGCCACCGTTCCTCCGGACATTGCGAAGGCTCTCGCCGACGGCGAACCCGCGCCGGCCGGTCTTTCCGACGACGAGAAGGCCGCCTACGAGCAGATGAACGCGCTCTACACGAAGGGCGCCGGCTACGCCCTGATGATGGTCACCCGGCCGCAGACGCTGGGCTATGCCTTGACGGATTCGCCCGTCGGTCTTGCCGCCTGGTACTACGACAAGTTCGCCGACTGGACCTACAGCAGCGGCGATCCGGAGAAGTCGCTGACTAAGGACGAGATGCTCGACGACATCTCCCTCTACTGGTTCACAGGGACCGCCACGTCGGGCGCGCGGCTCTACTGGGAGAACAACGCCAACAACTTCAACGCCGTCAACATCAAGATACCGGCCGCGATCACGGTCTTTCCCGGCGAGATCTACCAGGCTCCGAAGAGCTGGGCCGAGAAGGCGTACCACAACCTCATCTACTACAACAAAGTCGACAAGGGCGGCCATTTCGCCGCCTGGGAGCAACCGGAGCTTTTCGCATCGGAGCTGCGGGCGGCGTTCAGAACGCTTCGCTGACAGCCCACGTCTTTTCACTCTGAAGGCGAAAGACGCCGGCAATCCCGCACTGACCGGTCTCAGCATGGGCGAGCTTACCACTCTTCCCTCGGTTCGCGACATCGCCGACTAGAACTCATGTGAGGCGGCACGGCAGAAACTGATGCCAAACCTGTCTCGCGACATTTCCGGCCGCTCGGTACAGGACGCCGGCTCTGGCGTCCCGACAAGCAGCACGACAACACTCACAGACGAGACCAGAAATGTCCGACAGCGATCTTTTGGATCAGTTCCCCCGCGTACGCTTGATAAGCCGGCCGACGCCGATCCAGCGGCTGGATCGTCTGGAGCAGGTGCTGCTCGGCCAGAAGCGAAGAGGCGTCTCGATCTGGGCAAAGAGGGACGATCTCATGGAGCTCGGCGGCGGGGGCAACAAGCTCCGCAAGCTTGAGTTCCTGATCGGGCAGGCCCGGTCTGAAGGCTACGACACCCTTGTCGTAACCGGAGGAGTACAGTCGAACTTCGCCCGTCTGGCCGCGGCCGCCTGCGCCAGAACCGGACTGGCATGCGAGGTCGTTCTAGCTCAAATGGTGCCCCGCCAGACCGAGATCTATCAGGCCAACGGCAACGTTTTGTTGGACCGGCTCTTCGGCGCCCGCGTCCACATCCTCGGCACCGGCGACGACGCGGGCGCGACCGCCAGGGCCCGCGCGTCAGAGATCGCCGCGGCCGGAGGCAAGGCTTTCGTGGGCACGCTTGGCGGTTCGACGCCGGTCGGAGCTCTTGGCTTCGTCGACTGCGCATTCGAAATTAAGACGCAATCGACTGAGATCGGCGTCGCGTTCGACCACGTCGTCATCCCAAATGGTAGCGGCGGCATGCATGCCGGCCTGGCCGTAGGAGCCGCCTTGGCCGGAAGAGATCCTTCCATGATCAGAGCATACACGGTTCTTTCGCCCGCGGAGACATGCGTCGCGGCGACGGCGGAGAAGATCAACTCGGTCTTCGACCTCCTCGGGAAGAAAGACCGAATTCGAGCCGAAGAGCTTGCGATAGACGGAGCGCAGCTTGGCGGCGGCTACGGCATGCCGACGCCCGAAATGGTCGAAGCGGTCAGGCTCCTCGGCCGCACTGAAGGCCTGCTTCTTGATCCCGTCTACGGAGGGAAGGCCTTTGCCGGCCTGCTGTCCGATATCGAAAACGAAGTCATCTCGCCTGGATCGAACGTCCTGTTCGTCATGACGGGAGGTTCTCCCGGGCTTTATGCCTACGCAGACGCCCTGAGTAGCGACTGATCCTCTCCCCGGAGGGTCATCAACATCAACCCGACATAAAACGAGGAATGCCATGCCCACGAACCCAAAGATCGCCATCATCATCGGCTCCACCCGGCCGACCCGTTTCGCCGACAAGCCCGCACAGTGGATACTGAAGCAGGCTCAGGCCCGCGACGACATCGACGTCGAAATCGTCGATCTGCGCGACCATCCGCTGCCGTTCTTCGACGAGGTCGCGTCGAACGCCTACGCACCAAGCCAGAGTGCGGAAGCCGTTCGTTGGCAGCAGACCGTGGCCCGATATGACGGGTACATCTTCGTCGTCGCGGAATACAATCGCTCGATCACCGGCGTGCTGAAGAACGCCCTTGATCAGTCATACGTGGAATGGGCGCGCAAGCCGTTCACCGCGATTGCGTATGGCACCGCTGGCGGGTCGCGCGCACTCGAGCATCTGCGTGGAATCGGCGTCGAGCTGCAGATGGTTTCCACGCATGCCGCCGTTCATATTGGCGGCACAGACTTCTTCACCGTCTTCTCGATGGGCGGCAACAAGCCGATCGAAGAGATCGAAGCCAACCTGCTGCCGTCGGCGAAGACTGCGCTGGACGAGCTGGTCTGGTGGGCGAAGGCTACGATGGCTGCCAAAGCCGCCGGGAACTGAGCACGGGAATGTCATCCCCTGGGGTGAACCATCCCACGGCATTTCTTTCTTGACCGTTCACTACCGCGTCAGGATTTCTTGAGCGGCGCCGGCAGCAGGTCGACCGGGAAGTCCTGATAGGAGACCGGCCGCAGGAAACGATAGATGGCCAATGTGCCGACCGAAGTCGATCTTCCGTCCGACGTCGCTGGATAGGGGCCGCCGTGCACCATTGCCGGCGAAACCTCGACGCCGGCTCCGAAGCCGTTGACGAGGAGCCGGCCGGCGAGAAGTTCCAACTGCGGGATCATCTGGGAGGCGGCGGCGACGTCCTCGGTATCCACGTGCAGCGCGATGGTCAACTGACCTTCCAAGGATTCGACGACCCTGCGCAGATCGTCGTGGTCACTACAGCGAACGATCAATCCCGCCGCGCCGAAGACTTCTTCCTGAAGCTCCGGATTGGAGAGAAAGGCCGCCGCCGTCGTCTGGAAAAGCGCGGCCGAGGCCTGATGAGCCGTTCCGCTCTTCCCGGCAGAGACCTGCGATACGGACGGTGAGCACGAAAGCCTTGCAACGCCTTTTCGATACGCCTCGCAGATGCCGCGTGTGAGCATGGTCTGAGCCGGCGCCTCCACCAACGCTGCCGCCGCGCTCTCGACGAAGGCGTCAAGCCCCGCGCCTTCGATGGCGATAATCAGACCAGGATTCGTGCAGAATTGGCCGGCGCCGAGGGTCAGCGAAGCCGCGAACGATCTCCCGATTTCCGCGCCCCGGCCCAGCAGTGCGTTTGAGTAGAGTATGACGGGGTTGATGCTGCTCATTTCGGCGTAGACGGGTATCGGCTGCTTCCGCTCTGACGCGATCTTCATCAGCGCGGTGCCCCCACGACGAGAGCCGGTGAAGCCGACGGCGCGCACCCGGTGGTCGGCGACCAGTGTCTGGCCGACCTCGAATCCTGCGTCGAACAAAAGCGCGAAAGTCCCCGACGGAAGCCCACATGCCGCGACGGCGTCGACCACGGCCTTGCCAACCAATGCGGAGGTTCCGGGATGGGCGGAGTGCGCCTTGACGATCACCGGACAGCCGGCGGCGAGGGCCGAGGCAGTGTCGCCACCAGCGACAGAAAAGGCGAGGGGAAAATTCGACGCTCCGAACACCGCGACCGGACCGAGAGCGATGTTGCGGAGCCGAAGATCGGGCTTCGCAACCGGCTTGCGGTCGGTTTCGGCTGGATCGAAGCGCAATTCCTGGAAAGCACCGTCTCGGACCTCCTTCGCGAAGAGCCTAAGCTGTCGGACCGTCCGGGCACGCTCTCCTTCGATGCGGTCGCGCGGCAGTCCCGTCTCGTCGATCACTCGCAGGACGAGTTCGTCGCCAAGGGCGAGAACTCCTTCCGCGATCGCTTCCAGGAAGCGGGCTCGATCTTTGAGCGATGTCTCCTTGTAGACCGGGAAGGCGTCCCACGCCAAGGCTGCGGCCTGCTCACCTGCTCCTTCGTCGCGCCTGCGAAGTTCGGCTCCAGGGTGTTGCCGTTGGCAGGATTGGTCGCGGAGAAAGCTGAGGCCGCGCCGCGCACGTTCGCGCCGCCGATAAGAAGGTCGCCGGAGAGTGTCATCGTGGATCCTTTCGAATGACGAGCAGGCCGCCTTCCATGAAAATGGGAGGCGGCGGCTAGCTGTGGAATTCAAATAAGGTTCTGCGAAGCACCTCCCAACCCCCGAAGCGAAAATAGTATTCCTGTTCGAACTGAGGAATCCGGCGTGCGGTAGGACGCGCGCCGGATGGCTGTGGCAACGGGGTCGAGCTTACGCCGTCTGGGTGAGAGCGATCGCGGCGACGGTTTCCTTGGTGCTCACGATGGCGCTCGCGTAGCTCGGAAGATTGACCTCGAGCGCCGCATGCATCATTTCCGGCGAGTAGTCGGCGACCGCGTCCCTCACGACGGTGACGTCGTATCCAAGTTCGGCCGCGTATCGCACGGTGGCTTCGATGCATGTATGGGCTACCAGGCCAATCACGATGACACGCTGGATGCCGTGCCGTTTCAGCTCAAGATCGAGATCGGTGTTGGCGAAGCCGCTCGAGCACCAATGTTCGGATGCGACGACCTCACCAGCCTCGGGAACGAATTCGGCACGGAACTCGCCGCCCCACGTGCCGAATTCGAAGCTCTTGCGGTGCCAGGCCGCACGCTGGATCGGCGCCACGTACTTCCAGTTCTCGTAGTCTCCGGCCCGGTAGCGATGATGCATCGCGAAGAACACCCGGATCTTGGCTTCACGGGCGGTTGTCAGCACTTCGAGCATGTGCGGTACGCAGTTGTTCGCCTCGGCGACCTCCTTGATCCGCGGCCAGATCTTGCCACCCTCGGAAATGAAGTCGTTGTACGGATCGACCACCAGCAGTCCGGTATTGCTTCTATCGAAGGATAGTTCAGTCATGATGTTCTCCTTCGCCGATTCAGGCCGCCTTCGTCGCGGAGTTCTTCAGGGCCGCGCGTTCGATGCTCGCAGCGAACAGCGGCGTTTCGCCCTTGTTGTGGGCGATGGACATCGGCTGCCGCTGGGTGCGGAAGAGTTCGAACGGGATTCCCTGGCGATCGAGGAAGGCGATCATCTCGTCCGTTGCAAAGGATTGGACGCGGTTGGTGAATTCGCAGCGGTTCGCATCCACCTTCTTCACACTCAGTTCCCAGGTGACGTGTATGGTGACCCGGCCGTTTGGAGTGAAGACGTCTGAATCGGAGTCGAGGATGAGATGATGCTTTTCGCCGAGTGTCTCATGGTAATGCTGGACCATCAGGCTGCCGCCGATCGTCTCGACGTTGATCGACATCCGCGTGCCGTCGGCCGCGGTGGTGAAGCCTGCCGCGATGTGGGCCGGCGAGCAGCCTTGATATTCCTTTTCGGGAAGATTGAAGCACCACGTCGGGATGTCGATCTTCTCGATCGGCGCATTGATGATGGCCGAAAAGCTTGAATCGACGATCTGGTGTTCGAGACTGTGCATGGGATATCTCCATTGTCGTTGAATGCGTTGAAGGATGTCCGATGCCCGCGCGCGACCTGCCGCTCTCCGCGCGAGCACCGTCTCGGCCTACTTATCGGCCAGAGTTTGCGTGTAGTGTCCGAGCCTGGCCTCGATGTCCGGATCCTTCTGCAGGCCCATTTCCATCAGGCGTCCGATTTTCTTCTGCGCCGCCGGACGCTGGACCGACGTGATGAAGGCGTCCCAGCCGGCGGCGATCTCGGGATCGCTCGGAAGGCTCGCGAAATCGACCAGGCGCTTGGTGTCGGCGATCGCCTGCCGATCGAAGCCAGAGATCCGCATCGCGAGGGCGTCGACGAACGGGTCGAGCTTGTCGTCGTCGAAGGAGCGGTTGACGTAGCCATACTCCTCGGCGAGATCGCCGTTGATGTCATCGGATCCGAGAAGGACTTCGAGCGCTCGGCCGCGCCCCATCAGCCGCGGCAGCCTTGCCATCGGGCCGCCTCCGGGAACGAGCGCCGCGCCCACCTCCCATTGGGAGAGAATTGCCTTCTGACGGCTTGCGAAGCGCATGTCGCTGGCGAGGGCAAGCTCGCTTCCGACGCCCGTCGCGCGGCCGCGGATGAGCGCGATGGAGACGACCGGCGACTTGCTGATCCGGACCAGCATGTCGGGCAGCGGGTGCAAGCCGGTCGGGCCTGAGGGGAGGCCGGTGGATTCGGCGAGGGGCGGCGTAAAGTTGTAGTGGGTGAGGAAGAACCCAGGCACGTCGCTGTCGAACACGACGACCCTAAGATTGGGGTCGCTTTCGATTGCGGCCACCACTTTTTCCATCTGAGGGATCGTCTCCGGTCCGAAGATGTTGAAGGGCGGATTGTCGAAGGTTATACGCCAGTAGGCGGGCGTCCGCTTGTCCACCTTGATCTGCGCATGTTCCTGACCTGGGTCGGCTTTGACCTCTGCACCACTTTCCACCTTTTCGGCGACCTTCGTCTGACCGGATAGGGCGAGCGCCGGAAGCAGCAATAGCGCCGCGGTGGTAAGGACTTTCGACGACATCGCGATGGCGCTTGTCCTGGTTGGTCGTCTAGCGTTCATGGCTGGCTCCGTTCTTGGGGGATGCAAACGCTGGTCCGATCTCGAAGACCAGTTCGATCTCGACGGGCATTCCAAGCGGTATGCTGGAAACGCCGAGGACGACCCGGGGAGGGATCCGGGCGGGGCCGAACACGTCGAGCAACAGCTCCGAAGCTCCATCGGCGACCTTGGGGTGTTCATGGAAATCGGAGGGGCAGGCGATATAGACGCCCAGCTTGGCGACCGATCGGATCCTGTCCAACGTCCCTAGCTGCGCCTGCGCCGCGGCTAGACCGCTCAAGCAAGCAGCTCTCGCCGCGTCGTAGCCTTCGGCCACCGACAGCTCGCGGCCGACGAGCCCAATATAAAGTGGCACATGTCCGGCGACCGGCAGCATGCCACTTAGGAAGAGCAGCGAGCCGGATTGGAACGCTTCGACGTACGCGCCGAATGGCGTGGGCGCCTTCGGGAGGCATATCGCCAATTCCTTGATGCGCGCCTCCGCGCTCGCGACTACCATTTGCCGAGATGTGCGCCGTTGTCTACGTGCAGCACCTCCCCGGTGATGTTGGAGGATTCCGTCAGATAAACGACGCCGTCGACGATCTCCTGAACCGCCGTGATAGTCCCCATCGGCGACAAGGATTCGAGGAAGGTCCGCGGGTTCTTCGCGTGGAGAGGGGTGTCGACGACGCCTGGCGAGAGCGCGTTCACGCGGATGTTATCCTTGGCGAACTCCAGCGCAAGGCTCTTCGTGATCGCGTTGAGGCCGCCCTTGGTGATCATTGGGAGCGACGCCCTCACGCCCGCGATCGGATGGTCCGTCAAGGACGACGTGATCGTCACGATACTCCCGCCAGACTTCTGACGCAGCATCTGGCCGATGGCGTGCTTCGTAAAATGAATGAACCCTTCGACGTTCGTCGCGCACAGGCGTCGGAAGTCTTCGATGGTGTATTCGAGGAACGGCTTGGTGAAGAAGACCCCGGCATTGTTGACGAGCGCATCGATCGAGCCGAATTGCTCCACCGCCGCTGTCGCCACCCGCTCGGCCGTTTCGGAATCCGCGACGTCGCCGCCGATCAGCTCCAGTCGACCTGCGCGGTCGAACAGCGTGCTCTCGCTGATGTTCCGGGAGGTTCCGACCACGTTCCAGCCCTTGTCCAGAAACGTCTTGACCAGTCCCGCCCCGATCCCTTGCGACGCGCCGGTGATGATAACAGTCTTGTGCACGCTCATGCCTGCCTCCGTCTGGCGACGAGGATCCCTTCGGCCGCCGGGTGGCGGTCGTCGCTTTGTTACTCGTGTGATGCGTTGATCCAGCCACGGGCCGGGAGCTGCCCGGCGGTCGCGCCGTCGCCGCTCTGCCACGACCATCGCGCCGAAACTCGGGACCCGATATTGTACCAAGGTGTTCCCGATACCTTCGGATTGGGTCGCTCATCAGCACACCAAGGTCCAATAGACGTGGATGGTGGCCGCGGTATCAGCATTGCAAAGTCACGCACGACAAGGAGTCCACATGACCCGCTGGCCCGATCGCCGAATTCTCGACCTGTTTGGAATCGAGCTTCCCATCATCCAGGCGCCGATGGCCGGCGCGACTACGGTCGAAATGGTCGTCGCCGCGGCCAAGGCCGGCGGTCTGGGATCTCTCCCAAGCGCTCTGTTGAACGTCGAGGGGTTGCGCCAGGCCCTCCATGAGATTCGCGCCGCTACCCACGCGCCTGTGAACGTGAACTTCTTCTCACATGTTTCCCCCGCCGAAGATCTGGCAGCGCAGATGCGATGGAGAGCTCTGCTCGCGCCCTACTTCGTGGACGCAGGACTCGACCATGCCGCGCCGATCGCCGCAGCGGGCCGTGCACCATTCGACTCTACGTTCTGCGAGGTGGTCGAGGAGTTGAAGCCGGAAGTCGTGAGCTTTCATTTCGGGCTGCCTGAAAAGTCGCTGGTGCAGCGTGTGAAGGCGACAGGAGCGAAGATCATGTCTTCCGCGACGACCGTGGCCGAGGCCGTCTGGCTCGAAGAAAACGGCGTCGACGCAGTCATCGCCATGGGTTTCGAGGCGGGCGGCCATCGTGGGAACTTTTTGAGCCAGGACATGACGACACAGGTTGGAATCATGGCGCTCCTGCCGCAGGTGGTCGACGCGGTGCGGGTGCCAGTTATCGCCGCCGGCGGAATCGCCGACGGGCGGGGCGTCGCCGCTGCCCTTATGCTGGGAGCTTCCGCAGTCCAGGTCGGAACGGCATACCTGTTCTGCCCCGAGGCGAGGATTCCCGCAGTTCAGGCGGAGGCGCTGGCTTCCGCCCGAGATGACAGCACCGCGATAACTAACGTTTTTACCGGCCGTCCGGCGAGAGGCGTCGTAAACCGCCTGATGCGCGATCTGGGTCCGATCTCAGATGCCGTGCCTGCATTTCCAACTGCCGGAGGAGCTCTCGTTCCCATCAGAGCAAAAGCCGAGGCGGAGTCGAGGAACGACTTTACGAACCTCTGGTCGGGTCAGGCCTCCCGTCTTGCTTTGAAAGTTGGTGCCGAGGAATTGACGCAAGAGCTCTATCATTCCGCGTTGGACGTCATCGCACGCCGCAGTCCTGCCTGACAGCATCCCGCAGATCCTTCCGGATCGCGGCAGACAGCTGCAGCAAACCGACGGTTCACGCAGACCTCGACCGATCTAACTGAAGGGGAGCCGTCGCGCTAGCTCGTGGCGACGGTCTCCAATCGAACGAAGGACAGCCTCATGTCTAAACACAGCCCCAGCCCATATGTGGTCGTGTTCGCTGGATCGGCGTCCCTCGCCATCGCCATGGGCGTCGGTCGGTTCGCATTCACTCCAATCCTGCCGATGATGCTGCACGACGGCGTCCTTGATCTTTCGCGAGCCGGGGGCCTCGCCACCGCAAACTACGTCGGCTACCTGGTCGGTGCATTGGCGGCGATGGCAGTACCCAGAACGTGGGATCATACCTCCCTCATACGCCCGACACTGGTGTCCACGGTCCTCCTTACGGCTCTGATGTCTGCGCCCTATGCCGAGGCTTGGGTCGCTCTTCGGTTCTTGGCGGGCGTTGCGTCGGCGATCGGATTCGTCTTCACCTCCGGTTGGTGTCTGGCCCAGCTCTCGGGAACCGGCAGCTCGATCGGAAGCGCCATATTCACCGGTCCGGGGGCGGGCATCGCAGCGTCCGGGTTGGCCGCGAGCGGAATGACCTTGCTCGGGCTGTCGGGCAGCACAGCCTGGCTTGTGTTTGCCGCCCTCTCGGCGACCATCAGCGCCATCATCTGGAGAACCTTCGGGAACAATTCGAAGCCGTCCGACACCTACTCGGTCGGGACTCCGACCCGGGCGTCCGGCAAGGTGCCGAAATCGGAAATGCCTCTCTTTGCGATCGCCTACGGGCTGGCCGGCTTCGGCTACATCGTCACGGCGACCTATCTTCCCGTGATCGCGAAGAACAGCGTTCCCGGTTCGCCGTTGCTCACCGTCTTCTGGCCGCTGTTCGGTGTCGCGGCAGTCGTCGGATCGCTGCTGGCGGCGCGCGTGAAGCATAGCGCCGACGTGAGGCTCCATCTGGTTGCCGCATACCTCGTGCAGGCGGTCGGAGTGGGGCTGTCGGTTATCTGGCAGGACGCTTTCGGCCTTGCCCTCAGCAGCGTTCTCGTAGGCCTGCCGTTCACCGCGATCAGCTTCTTCGCGATGAACGAGGTCAGGCGGATCAGATCGAGCCACCACGCGCGTTACATGGGACTGCTTACGGCGGTGTTCGCGATCGGACAGATCATGGGGCCGCCTGCCGTGGGAGTAATCGTGAGGCACGTGCCGGACGTAGACGCCGCGTTCGATCTAGCGCTTACCGTCGCCAGCATCGCGCTCATCGTCGGCGCCGCGATCTACGTTGCGATGATCCTGCTCTATCCTGGCGAGCGTGCCGCCAAGAGATCCGGACGTAAGGTTCGTCAGAACTGAACGTCATGGGCCGGATGGCCGTCGATACGAAGGCACGATGCTATGAGCGGGCGCCCAGCTTTTCCATGAGACGTCCGCGATGGGCTTCACCGTGATCTAGCTGATCCCCAGGTCGTGGGCGATCTGCTTGTTGAGGAGGCCCTTTGTCATGCCCACTATGATTTCGCATTCCCTCGGCGTCAGTGTGTCGTAAAGCCGCTGCAATCGCGGTTGAGCATCGTCCTCCCGCCTCAGTTCTTCACTGCGAGCAAGTGCCGACCAGATCGGCCCGAACAGCTCCTCCGAATTGATCGGCTTCGTTAGGAAGTCCGAGTAGCCCGAGATGAAAATGAAAGGCATCCGGTTGAAGCTCACCGTGATCATGCCCTGCAGATCGAGACTGTTCAAATCCGGCATGTTCACGTATAGCAGTAGACAGCTCGGCGTCGAGGTCGGAGGAGCATTCAAAAAAGCATCAGCAGATCCGAAAACCGCTGGTCGCCAGCCCGCGGCAATCAGCATTTCGAGCGATTCTCTGAGGGAGAGATCGTCGTCACCACAAACACGACAGGTGGGACTGCGGTCCTGGCTGATGAGGGCGTCGCGTCAGTCATTGCCGTTCTCTAAGACGTGTGACTTGGTAGGCACGGGCACGTTCTTCCCTTTTCCGGTCGATCATATCATGTTTCAGTCATCGACAGCATAAAGCAGGTTTGTCTCCCGCAAGGTGTTGCTTGCTAAGCCGGCACTGCAGCATCGCGCGCCGATTTCCATTGGACGATAGTATCGCGATCTAACTCCGAAGTAGGGGTACGACACCATCGTACAATAGCACGCGCGGTCGCGTCTGAGCATGCTGCCGGACGTGGGCAAGGCCATCTAAACGGCATGCTCACGCAGAGACAGAACTCTACGCAGCTTGCGAGGACGACATCGATGAACAGGCATCTCTCAGAAGTGGACGGCGACGAGACGAAATGGGGCGACGGCAGTCCCCTCGATTCCTTGATCGCATTCTACCATGCCTTCAACGCTGGCGATCTGGCCGGTCTGGAAGACGTCTGGGTCGCAGGGTCGGAGCCGAGCATGGACAACCCCATCGGTGGGATCCGCCGCGGCTGGGGGCAGATCGCCGAAGGCTACTCGAAGCTGTTCGAAGGCGATGCGACGGTCCATGTCACTTTCCACGACTTCACCAGCCAGGGTGGGGAAGACTGGCATCTGTTCGTCGGTCGTGAACGTGGAGTCTGCAGGACGGCGACTGAGACGCTCGACGTCGCCTTCCGGACAACCCGATGGTTCGTACGCAAGCAAGACGGTTGGCGACAGCTTCATCATCACGGGTCCGTCGAGGACCCGCAGATGCTGGCTGCCTATCAGAAATTGATTTTCGGCTGAAGAGATGCGCGCTGAAGTACGTCGGCGCTCTACGCGACGCACCTGCTAGGCGCCAAGCTGCCCCCGTATCAAAGGCGCGACGTCAGTTCCCAGCAGCGCGATCGAACGACGCATCGCTTCAGGGTCGAGCCCGGCGGTGCTCATCTGAAAGGTGATGCGAGCAATTCCTCCCAACGTTCTGTTAACATGAGCTATCTTGGTGGCCACCGCCTGCGGACCGCCGACTAGGAACGCGCCACCTGGCCCGCACATGTGTTCGAATTGGGCCTTCGTCGGCGGCGGCCACCCGCGCTCCCTTCCAGCGTCCGTGAACATTTGAAACCAGCCGGGAAAGAAGGCTTTCCGCGCAGCCTCGTCGGTCTCCCCGACAAAGCCGAGAGCGTGGACGCCCACCCTCTGGTTCTCCGAGGGATGCCCCGCGGCGAGCCATGCGCGACGATAGAGTTCGACCAAGGGCAGAAAGCGCTCGAAGCTTCCGCCGATGATGGCAACCATGAGCGGGAGGCCCAGTGTCCCGGCGCGGACGAAAGACTCGGGCGTGCCGCCGACGCCAAGCCAGATGGGCAATGTGGGCTGATGCGGGCGAGGGAAGACGCCCTCTCCATCGATGGCAGGACGAAACCGGCCCTGCCATTTGATGTTGGGCTGCTCCCTGATCTTGAGCAGCAGGTCGAGCTTCTCCGCGAACAGCGCGTCGTAGTCCCTCAGGTCGAAGCCGAACAGAGGATAGGCCTCCACGGAAGAGCCACGACCAACCACGATCTCCGCCCGTCCTCGGGATATCAGATCCAACGTTGCGAACTCCTGGAAAAGTCGCACGGGATCGGAGGCGCTGAGGACGGCGACGGCGCTCGTAAGCCTTATCGACCTGGTGCGCGCCGCCGCTGCGGCAAGTATCACGGCGGGCGCGGAATCGAGCGCGTTTTCCCGGTGGTGTTCGCCCATTCCGAAGACGTCCAGACCGACCTGGTCCGCCAGCTCCACCTCGGCAAGCACGCTCTCCATGCGATCGACTGCCGACTGCAAACGCCCGGTGTCAGGTTCCGGCAGTAGCATCGCAAAACTATCGATACCGATTTCCAAAGTTGAATCCTTTCATCGCACCCGCAGCCACTGCACTGTGACGCCTTCCCGGCGGAAGCCCTTCCCATCTCACGACCAGGCGAGGCCGCGCCAGTCCGGTTTTTCGGATGGAGATCATCAATTTTTTCGATGATGAGCGCATCGGGACCCCCGGTTGTTCACGCCCAGGAATCGACGTCTCTTACAGCCTTGGCGAACGCCTCGGGCGCCTCCTGGGGCAAATTGTGGCCGATCCCGCCGGCTGCGAGACGATGTTCGTATTTCGCCCTGAACTTTGCGGCGTAGGCCTTTGGATCAGGGTGAGGCGCTCCGTTGGCGTCGCCCTCCATCGTGATCGTCGGCACATGGATCTCTGGACCGGCCGCTAGCCTGGTCTCGAATTCGTCGAACCGTTTCTCACCTTGCGTGAGGCCAAGACGCCAACGGTAGTTATGAACGACGATCGAGACGTGGTCGGGATTGGCAAATGCCTCTGCGCTACGTTCGAAGGTCGAGTCGTCGAACTTCCACTGTGGCGAGGCGAGACGCCAGATCAACTTGGCGAAGTCGTTCGTGTATTTCTCGTAGCCGTCTCGACCGCGGTCCGTGGCGAAGTAGAACTGATACCACCATTGAAGTTCGGCGGCCGGGGGCAAGGCCGCCTTTCCGGCAGCCTGGTTTCCTATAAGATAGCCGCTGACGGACACCATGCCCCTGCATCGTTCCGGCCAGAGCGCGGCGACGATGTCGGCGGTCCGCGCGCCCCAGTCGAACCCGGCGACCGTCGCCTTTTCGATCTTCAAGGCGTCCATCAGCTTGATGGCGTCGACAGCAAGCGCCGACTGCTGGCCGTTGCGCATTGTGTCCTCGGACAGGAACCTAGTGCTGCCGTATCCACGTAGATGCGGCACGATCACACGATGACCCCGCTCCGCGAGCAAAGGCGCTACCTCGGCGAAGGCGTTGATGTCGTAGGGCCAGCCGTGGAAAAGAATGACCGCCGGTCCACCTTCAGGGCCGAGCTCGGCGTATCCGACGCTCAGGTCTCCTGCGTCGATGCGCTTGTCGGCGGCGAGACCCCGGCTATTCGAACGGTCTGCCTTGCGGTTGTCGGCTGCGGCGGCTCTCTCCGCAAGGATTCCCGCAGCCGTCAGGCCGAGAGCGACGCCGCCGAAGGATCGACGTGTGAGGTTCCCAGCTCTAAGATTGCGCATGACTGCTTCTCCAATGTGGACGATGGATTGCCGCCGTTCGAGATGCTCGAGAGTGGCGTGTTGACCGACGAAGTTTGAGGCCGGCGACCCGGAGCCGCTAGTGGACGAAGGTGTCGCCCATACCAAAGTATCGCGGATAGCTACGTGCAAAAGGCCAAGACAGATGAAGCGACAGTTCGACACATGTGCCCTGTGGTCGGCGGACGTGGCAGTGATACGCCGGTCATCAGGGAGCATTGCGGGAGTCGGCGATGCGAGATACAGGGCGCCGTGGCAGAGGATCCGGCAAGACAGCTTCTCTGGTGGTTCCAGAGCGGGGTGACCGACACCGACGACCTCCGTAGCGTTCTCGGGCCAGCATAACGTCGCCTGGTGCGGTAGCCACGGCGATCGACGAGCGGTCGGATTGTCTGTGTATTGACGCCTCTGCTCAGGAGGACGTGGCCGCTATTCGAACCGGAATAGCCTTGTAGGATGGCGTGCCGGACTGTCGATCGTAGTGATGCAGCGACATGACCACGTTCATTTCTGGATAGTAGCCGGCGATGGAACCGCGCGGAATGTCATAGGCTACCGCGGTGTACCCGCGAGCGATATGCCTGTCGTCCGGCGCGCCGATCAGCCCCAGGACGTCGATCCTGTCGCCGTCCCGGAGCCCTCTGAGCGCCAGATCCTCGGCGTTCATGAAGACGATGTCGCGGCGCCCGAACACGCCTCGGTACCGATCGTCGAGACCGTAGATCGTCGTGTTATACTGGCCGTGGCTGCGGATTGTGGTCAACGTCAGGACGCCTCCATCGGCGGACCAATCCTCGGACAGCCCCGGAGAGGTTAGGAAGTTCGCCTTGCCGTCCGGCGTGTTCCACCGCCGAGATGAGGCGGCGACGTCGAGCCTGAAGCCGCCGGGTTTGCGCACGCGCATGTTAAACCCGGAAAAGTCAGGGAAGACCTCCTCGATCTTGTCCCGTATCCGGTCGTAGTTCGCGATCATGCCGTCCCAGTCGATGCCATGGCGGTCGCCTAGAGTCGCCTTGGCGATCCCTGCGATGATCGCCGGCTCGGATCGAACGGCCTTGCCTGGAGGATTCAGAAACCCTCGCGACGCGTGGACCATGGACATCGAATCTTCGACAGTGACCGACTGAGGGCCGGATGCTTGCACGTCGAGGTCGGTGCGTCCCAGACATGGCAGGACGAGCGTCGTCGTCGCCGTAAGCAGATGGGAACGGTTGAGCTTCGTCGCGATATGGACTGACAGATCAAGACTACGCATGCCTGCGAACGTGGCCCGTGAATCGGACATCGCCACGGCAAGATTGCCGCCGAGACAGATCAGTGCCCTTGCACGTCCGTCGATGGCGGCTTCCACCGCCTCGACCGCATTATGGCCTTTTTCGCTTGGCGGACGAAAGCCGAAGGCGCGTTCGATGCCGTCGAGGAGCGCACTGTTCGGGACTTCGGTGATGCCTACCGTGCGGTCGCCCTGAACGTTCGAGTGACCGCGAATGGGCGCCATTCCAGCGCCCTCGCGGCCGATGTTTCCCCTAACCATGAGCAGGTTTGCGATCTGCTGGACGTTCGAGGTTCCTCGCGCGTGTTGCGTGATCCCCATGCCGTAGCAGACGATCACTCTCTCGGCTCGTACGTAGACGCCCGCAGCGCTCTCGATCGCCTGCTTCGTCAAGCCGCTGGCGGCGACGATCTCGTCCCAACTGGTCGCTTCCAAATCGAGGCGAAGTTCGCCGAAACCCGACGTATGCTCGTCGATGAAAGGCCGGTCAAGCACTCCGCCGCTGCCTGCGGCAAGGCTCGCCGCGTCAAGTTCGAGCACTGCCTTCATCAGTCCCTTGAGGGCGGCCAGATCGCCGCCGACGCGAACTTGGTGATAGGCCGAGGCGATGGGGGTCGCGGACATCGTGACCATTTCGATCGGATCCTGCGGCGCGGCGAATCGCTCGAGCGCGCGCTCCTTCAAGGGATTGAAGACGATGATGGGAACGCCGCGACGGGCCGCTTCATGGAGGGTCGTCATCATCCGCGGGTGGTTAGTGCCCGGATTGTGCCCGAAGCTGAAGATCGCATCGGCATGATCGAAATCTTCAAGCGTCACGGTGCCCTTGCCGACGCCGATGGATTTCGGAAGACCGACGCTCGTGGCCTCATGACACATGTTCGAGCAGTCGGGAAAATTGTTGGTGCCGAAGGCGCGCACGAAAAGCTGATAGAGAAAAGCAGCTTCATTCGACGCTCGTCCCGAGGTGTAGAATTCCGCTTGGTCCGGGGATCCGAGCTTGTTCAGTCCGCTGGCAACCAAACCGAAGGCCTCATCCCAGTCGATCGGTTCATAACGGTCGACTACAGGGTTGTATCGCAGCGGGAGCGTCAGGCGCCCGGCGTCTTCAAGCTCGTGGTCGGTCCACTCCCAGAGTGCCGATACTGTGTGGTTCGAAAAGAAGCTTGCATCGGCCCTTTTTGCTGTGGATTCCCACGTGATCGCCTTGGCGCCGTTTTCGCAGAACTCGAAGGAGGAGGTGTGTTTGGGATCGGGCCACGCGCATCCGGGACAGTCGAATCCTTCGGGCTGGTTCGCCTTCAGCAAAGTCCGGCTGCCCTGCGCGACTATCCGCTGATGCGCCAGCGTCTTGGCGACAGCCTTTAGCGCATCCCAGCCACCAGCCGGATGGTCGTAGGGCCGGATGCCGGGGGGACGAGTTTTCTTCATTTCAGCCTTCTTGAGCGTGCGTGGGCTTCAGTAGTGTCGAGACTGTCTCGCGAGGCGTCGCGGTCACTGCACGCCTGCGTGTGGTTTTTTTGAAAGGGGCCGTCTCCTGGCGGAAGGAGACGGCCCAAGGCGGATCTTGGTACGACCCGCGCGCTCCGGAGGAGGGGAGGACGCAGGAGCGCTTCGCTGCTTTCAGCGTGTCGCCTTGTGGGAGACGAAGGCGACGCATGGAGGCTAGACCCGACGCCGCCCCTGCATAAGTAGACTTTGGTATCGGACGATTCTCTGACGGCAGACCTACCGCACGCCAGGGCCGCCCTCTGATCTGCCCGCCGAAGCCTCGATGGCAGGATTTAAGCTGCGCGCTGCATCAGCCGATCTCGTTCGGTGCGGCCCACCAGGAAGACCCACAATATGCTTAGCGGCATCATCGCGATGATATAGTGCACGGGTGCTGTGAAGCTCCCGCTGTGATCCTTGAGGGACCCTATGACGAGCGGCCCCAGAGCCGTAGCAGGTGAAGCATGTCCTGCTTACTGACGCTCTACGAGCCTCTAGAGGATTGTCTTCGAAACTATCTATCCCCATGTGTGCGGAATCAGCCGTCAACGAGCGGCCGACAAATCACAAAACGAAAGCAATATACGAATGACCGATGACCAAAGCATCGTAATGATCAACGTCTTTACCGTCAGCCCGGACGATCAAGATAGGCTTGTGGACCTTTTGACATCCGCAACGAGCGGCGTGGTGGATCAAGCGCCTGGTTTCATTTCAGCAGCACTGCACAAAAGTGTCGACGGCACCAAAGTCGCCATGTATGCGAGGTGGAGAAGCGCGGCCGACTACGAGGCCATGCGTGCCGATCCTAGGCCGTTGCCCTACCTCAAGGAAGCGCTGGGTTTCTCCACGTTTCAGCCCGGTATGTACCGTGTCGAGCGTGCGTTCTCTGCTCCCGTATAGCAGTCCTATCTTTTCACACGATGGAACCATTATCTGACGGCAGCGCCATTGGGCGCCCAGCCGGCTCGTTTGGTCAGCCGCGTGTTGGTCGAGGTCTCGTCGATGAAGACGAGCCGCGTCAGGACCTGGTCGAAGAAGGTCTTGCGCCGCGTCGTCCAATGCTGGCGGGCCTGCTGGATGTCGGGGCGTTCCTGTTCGCTGGCCCGGAGCGTCTTTTTTTGTGACTGAGGCCCTGCCGGTGAAGCAGTGGCGCCACGCTGGAACGGTGCACGCCAACACCGCGCCCCTCCAGTTCCACGCACAGTTCGTCGAGTGTCAGGTCACCGAACTGTTGTATCGTCGTATCCCGTCAGCACGTTCCTTATTCAGCGCAATCTCTCGGAGACGTGTCCCCAGCACAGAGCGGTTGGGAAAAATGACGGACCCGTCGCGTACAGATCTACCCAGTTCAGACGGATTGGCGCATGAACTGGGCTGAGAGCTTGGCAAGGAGTTAAGGGGATCAGTCGACCTGTCTGCCCCAGACGGCCTCTTGAAGCTGCGCAGTAAAACTGGTGCCGTGTCGTTGTCCGGGAAGGCGCGCGGTGATTTCCTGCAAGGTCCACTGATTACCATCGGGGTCCTGGAAGGTGGCGAACGATGCATAGCTCTTTCTTTCGGGACTAGGGCCATCAGTAATCCCGATACCGTTGGAGTGGTGGAAAATCCCGCCAACGTCGTGGAACGGGTCGCTGACTTCCACACCACGCCGGAGCAAGTCGTCACGCGCCGCAACGATATCGGAGACGACGAGATGCATTCCTCGCGCCGAACCGGGCACAGCGGTAGTGATGTTCTTCCCAAACATTATCGAGCATCCGGAGCCAACCGGGCTGAACTGCACTATGCGAAAATCGTTTCCTGTTGAATGGTCGATGTCCAACTTCCAGCCTAGGCTTTCGTAGAATGCTTTGGCGCGGCCGGCGTCGGAGACTGGGATGACGAGAAGTTCAAGGGTCATTCTCATCGGCTTGACATCCGCCTCCTCCGGCGAAGGCCTGTCTTGCAATATAGCATCGGTCATGGCGTCCTCGTGTGTTAATTGGAGCTGTTCTGCATTTCGGCAGGGGCCCGATGTTGCCAGGGAGCACTTGCGGTTCGCACCACCGGTGCCGGTCCCCGGCTTTAAGGGTTGAGCCCCTGCGTTAGGCCGCTTTAAAACCCGCGGTCTTCAATTCGTTGAGCAACTTAAGCAGGTGCTGCGCACCTGCGGTCGACGATGCCGGATTTTGTCCCGTGATCAGTCTCCCGTCGGTAATTGCAAAGCTCTCCCAGTTCGGTTTCTGCTCGTAGAGGCCCCCGAGGCGTTTGAGTTCGTCCTCAACAAGGAACGGCACGACTTTCGTCAGTTGAACTTCTTCCTCCTCGCTGTTAGCAAATCCGGTTACCCGCTTACCCTTGACGATCGGAGCGCCTTGATACGTCACGCGATGCAATACAGCTGGAGCATGGCAGACTGCCGCTACTGGCTTTCCGGAATCGTAGAATGACTCGATCAGTTTTATTGAGTCGGGGTTATCCACCAGATCCCACATGGGACCATGCCCACCAGGGTAGAAGATCGCGTCGAAATCTTCGGAACGGACTTCGCTAAGTTTGTTGGTGGTTGCAAACACCTTTCGCGCTGCCTCGTCTTCCTTGAACCTTGTCATGGCGGGCGTCTGGTTCTCCGGCAGATCGCTTTTCGGGTCGACTGGCGGTTGGCCGCCTTTCGGTGACACGAGTGTCAAATCGACCCCGGCGTCTCGGAAGACGTAGTAGGGTGCGGCGCCTTCCTCAAGCCAGAAGCCCGTCTTGCGCCCGGTACTTCCGAGGATATCGTGCGAAGTGAATACCATTAGAATCTTCATCGTTCGGCTCCTTCCAAATCTCTACAGCGCGGGTGCTGCGCGATGGGAAGTATGTCGAGGATCCTATCTGGTTACATTGCACGTTGGTATCGCCGACACCTTGGTGTCGGCCCGCGCGCAGCTTTTTGAACAACTGACGCGACCCACAGGATGATAACGCCCCACGGTCGCTTACGCCCAGCCCTCAACAACACCAACCGAGCGGAGAATCAGGCCTTTCGACCGTGGCCGAGAGACCACCGTTCAGTGACCTATCCGTTGCGCATTGGATCTCGGCATGCCGGGCCGCTGACCCAGAGGCGTCTCAATTGCAAATGCGTGGACGGTAGCTTTGCGCCTCAAAGGGCGGGTTAGTTGCTGTCAATAGTGCCGCGGGTGAGATCATAACGGCAGGTTGGCCAAAGGACGCAGTCGGCATCGCACCTGCCGGCCTCATGGCAGCGCGGCGCGAATAAGCCGGCCCGGAGCCGCGCAGGTAGTGGAGTTCTGGTCGGGCGATGCGCCAGGAGTTCTTGGACGCCTAGCTCCGGGTGCGTGATGAGCGACCAAGGGATCATGTTTATGTTCCGCCGCGTTTGTCGGTTGCATCAATGAATGTGAAAAACCTTATTGAAGGGCCGACGCCGGCAGGAACCGCAGTCCTGGGGAGGGCGGGAGG
>NZ_JBVVQW010000011.1:0-27640 GCF_055811655.1 Mesorhizobium sp. WSM4809
CCTCCCGGCGGACAAGAAAACTGTCACCCATCTAATCAGTCCATTCTGTTACCTATCTATCCGGTTCGGACACCGGCCCCTCTCTCCCCGTCACTATACGGGGAGAGATGTCCGGCAGGACAGTGAGGGGCAGCGCCAACGTCAACGATTGCCGCGTTCGGCTAGGAACTCATGACGCCGTAGCGCAGCAGAATAATCGCGCAGACCCCAAACCCCATCTCCATCGACAAACGCCAGCACCACCACGCGCGGGGCAACGCAGTAGGCGAGGCTGGCCTTGCGGCCTGTCTTCGTCGTCGCCTGGCCTGCGTTCAGGTCGACGGTGATGTCCTCATAACCAAGCACCTCGCGATCGAGCGGATAGACGGCCTTGTAGACGGCTTCCTTGGCGGCAAAGAGAATGCGGCCGGCAAGATGCCGGTCGGCTGCGTCCGTGCGGTCCGCGGGCGTTGTCACGAGCGCCAAAATATCATCCGGGAGAGGCTGCGCGGGCTCGACGTCGATGCCGAGCGAGGCGATATCGCCAATCGGTGCAATCGCCGCCACCGCCATGTCGTCGTCGTGAGCGAGCGAACCGGTTATCCCGTCGGGCCAGACCGGCGCGCCCGTTGGCGCGCGCAGGATGGCGACGTCGCCGGCGCCAAGCTCCGCCAGCAGTCCGTGCGCGATCCACCGGGCCGCGCCGCTGGCGCGCCGCATGGCCGGTTGACGCGCGGCGATGGAGTTCGCTTCCCCGGGCAGCAGATGGCCGTCGTCGCCATCGCGTATAAGCCGGCATCCGACCCGGATACTCTTGGGTGCGATGGCGGTCATCGCTTCGGCCAAGGCGATCTCCCCGGGCAGCCGCGTCACGGCTCGTGCGTCCGTGCCGGCAAAGCGAGATCGGCGATCATCTCTCCGTCCTCGTCGAGCCCTTCTTCGACGAAACCGGCGCTGCGATAGAGGTTTCGCGCCGCATCATTCTCCAGTTCGTAGCAGATCGAAACGTGGCTGATGTGGCCGAGCCCCTGGATTTCGCCCAGCACTTCGCGCAGCGCGGCCTTGCCGTAGCCTTTGCCTTGAGAAGCGCGGTCGATCATGAAGCGGTAGATGCGCGCCTCGTCGTCATCCTCGGGCGCCTCGTACATGAGGAAACCGACGACACGGGTCCCGGCCATGACGACGCGTGGCCGCGCGTCTGCGTCGGTTTCGGCTTCTTCCAGCGACGCCGCATTGCCGGCGACGAAATCCCTCTGCTTCGGGGCGAGTTCCAGGGCCGTGACCAGGGCACGGTTGGCCTCGGTCACGGCAACGAGACGGATGTCTCCGGTGTTCAAGCCGATGCCCTTTTTCAAGCCGATGCCCGGGCCGATGCCTTGGAGCCATCGTCGGTGATCGGCTCGACGAAGCGGTGCAGCTTGGCCGGGTTGCCACGCCATATGGAGTTGGGCTCCAGCTCTTCGCCCTTCATGACGAAGGAGTCGACATCGACCACCGAGCCTTCGCCCATCACGACGCCGTAGTGGACAAAGGCTGAAGGTCCGAGCGTGCAGCCCTTGCCGATGCGGATGAAGTCGGACTTGAAGGCGCCTTCCTCCAGCGAATGGGCCTGGATGACGCAGCCCTCGTTGAGGGTGGCGTCGTCGCCGATCTCCACCAGCGAGCGTTCGGTGAGGTTGCTGCCGCCGTCATAGACCCGTTTGCCAACCTTGACGCCCAGCATGCGCAGGATCATCGGCCGGAACGGCGTGCCGGCGAACAGCCGCACGATCGGCGAATCCGCCAGCTTCCAGTGGCGTTCATGGCGCCAGAACGCGACGTCGTAGATGGTCGTCATTTGCGGCTTCAGCCGGCCGAAACCAAGGCTTGCCCGTTCCACGAAGATGTAGAACGGAATGGTGATCGCCGAAGTCAGGAGCACGGCGACGAACAGCGCGACTTCAGCCCATTCGGTATAGTAGTTCAGCGCCCGGTCCCAGATCGCCAGCGTGGCGAACAGCATGATCCATTGCGTTGCCACGAACAGCAGGATCGTCACCAGATTGTGGCGGTTCTTGTGCGGGATGCGCCGGCGCCGGTCGTCTTCGTCGACGCCCGCGATGAGTTCCTTGTCGCGGTTCACCATGCGCGGGATTTCAAAGGCAGGGGAACCCAGAAGCCCGACATTCTCGCGCAGCGGCCCGTCGATGGGGATCATCACCTTGGTGCCGAGCAGGACGTTGTCGCCGGTGCGCCCGTCCGGCGGATAGTAGATGTTGTTGCCGAGATAGTTGCGCTCGCCGATCCTCGTCGGCTCGAGCCGGAAGGCGGAGGCGGATTTGTGCATGTTGATCATGAACAGCCCGTCCGACACCATGGTCTCGGTGCCGATCTCGCACAGAAGCGGGTTTTCGTGCTGCTGGTTGGAGCCGAAATTGGAGCCGGTCTGCACCACTCTGTTGAGGTTCCAGCCGATGGCCCTGATATAGTGCACGATGGCCGAGCTGTCGCCGAACAGGAGACCTAGCACGCGGGAGTTGCTCGAGAATTCGGCGACCGTCTGCAGCCAGTAGCGAAAGCCGTAAAGCGTGTAGGTGCGGCCTGGCTTCAGGATCAGGTTTGTCAGGCGCGGCACCAGCGTCGCCGCCAGGAAGGCCACGGCGATGTAGCCGAAAAGCGTGACCGTGGTGCCGATCGCGACGACGCCGATGGTTTCCTGGTAGTCGTCGCCGACATTTTCCCAATAGCTGTGGAACAAGAGCGGCAAGGGAGTGACGATGGCAAACAGCCCGATCAGCTGCACCGCTTCGAACAGGAAGCGCCTGATGTTGGACGGATCGACATTGCGCACCTTGCAATAGTCGGCCGTGGTCGGCACGGCCGGCGAGCCATGCCAGCGTTCGCCGTCGGGGATGCTTTGGCCGCGATGCAGCGAGGACGAATGGCCGAGCTGGGCGCCGTCGCCGATCCTGGTGTCGATGTCGAGCGTCGAGCCGACGCCGACAAAGGCATCGCGGCCGATGGTCAGCGGCCCGGTGTGGATATAACCGGACTGCGCCCGGAAGCCGAGGATCATGGATTCCTTGCGCAGGATGGTGTTGGCGCCGATCGAGATGAGATCCGTGCAGACGGGCACGGATTTCGATTCGATGACGGCGTTCTTGCCGAGCTTGGTGCCCAGAAGCTGCAGGTAGATGCTGTAGAGCGGGCTGCCGCGGAACAGCACGACGGGGGCGGTGCGGATCAATGTCTTGACCACCCAGAAGCGGAAGTAACGCACGCCCCAGATGGGAAACGCCTCCGCCTTCCAGCGGCCGACCAGCACCCATTTGGCGATGACGGCAAAGCCCGACATGCCGAAGAACACGGCGGCAGAAAGCGCCACGCACCTGATGTAGAGCTGCAGCGGATCGTCGAGCGCGTCATACATCCAGTTGAGGCCGTCATTGACCGCCCACAGGGCGCCATAGCTGTAGAGCGCGTAGAACAGCAGCTGTGCGGCGCCGCAGGTCCAGTAGGCGAAATTCGAGGCCCGGCGGGTGAGGACGGGCTCGTTGGTGGCCGTCGTCATCTCGTCCGCCACGCCGAGATGCAGCGCCAGCCGCGCCACGGTCGGATGGAGATAGATGTCGCGCATCGACGCCGTCGCCCATTGCTTCCTGGTGCGCAGGCGCGCGCAGAAATGCGCCATCAGCAGCGAGTTGGCGCCGAGATCGTCGAAGAAATTGTCCTCGACGGACACTTCTTCGAATTTCAGCACCGCGGCCAGCGCGTCGGCCATGAAACGCTCGTCGTCATTGCCGGGCGCGACCATGGCGCGATCGCCCGAAAGCCGCACGCTTGTCGGCTTCGGCAGCTGGCGCAAATCCACCTTGTTGGAGACCGTCATCGGGATAACAGGCAGTTCCTCCAGATAGGAGGGCACCATGTAGTCGGGCAGCCGCCGTTTCATCGTCGTGGCGAGGTCGGCGCGCGAGATCGACGGTTGGCCGGCCTTCGCTGCGAAATAGGCGACGAGTTCGACGCGGCCGGGCTCGATCTCCCAGGTGGTGACGGCGGCCTGGGCGATTTCAGGCTGGTCGAGCAGCACCGCCTCGATCTCGCCGAGCTCGATGCGGTAGCCGCGGATCTTGACCTGGGTGTCGATGCGGCCGGCATACTCGATCTCGCTTTGGTCGTTGATGCGGCCAAGGTCGCCCGTGCGGTAGATGCGCCTGGACGGATTGTTTGGCAGGCCGACGAAATCGGCGATGAATTTCTGTTCGGTCAGCTCAGGCCTGTTGAGATAGCCGACCGCGAGCCCGATGCCGGCGATGCCGATCTCGCCCAGTTCGCCGGGCTCGGCAAGCTGCGGCAGCGATGCGTCGAGGATGACGATCGAGTAGGTCGGCAGCGGCGCACCGATGGTGACGGGGCTGTCCGGCGTCAGCGCGCCCATTGTGGCGGTGACGGTCGCCTCGGTCGGGCCATAGGTGTTGAGGATCTGTCGGCCCGGCTTCGACCAGCGCACCACCAGATTGTGCGGGCAGGCTTCGCCGCCGACCAGCAGCGTGCGCAGGCTGGGCACATCCGACGTCATCGACGACAGCAGCGTCGGGCTGCAGGCGATGCAGGTGATGTCGTGGAGCCGCAGGAAATCGGCCAGTTCCTCGCCCACCAGCGGCATCTGGCCCGGTGCCGGCACCACCGTCGCGCCGGCGACGAACGGCACCCAGATCTCCTCGGAGGAAAAGTCGAAGGCAATGGTCATGCCCTGGTAGACGCGGTCGCCCGGCCGGTAGCCGTAGGAGGCGGCGGCGACGCGGATGAAGTTGACGAAACTCTGGTGCTTGATGACCACGCCCTTGGGCTTGCCCGTGGTGCCCGAGGTGTAGAGGATGTAGCAGGTGTCCTCCGATGAAGCGGCCTTCGCATGCGGCTTCAGCGGCGCGTCGGACTGTCTGGAGATTTCGGCGGCAGTGCTGTCGATCAGCAGATGCGGAACCGGCAGCTGGCCGGCCCGCGACGCATAGGCGGCGATGGTGACGATCAGGCTGACGCCGGCGTCCTCGATGATGAGCGCCATCCGCTCCTCGGGAAACGCGGTGGCCAGCGGCACGAAGGCAGCGCCCGCCTTCATCAAGGCGAGCAGCGCGACATAGGTCTCCGCCGAGCGGTCGAGAATGAGGCCGACGCGGTCGCCCGGCCGCACGCCGCGCTTGACCAGCAGGCGGGCGAACTGGTTGGCCCGGCTGTCCAGTTCCCGATAGGTCCAGACACGCCCGTCCGAGATCACCGCCGGCAGCGCTGCAAACATGTCGGCGAGCTGTTCGAAGACGGTGTCGAGCCGCTCGCCGGGCAGGCCTTGCCGGGCAAAGTCGGCGCCCGTCAGGATCTGCCCGCGCCTGGCTGTCGCGGGGGCCGTTCTTACCGGCGCGTCGACACTTGCCAGGCCGCTTTCCAGCCCCGATCGTTCCGCGTCCAGTTCGGCGATATCGACACCGTGATCCATTTCCATGCTTTCCCGTCCAGGCCGGGCATCGCCCGGCACGGCCATTTTTCCAGTTGTTGTGGGATGCTTATGCCATCCGATCTTTTCGGCAGTTTTTCCGAACTGTTGAATATTGTTTCTGGAGTGTGTCTGGGCGCTCCTTTGAGCCTCCCTTGGCGGCGCTTGCCGGGCGCGCTCGGCGGCAACGCGAGAGGCGTGCGCCCAGCGTTTTTCTGGAACCAGCCTTGAGGCCCCGCATTCTATGAGCAGGGACTTAAGGAGCGTGTCGTGAAAGCGGTTTTGGGACTGGTCTGCGGCTTCGTGCTGACCCTTGCGGTCTTCGGCAGCGGACTGGGTTTTGCGGCCTGGCTGCTTGCCGCAAAGCCGCCGCGCCAGGCGACGGCCACCGTCAGCGTGGCGGAGCTGTGGACCAAAAAAGCGCGGCCGGTGAACAAGGCCGGGCAGGGGCTCGAACGCCTGCCGGCCAAACAGTCCGCGCCGCCCGACATCCCCGCCAAACCGCAGGAAACACCGCCGGACCCGACGGTCACCGGCGCCATCGCGCCCACGACGACCGACCTGCCGCCTTCGCATCTCGCCTGGTGCGCCAGCCGCTATCGCTCCTACCATCCGGACGACAACAGCTACCTCTCCTACAGCGGGCAGCTGCGTCGCTGCGTCTCGCCCTATCTCCAAGCCGCCGGTCAGCCTGTCCCGCCGGTTGCCGGCGATGGCGACGAAAACGGCGCCGGCCTGGGCGTCTACGTTGCCGGCGATGGCGGCGAAGCACTTTCGGCCGACCATGTCGATTACTGCTTCAGCCGCTACCGCTCCTACCGCCCGGAAGACAACTCCTACCAGCCCTATTCCGGCGGGCCGAGGCGGCAATGCCAGTAGCCCCGCGCGCCGCACGATCCGATCGCGCGGATTTTCCGGAGCGTCCGCATTGGCGCGGCGTTCAACCCTGAACCCAAGGAGGACTGACCATGAGCGACGACCGGGACGACAGAATTCGTGAGCGCGCCTACCACATCTGGGAACGGGAAGGCCGCATGCAAGGCGACCCTGAGCGGCACTGGCACCAGGCCGAGGCCGAGATCGACCGCGAGTCGGCCCTGCCGCTGACGGCGGATGACGCACTGCCCGAAACCGGCGAGATAGCCAGCTCCGACGTGCTGGAGGTTGAGGCGCTGGCGGTGCGCACCGGCATATCGGGCGACGAGGCGCAGGAACTGCTCGACCGCCTGGGCAATGACCGCGCGGCAATCGAGCAGGCCGCCCGCAGCCTCAAGGCCAAGAGGCGGCGAAACCCCGATGAGGGACTGGCGAAATGATCAGAGGCTGAAGGACAGAAATACCGTTGCGAGGGGCTGGCCGATCACCCGGCCCGAAAGCCCGCGCCTCTGGCGGAGGACGCGGGCCGATCGGACGGCCGATCTTCGGCAGGCGATGGAGGGCACCACCTGCCGCATCCATTAACAATTAGCTCTAGCTAATGTTCCGTCAAGTTGGATCTGAATTTACTTTCGTTCGAATGTCTGCCTCCGCCGCAGTTGCGCCGCTGGCCTTTGGTGGGAATGCATGTGTCCGGGCAGGCAGTTTGTGTCGGTGTCGATAGGAATTTTTTCTTGACCGGTGAGAGCAGCTATGCTACATTTTTGCCTATGGTGCTGATTTGCGCCAGTGACCCGCCGCCCATGCGGGTTTTTTGTTGACCCGCCGCACAGCCGTCACTCGCCAGACTTCTACGCCACGCGGGGTTGAGCCGGCCTGGGCTTGACCATTGTGGCAAGCACGATGCCGGCGACGATGAAGGCCGCACCGACCAGATCGTAATCGTGCAAGCCCTCGCCGAGCAGCAGATAGGCGAGCATGGCCACGAACACCGTCTGCAGGTAGAGCAGCATGCTCGCCCGGCTCGCGCCCAGCGTTTCCACGCTCTTGTTGTAGAGATAGTACATCAAGGCGCCGCCGGGACCTGCCAGATAGGCGAGCGCGAGAAGGCTGTGGGCGTTCATGGCGGAGCGTTCGTCGTTGAACAATTCCCACAGATGGAAAGGCAAGGCGACCAGCGCACCGGCGCCGAGCAGCAGCACGACCATCGGCAGGAGTTCGATGCCGAATTTGGCACGGCGCAAAAGCACGGTGTAGAGGCCCCAGCAGAACGCGCTGCCGACGATCCACAGCTCGCCGGCGTTGACCTTGAGTTGCAGCAGCGCCGTCAAATTGCCGTGGGCAACGATGAAAATCATCCCGGCAAGCGCAACCAGCGCGCCAAGCGACTTCCACAGCCCGAGCGGCTCGCCAAGCACGAAACGGGCGAGCACCATCGTCATGACAGGCGACAACGCCATGATGATGCCGGCCGTGGTGGCGTCGGTGTGGTTGAGGCCATGGTAGATCATGCCTTGGCACAGCGTCAGGCCGATCGCCCCCACGGCGACGACCTCCACGGCGCGGGTTCGCAAAAGCCCGATCATCGCGCCGTGATGACGGTGCACGATCGGCAGCAGGATGGCGCAGGCAAGCGTCAGCCGCCAGAAGCAGAGGCCCCAGGGCGGCATTTCAGGCGCCACCCATTTGGCCGCGATATAGACACCAGCCGAAAGCAGCCAGCACAGGATGGCGGCCGGATAGCCGGCCAGGGAGGATATGGGGCGCACGGGTTGCGCGGCTTGATGCGCTATCGGCACTGCCTGCATGTCATGCCCCCTTCGATGACCTCGGCCAGACGGGGCAACATAACCTGTGTCGTTGGGTCGTGCATCCGTTTTGAAAAGGTAAGAAGGAATCTGAGCAGCCGCCCGCAGCCTCAAGGCCAAGCGAAAATCCTGATCAGCTAGGAGAGCGAGATGATCCGGAACCTGAAAGGCGGAAAATACCGGCTTTATTCGCGCAAGAAGGATGAAAAGACCGGAAACGGCGGAATTTGGGGCGTTCGAGACGCGGGACGCGGTGGAGAAGCATGAGCGGGAGGTGCAGTATTTTAAGCGGGGGTGAGGGGAAGTTGTGGAGTTGTTCGTCGCTTTCCTCTTACAGTTGCGATGGCGATACACCACACGCTACCGTGGCCCAAATCTCTCTAAGTACAACGGCAGCAATGCGCCTCGAAGTCGTCATTGAACGTGCTCGCTGTCGATCCCGAAAGCCGCCCTTCTTTCATTTCCATCAAGCGAGGCGCCGTGATGGTAGGTTCTGCGCGGGCGACGGGAATTCGCAGGCGTGGCAGCCAAAAACTTGGCTGGATGGCCACTGTCGCAGTTCTACTCCTCATAGGCGATCTTACGCATCGCGATGGAGCGGTCGGCGCGGCGGCGTTCCATCGCGAGCTGGTTGTCCGCCGATTTGACAAAGCTCGTGGCAAACGCGCGCACCGCCTCATTCTCATCTGCCTCCCATTCGGCGACCAGTGCTTTGCGCGCCTCCTGAGCTTCGACGCTGCCATATTCACCAACGAGCACGCCGCTCGAATCGATGACGATGTCGACAATACGCAGCAACTCGTCTTCGGCGGGCAGGAAGCCGACGATCGCGCGCAGCAACGGGTGCAGGAACTTCTCGCCCTGGAATGCGCGCAGCACCGACAGCACGAAGTCGATGCCTTCTCGGCTCTCTTCGATCTGGCTGTAGAGTAGCGGGTAAAGCGGATGTTCGAGATTAGGGAACAGCTGTGCGATCAGGCGCCCGCCGCGAAACTCAGAAAAGCTTGGGTCGGCATCGAACCAGCGCCGCGCCGCCGCGACGATCTCGACCGGCGCAGCCGCGAGCGGTTCCTGTAGATAGTGGAGCGCATGCGGCAGGTCCTCGTACCGGAAATCGCCGGTTTCGCGCTCATGCAGGAAGCGCCGGCCAATTAGATCGATCACGGCCTGGGCGTGCTCGTGTGCAATCACAGCCAGCAGCGCTTCGCCATTGGTGCCGAGGCGGGGCACGTCGATTATAAGCGCGAGCAGCGGCTTGACCTGTTCGACCGACAATCCCTTGAGCAACCCCAACTGATCCCAGTTGAACATGCCGCCGACCCAGCCAAACAATCCGCGGGACGACAGCGACTGGACCGCCGGCAGGAAGATGGCGTCGAACAATTCGTCCGGATGCTTGGTGGACTGCCGCGCAGCGGCCACCGCGACATTGTGGAGGATCTGATCGTCTTCCGCAGCGAGACCTTTGGCGGCGATGGTCGCGAGCAGGTCGAACCGGAACGCCTCGGCGAACTGGAGATACCAGGCAATCGACGAGAGATGCTTGTCTTCGGCGACCCAGGTTTCGATCCGCGGATTGATCGCAGCACCATGACCCGCGTCCGACAGGCCATGCAGCATGCCGGGCAGCCAGTTGGCGAGTCGGTCGTTCAGTCGCGGCATCCAGTCGAGCAATATGTCCGGCTGAGCTGTGGCGAGCTTTTTGATGAACTCGTGCAAGCCGAGGAATGTCGCCATATCCTCGCTACGGGTTTCGACGAACCGCTCGAGCCGCGCGAGCCACTCGTCGGCGCTCGCCGTATCGACGCTCGCCACCAAGGCGTCGATCCCGACGGAGCGCTCCTTCGCCGCCGCTTCATAATCGAACCCGGGCTTCGCCCACATGATTGGGGTCACGCTGTCGTGCCCGACGAGCAACCGGTAGCGGTCGAAATCGGGATCGCCTTCCAGCGCTGCGCGGCACACCGTGATCGCGTCAACCAGCCGGCCTTGGGCAGCGACCAGTTCGGGTTTGTCCGCCATCCCCGGCGGCAGTGCGTGATACGCGTAGAATTTATGATGCAGATCAACCTCGATCTGTCGCCTTGCTTCTAGGCCGAGGTCGGGCACCACCGCAGTGAAAAACCCGACGACATGCGCAAGATCGTCCATGATGACCTGGCCGAGCAGGTCGGTATAGCCGGCGTTGTTCGGCGTATTGCCTGCAGCGAGCATGGCGTGGCGGACGTCCTCGCGCGCGGCGTCCTTGCTCAGCAGACCGTGCAGGCGCTCGAGCTGGTGCAGTGCGTCGCGCCGCATCGCCTTGAGGTTTTCGGTCACCCCAACCGACCCGGTATGCAACGTCACGGAATCAGCCTGCCAGCTAGTGCCCGTCACCGTACTCGATAGCGCCTCGCGCAGCATGATGGTAGCACTGGGCGCCGCCGCGACGAGGGCCGCATCCTCAAGGCCTGCGATCTGGTCGACCAGCAGTCGCTGGAGCCCCGGTCCGACCTGCTGCCAAGCGCGCCGATCATGTTTCGCGAAATGCTGGGTGAGATCGTCGATCGGCTTGCGCTCGTCCTCGGTCGCGGCCGCCCGGCGCATCGCTATCAGCGCATCGAACATCCGCTCGGGGCTCGCATAGAGGAGATAGCCGCTCTGGAGAATGCGGCAGATCTTGGCGATCACCGCGCCGCTCTTGATCCCAGGATATTCGCCGAAATAGCTTTTGTTTGGCACGTCAGGCATCGCCGCTGTGCGGATTACGGCATCCGACAGCGTGTCGATAATCTCGGGAGCGGCCGCGATATAGTCGTCATAGTTAGGCAGCACATAGTTCGAAAATTTCTCGACGGCGTCGTCGAGGGAATTGCGATCAGCGCAGGCGCGGATCACGCCAAGCGCATCGCTGTCGAACATCGCCTTGCCGTCGCGCAATTGCGCATAGTCACTCGCGATCTTATCGAACGCATAACCCGCAGGCTGGAGGAACTCCTGCATCACCTTGCGCAGCCGTTTGCGCATTGCCTCGATCTTGGCGGCCCCAAACCCCACATCGGTCATCGGCTTATAGATCGTGTCGTGCGCCATCTCCGCCCACGCATGATCGAGGATCGTCTGGACCTGAATCTCGCAGCGCAACCCGGTGAACCGACGATACTCGGGAAGCGCACAGCGAGCATCGCTCAGTGTCACCAGCCAGTTCTCGGAGATGAAGAACTCGGCGCCGTCTTCCTTGCTGTCGGGGTAGTGGATTTTCGAGCGATCATAATCGACCGTGAAATTCTCGCGCAGGATGCCGCTCTGCCCAAAGCGGTGTACATCGCCATTGGTGTAGAAGATGAGACGGCAGCCCGAGACGTCCTTGGCGATATCGCCGATTGCCGCATCGGCTGCCGCGTTGGCCTTGACGAGCTTGGCGCGCAGCGAGTCCGCTTCCTTGGCGCGATGCTGGATGTTCTGCAGCCGCAAGTCGTTGTGCTCGGCGACCGCCGCTTGGAGGATCGCCGCCGCCGCCTCTGCAAAGTCGGTATAGAGCGCGCGGCCGCCATTTTCATATTCGTCGATGTTCATGCGGCGCTCCCTTCTTCTTTGCCTTGGCCGGCGGCGTGCAAGCTTGCTGCGCAAAATAGGTACCGGTGCCGGTCACGACAGTTGAGCGCTGGTCGAAATGGTATCCCCAGTCGATCAGCGTCTCTTGATCGTCGGTGGTCGGTAGGCTCGTTTCATAGACGAGCGCTAGGTAGGACGCGTTCTGTTGCGACCAGAAATATTTTCCTGTCAGCACCGTCGCTCGGAGTAACCGGAGCTTACGGATCAACGCGGGAAGGAGCGCCGATAGGATCGGCTGCGCAGCATAACAGGAAATGCCATCCCAACCGGCAGCTTCTGATTTTTGTGTCCAGTAGTCGACGCTGGCCCAGCCCTTCTGGTCCCACTCATTGTTGAAAAGGCTTTTGCCTTCATTCCATATCAGCACGCGGCACACGGCAATCAGAGATCCAGCAGGATCGTCGTCGGGATGAGCGTTTGAATAGCGTCACTTGCAAAAAGGATGGGTGCGGCGGCCGAAAAACACGGGGAGGAAGGCGGAGGGCGGTGACCAGTTCATAGCCAAGGGGGTCGCGGTCACCGAGACGAACATGCCCTCGAAGAGGCAAATATCGAAGAAGACTCTTGGCGGTGGCGCCCGCAAACATGGACAGGCAAACGCACCACCTAGGTGCAGTCGTCTAATCGACTCCCTGCCTCTTCGGGAGCTTTTTCTATTCTTTGACAACCTCCACGCCTTCGACATACGGCATGGCCCTAATTCGAGATAGGAGCTTATTCAGGGAATTTTTCGCCCTGGTGTCGTTGGGCATGTCAATTTTTACTGACCCGTCATCGAGCGCCCCTATCAGATAGTCCTGCAGAAGCCCACGAACCGCTTTATCGACAGTTCGCTCGACCTGGCCAGCGTGCTCCTTTTTGGTTTTCACGAGTAACCGCAGATTCGGAATGCCTGGCGTATTTCTCCGATCTAAGTTGATGTCCTCAAGCTCATGGCGCTCGTGCACCAGGCTGTTGACGCGGAACCGCAGGTCATCAATCTGCTCTTGAAGCACGCGCTCACGGGGTGTCGCATCCTCGGCGAAGTCCACCTTACCCCGCGCAAACGTCACAGGATTGTCAACTTTATGGTCAGGGCGAACGGCCATTTCGATCGCGTCCTTCAAAGCCATACGAGCAGCCTTCAAGTCCCGGGGCCGGGCGCGCGAGAACTTGATGGACCGGAAGGACGCTATGTCGAATGGAATCCTCTGCCCCTCTAGGTGCATGTGGATGACGGGCTTCTGCGTCATGTGCCGAATCCCAATCTCGTAAAAGGCGTTAGGATTAAGTGTGGTCAGGTCGGCTATCACCAAGTCTGCATCTAGCAGCGCCGAGATGACTTGAGCATCGATGCGACCCGGAATTGTTATGCGGTCTGCCCGCTCGACGCGGTACTCGCTAAAGTCTTCGTCGAACACAGGTTGGATAATTTCTTCGAGCAGCCAGTCGGCGTGAATTCGGTCGTCACTGTCATCTTCACCTATTGGCCCGACGACAAAGCACGACCTCGGCTTTTTCGGTAGCTTCGCCATGCCCACTCCCTGGTCCGCAGTTTGCACCGCTCGGCGTTTGTCATTAGGCCGAGGTGCAACGGCACAACGAGCCAGTTGCATAAAGCTTCTAGCACGACGACGGGCATCCTCAACTTCCAGAAACCTATATTTGTAGGTTTCCCGTAGTTGCGTTAGGTCCTTCGCCAGGAACACTTCGACGAACGACCATCCAGTGTAAACCGTCCGCTTCTGTCAATGTTTTGTTCGAAAACGAACTGACCGCTCTCGGCCCCATCAAGACATTCCGTGCAGCCGGGTAGCGGCCACAACCGGCGTTTTGGCCGACCTCCCAATTTCTCGAGCAACTGCCAAGTTGCGCCCCTCTCCGCATTAACCATTCGTTAACCATTCCCTCGCTAGCGTTTACCTCTCAGTAAGGATTCGCCAGCCGTGACCTTTGCCGCCCCCCTCGAGGCCAAATCCATTCGTTTTCGCGCGCGTTCTTTCGTCGCTTTCACGCTGACGCCCGAAGCGCCTTTGGACGTGTGGCTCGAGGGGCTCGACCACTGGATCGGCAACTCGCCCGGCTATTTTGCCGGGCGGCCGGTGGTGCTTGATCTCAACACCTTGAAGCCCGATGTCGCCGCGATCGAATCGCTGGTCGATGTGCTTGGCCATCGCGGCATCCGCATCTACGCCATCGAGCTCGACGGCCACGCCGCGCTCGCGCCCAACCTGCCGCCGGTGCTGGTCGGCGCCAAGGAGGCGACGACGGATGGGTTGCTGCCCCGCGAGGCGCGGGCGGAGGGTTTCGACAAGGCCGAGGGCAAGGCGCCTGAACAGCACGCCGATGCGGGCAGCGCGGACAAGGCCGACGTCGGCAAGGTTGACGCAAGCAAGGCGGGCGATAGCGAGCCGCAGGTTGCGCAGGAGGCTTCGGGGACGCTGATGATCAAGGCGCCGATCCGCTCCGGCCAGGCGATCGTGCATCCGCATGGCGATGTCATCGTGCTCGGTTCGGTCGCGTCCGGTTCGGAGATCATCGCGGCGGGCTCGATCCATGTCTACGGCACGCTGCGCGGGCGCGCTTCGGCGGGTGCGCTGGGCAACAGGGGCGCGCGCATCTTCTGCCGCAAGAACGAGGCGGAGCTGCTGGCGGTCGACGGCTGGTACGTCACCGCCGAGGAGATGGAAGGCGTTTCGCGCGGCAAGCCGGTGCAGGCGTTTCTCGACGGCGACGCCTTGCGGGTTTCGACGCTGAGCTGACATTCGTTTCGATATTGGGGCGGCCGAGGGCTGCCCGACCAAGAACAACAACAACGGAGGCTTTTCAATGGGCAAGGTAGTGGTGGTCACCTCGGGCAAGGGGGGCGTCGGCAAGACGACCTCGACGGCGGCCCTCGGGGCGGCCGTGGCCAAGACCGGCAAGAAGGTGGCCTTGGTCGACTTCGACGTCGGCCTGCGCAATCTCGACCTGATCATGGGCGCCGAGCGGCGCGTGGTGTTCGACCTCGTCAACGTCATCCAGGGCCAGGCGAAACTCTCGCAGGCGCTGATCCGCGACAAGCGGGTCGAGACGCTGTTCCTGTTGCCGGCCTCGCAGACGCGCGACAAGGATGCGCTGACCGAGGAAGGCGTCGGCGAAGTCATCGACAAGCTGCGCTCGGTGTTCGACTACGTGTTCTGCGACAGCCCGGCCGGCATCGAGCGCGGCGCGCAGCTCGCCATGCGCTTTGCCGACGAGGCGGTCATCGTCACCAATCCGGAAGTGTCGTCGGTGCGCGATTCCGATCGCATCATCGGCCTGCTCGATGCGCGCACCTTGCGGGCCGAGCAGGGCGAGCAGATCGCCAAGCATGTGCTGGTGACCCGCTACGATGCGGCGCGTGCGTCGCGCGGCGAAATGCTGTCCATCGACGACGTGCTGGAAATCCTGTCTGTGCCGCTGCTCGGCATCATTCCAGAAAGCCAGGACGTGCTGCGCGCCTCCAATCTCGGTTCGCCGGTGACGCTGTCGGAGCCGCTCAATTCCGCTGCCAAGGCCTATATCGACGCCGCCAGGCGGCTGGAGGGCGAGGAATTGCCCGTCATCGTGCCCTTCGAGCGCAAGGGCTTCCTCGATCGTCTTTTGGGAAGGAGGGCGGCATGAACCTGCTCGATATCTTCAAGCGGCGCTCCAGCGCCCCGGTGGCGCGCGAGCGGCTGCAAGTGCTGCTCGCCTATGAGCGCCGCAACCGCAGCCAGCCCGACCTCGTCTCCATCCTGCGCGAGGAGATCATGGCCGTCATCGCCAAGCATGTGCAGATCGACCAGGATTATCTGCAGGTCTCGATGGACCGCGGTGAGACCATGTCGACGCTGGAAATCGACATCCAGATCCCCAACAAGAGCGCCGTGCCGATGGCCATGGCGGGGTGACTTAGCAAGACTTGGGTTCCTCGCCCTCATTTCATGGGGGGTGAGGAACCGTGCGTCGTGCGAGGAGCCGCGGCTGGCGTCGTTAGGACGTTGATAAGCATTTGGTAATAAAAGCCGGGAATGAGATGCTGGCTCGATGTGACATGCGCAATGCTGTCGTTCTCGGCGGAGCCATGACATGCGCATCAAGAGCCAGATCATTCTCTCCATGGTGGCCGCCGCGGCCCTGATCGCGCTGGTCGGCGGCGTCGCGATCTTTACGCAGAAAGTGGCGACCAAATCGTTGGGGTTGACCGAAGCGACCAATGTCGCTCGGGAATTGGCCGACACCATCGTCTTCAAATCAACCGATGGGACGCTTTCGCTGCTCGATCGGCCCGAGGCGCTCAAGCAATTCTTGTTGCACCAGCACCGCCGCCTGCACAGGGATTTCCTGGTCCTTGACAGCAACAAGACCATCCTCGCCCATGCCGCCGACGAAGAGCACCAGGTCGGCGATAAATTCAATCACGACCCCGGCAACGAAATCGGCCAGACCCTGGCGGACGGCATTCCGCGCAGATTTGTCGACCCGGAGGAAGTGAACGCCATGCTGGCCGTTCCGATCGAAAATCCCGAGGGTGCGATCATCGGCGCCGTGCTGCTGGAATATAACCCTGTTCTGCAGGCGGCCGAACAAAGCACCAACAGCTTGCTCTGGCTGGTTGGCCTCAGCGCGGCGGCCGCCGTGCTGGTCGCGGCCGGCTTTGCATGGCAGCTGCTCCGCCGTTTCAGCTCTGGTCTCGGGGACATGATGCGCGGCATGGAAGCGCTGGCGAAAGGCAATGCCATGACGCGCATCAGCCACGCCCGCAACGATGAATTCGGGCAGCTGGCCGATGGCTTCAACACGATGGCGGAGCAGCTTGCATCGGCGCGTGCGCATGTCGAGGACATCGTCGAGACGGCTGCCGAAGGCATCGCGGTTCTAGACGGGGACGGCCGGATCGCCAGCGCCAATCCGGCGGCGGCAACGATGATCGGGCGGCGTGCCGACAAGATCGTCGGGCAGCAATGGGATTCGGTGCTGACCATTCGCGATCCCAGAGGCGGCGCGTTCGCCGCCGGCGCTTCTCCCATCGAAATGGCGCTAGCCACGGGCCGCCAGCAGCAGGGCGAAGTGCGACTGGCCAGATCCGACGGCTCGCACCTGCCGGTCATCGCCAGTTGCGGTCCGCTCAGCCGATCCGAAGGCGGCCTCGTCCTTACGCTCAACGACATCAGCGAGCTGCGCCGCGCGGAAGGAGTGGTCAACGAGCGTGCCGATCAGCTGGCACTCCTCAACCGTGAACTGCACGAAAAGTCCGAAACCACGACCCGTCTGGTGAAGCTTGGCGAACTGCTGCAGGCCTGCGTCACCTTCCCGGAAGCATTCTCGGTGGTCGGCACCGCCATGGCCGAGTTTCTCGGTGGCTTGAGCGGAACCGTCCACCTGACCAGCGCGTCGCGCAACCTGGTGGAAGAAATGGCGCATTGGGGCGACGTCCGCTCGAGCGCCACGCAATTCGCGCCGGAAGACTGCTGGGCGCTCAGGCGCGGCCAGGAACATGTCGCCGGCCCCGGCATGCTCACGCCGCGCTGCGCGCATATCACAGAGAACGGCAAGAAGGGCTATGTCTGCATGCCTCTGGCGGCGCAAGGCGAAACGCTGGGCATCCTTCATCTGTGCGAACCGAATGCGGCCGAGAAGCCGCAATGGCTGGCTGAAAGACAGCAGATTCTGCGTGGTGTCGTCGACACGCTGGCGCTCGCCCTGGCCAATCTGCGCCTGCGCGAGACGCTGCGGCAGCAGTCGATCCGCGACCCGAACACCAGTCTGTTCAACCGGCGATATCTCGAGGAGACGAGCAGCCGCGAACTGCGCCGGATGGAGCGCTCGGGCCAGCCGCTGGTGATCATCATGCTCGATGTCGACCATTTCAAGCAGTTCAACGATACGTTCGGCCACGAAGCCGGCGACCTTGTCCTGAAGCAAGTCGCCGCCACCTTGATCGAGCACGCCAGGGATAGCGATGTCGTGTCGCGCTACGGCGGCGAGGAGTTTGCCCTGGTCATGCCGGGAAGCTCGGTCCAGGAAGGTGCCGAGCGGGCGGAAGCGCTGCGCCAGGCAATCAGGAAGCTTCATTTGACGCATCGCGGCCGAACGCTGGGCACCGTTACAGCCTCGTTCGGGGTCGCCGCCTACCCCGAGCATGGCGTGGGCTGGGCCGAATTGACCAATGCCGCGGATCACGCGCTCTACGAAGCCAAGGGTAATGGGCGCGACCGGGTCGCCATCGCGCTGGGCAACGCGTCCGGCGAGCGACCTCCGATCCAGTTGGTACCAGTCCCGAAAAGCAGCTGAGACCGTTTGGGTTAGAGCACTCGGCCCGGCCCTGCGATAGTGATCTTGCGCCTGCCAAGAGATCAGGCGAGCTTCTCCGCTGCCCTCGAGGTCTCGCGCGGGCTCTTCTGAGCGGCCACGGTCTTGCCGTCCTTCAGACCTCCACACCGTCAGAGGAATCCGGCTCTTCCCGGCTGCGGCATTGGTTGTTCGGCCCCCAAATGTCCCAAATTTACCTTTGTGCCGACGGGGCTTCCCCTGCGCAAGCAGCGGATGTAAGGATATATTAGCAATTTGTTAAGTTCGAAGCGAGGTATGCGTAAGGGGAGTTTGGTGATGAACTTCAGAGGCCTGATCAAGCGTGCTGAAGACGTGGATAAAGCGATCCAGGACCTGCAGATCGATCTGGCGGACGCGCTGGATGCAAGTCTCGATGCCGACGACCTGGTGCCGCCAGAGAGCGACGATGTGCCGGATGCCCAGGCGGCAGCCGATGGCGGGCCACCCCAGGCCGACGCGGCAAATGACGACAATGCCGGGAAGGCCGACGCCGCGGGCGATGCGGACAGTTCCGAAACCGCGCCACGGCTGACCGCCCATACACAGACCCGGCTGGCTGCATTGAGCGCCTTCGAGGGTCTCTTCCATGACGCCAGGGACTATCTGGAGGAGATCAACGACAAGCTGTCGGAGATCGGCACCTCGCACCATCTGACGCGCGAATTCCTCAACATCCTCCACAGCGACATCCTGCGCGCCAACGAGCTGGAGGTTGCCAATGCGGCCCTGGCCGCCGAACAGAGGGCGCTGTCGGAGAAGCTGCACGATGCGACGAGAAAATTGCGCGAGCGTGAAGGCGCTTTCGAAGCGCTGCAGCAGCGCGAGACAAGCCTGGTCCAGGACCGGGAGACGCTTCGTGCGGCACTGGCCGCGGTGAGGCTGGAACTCGTGGAGACAGCCAATGCGAGCGCCAAACGCGAAGCGGAGTTCGGCGACATCGCCAAGCGGCTGACCGCCAGGACGGTCGAGGCCAACAGGCGCTTGCGCGAAAGCAAGATGCTGCGCGAAAAGCACGTCAACCTCTCGATCGAACTCGACAAGGCGCTGAAGCGGGAATCGCAGGCGCGCCACAGGCTCGACGAGCTGTCGACGATCCATGCCAGCGAAGCAGCGCGGCTGGCGGAGCTTCTGGCCGCGCTCGGCAAGAGCGAGAAAGAGGAGATGCGGCTCCAGAAGTCGCTCGAGGCCGCACAGGCGAAGCTGTCGGAAACGAGCGAAGCGGCCCGCATGATGGAAGGTGACAAGGAAGCCGAGCTGGCTCGCGGCCAGGCGGAAATGCGCGGGTTGAGCTCGGAGATCCAGAACCTGCAATCGCGGCTGGAGCAAGTGTCGACCGAAAACAGCGAAGCCGCAGGCGAGATCGCCAGGCTCAAGAGCGAACTGAACGACGCCCTGGCCGAAAAGAAGATCGCCGATGAAAGATTGTCCGCGCTGAGCCAGGAGAGCGAAGGCGACAAGATGAGTCTTTCCAAGGTGAACGCCAACCTTTCTCAACTGACGCTGCAACAGGCGTCCGAACAGATACAGTTCGACGTGCAGAGGCAGGAGTGCGAGGACCTCAAGGCAGAAATCGCCTCGCTCAATGCCCGGATCAAGGAACTGCTGCCCTATGAGCGGCTCCACAAGGCCACCAATGGCAGGCCGCCCGAGAATGGCGTGGTCGAGATAGCCGGGGCGATGGCGAAGAAAGCACGGACGACGGGCAGGCGGCGCATGCGCAGGAATGTCGGCGCCGCTTCGTAAAGCGTGTCGCGCCTGAAGGGCTTCAGGCGACCGGCTTCAGGTCTTTGTTTTGTGCATGGGAGGCCGGCACCTCACCCGGAGAGTAAGCCCAATGGGGCACCGGCCAGGCGGATCGACAGGTCCGCCGCACAGACAAGGTAGCGCGCCTCGGTTCCGCACGGCATTGGTGCGATCACGGAAGGTGTCAGCGGCAATTCCCGGGCTGCTGATTCGAACCTTTTCGACGACCCGCCGGCCGGAGGCTGCAAACACGCCCGGGAAACGATCGCGGGCCGGCCCGGTGCCTTCTCAGTCGAGCGGCTCGTGCTGATAAAGCTCGTCCATGCTGAGCGAGGCCAGGGCGCCGAAAGGGGCCTGCTTTTTCACGCGGCCGCCGCTCAGGATGACCACGTCGTCGCAGAACGAGATGGTGCTGTGGTGGTGGCTGATGACGATGGTCGTGCGGCGGCCGGCTCTCGACTTCAGGGTCTCGACGATGGCCGCTTCCGACAGCCCGTCCACCGCATTGGTGGCTTCGTCCAGGATGAGGAGATCGGGATCGCGCACCAGGGCTCTGGCCAAGGCGATCCGCTGCCTCTGTCCCGCCGACAGATTGACGCCCCTGTAGCCGACCAGGGTCTCGTAGCCCTGAGGCAGCCTTTCGATGAACTCGTGCGCTTCGGCCAGTCTTGCGGCGGCTTCGGCGTCGCCGGCTGTCGCCGCGTCCTGGCCGTAGGTTATGTTTTCAAAAATGCTGCCGTCGACCAGTTCCAGTTCCTGGCTGGCCAGGGCGATGTGCCGTCGCCACTGGCTGGCGTCGATCCGGTCGAGCGGCGATCCATCGACGAGGATGCTGCCGGTGTCCGGTTCGACGAAGCGGCACAGGAGATTGACGATCGTCGTCTTGCCGGCGCCCGAGCGGCCGATCAGCGCCGTCGAGCGGCCGCCGCGGATTTCGTATGTCGCCGCATGCAGCACCACCTCGCGCCGGTCCGTACCGGAATAGGTGAATGTCACATCGTCGAACTTGATGCCCTGGCGCAGACCGTGGAACGGCCCGTCGCCTTGCGGCGGTGGCGGCTTGCCGGCGGGATCCAGCAGCCATGTCACCTCTTCTAGCGATCCGCTCAGGCCCTGCAGCTGGCTCCACGAGCCCTGCAGGGCCCGCATATGCGGCTGCAGCCTGTAGAGCAGGATGACGAAGGCGATGATCAGCGGGAAACTCACCTGCGCCAGCCAGGCGCCGATCACCACCGCCAGGAACAGCATGGCGTGGAGAACCTCCGTCATCGGCGGCAGCGCTCCCTGGCGCACGAGCAGCGCGAAGGAAGCGCGGCGAACCGCATCCGACGCCGTGTCGAATATCGCCTTTTCCCGGTTCTCCTGTCCGAAGATGCGGATCAGCCGTCCGGCATGCACAAGGTGAAGCATCTGCGAGGCGAGGTGGCCGTTGCGCGAAGCGACGCTGCGGCTGGGCTCCTTCAGATTGGCAGAGAGGATGGCGTGCGCGATCTGGACGAGCGCCAGTCCGAGCGTGACCAGAAGCGTCATGCGCCACGAAAGCAGCAACAGGAAAGCCAGGAGGATGATGGCGGCCGATGCGCTGACGATGGCCGACAGCATGATCTGGATCGCATCGGAGGCCCGCCAGGATTCGTTGGAGATGATGTTGAGCAGGCGTCCGGGACTCTGCCGCAGGAAGAACGGGTAGCCGACCCGCAACAGCTGCTCCGACAAGGCGCTGCGGATGGAATGGCTTGCCTTGCCGGAGATGAAGGTCGTCAGCAGCGTGTTGGCGAAGGCGAAGACGTTCTTCAGGATGATCGAGCCGAGGATGGCGACCGAAATGACGATCAGCCGGTCGCGCTCGCTCAAGCCCGATCCGACATGCTGGAGGACAGCGGAGAAGCCGCCCATGCCGGCCGCATCCCCATGTCCCATGATGATGCCCAGCAACGGGATGATCAGGCCGATGCCGAACCCTTCGAGGACGGCGCTGACCAGGCCGAGTACCACCACCGCCGGAAGCAGGCGCAGTTGCCGCTTTCCGAACGCCCGGAACAGCATCGGCAGGCTTGGCGGCAGCATCGGCATTATAGCGTTTCACCTCGCCTGGGCATTGGCTTGCTGATCTTGCCGCACCGGCTCGGCCCGCGGCCGTCTGGCCAGCAGGAGAACCGCGAACCTGGCCGCGCCGAGCAAATTCATGGCGACGATCGGCCAGTGCGGCAGGTTGAGTTCACGATCGAAGGCGGGTCCTCCCGCCAATTCCCTGATAGCCCCTCTTGCGGCCCAGTAGAAATGGCGAAGCAGCCAGGGCGCGTGGCGAACATGCTTCAGGCAGAGCCCGCCATTGCCCAGGCTGTAGTCGCGGTGCAGCTTTTCGATGGCTTTGCGATCCCGCCGGCCGTGATGATGGAATATCGTCATGTCAGGCACATACTCGACCGCGATGCCGAGCAGCATCGCGCGCACGAGATAATCGGTGTCCTCTGCCGACCGCAATGGTCCGCCGGCGCCGAAGCGTTCGTCGAAATAGCCGATGCGGGCCGCGACGTCGCGGTGCATCGTCATGTTGCAGCCCAGCACGAAACCGCCGGGATGAACATCCGGCGTCAGCCGCTCGCGCGCCCACGACCGCTTGATGGTGAACGGCAAATCCCTGGCATCGCCAAGCTCGACACGGCCGCCCCGGATGAGCCATTGTTCCCCGGACGCATAGTGTCGCTCCAGATCGCGCAAATAGTCGCGATGGAGCGCGCAGTCATCGTCGACGAAGACCAGCACACGGCCGCGCGCGCGCCGCAGCCCGGCGTTGCGGGCGGCCGCCAGTCCGGGGCGCGGCTCGCAGACGGGCGTGAACGGAATGTCCGACGCAGTGGCGATGCTGGCCAGGCGTTCGGCCGTGCGGTCCATCGAACCGTTGTCGACGACCACGAGTTCGGCGGCGAAGCCGGCATGTGCGCGGCAGGCGGCTTGCACCGACTTGATGCAGGCATCGAGCACCGCGACGCGGTTGCGCGTGCAGATGATGAAGCTGACCTCCGGCGCCGATCGGTCACGGCCGCGACCGGTCGGGGCAGGGTCAAGCGCCGTCGAACGATCGCGCTGCAGAGCTTGGTGGGCTTTGACGATCATGCCTTTAACTCAACCGATGAGACGCCAGAACCGCCGCGGCGGGCGCGGATTTGAAGAAGTATGCCATGGCATCGGCTTGTCTGGCGGCCGACAGCGAGGCGAGGCTGAGCCAGGGCGCCCAGGCGCCGGGCCGCAGCGCATATTGCTCGCGGCGCCGGATGGCGTTCCATTTCGCGGTCCGCGTCAGCAATTCATGCGTCAGCGCAGGCTGCTTTTTGTCGGCGACGAGCTGGTAGAGGAAATAGAACAGGTTCAGCGCGCCAGCCTCGAAGCTCGGCCGCGTCGCCGCCGGCAGCGAGCGGATTTCCTCCTCCAGCGCGACGATGAAGCTGGCCGCACGGGCGACCGTGTCGTGGCTGACCGCATCGCCGATGTCTCGCAGGTCCCGCGTGGCCTGCGCCAGGCCCTCGCGCTCGAGGTTCTCGGCGACGATCCGCAAATGCGTCCTGCGCATCTCCTTGACGTGCCGGCTGGTCACGCTTGCCTCATGGACGCGGTAGACGACCAGGTTTTCGGGCATCATGGCTGCCGGGTAACGGCCGGCCAGCCGCCTGAAAAGATCGAAGTCCTCGGCGTGCCTGTAGATCGGGTCGTAGTGGAGAACGCTGTCGTCGACGACCTTCCTGTTGTAGACGACCGTCGGGTGCATAAAGATCGTGAAGAACATCGCCAATACAGGGATGCGGCCGAACTGGAACACCGGATCGGGCTTACCCCTGGCGATGCGGCCGCGGATCAACATGTCGACGCCGGCGCCGCAGAAGCCCAGTTCGGGCCGCCGCTCAAACAGCGCCACCTGGCGCGACAAACGCCAGGGATAGGCGACGTCGTCGGCGTCCATCCGCGCGACCAGTTCGCCCCGGGCGAGCGCCAGCCCTTCGTTGAGCGTCGCGACGAGGCCGCGGTTTTCGCGCGAGACGATCGAGATGCGGCTGTCGGCCTTTTGGCATCGCTCCAGTATCTCGAGCGAATTGTCGGTCGAGCCGTCATCGATCGCGATGATCTCCAGGCGACTGTGATCCTGCCGCAGGATGCTTCCCAGCGCGGCGGCGAGATAGGGGCCGGCATTGTAGACCGGCAACAGGACGGAGACGAGCGGCGCGGCGGTCATCGTCTTGCATCCGTGCGCTGGAGTTCGAGCGCCGGTGTGCGGCCATCGGGCGATCCGCCGGCCGCCGTCGCGAGCCACCCGCCATGGCCGACCTGTGCGGGGCGGGTGCGCGCGACATAGGGGAAGTAGCGCTTCAGGCTGTTGAGCGGCCTCTCGAAAACCACCCAGGAAATCCAGGCCGCGACAATCGTGGCGGCGCCCGCAACCAGGAATCGCCCTGGCCCTTGCGCCGAGACGTTGAGCGGAATCCAGGGCTGCGCCTTGACGGCGAGCGACAGCAATATCGGATGATAGAGATAGACGCCGTAGCTGATGCGGCCGAGGCCAAGCAGCGGCGGCAGTTCGGCAAGCCTGCCCAGGATGCCGCCAAGGCCGCGCGAACAGGCTGCTACGATGACCATCAGCGGCACCAGGGGCAGGACTTCCCGCAGCAGCCAGCGGGCCCATTCCAGTGTCGGATCGGCGGGCTCCGGGACTAACCACTCGATGACAAGGAATGCGGCCGCGAAGGCAGGCCAGCCCAGCCGCATCCAGTGCGGCAGGCCGGCGCCCCTAAAATGCCAGCAGGCAAGCAGCGCGCCCGTCGCCAGCGCATCCATGGATGCCGGCGGCAGCAGGTCGCGCGCCAGCGCCGGCGTGGCGGTGATCGGCCAATAGAATCGATAGGCCAGCGACAGCGCGATGACAGCGATGCAGATGGCCTCGAAGCGGCGGCGTGGGGCCAGCAGGACGACCAGCGGCCAGGCAAGATAGAACTGCTCCTCGATGCTCAGGCTCCAGAAATGGCCCAGTACCCAAGGATTCCAGTTATTGTGCTGCGCATACCAGAAGTTCGACAGATAAAGCGCATGCCAGACCAGCGACCCCCTGGACTGATCCAGGTCGACCAGCCAGACGAAACCCAGGACGGCAAAATAGGGCGGGAATATCCGCAACATCCGCCGGATGTAGAAGGAGCGCAGCGCCGGGCCGGTTTCGAATTCGGTGGCCGAGCGCGCCTCCAGGAGCAGGCGCGTGATCAGGAAGCCGCTCAGCACGAAGAACAGCCGCACACCGATATGGCCCCAGAACGAAGGTCCCTCCGCGAAGAAATGGGAATACAACACCATCGTTACGGCGATAGCTCTCAACGCATCAAGTTGGATGTCACGGGCGCTTCCCATCAGCGGCTTCCGCCGGCGTGATATCCGCGATGAGGCCGCCAGCCGGCCGTTTCGAGCGGCAGGCTAAGGCGGACGAGACCCGCCAAGGCACCCGCAAATCCGCGCATTGCGAGCACGGCCGGGCCGGGCTCGAAATCGACGGACGGACAACTCAAGCTGGTCAACCTGGCGGAATCCTCCACGGCGTATGTCCAGTCGCAAACGAGTCCCCCCAGGACATCGTTCGGCTACGGCATTGTGCAGCGCAACACAAAATATCTACCCGGCTGAAATACTTATGTGAGCAAGTGCTAAAAATTGACAAAACCGGCCGGTTCTCGCCATTTCTGGGGAGTTTCCTCAGAATTAAACCTTGGCGTTTAAATTGTGCCGATATTCCCGCCCCGGTTGATTGAGGGGAGCTCTTGGCTTGAGAGCCTAGTTCTTTGTGAGGTCGCAAGAAATTCTGGAATCTATATTTTGGCTAATATGGATTCGATCCTGGTTCCGCAGAGAAATGAGTTGGAGCCATTGGCTTTGCGCAGTGCAGCATGGTCGCCGTTTTTTCGTCGGTTGCCGCACGCAACGTCCGTCACTCGGCTGAGCGAGCATCTGCTGTGGGCCGCCATCCCGTCACACCGCGTCGAACACCACCGTCTGTTCCAGCCCGCCGCCCCGGCGGTTTTCCAGCGTTACCGTGCCCCCGTAGCGCTCGATGATCTCCTTGGCGATGGCGAGGCCAAGACCGGCTCCGGGGACGGATTGCAGGCGGCCGGGGTTGACGCGGAAGAAGGGCTCGAACGCCTTGTTCAGGAGTTCCGTGGGTATGCCCGGGCCATGGTCAGATATGGTCAGCACGGCGCGATTGTCGGCTGCGGCCAGGTCGATGCGGCACGCCTTGCCATGGGTGGCGGCGTTGACGATCAGGTTGCGCAAGGCGCGGCGCAGGCCAAGCGCGCCGGCCCGCACGCAAACCTTGTCCAGGTGCCCGATCGAGACGGCATGGCCGAGCGATGCCATCTCGGCTTCGATATCGCGCACCGTCTTTGCCAGGTCGACCGCTTCGACGGCGTCCTGGTTCACCTCTTCGCGCACCAGGCGGATGGCGCTGTCGGCGATGCGGTCGAGTTCGTCGAGGTCGTGAAGCCATTTGTCGCGTTCGTCGTCGAGGAATTCGGCGCGCAGCCGCATGCGCGTCATCGGCGTTCGCAGATCATGGCCGGCGGCGGCGACCAGCCGCATGCGGCTTTCCATGGCGGTCCGCAGCCGCGACGAGAGTTGGTTCAGCGCATGCGCGGTGGCCTTGACCTCGGCCGAGCCCACTTCCGGCACCGCCGCCAGCACGCCGTCCGATCCGATCTTGGAGACGGCGGCCTCCAACATCTCGAGCGGGCGGATCAGCACCGAGGTGAAATAGACCGACACCGCCGTGGCGCCGGCGACGATCAGCGAGATCCAGCCTGCCAGAACCAGCCATTCGCGCCTTGGCGGCTTGAGGTGCGGCACCTCCATGATCGCCCAGCGGCTGTCAGGCAGGTGCATCGATGCGATCTGGCCGGGTTCGTCCGCCTTCTCGTTGACGACCGCCGGAAAGTCGAGGCCACGGCGGTGCAGGATGTCGTTGAGCATCGCCGTTTCGGCACGAGCCACCTTGCCGCCCGCCGGATGGTCGGCGAATTGCACCCGCAGGACGTCGGGGATCGGCCCCGGCAAAAGCCGCACCACCAGTTCCATCTGTTGGGCAATCCAGGGCACGGTCAGTTCCGGTGGCGGTCCGCCGCCGCGCACGCTGATGACGGCGGCCGTCGCCAGGCCGACGACGCCGACGATCGAGGCGACCAGCAGCAGGATGAGACGGCGGCGCAGCGAATTCACGCCTGGCTCTCCACGGTCTCGACGCGCGCGGTGAGCTGGTAGCCGCCATTGCGCACGGTCTTGAACAGCGGCCCGTCGCCGCTGTCCGAAAATTTCCGGCGCAACCGGCTCACCAGCACATCGACCGAACGCTCGAGCGGGTCGCGCTCGCGGCCTTGCGTCAGGTCGAGAAGCTGGTCGCGCGATAAAAGCCGGCCGGGGCGGTCGAGAAACACCTGCAAGAGGTCGAACTCGGCGCCCGTAAGGTCGACGGCCACGCCTTGTGCATCCGTCACCTTGCGGGTGTCCGGCTCCAGCCTGTAGCCGGCGAAGCGGTAGGTACGCGCGCGCGGGGAGGCGGGCGCCTCCTCGGGCGCCGAGCGCCTGAGCACGGCACGGATGCGGGCAATGAGCTCACGCGGGTTGAACGGCTTGCCGAGATAGTCGTCGGCGCCGAGTTCCAGGCCAATGATGCGGTCGACATCTTCCTTCAGCGCGGTCAGCAGGATGATCGGGGTGTGGGGGGGGGGGGGGGGGCCGCCCCGGGCCATTTAATCGCCCCCCACCGGCCGCACCCACCCCACGGCCCCCCCGCGGGAGCTCCGGGCCCGCCCCCCCCCGGGGCCCCCCTGCG
>NZ_JBVVQW010000011.1:27650-163240 GCF_055811655.1 Mesorhizobium sp. WSM4809
GGGCGGGGCCCCCCCCCCGCGGGGGGGGCCCCCCCCCCCGCGCCGCGGGGGGGGGGGGGGGGGGGGGGGGGGGGGGGGGGGGGCCCCCCCCCCCGCGGCAGATATCGAGCCCCGAGCCGTCCGGCAGCATCACGTCGAGCACGATCAGGTCGAACTGGCCCGCACCAAGCCGTTGCTCGCATTCGCGCCGGTCCGCCGCCGCCGTGACGCGAAAGCCCTGGCTGTCGAGATAGCGCTGGAGAAGCGTCCTGATCTCGCGGTCGTCGTCAACGACGAGGATATGGGGTTGTGACTGCATCAATCGTGCCCTTGCCTTGGCCACGATTATAGGAGGAGCCGCGCCCGAGCGGCATGGAAAATTGCAACCGAACGTTTCCGGCGGGTCATGGGAAACATTCGGAAACAAATTGCCCTTTTGCGGAAACCTTCGGCAACACGCCGACGCGAAGCGGACAAAGACGCTTCCTATCCTCTGAACTGTCCGAAGCATGAGAGAAAGGAACATCTTTATGCGAAGCAGACTTCTTGCGCTCGGCCTGTTTTCCGTCGCCGCAATTCACCCCGCGCTGGCAGCGCAGCCCGATCCCGGCGCCGGACCCGGCGAGCCGCCACCTGTCATGGCCATTCAGGACGGCCTGGATCACGGCCCGATGGCTGGACCCGGCCCGCATGGACCGATGCGGCCTGGCTCACAGGGTTTTGGCCCGCAGGGCTTTGGCCCCCGCCGCATGGGTCCGCCGCCGGAATTCATGCTGGCCGCCCGGCTCGCCGCGCTGGAGACCCGCGTTGGCATCCGCACCGAACAACTCGACGCCTGGCGCGACTACACCAGCGCGCTGCAGGCGGTGCTTTCGCCGCCTCAGCCTGACCACGGGCGGCCCGGTAGTGCTGAAGCGAAGGGTCCCGACGCGGCGGGTCCCGGCGGCAAGCCTGATCCTTTCGCGTTCCAGGAAAAGCTGGCCGACGATGTCACCGCCCGCGCGGTTTCGGCCGGTAAACTGAAGGACGCGATCGCGGAACTGCGTGCCAAGCTGACGCCCGAACAACTCGAAGTCCTCGCTTCGGCGGAACGCCCCCATGGATCACCCCCCGGTCCCTGGGGCGGGCCGCCGAACGATGCAGCCGGCCCCAGAGGCCTGCCCAACGATGGCAGGCAGCTCTCGCCCCAGCCCGGGAACGACTGACAACTCTGACCGACTGCACCGGCCGGCCCGGTACCCAACCCGTTCTCGGGCCGGCCGGTTCTCCGGGGGATGGCGGGCGTATCCCTGCCATCCCTCGTTTCAATCACGTCCAGTTCGAATGACGCCAATTCGAACCATACAATGGAAGCACGACAATGTGGGAACCATGATCATGCTGCGGCTGCTCGCGTCCGCCAGCCCGAGGCTCTCGTTTGGTCCTGCCGGGCGCGATATGCCGCTGGCCCTCCCGGTCGACACGCTGAAGGGCGCGATCCGCCTGCGCTTCGCCGCCTGGCGGCTGTCGCTTCCGCTCTCGCAGCCGCTCGACAACCATGGACATCATGACCGCAAGATCGCGTGAACTCCGGCAAGGCGCTTGGCATGTCCTCGCTGATCGGCATAATGATGTTGGTGGGCATCGAGGCCAGCTACTCGACTTTCGAGCAGCTCCGGCCGCCGAGAAGGAGCGCGACATGAGCCGCTTCCAAGCATTGCTCGTCGCCGCCCGCCGACGGGTGCGGCCTATCATCATATGGATCGGCATGCCCCTCGACCAAGCGGTCCATTGCCAACGCGTACACAACTCCAGGGAAAGATCCAGGCCATGATTTCCAAGCCTAGCCAGCCTCGTTTTTCGGCACGCCATCTGGCGCCCTGGGCCGCGATGTTCGCCGCTGCCTTTCTGCTGGCGTCCTGCTCGCAGGAGGGCAGCGCCCCCGCCGGCATGGGCACGCCCGGCAAGCCGGAAGTCGGCGTCGTCACCTTGCATCCGCAATCGGTGGCGATCACCGCCGAACTGTCGGGGCGCACGGCGGCTTCGCTGGTTGCCGAGGTGCGCCCGCAAGTGAACGGCATCATCCAGCAGCGCCTGTTCAAAGAGGGCAGCGAAGTTGCTGCGGGACAGCCGCTCTACCTGATCGATCCGGCAAGCTACAAGGCAGCCTATGACAGCGCGGTCGCCGCCCAGCAGAAGGCGCAAGCGGCGGTGCCGACTGCGCAGGCCAAGTTCGACCGTTATGCAGGGCTTTTGAAACAGAACGTTGTTTCCAAACAGGATTATGACGATGCCGCCGCCACGCTGGCGCAGGCGCAAGCCGATGTCGCCTCGGCCAAGGCCAGCGCCGAGACGGCGCGCATCAGTCTCGACCGCACCTCGATCACGGCGCCGATCGCCGGCCGCATCGACAAGTCCACGCTGACGCCCGGCGCGTTGGTGACCGCCAACCAGGACACTGTGCTGACCACCATCCGTGCCCTCGATCCGATCAATGTCGACGTCACGCAATCGAGCACCAACCTGCTCAATCTGCGCCAGGCGATCTCGGAAGGGCGGCTGAAGTTCAGCGGCCCCAATGTCAGCGTCAAGCTGAAGCTCGAGAACGGCACCATCTACACGCAGACCGGCAAGCTGGAATTCGCCGGCGCCAATGTCGACCAGACCACCGGCACCTTCGCGCTCAGGGCCGAATTCCCCAATCCCGATCGCTTGCTGCTGCCCGGCATGTATGTGCGGGCGCTGGTCGAGGAGGGCGTTGCCCAGAACAGTTTCCTGGTGCCGCAGCGCGCCGTCAGCCGCAACACCAAGGGTGAGGCGACCGCCATGGTCATCAATGCGCAGGGCAAGGTCGAGACGCGGGTGCTCGCGGTGCGCAACAGCGTCGGCAACAACTGGCTGGTGGATTCGGGTGTCGGCGACGGCGATCGTGTCATTGTCGAGGGCATGCAGCTGGTGCGCCCCGGCGGCGATGCGACGGGCGTTGAGGTGACGATCGACGAGACGACCGGCGAGGTCAAGGATCGCGGGCAGGGCACGTCCGCCGCACCGGCCGCGTCCAACGCTGCCAAACCGGCGCCTGCCGCCGCGACCGGGAACTGAGGCGATGTCCGTATTCTTCATCAACCGGCCGATCTTCGCCTGGGTGATCGCCATCGTGATCATGCTGGGCGGGCTTCTGGCGCTCACCTCGCTGCCGATCTCGCAATATCCGCAGATCGCGCCGACGACAGTCAACATCAGCGCCACCTATCCGGGCGCTGACGCGCAGACGGTCGAGAACTCGGTGACCAAGGTCATCGAGCAAGGCATGACCGGCATCGACAATCTGGACTACATGACGGCGACGTCGACCTCGACCGGTTCGGCCTCGATCACGCTGACCTTCACCACCGCAGCCGATCCCGACACCGCCCAGGTGCAGACGCAAAACAAGCTTCAGCTGGTGCAGTCGCAGCTGCCGCAGGTGGTGCAGAGCAATGGCATCACCGTCTCCAAATCCTCGACCGGATTCCTTATGGTCATCGGCTTCGTCTCGACCGACGGCAAGATGAACTCGACCGATCTCGCCGACTATGTCGACGCCACCGTCAACGACACGCTGAAGCGCGTCGAAGGCGTCGGCTCGACGCAGCTGTTCGGCTCCGGCTATGCCATGCGCATCTGGCTCGATCCGGACCAGCTCGCCAAATATGCCCTGATGCCGAGCGACGTGGCGACCGCCATCGAGGCGCAGAACACGCAGGTTTCTGCCGGCCAGCTCGGCGGCCTGCCGGCGCGCAAGGGCCAGCAGCTCAATGCCACGGTGACGGCCAAGAGCCGGCTGCAGACCGCCGAACAGTTCCGCAACATCATCCTGAAGAGCCAAACCGATGGCTCGCTGGTTCGCCTCAACGATGTCGCCACCGTCGAACTCGGCGCCGAAAGCTACACGACGCAGGCCAACTACAACGGCAAGCCCGCGGCCGGCGTGGCCGTCAATTTGGCGACCGGCGCCAACGCCATCAACACCGCCGAAGCGGTGCGCTCGACGATCGCCCGGCTGAGCTCGACCTTCCCGCAAGGCGTCGAGGTCGTCTATCCCTACGACACTTCGCCTTTCGTGCGGCTGTCGATCGAGGAGGTGGTCAAAACGCTGGCCGAGGCGATCGTGCTGGTGTTCCTGGTGATGTTCATCTTCCTCCAGAATCTGCGCGCCACCATCATCCCGACGATCGCCGTGCCAGTGGTGCTGCTCGGCACGTTCGGCGTGCTGTCGCTGTTCGGCTATTCCGTCAACACGCTGACGATGTTCGCCATGGTGCTCGCCATCGGCCTTTTGGTCGACGACGCCATCGTCGTCGTCGAGAATGTCGAGCGCGTGATGCAGGAGGAAGGCCTGCCGCCGAAGGAGGCGACGCGCAAGTCGATGCACGAAATCACCGGAGCGCTGATCGGCATCGCCACCGTGCTTTCGGCCGTGTTCGTGCCGATGGCTTTCTTCGGCGGCTCGACCGGCATCATCTACCGGCAATTCTCGGTGACCATCGTCTCGGCGATGGTGTTGTCCGTGCTGGTCGCCCTTGTGCTGACGCCCGCACTTTGCGCCACGATCCTGCGACCGCCCAAGGACCATGCGACGCAAACGGGCCCGTTCGGCTGGTTCAACCGGGTCTTCGATCGCGGCACGCTTGCCTATCGCGACGGCTCGCACGGCATTATCAACCGGTCCTGGCGCTTCCTCGCCGTCTTCCTGGCCATCGTCGTTGCCGTGGGCTGGATGTTTGCCCGGCTGCCAAGTTCGTTCCTGCCGGAAGAAGACCAAGGCATCCTGATCACCAGCGTGTCGCTGCCGGTCGGCGCGACGCAGGATCGCACGGAGCGGGTGCTGGCAGAGGTGACCGACCATTATCTCAATCAGGAGAAGGACGTCGTCGACGGGGTGTTCACCGCTTCCGGCTTCGGCTTCGGCGGCGCAGGGCAGAATGTCGGCATTGCTTTCGTGCGGCTGAAGGACTTCGACCTGCGGAAATCGCCGGCTTCTGCCGCGCAGGCAATCGCCGGCCGGGCGATGGGCGCGTTTTCGAAGATCAGGGATGCGCAGGTCTTCGCGCTTGCGCCTCCCGCCATCCAGGGCTTCGGCAACACCAACGGCTTCGATTTCTACCTGCAGGACGTCAACGGTGCGGGCCATGACGCGCTGATCCAGACGCGCAACCAGCTTCTGAACCTGGCCGGGCAGAACAAGCTGCTCGCCAACACGAGGCCCAACGGGCAGGAAGACCAGCCGCAATTCTCGGTCGACATCGATCAGGAAAAAGCCAGCGCGCTGGGCGTCAGCCTGGCCGACATCAACAACACGCTTTCGACCGCCTGGGGCAGCGATTACGTCAACGACTTCATCGATCGCGGGCGGGTGAAACCGGTCTATCTGCAGTCGGACCCGAACTTCCGCATGCAGCCGGAAGATCTGGACAAATGGCAGGTCCGCAACGCCAGCGGGGCGATGGTGCCGTTCTCGGCCTTTGCTTCCAGCCATTGGACATTCGGTTCGCCCAGGCTCGAACGCTACAATGGATCGGCGGCTGTCGAGATCCAGGGCGCGGCGGCCACGGGCATCAGCTCGGGTGCCGCCATGGACGAGATCGACAAGCTGGTGGCGCAGCTGCCGGCCGGCTATTCCCACGAATGGACAGGGCTGTCGCACCAGGAGAAGCTTTCCGGCAACCAGGCGCTGTCGCTCTATGCGATCTCGGCCCTTGTGGTGTTCCTTTGCCTGGCAGCACTCTATGAGAGCTGGTCGATCCCGTTCGCGGTCATGCTGTCGGTGCCGATCGGCATCTTCGGCGCGCTGCTGGCGGCAAGCCTGTTCGGCCAGTCCAACGACGTCTATTTCAAGGTCGGCCTGCTGACCACGATCGGTCTCGCGGCCAAGAATGCCATCCTCATCGTCGAGTTCGCCATCGAGCGGCAGACCGCCGGGATGGGGCTCGTCGAGGCGACACTTGAGGCAGCACGACAGCGGCTGCGGCCGATCCTGATGACGTCGCTGGCCTTCATCCTCGGCGTGTTGCCGCTGGCGATTGCCAGCGGTGCTGGCTCGGGCGCGCAGAACTCGGTCGGCATCGGCGTGATGGGCGGCATGATCGCGGCGACCGTGATCGGCGTCTTCCTGGTGCCGCTGTTGTTCGTCACCGTGCGGCGCATCTTCAAGGGCAGGGCGGCCAAACCAGATACGGGCGAGACGCCGGTGACGGCCAACCAGCAATAAGGAAAACTTCACATGACAGGTTTGGAACGTGGCTCGGTGGCCGCGAGGCGGCTTCTTGCGCCTATGATTACCGCTGTCCTGCTCGCTGGATGCGTCGTCGGTCCGGATTATCAGACGCCCATATTGGCGATGCCAGCAAGCTGGAGCGGCCACAAGCCGACAAAGCCTGCCCAGCCGGCGCAACTGTCAAAATGGTGGCAGCGGCTGCGCGATCCCGAGCTGAACACGCTTGTCGAGGAAGCGGTTGCCGGCAATCTCGATGTCGCCACCGCCAAGGCAAAAATCCGCGAGGCGCGCGCCAGCTACCGCCAGAGTGCCGGCACGTTGCTGCCGTCGGTCGACGGCTCCGGCTCGGCCACCCGCAACAAGTCAGCCGAGACCACATCAGGCCCTGACGCCACCTACAGCGAGTACCAGGCCGGCTTCGATGCAAGCTGGGAACTCGACCTGTTCGGCGCCAACCGCAGAGGCGTCGAGGCCGCGCGCTACGGGCTGGACGCCTCGCAGGAGGAACTGCGCTCGACGCTTCTTACCCTGGTCGGCGATGTCGCTTCCTATTATACCCAGGCGCGCGGCTACCAGGCCCGCATCGCGCTCGCCCGGCGCTCGGCCGCGTCGCAAAGGCAGACCGCCGAACTTACCCGCACCATGGCGCAGGCGGGCACGGCGACCGCCGCCGATGTCGCCAAGGCGATGGGGCAGGCAGCGAGCACCGAAGCCGCGGTGCCGACGCTGGAGGCAAGCTATGCCCAGGCCGTGCATCGTCTCGCCGTGCTGGCCGGCCGGCCGCCTGCCTCGCTCAGCGAGCGGCTGAAGCGGGTCGCCCCGATCCCTGCACCACGCCTGCCGATGCCCACCGGAATTCCCGCCGACCTCTTGCTTTCGCGACCCGATTTGCGCATGGCGGAACGCCAATATGCGCAATACACCGCCAAGATCGGCCAGGCAGAGGCCGCCCGCTATCCCTCGGTCAGCCTGACGGGAGACATCAGCACGGCGGCGCTGAAGCTTGGCGATCTCGGCAAGAATTCGTCGATCGGCTGGTCGTTCGGGCCGACGCTCAGCGTGCCGGTGTTCAATGCCGGTCAATTGCAGGCGGCCGTCGAGGTCGCCAAGGCGCAGCGCGATCAATATTTCATCGCATACCGGTCTTCGGTGCTGACGGCGCTCGAGGATGTCGAGAACGCGCTGGTGCTGTTGTCGCAGGAGCGCATCCGGATCGCCAAGCTCGCCTCTTCGGCGAAATCCTATGGCGATGCGGCGCGGCTCGAAGGCACGCTCTACAAGGCCGGCGAGACAAGCCTGCTCGATGTGCTCGACGCCCAGCGCTCGCTCTACTCGGCCGAGGACTCGCTGCTGCAAAGCCGCGTCCTGCTGGCGACCAACTACATCGCCCTCAACAAGGCGCTCGGTGGCGGCTGGGATGGCACGGTGGACAGTGCCAAGCCTGAGATCGTCGACGTCAAGACCGCGCCAAGGCTGGCGTCGAAGCCGGCCTCGTGAGCGGTTCCCAGAGCTCGGTCAAGTATTCCGAGGCGGCTACGCAGATTTCGAGATTGTGCGAACACACCGCTCGTGAGGGCGTGTGAAATGCCGCCTCGTGCTTTGGCGATGGCGGGGTGATCGCATCGCTGTTATTGATGGTGACCACACAGCACAGGCGCCGCAGATGACATCCGATACACAGAAGGCCGAAGCGGTCGGGCAGTTGCTCGAAACGCCGGACCTTGCCAGCGCGCTCGAAAGCGAACAGTTCAAGAAATTCCTCGACCAGGTACCGATCGCCATTGCCGTTTCGGACCTGGGTTCGAAGGAGCGTGTCGTCTATGCCAATCCGGAATTCGAGAAACTGTCCGGCCTCAAGGCGGCGACGCTCGCCCGGCAACACTGGGCGGCGCTTTCCGGCACCGGCCTGCACAAGCAGAAGGACCGGCCGCTGTTTGAGGCCGTGGTCGAGGACACCGATTTCATCGGCACGTTCCGGCTGGAGCGGACAGACGGCCAGCCGGCGATCGTCGACGTCTATTCCAACGTCATCGAGGACGACAATGGCAAGGCCTGCTTCCGGCTGGTGGCGCTGGTCGACGTCTCGGCCCATGGCGAAACGGAGGATCCGCGATCGATCGATGAGCGCATCCGCGAAAAGGACACGCTGCTGCGCGAATTGCAGCATCGGGTGAAGAACAATCTGCAGATGATCACCGCACTGATCCGGATGGAGACGCGCAACGCGGCCGAACCGGATCAGAAGCGTTTCGAGAGGCTGGCAGGTCGCGTCGATGCGCTGGCAATCCTCTACCAGACGCTGTCGGGGGACGATGAAAAGGATGAGGTCGATCTTGGTGTCTATCTCAGCCAGATCGCGTCGGCGGTGATGAACTCGCATGCGGTCGAGGGCATCCGCCTCGACATGAAGGTCGACACCTATCCGGTGTCGATCAATGTCGCCATGCCGACCGGGCTGGTGGTGAACGAACTTTTGACCAATGCGCTCAAGCATGCCTTCCAAGGGCGAGACGGCGGCACGATCACGCTGCACAGCATCGTCGACGGTGATGGCTGCCGCATCGTGATCGCCGATGACGGCATCGGCCTGCCGGACGGCGAGACCTGGCCCAAGAGCGGCAAGCTCGGCGCGCTGATCGCCCGCTCGCTGACCGAGAATGCCAAGGCGCAGTTCGACGTGAAGTCGAGCGCCGGCGAGGGCACTCAGGTGATCATCGTGTTCAAGCGCTCGGCTGCCACCGCCTGAAGCGTATCGTTGTCGTCGCGCTCTCGCATCTACAGGATCATCTCCAGCTATTCCTTGTGCACTGCGGCAATGAACGCTTCGCGGGCTGGGAGGCTCATGGCGTGCCAACAGTCCGTGCCCCAGCAGCCAGTCCGCCGCTGCCTCACGACAGGTTGGCCGGTTCGCCCTATCTCCATGCCGCCGGTCGGGTTTGGACCCGGCGGCATGGAGGATGGGATCACGTGACATCGACGCCGATTGCCAGTCGCGAAGCGGCGCCCTTGCCGGTCGCGGCACTGATGGGCGCCATGGTGTCGATCCAGATCGGCGCCACCTTCGCCAAGGGCCTGTTCCCGCAGATCGGCGCGCAAGGGACGACGACGCTGCGGCTGGTCATCGGTGCGCTGATGCTGATCGCGGTGCTGCGGCCCTGGCAGATGCGGCCCTCGCGTGCCACTCTGCCGTGGCTGGTCGCCTATGGGGTGACGCTTTGCGCGCTCAACCTCCTGTTCTACGCAGCGCTCGCCAGGATTCCGCTCGGCATCGCGGTGGCGCTGGAGTTTACCGGCCCGCTTCTGGTGGCGACCTTGAGCTCGCGGCGCGCCAGCGACTTTGCCTGGATCGCGCTGGCAGTGGCCGGCATCCTGCTGTTGTCGCCCTTCGTTCATTCCCTCGCGCCGCTTGATCCGATAGGGGTGATGCTGGCGCTGGCTGCCGGTGGCTTCTGGGCGCTTTATATCGTGCTTGCCCAGAAGGCCGGCGCGGAGCTTGGCACCCGCACCACTGCCTACGGCATGGCCATCGCCGCTGTGCTCGTGCTGCCCTTCGGTATCGCGCAGGCGGGATCCGCGCTGCTGTCGCCGTCGATCCTGGTCAGCGCGCTGCTGGTCGGGCTGTTTTCCAGCGCGTTGCCGTTCTTCCTGGAGATGGTGGCGCTGACCCGCATGCCGGCGCGCATCTACGGCACGCTGACCTGCCTGGAGCCGGGGCTGGGTGCGCTGGCCGGCTTCCTGTTCCTGCATGAAAGCCTGACCGCAACACAGTTGGCCGGGATCGCAGCCGTCGTTGTCGCCGCCTTCGGCACGGCGCTGACATCACGGCCGCCGGTGCCGTCGCCGGAGTAGGGTGGCGCGATTCGTCGGCACTGGGCATTTTCGAGTAATCCGAAATTCAACCAGCCCAATCCACGAAATTAAGCCAATCCTTGTCCAGGACGGCACTGGAATTGTCACCTGGCGCACAAGTATTTCCGGCTCTGGACAGACCGTGATCTGGTCCCATACGGTGCGTGTCGAAATGAAGACGCGATTGTAGAAAAGGCCGGTTGCCCCTTGCAAAAGAACGTCTTCTCATCGGCGGATCTGCCGCCGCATCTGGATCATCGCGCACGCTTCGCGCTCTGGCAGGACATCCATGTCGCCGAGATATGGTCGGTCGAATACACGATTTCGGAGAGACTGTCGTTCGAAGCCGCGATCGAAGCCACCGCTGTCGGCTCGCTGGTGCTTGGGCAGATGGCCGGGACGATCCGTCATGCCAGCCGCAAGGCGGGCAATATCGCCGCCGATGGTCGCGACGGCTATCTGCTGCTGGTGAACAATGGCGATACGGTGCTCAGCGGCACGCAGATTGGCCGCGATTATCACGTCGGCAAAGGCGAGGCCGCACTGGTCTCGGCTTCGGAAGCGTTGCAGATGACCGGCGGCGACAGCAATGTCTGGGCCAATGTGGTGCTCCCTCGTGCCGTGCTGGAAAATGCCTTCGCTCATATAGAGGATCGGCTGGCGTTGACCGTTGGAGCCGACAATGAGGCGCTCGGCATGCTCAAGCGCTATTGCAGCTTCCTGGAAGCAGGCCCGGCGCTGGTCTCGCCCGACCTCATCGGCCACGCCACCGAAACGATCGTCGACCTGATCGGCCTTGCGACCGGCGCCAAGGGCGAAGCGGCCGAACTGGCGGGCCTGCGCGGCCTGCGCGCGGCAAGGCTGCAGGCCATACTGCAGAAGATGCGGGATAATTTCGCCGATCCCGCCATTTCGGCGCAGGGCGTTGCCGGGCAATTGCGGCTCTCCGTTCGCTATGTCCATGACCTGCTGCAGGAAACCGGGGTGAGCTTTGCCGAGCGCATTCTCGAACTGCGCTTGCAAAGGGCGCATCGCATGCTCCGCGACAGGCACAATGACCGCATGCGGATCAGCGAGATCGCGCTGCTCAGCGGCTTCTCCGACGTCTCCTATTTCAACCGCTGCTTCCGCCGCCGATTCGGCTCGACACCGGGCAGTGCCAGGTAGTTTCGTCGCCGCTAACCCCGCCGGATACACGACACGCCAATCGACTGAGGCCGAATGGCCACACCAGCCGGGAAAGCGCTGCTATGCTTTCCCCGACAATTCGGGTGCGGCCCAGCCCAAGACGCGGCGGGCGGACAATGCAACACCGGATTTCTCGACAACAGCTGGATCTCCGCAGCTCATTTGTGCGGTGGGGAAGCAACATGGGGCAGCAGACAACAATGAAAACTCTTCTTCTCGCAACGGCCTTCATTCTCGCGCCGCTCGGTGTGGCGTGTGCGGCTGATATCAATGAGGTTTCGCCTGTTGCATCCGGCTACGACTGGTCCGGACTCTATGCCGGCGTCGACATCGGCTACGCGGCCGGAAAATCCAATCTGTTCATCGCCGGCGGCGGACTGGGCGGGGCCACCGATCTCAATGTCTCCACCGATCCGAACGGATTTATCGGCGGTGTCCATATCGGCGCCAATTACCAGATGGAGAACAGCTTCGTGATCGGCGCCGAGGCCGACATCATGTACAGCAATATAGATGGGCTGACGGCCCTCGACGCCGGCGGCGGCGGTGTCACCACGTTGCTCAAGAGCGAACTCAAATGGTCGGGGTCGGCGCGGCTGCGCGCCGGCTATGCTTTCGATCGGACCTTGCCCTACATCACTGCCGGTGTCGCCGCGGCCAAGTATGAACTAATTGCGGTCAGCGCCGGTGGCCCTGCCGCCGAAGTAACGCTCCACAGCGACAGCCATGTCGGCTGGACCGTTGGCGCCGGCATCGAGCACGCCTTCACCGACAAGTGGATCGCTCGAGCCGAATATCGTTACTCCGACTTCGGCAGCCAGGATCTCTCGGTGGCAGCCGGTCTGCCTACGGAAACCCATGTCGACCTCCAGACGCAGGATATCCGGGTCGGGCTAAGCTACAAGTTCTGATTGCTGGTGCTACAGGTCTCCCTCGGGAGATGGCCGGCAGGCCAGGGGGCCGGCGGGGCTCGGCCTGCTGCCGCAGACGGGGGTCGGCGCTCTATACGCGACGACCCCCTCTGTTGCCTTTGGCGACATCTCCCCTCGAGTGGGAGATCAGCCGCTCTTCAGATCAGCTTCTCCAGCGTGATCGGCAAATCCCGCACCCTCTTTCCCGTCGCATGGAACACCGCGTTGGCAATCGCCGGCGCCACGCCGACAATGGCCAGCTCACCAACGCCCTTGCCGCCGAGCACCGAGGAATGCAGGTCGGGGATGCCGACCGAGATCACTTCGAAGTCCGGGATGTCGGCGTTGGTCGGCACGAGGTAATCGGCGAGGTTGTCATTGACGATGCGGCCGTGGCGGCGGTCGACGATGCCTTCTTCCAATAGCGCCTGGCCGATGCCCATGATGATGCCGCCCTTCCATTGGCTTTCGGCAAGTTTCGGGTTGTAGAGCCGCCCCGAATCCAGCGCCGACACCACACGCGATACACGCACCGTGCCGAAATCCTCGTCGACGCGCACCTCGATGAAATGCGCGCACCAGGAGTGGCGGGAATAGTCGCCCTCGGTGTGCGGCAGCGCCATGGCGATGGTGGTGTAGTTCTTGTAGCGCTCCTCTGACGTCGAGTTTTCCGGCATGGTGTCGCCGGTGGCTTCGATGTGGTCGCGGCCGACGCTTTTGAGCAGTTCGGCGATCGAGACATCGGGGCCGTCGGCACGCGGCGAAGTGATACGGCCATTGGCGACGACCAGTGTGTTGGCCTGCAACGCGTAGAAGGGCGAGCGCGGATCGCCGATGGCAAGGCCCACCAGCTGGTCGAGCGCTGAGCTCGCGGCCTTGTAGACGGCGCCGGTCATGACGCCGGCCAGCCGCGAGCCGCCGGTGACGCCGGCACGCGGAAAGCGGGAGTCTCCGAGCTTCACCACCACGTCGTCAGCTCGCACGCCGACCGTTTCGGCGGCGGTCTGCGCCAGAATGGTGTAGGTGCCCTGGCCCATGTCGATCGACGAGCTTTCGACCTCGACCGAGCCGTCGGCCAGGATACGCACGATCGCCTCGCCATAGGCGCGCCGAACCGGATAGGTGCCGGCCGCGACGCCCCAGCCGATCAACTGGGTGCCGTCGCGCATCGAGCGCGGTTCGGGCGAGCGCCTGGCCCAGCCGAAACGCTCCGCACCTGCGGCAAAAGCCTCGCGCAACTGCCGGGTAGACCAAGCCTTTTTGGCATGCGGATCCTGCTCGGCATAGTTCCGGAGCCGGATTTCCAGCGGATCGATGCCGACCTCGTAGGCGAGCTCGTCGATGGCGCTTTCGATGCCGAAGGCCGAGGGGTTTTCGCCCGGTGCGCGCATGGCGCCCGGCACCACCGAATTGACCCGCACGACATTCTGCTTCGAGGAGAAATTCGGCGTCGCATACATGATCGAGGTGACCGATCCCAGCGGCTCGACCCACATGCCGTCGATGGAGGTCTCATTGACGCCGCGATGCACGATCGACTGGATCTTTCCGTCAGCGTCGGCGCCGATCGTCACCGTCTGCCGCGTCGCGGCGCGACCACCGTAACCGGTGAAGGTCTGGGGCCGCGTCATCACCAGCCGCACCGGCCGGCCGAGCATTCTGGCCGCACATGCGGCCACCGCGCCATGGCTGAGCGCCAGTGCCTTGGAGCCGAAGCCGCCGCCAATATAGGGCGAGACCAGCCGCACGTTCTCGAACGGCACGTCGAACCATTCGGCATAGGTGCGCGCCATGCCATCCAGCCACTGGCTTGGCTCCCACACGGTGAGCTTGTCGCCCTCCCAGCGGGCGATCAGGCCATGCGGCTCCATCGGCGCCTGGTACTCGCGCGGCGTGTTGTAGGCGGCGCAGATGCGGACCGGTGCCGAGGCGAACGCACCTTGCGCATCGCCCCATTCCTTGGTCATGGCGTCGATCGGGATGCCGTCGCCAGCCTTGCCGTCGCTGAGGTCGACGATGGAAGGCGTCTCGTCATAGCTGACCTTTACCAGGGCCGCCGCCGCCACCGCCTGTTCGAAGGTCTCGGCGGCCACGGCAGCGACATGTTGACCCGAGAACGTGATGTCGCGCGCGAGCGGGCAATAGGGCTTGTCGGGCGGCGGTGTGCCGAACCAGTCCGCCGCGGTCTTCAGGCTGATGATGGTGTCCGGCGTCAGCACCTGCAGCACGCCGGGAGCGGCCTCGGCTGCCTTGGTGTCGATCGCGCGCACCTTGCCGGATGCAATCGTGCTCCCGACCAGCACGGCGTAAGCGAGGCCTTCGAGCTGCTGCTCGATGGCGTAATTCGCCGCGCCGGTGATTTTGGCCGGGCCGTCGACGCGCGACAGCCGGCCGCCGACGGCTTCGGCAAAAGCGCCGTCGGACGCATCCCCATGCCTGATGTTGTGAACGGTCATGCCGTCTCTCCCAATTTGAGGATGGCGCGGGCGACGACGCGCGGCGCCAGTTCGACCTTGTAGTGGTTGGCGCCATGGTCGACAGCGCCTTCGACGGCGAGCAGGCTGGCGGCGCGGACTGCGTCCGGCTCCAGCACCTCGCCTATCAAGGCCGCCTCGACGGCCCGCGCACGCCACGGCTTGGTCGCGACGCCGCCAAGCGCCACGCGCAGATCGCGGATCGTTCGGCCGTCGGGTTCGAACTCTATGCCGACAGCGGCACTGGCGGCGGCAAACTCATAGGATTGCCGGTCGCGGATCTTCAGGTAGGTCGAACGCCGGGCGGCCGAGCCGGGGATTTCAATGGCGGTGATCATCTCGCCCGGTTCGATCGCGTGTTCCTTATCCGGCGTGGTGCCGGGCAACAGGAAAAAGTCGTCGACCGGGATCTGGCGCTCGCCGAGATGAACTGTTGCGTCGAAGGCGACCAGCGCCACGGCGAGGTCGCCTGGATACATGGCGATGCAGGCGTCGCTGGCGCCGAGCACGGCGTGGCCCCTGGTGACGCCGCCTATGGCCGAACAGCCGCTGCCGGGCTCCCGCTTGTTGCAAGCGGAGAAATTCCCGGGATCACGGAAATAGGGGCAGCGCGTGCGCTGCATCAGATTGCCGCCGATGGTCGCCATGTTGCGGATCTGCGCGGAAGCCGCCTGCCACAGGGCTTCCGACACCGCAGGAAAGCGGCTCTTGATGTCGGCATGGTCGGCGACATGGCTCATCCTGCACAGCGCGCCGATGGTGGCGCCGCGTTCGTTCACCTCGATGCTGTCCAACCCCTTGAGATGAGCGATGTCGACCAGCGTCTCGGGCTCGGCGACGCCGCATTTGGCGAGATCGACCAGCGTGGTGCCGCCGGCCAAGAGCATGGCGCCGGGCAGGGCGGCCGCTTGGCGTGCCGCATCGACCGAGTTGGCGCGCACATACGAAAAATCCCTCATGATGCGACCTCCAAGGCGGCTTGGCGAATGGCGGCGACGATGTGCGGATAGGCGCCGCAGCGGCAGAGATTGCCGGCCATGTATTCGCGGATCTCGCCGTCGGAGCCGGCATGGCCCTCACGGATGCAGGCGACCGCCGACATGATCTGGCCCGGCGTGCAATAGCCGCACTGGAAGGCGTCCTGTTCGAGGAAGGCAGCCTGCACGGGATGCATTTCGCCCTCCCGTGCAAGCCCCTCTATGGTGGTGACGGTGCGGCCTTCGGCTTGGGCGGCCAGCGTCAGGCAGGCCAGCACGCGCTCGCCGTCGATATGCACGGTGCAGGCGCCACACTGGCCGTGGTCGCAGCCCTTCTTGGTGCCGGTCAGGCCGAGCCGGTCGCGCAAGGCGTCGAGCAGCGTCACACGCGGCTCGATGTCGAGCCCGTGAAGGTCGCCGTTGATGTCGAGATGGACCGGGATCGTTGTTTTCGTCATGGGCATCTGGCTCCAGTTGCTTGACGCGAAGTCGTTGATCTGATGTTGGGCCGGCGAGGAGCTAGCGCCCGCTGTCCGGCCCTTCGCTGTCGCTCCGGACCGTTCGGGCGTTCGGCCCTTTAAAAAGGTCCACTGGACCTTTTGATCCGCCCGAAGGCGGACCGGGCCTTCACCGTTCGACGGACGGGAAAGCCAAGCAATTGGCTTCCCGTCCGCTAGGCGGACCACTCCTCACCCCAGCAGGTCCTCGATGCGGATCGGAAAGCGCCGGGGTCGCACCCCGGTCGCATGCCAGACCGCATTGGCGACGGCGCCGGCCGTGCCGGTGATGCCGATTTCGCCGACACCCTTGATGCCAAGCGCGTTGACGTGAGGGTCGTCCTCGTGGACCAGCAGCGCCTCGACCGACGGAACGTCGGCATTCACCGGGACATGATATTCGGCGAGGTTGGCATTCTGGATCCGGCCCGAGCGCCGGTCGGTGATGGCTTCCTCATGCAGCGCGAACGAGACGCCCCAGATCATGCCGCCATAATACTGGCTGCGCACCAGCCTGGGATTGATGACCCGCCCGGCGGCGAACGCGCCGACCAGCCTTGTGACGCGGATTTGGCCGAAATCCGGATCGACCTTCACCTCGGCGAACACGGCGCCATGCGCGTGCTTGGCATAGGTCTCCTGGGACGCCGGGTCGGGGGCACCTTTGCCATGGCCCTCGATCTCGGTCAGGCCTGCACGTGTGAGGATCTCGGCATAGCTTTCACCGCGGCTTTCATCGTCGCGCCGATAGAGGCGGCCACCGCGCGCCAGCACGCCTTCATTGCCGGCGCCGTAGAGCGGTGAGTGCTCGTCACCGGTGGCGAGATCGGCGAGCCTGGCGATGACGGCGGCACCCGCATTGTGGATCGCCATGCCGGCCGTCGCCGTGTGGCCGGAGCCGCCGGCAATGCCTGCATTGGGCAGATCGGAACTGCCGGCCCTGAAATCGACCTGGTCGATATCCAGTCCCAGTCCGTCGGCGGCGATCTGGGCGAAGGCGGTCCAGGCGCCTTGCCCCATGTCCTGCGCGCCGGTCTCCATCAGGCCGCTGCCATCGCTTCTCAGCACGGCGCGGGCCTCGGCGTGGAACATCAGGGCCGGAAACGTCGCCGTGCCCATGCCCCAGCCGGTCAGGAAACCGTCCGCGTCGCGCATCAGCCGCGGCTGAAGCGGGCGGCTTGCCCAGCCGAACGTCTCGGCCGCTTGCCTGTAGCATTCGCGCAGCGCCTTGGAGGAAAACGGCTTGCCGGTCATCGGCTCGACCTCGGCATAGTTCCGCAGCCGGAACTCCAGCGGGTCCATGCCACAGGCGTGAGCCGCCTCGTCGATGGCGCTCTCCAGCGCGATCGAGCCGGTCGCTTCGCCGGGCGCCCGCATGAACAGCGGGGTACCGGTGTCCAACCGCACCGCATCGTGCGAGGTGGCGATGGCCGGGCTGGCGTAGAGCGTGTGCGAGGCATCCGCCGCCGGTTCGAAGAAATCGTCGAACGTGCTCGACGCAGTCTTGGCGTGATGGTCGAGTGCCGTCAGCCGCCCTTCGCCATCCATGCCCAAGCGCAGCGTCTGGCGCGTCGGCGCACGGTGGCCGACCGGGCCGTACATCTGCTCACGCCGCAGCACCAGCTTGACCGGACGGCCGACGAGACGCGCCGCCAGGATGCCGAGCACCTGCGGTCCGGAGATCATGCCTTTCGAGCCAAAGCCGCCACCCAGGAACGGGCTGCGGATGTGGACGTTTTCCGGTGCGATGCCGAACAGGCCGGCGATGCGGCCCTGCGCCATGGCAAGGCCCTGGCTCGGCGTGTCGATCGACAGTGTGTCGCCATTCCAGGCGACGACGATCGCATGCGGCTCCATGGCGTTGTGGTACTGGGCCGGCGTCTCGTAGGTGGCTTCGATCCGTGTCTTTGCCGATTTGAGGCCGGCCTCGACATCGCCCTTGTGCTGCACGGCCGGACCGCCGACGCCGACGCCACGCGGCACGAAGCTTTCAGCGCCGTCCAGGCCAACGCGCGCCGGCAGCACTTCATAGCGCGGCGACAGCAAAGCCGCCCCCTCGGTTGCCGCCTCCAGCGTCTCGGCGATTACCACGGCGATGCTCTGGTTGGGGTAGCGGACCTGATCGTTCTGCAGCAGGTCGAGCCGGAACATGAAGGGGTGGTCCTTGGCGTCCGGGTCAGCGGCGAGCGCCGGCCGGTTCTTGGGCGTCATCACCTCGACCACGCCCTGGTGCGCCTTTGCCGCCTCGATATCCAGAGCGGCAACGCGGCCGCGCGCGATGCTGCTGACCGCCAGCACGGCGTAGAGCATGCCGGGCGGGTGGTTGTCGGCGGCATAGCGCGCGGCTCCGATGACTTTCAGAAAGCCGTCGCGGCGGGTCAGCGGCTGGCCGATGCTGGAGCCCTGCCGGGCATGGGCGGGTTGCTGGTTGAGGCTGAGTTCAAGCGTCATGGCGCGCTCCGGGAATGTTCGAGAACGGGGAGGCAGGAAGGGCTGGCAGACGCTCGGGCGTTCCCGAAAGCGCAGATATCAGCGCCCTGACCACGATGCGGCGGGCAAGCTCGATCTTGAAGGCATTGTCGCCGGAGGGGCTGGCATCGGCCAAGGCAGCGTCCGCGGCGCTGGAGAAGGTCGCCTCGCTGGCGTCCGCGCCAAGCAGGACGGCTTCCGCCGTTCGGGCTCGCCACGGCTTGGCCGCGACGCCGCCCAGTGCCAGCCTTGCGGCGCGGATCTTGCCGCCATCGACGACGAGCGCTGCCGCGGCCGATACGACGGCAAAAGCATAAGAGGTGCGTTCGCGGACTTTCAGGTAACGGGCATTGGCGGAGAAGGAGGCCGCCTCCGCCGGCAGGCGCACCGCCACGATCAGGTCGCCGGGCTCCAGCGCATTCTCCCGCTGCGGCGTTTCGCCGGGAAGCCGGTGGAATTCCTCCAGTGTCACATGACGCCGGCCCTTCTTGCCCTCGATCTCGACCACGGCGTCGAGCGCCACCAGCGGCACGCAGAAGTCCGACGGGTGGGTGGCGATGCAGGCGTCGCTCCAGCCTAGCACGGCGTGCAGGCGGTTCTCGCCGCCCAGCGCATCGCAGCCGGCGCCTGGCTCGCGCCTGTTGCAGGCGCTGGCGGTGTCGTAGAAATAGCTGCAGCGCGTGCGCTGCAACAGATTGCCGCCGACGGTGGCGGCGTTGCGAAGCTGCGCCGAAGCACCCGACAGCAGCGCCTCGGCCACCGCCGGATAGGATTTCGCGAACGCCGGATCGTAGGCAAGGTCGGCATTACGGACCAGCGCGCCGATGCGCAGGCCACCATCGTCCAGCCGTTCGATGCGGTTGAGCTCCGGCAGCCGGGAAATGTCGACGATACGCTCGGGACTGGTGATGCCGCCTTTCATCAGGTCGAGCAGATTGGTGCCGCCGGCGAGATAGGCCGAACCCGGCTCGGCTGCCGCGGCGATGGCGTCGGGGATGGTGGCTGGCCTGATGTAATCGAAATCTCTCATGCCGCGGTCCTCCGGTCGGCTTTGACAAGCTGTTGCTGGGCTTCCAGGACCGCCTCGACGATGCCGCCATAGGCCGCGCATCGGCATATGTTACCGCTCAGCCCCTCACGGATGCGTTCGGGATCGTCGCCGGCCTGTGCCTCGGCGATCAGGCCGAGCGTGCTCATGATCTGGCCGGGTGTGCAGAACCCGCACTGGAAGCCGTCATGGGCGATGAAGGCGGCCTGCACCGGATGCAGTTCCTCGCCGTGGGCGACGCCTTCGATGGTCAAGACTTGGGCGCCGTCATGACTGACCGCCAGCGCCAGGCATGAGTTGATGCGCTTGCCGTCGACCAGCACCGTGCAGGCGCCGCACTGGCCGCGGTCGCACCCCTTCTTGGTGCCGGTGAGATCGAGCCGCTCGCGCAGCAGGTCGAGCAGGGTTACGCGTGGATCGACCTCCAGTTCGTGTCGGTGGCCGTTGATGGTGAGGGTGATGGGAAGGCTGGTCATGGGCGTCTGGCTCCAGTTGCTTGACGCGGATGGGATTGAACTGGTGCCTTGCCGCGGAAGGGCAAGGTAACCGTTCGGTCAGGTCTTGACGGCGAAAGCGGAGATGGCAGCGGATCTCCCGCGAGACAGGCGGGCAGGGGAGATGTCGGCTTGCGTGTTCGAAAGACGTGACATACCGGTTCCCCTGATTATATGATAAAGGTGCTCCACTAAAACGGAGGCGCCTCCGTTTAATACGTGGTGGCTGAACCGGCCGGGTTCAAGCCCCCTGACACGATGTGGAGAAAAAATTGGCCAGCGAGCCGTCCGCCATTGCTGAACAGAAGGCCGAGGCTGTAGACGCAAAGCCGTTGCGCGCCGATGCGCGGCGCAACCGCGACCGGCTGGTCGAGGTGGCGGTGTCGGTCTTTGCCGAGCGCGGCATCGATGGCTCGCTGGAGGAGATCGCGCGCCGCGCCGGCGTCGGCATCGGCACGCTCTACCGGCATTTCCCGACGCGCGAGCATCTGGTCGAGGTGGTCTATCGCCGCGAGGTGGAGGCGCTGTGCGCGGCCGCCGGCGAGCTTGCCCAGAAACATCCGTCCGATGTCGCGCTGGAACAGTGGATGCAGCGCTTCGTCGACTACATCGCAACCAAGCGCGGCCTGGCGACCAGCCTGCGCATCGTGCTCACCACCAATTCGACGCTGTTTTCCGACACGTTCGGCCGGGTGTCGCAAGCCTTGCGACAGCTGGTCGAAGCGGCGGTGGCCGACGGCACCATCCGCGGCGACGTCGACGCTTCCGACGTGCTGCACGCGCTGGGCGGCATCTACTCAGCGCCCGACACCCCCGAATGGCGCGACCGCTCCCGCCGGCTGGTCAAGCTGTTGATGGACGGGTTGCGGTTCGGGGCTGCAAAGGCACAATGAGGCGACGAGATTCCGCCCGTGCAAAACCACACCTGTCGATAAATTGAGGGGACCCGATGTATGTAGGCCGTTCCTACAAAATAGTGGATTTCGCGCTGTGGTCGCGGCGCAGCGTCATCTACATGGTGGTGGTGAGTGGACTGGCCGTGGCGGCCTACCGTCTTCCAGGCATCGCCGGGTTTTCGGTGCCATGGTCGGTGGTGCTGGTGCTTGGTACCACCGTGTCACTCGTTGCCGGGTTCAAGAATTCGCAGGTGTTCACCCGCAGCAGCGACGCGCTGCAGGCTTTTACGCAAATTACGGCCAGCAGCCGGTTGTGGTCCAATTTCTGCAGGGATTTCCTCGACGCGCCGACGGCCAGACAGCTCATCTATCGCCACATCGCCTGGATGACGGCGTTGCGTTTTTCCCTGCGCCGGCCAATGCCATGGGAATCCATGGCGCGGGCCGCCAATATCGAATACCGGCGGCGCTACCGCATCCATGAGGATGCGAGCTCGATCGCCGACGAATTGCGTCCGCTGCTCGCCGAACAGGCCGAGGACGTCCTGAAATCGCCCCAGCCGGCGATCGCCCTGCTCGAACGGCAATCTGCCCAGGTCAATGCGCTGTTCAAGGACACAAAGCTCCCTCCTCAGATCTATGGCGAACTGACCAAGCTGATCCGCGACTTCCATGACCAGCAGGCGCGCTGCGATCGCATCAAGAACAATCCCTATCCTCGGCAATACGCCATCGTCAGTTCGATGTTCGTGATGATCTTCTGCACGCTGTTGCCGTTCGGGGTCGTTCCCGTCTTTGCCGATATGGGCAAATTGGGTGGGGCGCTCGGGTCGATCGCGATCTGGTTGACGATCCCGTTCAGCACGCTGCTGGGCTGGGCCTACGTGTCCCTCGACCAGGTCGGCGAAAGCAGCGCCAACCGGTTCGAGGGCAACGCCAACGACGTCCCGATCTCGCAGATATGCCGCGACATCGAGATCGAGTTGCGCAGCGGGCTCGGCGAGGCCGATCTTCCCAAGCCCCTGCTGCCGGTCAACGACATCGCGACCTAGGCAGGATCAAGACGAAGGCGCGGACCCGAAGGTCCCCTTCATCGTGCTGCTGGCGGAGGCCGCTCAAACGTCGAGGCAGACCTTGCCGAAATGCTTTTGCGTTTCGTAATGCGCGAAGGCGGTGGCGATGTCCTGCAGCGGAAAATGGCGGTCTATGACGGGCTTCAGCCTGATAGTCTCTATCGCCCGGATCATATCCTCCTGGTCGGCCCGGCTGCCGATGGAAATGCCGCTGATGCGGATCTGGTTGGAAAACAGGGCAGGGATAGACACTTCCGCCGCAAAACCGGTCAGGACGCCGACCAGGGCGATGTGACCGCCCGTTCTGCAGGCCGCAATGGACTGCGCCAGCGTGGCGGGTCCGCCGACCTCGATCACGTGATCGACACCGCGTCCGCCCGTCAGATCCCTGGCCTTGCGACCCCAGTCCGGGACGGACTTGTAGTTGATGACGGCGTCGGCTCCGAGGCGCGTGAGCCTTTCCAGCTTCTGCTCGTCGGATGAGGTGGCGATGACCCGGGCGCCGGCGGCTTTGGCGAATTGTAGCGCGAACAGCGATACGCTGCCCGAACCGAGGACCAGCACCGCGTCGCCCGGCTTCACCTTGCCGCACACAACCAGGCCGCGCCAGGCCGTAACGCCCGTGCAGGTGAGCGACGCCGCCTCGACATGCGTATAGCCTGCCGGTGCCTTGGTGAAAGCGTGCGCCGGCATGCAGACATACTCGCTGGCGAAGCCGTCGAAACTGTCTCCCGGAATATCGCGCCGGGTGCAGGGCGTCATGTCACTGCCCAGCCACCAGGGATAGAAGACGCTGACGACACTGTCTCCGGGCTTGAGTGCATCGACACCGTCGCCGAGGGCAATCACTTCGCCGGCGCCGTCGGAGAGCGGAACGCGGCCGTCGGCGAGAGGCATCTTGCCTTGCACGGCAAAGTCGTCGCGCATGTTCAACGCGCAGGCCCGGATCCTGACCAGAACCTCGCCCGGCCCTGGCTGGGGCGAATTTTCCTCGACCAGGTCGAGATTGCCCAAGCCGCCCGGCGCTCTCAGCCTGACCAGTCTCATTGTCTTCTCCGATGTGTGGGGTGTCTGGAATTGCAATGGCGCGCTGCGCCTAGCGGGCCTGCCGGCCTGAGATCACCCGCAGCCAGGGCGCCAGATGAAAGGCGCTCATCAGCAGATACATCGCGGCCATGCCCGTGAGGGGCGAGGCGTCGATGCCCATGCACTGCATGGCCGCATCGCCGCTGAAGATGCAGGTGAGCAGCGCCATCACGGCGAAAGTCGGTGCCGCGGCAAGGCAAAGCCAGTCGGCCAGCCCGAGGGTGGCGGCTTCCGGGATCGTGCTGCCGGCACCGGTATGGATATCGCTCATCGCCTTGATCCTTGATGATCATGCCAGCCACGACAGGTTCCTCTCTCCACGGAGTGGGGAGAGGAACCCAGACTGAACAACCGTTACTGCTCGCCCTTGTCGCGGAATGCAGCCTCGCCGGCAGCAGACACTTCTTCCCATTTCTTGTCGGCCCCGGCGTCGTAATTGTCGTGCCAGTTCCACCAGGAATAGAGCGGGGTCTGCGGATAGCCTTCGGGCGAGTCTTCCCAGATTTCCTGGCGGCCGAGCGGCGTCGCGTCGAGATAGCTCCAGACGGTGCCCATCGCCTCGTCGCCGCGGCTGTTGATGAGATAGGTGCGGAAGATGCGGTCGCCGTCACGGATGAAGACGTTGTGGCCGTGCCATTCGTCGACGCCGAAGTCCTTGTCGAAACTGTCAGTGATTGTGTACCAGGGCATCTGCCAGCCCATCCGCTGCTTCAGCCGCGCAATGTCGGCTTGCGGGGCACGTGAAGCGTAGGCAAGCGTGGTGTTGCGGGCGTTGAGATGGGCGAGGTGGCCGACCTGGTCGGCGCCCAGCGAACAGCCGCGGCAGGCGTGATCGGGCCAGCCATGCACGCCGGGCTCGAAAAAGGCGCGGTAGACGATCAGCTGGCGGCGGCCTTCGAACAGATCGAGCAGGCTCGCTCTGCCGTTCGGCCCCTCGAACACATAGGCCTTGTCGACTTCCATCCACGGCATGCGCCGGCGCTCGGCGGCCAATGCGTCCTTGGCCCGCAGCGTTGCCTTTTCCTTCACCAGCATCTGTTCGCGGGCGGCTTCCCAGTCCTGCCTCGAAACGATCGGCGGGGTCTTCATTGCGATGTGCTTGGTCATTGGTCGTCTCCTTTGCCAGTCTGTTGTCGCTTGCTGTCAGCCAGAATAGGGCGGTGAAGCGCGGGGGTGGGAGTTACAAGTGTGACGGGATTTGCAGGAGCCGGCCCGTCGCAGCAGGGGTGGCGCATCCTCACGGTGCCTTCGGCCGCGTCATGGAGAGGAGTGTCGGTTGGCATTGTCGGTTCTCCCTTGGCGTGCCGCACGTTGCCGATAGAGTTGGCCGATGCGGCTTGCCGGTTCATGGTACGGATTTAAGTTAGGGCGGCGACGCACAAGGGTGGGAGTTACAAGTGTGACGGGATTTGAATGGATTCGCTGATCACCGCCGCGGCGCTGGCGCTGGCCGGAGGCGATCCGCTCGGCGCGCTGGATCGCGTCGCACTGCGCGAGGATCCGCCGGCGCTGGCGCTGCGCGGCATCGCCATGGCGCAACTTGGCGATCTTGATCGCGCCAAGGCGCTGCTGCGGCGTGCCGCGCGTGGCTTCGGCCCGAAAGAAGCGGTAGCGCGTGCGAGATGCGTCGTTGCCGAGGCCGAGATCGCGCTGGTCTCACGCGATCTCGGCTGGCCGGCCAAGGCTCTGGATGCGGCGCGGGCGATGCTGGAAAAGCATGGCGACCGGCTGAACGCAGCGCATGCCGGCCACCTCAAGGTGCGCCGCCTGCTATTGATCGGCCGTCTCGACGAGGCCGAAGACGTGCTGCGCGGGCTCGATCCGATGCCGCTTCCGCCGGCCTCGCGCGCCGCCCACGAGCTGGCCGTCGCCGGCATCGCGATGCGGCGCCTCAAGACGAAGCGGGCGCGCAGGGCGTTGGAGTGGGCACGCCACGCCGCCCGCCAGGCCGGCATTGCGGGGCTCATCGCTGAAGTCGATCGCGCATTCCTGGCGCTGGACACACCGGCGGCGCGGCTGATCGCGGCTGGCGAGCAGCGCTCGTTGCTGCTTGAGGACGTCGAGGCGTGGCAGGCGTCGCCGGCATTGCTGGTCGATAGCTTTCGCTATGTCGTGCGCCAACAGGAGAAAAGGGTCTCGCTGGCAACGCGCCCGGTGCTGTTTGCGCTGGCCCGTACGCTCGCCGAAGCGTGGCCAGGCGATGTGTCGAGGGCGAGGCTGATCGCTGAAGCCTTCGGCGGCAGGCACGCCGATGAATCGCACCGGGCACGGCTGCGGGTCGAGATCGGCCGGCTGCGCACCGAATTGCGCGGCCTGGCCGACATCGGCGCGACCAGCCAGGGCTTCGCGCTGGCGCCGCGCCAGGCACGCGAGGTGCTGGTGCTGGCGCGGCCGATCGAGGAGCGGCACGCGGCGGTGCTGGCTTTCCTTGCCGATGGTGAATCCTGGGCGAGTTCGGCGTTGGCGCTGGCGCTTGGCACCGGCCAACGCAGTGTGCAACGGGCGCTCGAGCAGCTTGGCGAGGCCGGCAAGGTGCAGTTTTTCGGTCACGGCCGGGCGCGCCGCTGGATGACGCCGCCGGTGGCGGGATTCACGACCACCTTGTTACTCCCGGCGCCGCTGCCGAGTGGTTAGTAAGGGACATCAGACCATCTCAGTGAGGACAAGGACATGAAACAGTCAGCGGCCGAAATTCTGCGCGAATACGGACCCTTTCCAGATGTGGAGAGGGTGCATGGGGTGAGTTTTGACGGCAACAATGTCTGGTTCGCCTCGGGCGAGAAGCTGAACGCCTTCGACCCGGAAAACGGCCAAGCGCTGCGCTCGATCGACGTCGCGGCGCATGCCGGCACCGCCTGGGACGGCCAGCACTTCTTCCAGCTTGCCGACGACCTGATACAGAAGATCGACCCTGATACCGGCCAGGTGCTGGCGACCATTCCGGCACCGGGCGGCGGCGGCGATTCCGGGCTGACCTGGGCCGAAGGGACGCTCTGGGTGGGGCAATATCGCGAACGCAAGATCCACCAGATCGACCCGGAGACAGGGGCGATCCTGCGCACCATCGAATCCAACCGTTTCGTCACCGGGGTGACATGGGTCGAGGGCGAGCTGTGGCACGCCACCTGGGAAGGCGACCAGAGCGACCTGCGCCGCGTCGACCCGCGATCAGGCAAGGTTCTGGAGAAGCTCGACATGCCGGCCGGCATGGGCGTGTCGGGACTGGAATCCGATGGCGGCGACCGCCTCTATTGCGGCAGCACATCCGCCGGGGTGGTGAGGGCGGTGCGCCGGCCGCGGTGAGGATGCGGCCGACGCCGAAGTCACACTTGCAGGCGCACTTCACACGGCAATTTGTCCGCTGTCGGCTGGTCGTCGCATCCTGTCGGACCTAGATAGGCTGTGCACCGGGCAGACCGCCCGGACCCGCTTTGCAAAGGATTCCCCGTGCCTGAACAGCCCATCATGCCCGAACAGATTGCATTGAACGACGGCTCCGCCATTCCCCAGCTCGGCCTCGGTGTGTGGCAGGTCGACCAAGACATCACAGCCGACGTGGTGGGTTGGGGCATCGAGGCCGGCTATCGCCTGATCGACACCGCCGAAGGCTATCAGAACGAGGAAGGGGTCGGAGAGGCGATCCGCAGCGCGGGCGTGCCGCGGGCCGAGCTGTTCATCACCTCGAAACTGCGCAACGGCGCGCACCAGCGCGACGCGGCTTTGCGCGCCTTCGACGAGACGATGGAGAAGCTCGGCGTCGAACAGATCGACCTGTTCCTGATCCACTGGCCTGTGCCCAGCCAGGACAAATATGTCGAGGCCTGGAAGATGCTGGTCGAACTCCGGCAGGCCGGCCGCATCAAGTCGATCGGCGTTTCGAACTTCAACCAGGACCATCTGGAGCGGATCATCGCGGAGACCGGCGTGACGCCCGTCGTCAACCAGATCGAGCTGCATCCCCAGTTCCAGCAGCGCGGTGTCAGGGACTTTCACGCCAAGCACGACATCCGTATCGAAAGCTGGAGCCCGTTGGGCAGCGGCCGGCTGCTCGGCGATCCGACCATTGCAGGCATCGCCAAGAAACATGGCAAGTCCGTCGCCCAGGCGATCGTCCGCTGGCATCTCCAAGAGGGGCTGATCGTCATTCCAAAGTCGATCCGCAGGGATCGCATCGCCGCCAATTTCGATGTCTTCGATTTTGAACTGGATGCCCAGGACCTGCAGACGATCCGCGGCATGGATTCGCCCGAAGGCCGCAACGGGCCCAACCCCGCCACGGCCGCGTTCCTGTTCTGAGGACTGCCGACCGCGAAGCTGCCAATCTCCCGCACGAGGGGGAGATTGGCCAATCTCCGGCCTCTCCGCGCGCTTAAATCCCGGACCCATCCAGCTGCTGGGCGTCTTCGCCTTCCCAGGGCGCTGGCATGGACGCGCGACTGAGGTTAGCCGTCGGCAACGGCATCCAGCACTTCAGTTCCGGGTCGGCATATTCGATGACGCGCCCGGGCGAGGAGTCCGACGCGCGCCAGCCTTCCGAGGCGAACTGGTCAGCACGCGACCAATAGGCAAGGTCTACTTCCGCCGGTCCCTGTTCGGACGGACGCACCGTGACCAGGATGCGGCTGCCATCCTTCGGGGCCGTCGACATGTGGCGCCACCGTTCGGGCTCGTCCATCGCATTCCTCCTCGCACTCGTAGCGTTGGGTGGAGTGTCGCCTCGTGGTCCGAAGGGGTCAACCCAAAGTTTGCGCCAGGCATCGGCTGATGACCCCTCCAGGCGGTGCCTGCACAGTTGTGCGCAACACGCCGCAGGCGGTCATGCACGCTCGACGGGCTGTGACCCAGTTGATAAGCCCGTCTGCGAAAGGAGCGCCTGAGTCGAGATGACCGTTGCGATCGAGATGGGACAGACGACCGCGGGCGCCCCGGCGAAGCTGGATCTTGAGGAACTGCTCGCGACTCGCCTTTTGGTGCAGGGCAATTCAGGCTCCGGCAAGTCGCATCTGCTGCGGCGCCTGCTGGAGCAGAGCGCACCCTGGGTGCAGCAGACCATCATCGATCCCGAGGGCGACTTCGTCTCGCTGGGCGATCGTTACGGCCATCTGGTGATCGATGCCGAGCAGCATACCGAGCGCGGCCTGCAGGCGGCCGGCGAGCGGGCGCGCATGCATCGCGTCTCCACCGTGCTCAATCTCGAAGGACTCGACGCCGAGAACCAGATGCGACGTGCGGCCGCCTTCCTCGGCGGACTGTTCGAGGTCGCCCGTGACCACTGGTACCCGATGCTGGTGGTGGTGGACGAGGCGCAGCTGTTCGCGCCGGCGGTGGCCGGAGAGGTGTCGGACGAAGCGCGAAAGCTCTCGCTCGGCGCCATGACCAATTTGATGTGTCGTGGCCGCAAGCGCGGGCTGGCCGGCATCATTGCCACCCAGCGGCTGGCCAAGCTCGCCAAGAACGTCGCAGCCGAGGCGTCCAATTTCCTCATGGGCCGCACCTTCCTCGATATCGACATGGCGCGTGCCGCCGATCTTTTGGGCATGGAGAGACGCCAGGCGGAAGCGTTCCGTGATCTGGAACGCGGGCAGTTCATGGCGCTCGGTCCGGCGCTGTCGCGCCGTCCGCTGGGGCTGCGCATCGGCCCGACCGACACCAGCCCGCGCAACGGCACGCCGCGGCTCATGGCAATGCCGGAATCCGCGCTGGAAGACGCACGCGCGATCATCCTGGCGGCGCCGCCACCCGAGACGGTGCGCACGCCGCGCCGCCCGGCGTCGCCGGACCTGCTCGACCAACTGATGGCGGCCAAATCGGCGGCACTGGAAATGCGCCCCGAGCCGGCGGAGCCGCAAATCAGCGCCGAGGATCTGGCCGAGCGTCGTGAGCGCGTCGACCGTGTGCTGCGCGCCATCCTGGCGCAACCCGACGCCGGTTTTCGCGTGATCGGCGTGCTCTATCAGGAGTTCGTGGTCCGCTGCCGCATCGAAGGCCTGGCCTCGGTCGTGCCGGACCTGCCGGAGTTCCGCCGCATGCTGACGCGCGCCCGTGCCGGCCTTGGTTCCGAGACGACGCAGGATGACGCGTGGCGGGACGTTTCCGTCCGCGCGTCGCTGCTGCCCGACGACATGCAGGGCGTGTTCATGATGATCGCCCGTGCGGCGAAAGAGGGCTGGCCGTGCCCGAGCGACGCCGCGATCGCCCGCGCCTACGGCTCGCACTCGCTGCGCCGCGCCCGGCGCCTCTTGACTTATATCGAGGAGCAGGGGCTCATCGTCTGCCAACTCGACGGGACAGGCCGGCGCACCGTGACGCTGGTCGAATTGGCCTGGGCCACCGCACCGGGAGATCCGAATGCCGAGGAGGTGGAGCAGGGGAGCCTGGCGCTGTGAGGCGGCGCGGGTGCTTTGAGCGAATGGGGCGATAGGCTTTTTCAGTCACCGTCATCGTGACCAACTTCTGACGGCAACGGTGAAAGCGCCGACGCCGAAATGCGTCATGCAGGGCGCATGCGTTTCGATGGCGCTCACCGATTCGCCCCGATCACCCACTGTTCCTGGTCGACGAGCGTGCCGGTTATCGGCCCGGCAGCATCCGAAAGCAGGAAGACGGCGAGGTTGGCGATGTCGCTCGTCGAGAACAGGCGGCCGAAGGGTTGCGAGGCGTTGGCGGCATCGAGCCAGCCCGGCCCGTTGCCCAACGTGTCGGCCTGCATGACACGTTCGGCCGGCGTGTCGGTCCAGCCGACATTGATGCCGTTGACGCGGATGCGATCGAAGCGATGGGCATTGGCGGCGTTTTTGGTAAGCGTGGCCAGCGCGCCCTTGCTGGCGGAATAGACGGCGAGTTCCGGCGAGCCGCAATGGGCGTTGATCGACAGGATGTTGACGATGGCGCCGCCCTGGCCACGCTTCTTCATCTCGGCGATGGCCGCCTGCATGAGGAAGAACGGCGCCCGCGCGTTGACCGCAAACAGCGAGGCCCAGCCGTAGAGATCGGCGTCGAGGAACGAGGCCCGGTTGGTCAGCCCTGCGGCGTTGACCAGCGCATCGATGCGGCCGAAGCGCTCGACGCAGGCTTCCGCCAAGAGGGCAGGGGCCGCCGGGTCGGCGAGGTCCGCGGCGACGAAGACCGTCGGCGTGCCGAGCCGCGAAAGCTCTTCCGCCACGGCATCGCCGCGGGTCTTCTCGCGCCCGGTGACGAGCAGGCCGCCGGCGCCGCAGCGCGCCAGCGTCTCGGCGATGGCGCGGCCGATGCCTTGCGTCGAGCCGGTGACCAGCGCCACCTTGCCGTTGAGCTGAAGCTCCATTCCTCTTCCCCGCCTCGCATCTGGTTTCAGGCTAGCGCGGCAGGATCGTTTTACAACATGGAAATTGGAAATCTTGGAGCGGAGATTGTTGGCGCTGCGTGGGACCGGCAAGAGCCTGCTCCAACGTCGTCGCTCCCAACGTTGTCGCTCCGGGGGCGAAGCAGGAGCGGAGTCCGTCCCAAAGACCTCTAGTGGACCGTGATGATGCCCTCGACGGCCCGCCATTCCGAAGGCTGGATGAGCCGGTGATGAGCAACGCGGACCGAGTGCAGCGGACCGTCGAGTTCGCGCTCCCAATATTGGAGAAAGCCCTTGAGTTCGGGAAAGGCCGGAGCGAGATCATAGTCCTGCCAGACATAGAGCTGAAGCAGGCTCGGATGATCGGGCAGGTGATAGTGGATTTCGGCCGTCGTCAGGCCATAACCTTCCATTTGCAGGCGGAATTCGCTGCTGACCGTATCGGCCATGTCTTTCTCCTTCTCTCTCCGTTCAGGCCTCCAGCCCGCGACGTTCGTATTGAACTCGCCCGATGCCATGCCGGGACGATCGGTTCCTCTTCAAACAACGTCGCGAGAAGCTCGGGGGTTCCGAAAATAGCCGCGCCATAACAGTGCGTTGGCGCCCTTTCTGGTCGAATGGAAAAATTTTTTCGCCGGTCTCTTGAAACCGAAAAACGGCAAAACTAGCTCGATATACGCCGCGATGCCTGACGAAGGGTCGCGGCGTTCCGCACCGGTCCGATATTGCCGGTTCGGTGCGGAGGAACCTCAAAAACCTGTTTGTCCACGAGGAGAACGACATGGCGTTCCGTCCATTGCATGACCGTATTCTGGTCCGCCGCCTTGAAGCCGAGGAGAAGACCTCCGGCGGCATCATCATCCCCGATACCGCAAAGGAAAAACCGCAGGAAGGTGAAGTGCTCGCCGTCGGTCCCGGCCCGCGCGACGACAGCGGCAAGCTTGTCGAACTCGATGTCAAGGTCGGCGACCGCATCCTGTTCGGCAAATGGTCCGGCACCGAAATCAAACTCGACGGCGAGGATCTGCTCATCATGAAGGAAAGCGACGTGATGGGTGTCATCGATAAGATCGCCGAAGTGAAGAAGGCCGCCTGACGGCTTCTTCGTATACATCCAGTCAACGAATGCTGCCTAGATAAAGGAGTGATCCAATGGCTGCCAAAGAAGTGAAATTCCATACCGAAGCGCGCGAGAAGATGCTGCGCGGCGTCGATATCCTTGCCAATGCGGTGAAGGTGACGCTCGGTCCCAAGGGGCGCAATGTCGTCATCGACAAGTCGTTCGGCGCTCCGCGCATCACCAAGGACGGCGTCACCGTGGCCAAGGAAATCGAGCTTGAAGACAAGTTCGAGAATATGGGCGCCCAGATGGTGCGCGAAGTGGCTTCCAAGACCAACGACCTTGCCGGCGACGGCACGACGACCGCAACGGTGCTTGCACAGGCGATCGTCAGGGAAGGGGCCAAGGCGGTTGCCTCGGGCATGAACCCGATGGATTTGAAGCGCGGCATCGACAAGGCGGTCGATGCGGTGGTCGCCGAACTGAAGACCAATGCCCGCAAGGTCACCCGAAACGACGAGATCGCGCAGGTAGGCACCATCTCCGCCAATGGCGATGCCGAGATCGGCCGTTTCCTCGCCGAGGCAATGGAGAAGGTCGGCAATGAAGGTGTCATCACGGTGGAGGAGGCCAAGACCGCCGAGACCGAACTCGAAGTCGTGGAAGGCATGCAGTTCGACCGCGGCTATCTCTCGCCCTATTTCATCACCAACCAGGACAAGATGCGCGTCGAACTCGATGAGCCTTATGTGCTGATCCACGAGAAGAAGCTCTCCAACCTGCAAGCGATGCTGCCCGTGCTTGAAGCCGTGGTGCAGTCGGGCAAGCCGCTCTTGATCATCGCCGAGGATGTGGAAGGCGAGGCGCTGGCGACGCTGGTCGTCAACAAGCTGCGCGGCGGCCTCAAGGTCGCGGCCGTCAAGGCGCCGGGCTTCGGCGACCGCCGCAAGGCCATGCTGGAAGACATCGCCATTCTCACCGGCGGCACCGCGATCTCGGAAGATCTCGGCATCAAGCTGGAAAATGTGACGCTGCAGATGCTGGGCCGCGCCAAGAAAGTGGTGATCGAGAAGGAAAACACCACCATCGTCGACGGTGTCGGCCGCAAGGAAGAGATCCAGGGCCGTGTCGCGCAGATCAAGGCGCAGATCGAGGAGACCACCTCCGACTACGACCGCGAGAAGTTGCAGGAGCGGCTGGCCAAACTCGCCGGCGGCGTTGCGGTGATCCGGGTCGGCGGCTCGACCGAGGTCGAGGTCAAGGAGCGTAAGGACCGCGTCGACGATGCGCTGCATGCGACCCGCGCGGCCGTCGAGGAGGGCGTGCTGCCTGGCGGCGGTGTCGCGCTGCTGCGGGCAGCCAAGGCGCTCGATGCCGTGCAGACCGACAATGCGGACCAGAAGACTGGCGTCGATATCGTGCGCCGTGCCATCGAAACGCCGGTCCGGCAGATCGCCGAGAATGCCGGCGCCGAAGGCTCGATCATCGTCGGCAAGCTGCGCGAGAAAAGCGAATTCGGCTGGGGCTGGAACGCCCAGACCAACGAATTCGGCGATCTCTACGGCCAGGGCGTCATCGACCCGGCCAAGGTGGTGCGCACCGCTCTCCAGGACGCGGCATCGGTCGCCGGCCTGCTGGTGACCACGGAGGCGATGGTGGCCGAGAAGCCGAAGAAGGAAGCCGCCGCCCCGGCAATGCCCGCCGGCGCCAGTATGGACTTCTGAGGTCACGGCCAATCCGCCCGCTTCCCTGGCGGGGAGCGGGCGTCATCCGAAGAGAAAGTGGAGGTAAAGATGGATGCAATGGCTGGCCTCGGATCCGTACCGGCTCCTACGCACCAAGCGAAGGAATTCCTGGCCTATGAAACAGAATGCAGGAACGTGCTGAAGCCGCTGCTGGCAGGGCTGCTCGACATGGCTGAAGCTGCCGGCTGGAACCGGCGAACCGCGGCGTCGGCACTGATGTTCCTTGCCGCGCAGCAAGTGTCGGCAACATCCGAGGTATCCGCCGGCAGCGGTTGAACGGGAATCGGCCAGTCCATTCACCTATCCGCGGCGGGCCGCGCTCCCGGTGCTCGGCCCGCTACAGGCACAATCGAGAGGAGGCACAAGCCATGAATCGCGGGCAATTTGAGGAACCGGTCACCCTTCTGGTCGGAATGGGCTTTCCGAGGAAGATCGACAGCGTGATGGAAGCTTACGCACTGCTGCAGGACTGGCCGAGCGCCGGCCGCAACGGCGCCCATGCCGTCGCACTCAACGCTTGCAAGGCGGGCATCGTCGGCGAGATTGATTCGGAGACGGTGCGGGCCACGCTGGTCAGCTTCGCGCGCCGCCACGACATATTGGTGCCGGAGATGGTTTCGCCGCTCGCGACGGCGGCCGGTGGTGCGCTGCGCACGAGGTGAACTGACGATGACGGCGCTGCAACAGCGCCTGAACACGCTGTTCTTGCGATAGGCCAGGCGACCACGGAGACGCCGGAATTCCTTTCCGGGCGGGCGGCATCCTCGTTGGTCAATTGAGCGAACGCGTCAGCAAGACTGACCTGTTCTGCCCGAATAGCGCTTCTGAGCGCCGCCTCCCGGTTAAAAAAGTATCATCCGTTGTCTTGAATCGTGGTGGCGCCTGTTGTCATGAGCCGGTACCTTGGCTCTTGAAATGCAGAGCCGAAACCAATTCGGCCGGGTTAGGGAATTAGGCCGAACGCGGCAGATATCCGTGCCGGCCCGGGAGGAAACGGACATGGAACCGGACCTGGAAGTTGTCCAGATACGACGCGGTGAGTCCTTCAAGGCGTGGTCGCACGGCTACCCCTTCCACACGGTGCGCTGGCACTTCCATCCCGAATATGAACTGCATCAGGTGATCTTCACCAACGGCCGCTATTTCGTCGGCGACTTCATCGGCGAGTTCGAGCCGGGCAATCTGGTGCTGACCGGACCGAACCTGCCGCACAATTGGGTCAGCGATATCCCTAGGGACAGTTCGATCCCGCTGCGCGGCCGCATCATTCAGTTTTCCGAAAGTTTCATCGGCGATGCCATGCATGTGCTGCCGGAGTTGGCGGGACTTGCGGCTCTGCTCGAGGCGTCGCGGCGCGGCGTGCTGTTTTCCAGCCGCACCAGCAAGGCGCTGGCGCCGCTGATGGAAGAGATGATGCAGGCGCAAGGCGTGCGCCGCATCGAACTGTTCATGATGATCGCCGGCCTGCTCAGCCGCGCCCAGGAATTCCAGCTTTTGGCCAGCGCCAGCTACCGGCCCGATCCCTCCGGCTACATGACCGCCGGCATGAACAAGGCGCTCGCCTATATCAGGGAGAACCTGACGCAGTTGTTCGACGAGGCGGATCTCGCCGCCATCGCCGGCCAGTCGACCGGTGCGTTCTCGCGCTCGTTTCGCCGTCACACGGGCATGTCGCTGGTGCAGTATGTGAAGCGGCTGCGCATCAACCTCGCCTGCCAGATCCTGATGAGCGACGAGCAGGCCTCGATCACCGACATTTGCTACGAGGTCGGCTTCAACAATCTGTCCAATTTCAACCGGCAGTTCCTGGCGGAGAAGGGCATGCCGCCCTCGCGCTTCAGGCGCCTGCTGGCCGACAACATCAACGCGGGAAAAGCCGCTTAACGGAGGAGCCAGGGAGGAACCAAGGGAGGAATTTTTCTTTTGCATGACGACGTGAGCCGCGTGGAGCGGTTCGCGATGGAGCACACTTGTCTCAAATTTCCTCCGCTTAGCGGAGGATGTAGGCGCGGACTCGAAAGGCCGGCGCCGGACCCTAATTCCCAATTGCAGTTTGGGGCGAGGGCGGAGGCGTGTCTCCACACCAAAGCAGTCAACGACCTTCTTACAACCATATCCAGAAACGGAGAAGACCGAATGACCAAACTTTCATCTTCATTGAAGTCCGCTGGCAAGTCCGCCGGCATGGCAGCCCTTGCGCTGTCGCTGCTGGCTGGCACCGCCATGGCCGCCGAAGTCACCGACGCCACCGTGGCCTTCCTGATGCCCGACCAGGCCTCGACCCGCTACGAGCAGCATGATTATCCCGGCTTCGCCGCCGAGATGAAGAAGCTGTGCCCGGGCTGCAAGGTGCTCTACCAGAACGCCGATGCCGACGCCTCGCGCCAGCAGCAGCAGTTCAACTCGGTGATCTCGCAGGGCGCCAAGGCGATCGTGCTCGACCCGGTCGACTCGACCGCCGCCGCCTCGCTGGTCAAGCTGGCGCAGAGCCAGGGCATCAAGGTCATCGCCTATGACCGGCCGATCCCGACAGCGCCGGCCGATTTCTATGTGTCGTTCAACAATGAAGGCATCGGCAAGGCCATCGCCGACTCGCTGGTCGAGCACCTGAAGGCGCTGAAGGTCGATCCGGCCAGCGGCGGTGTGCTGCAGATCAACGGCTCGCCGACCGACGCGGCGGCCGGCCTGATCAAGAAGGGCATCCATGCCGGCCTCGACAACAGTGGCTACAAGATCCTGGCCGAATACGACACGCCGGAATGGGCGCCGCCGAAGGCGCAGCAATGGGCCGGCGGCCAGATCACCCGCTTCGGACCAAAAATCCTCGGCGTGGTTGCGGCCAATGACGGCACCGGCGGCGGCGCCATCGCGGCCTTCAAGGCGGCCGGCGTCGATCCGGTGCCGCCGGTGACCGGCAATGACGCGACGATCGCGGCACTGCAGCTGATCATCGCCGGCGACCAGTACAACACCATCTCCAAGCCGAGCGAGATCGTGGCGGCGGCCGCCGCCAACATCGCCATCAAGCTGCTTTCGGGCGAGACGCCGAAGGCCGAGATGACGCTGTACGACACGCCCTCGCAGCTGTTCACGCCGGCCGTGGTGACGCAGGAAAACCTGAAGGCCGAGATCATCGACAAGAAGATCAACACCGCGGCCGAACTCTGCGTCGATCGTTACGCGGAAGGCTGCAAGAAGCTGGGCATCGGGAACTGACCGCGACCCTTGCCCGCTCCGCTGCCTGGCCACCGTGCGGTGGCCAGGCAGCGCTCATCCGACATTTGAACCGGTTTTGAAAGGCTTCCTGGCATGATCGATACCCCGGACGAACCGGTTCCGGCAGGCGAGCTGGTGCTCAGCCTGCGCGGCGTTTCGAAGAATTTCGGCGCCGTTTCGGCGCTCACCGACATCGATCTCGATGTCCATGCTGGCGAGGTGGTGGCGCTGGTCGGCGACAATGGCGCCGGCAAGTCGACCCTGGTCAAGATCCTGGCCGGCGTGCATCAGCCGAGTTCGGGCACCATCAATTATCGCGGCCAACAGGTGACGCTTGCAGATCCGAGTGCGGCGCTGACGCTCGGCATAGCCACCGTGTTCCAGGATCTGGCGCTGTGCGAGAACCTCGACATCGTCGCCAACATCTTTCTCGGCCGTGAGCTCAACCCGCTGCGGCTGGACGAGGTGGCGATGGAAGTGCGCGCCTGGACGCTGCTCAACGAGCTATCGGCGCGTATCCCAAGCGTGCGCGAAGTGGTCGCTTCGTTGTCGGGCGGCCAACGCCAGACGGTGGCGATCGCCCGCTCGCTGCTGCTCGAACCCAAGCTCATCCTGCTCGACGAGCCGACGGCGGCGCTCGGCGTGGCGCAGACGGCGGAAGTGCTCAACCTGATCGAGCGCGTGCGCGACCGCGGCCTCGGCGTCGTCATCATCAGCCACAATATGGAAGACGTGCGCGCCGTCGCCGACCGCATCGTCGTGCTGCGGCTTGGCCGCAACAACGGCATCTTCACCCCCGATGCCTCGAACCAGGAACTGGTCAGCGCCATCACCGGCGCGTCGAACAATTCGGTATCGCGGCGCGCCGAGCGGAGACAGGCCAGGCAAGACCAAACCCAGGAGCCACGCCCATGAGCCGCGAAGCCGAACAGGCCGCCCCCGTGCCGCCGCAGCTCGACCGCGCCGATGTGCGCGTCAAGCACGAGGCGGGGATCGGCGGCGCCATCCGCAGGTTCTTCGACCGGGTCCGCTCAGGCGATCTCGGCTCGCTGCCGGTCATCGTCGGGCTGGTCATCATCTGGACGGTGTTTGCCAGCATCAACCCGATCTTCTTGTCATCAAGCAATCTGGTCAATCTGCTGTTCGATTGCTCCACCGTGGGAGTCATCGCGCTCGGCATCGTCTGCGTTTTGATGGTCGGCGAAATCGACCTGTCTGTCGGTTCGATCAGCGGCTTTGCCTCGGCTATGGTCGGTACGCTGTGGGTCAACCAGGGCTGGCCGGTGGCGCTCGCCATTCTGGCCGCTGTCGCCGTCGGCGGCTTTATCGGCGCACTCTACGCGCTGCTGTTCAACCGGCTGGGCATGCCGAGCTTCGTCTCGACGCTGGCCGGTCTGCTGGCGGTGCTTGGCCTGCAGCTCTACATTCTCGGCTCGACCGGCTCGATCAATCTGCCCTACGGCTCGAACCTGGTGAATTTCGGCCAGCTGCTGATGATGCCGAAGTTCGTCTCGTTCGCTCTGGCGGCCGTGCCCGGTATCGTCATGCTGGTCACCGGCCTGCGCACTGTCGCGCGCCGCCGCGCCGCCAACCTGTCGGCGCCGTCGACCGGCGGGCTCGTCACGCGCGCGGTCGTGATCACGGTCATCCTCGAACTCATCGTCTTCTATCTCAACCAGGCGCGCGGCATTCCGTGGATGTTCGGCCTGTTCGTCGGCCTGGTCATATCAATGCATTACGCGCTGACGCGGACCAAATGGGGCCGCTCGATGTCGGCGGTCGGCGGCAACCGCGAGGCGGCAAGGCGCGCCGGCATCAATGTGCGGCTGATCTATTCGAGCGCCTTCGTGCTGTGCTCGATGCTGGCCGCTTTCGGCGGCGTGCTGTCGGCGGCCCGCCTGGCCTCGGCCAGCCAGCAGGCCGGCACCGGCGACGTCAACCTCAACGCCATCGCGGCGGCCGTCATAGGCGGTACCAGCCTGTTCGGCGGTCGCGGCAGTGCGTATTCGGCGCTGCTCGGCATCATCGTCATCCAGTCGATCGCCAGCGGCCTGACGCTGCTCGATCTGTCCTCGTCGCTTCGGTACATGATCACCGGCGCCGTGCTTGCCATCGCGGTCATCGTCGACTCGCTGGCACGCCGCTCGCGTGTCTCCCATGGCCGGGCCTGAACCCATCAACAGGAAGCAAGACATGAGCGAAAAACTGTCCGGAAAAGTTGCCGCCGTCACCGGCGCGGCATCAGGCATCGGCCTCGAATGCGCCAGGCACATGCTGGCGTCCGGCGCCACCGTGGTGCTGGTCGACCGCGCCGAGGCGACGCTGAACAAGCTCTGCGCCGAACTCGGCCCCAAGGCGATCCCGCTGGTCATCGACCTGATGCAGCCGGCCAGCGTCGCCACCATGATGCCGCAGATTCTGGAGAAGGCCGGCCAGCTCGACATCTTCCATGCCAATGCCGGCGCCTATGTCGGCGGCGAGGTGGCGACCGGCGATCCCGACGCCTGGGACCGGATGCTCAACCTCAACATCAATGCCTGCTTCCGCTCGATCCAGGCGGTGCTGCCGCACATGATCGAGCGCAAGACGGGCGACGTTATCGTCACCAGTTCGATTGCCGGACTGGTTCCGGTGGTCTGGGAGCCGATCTACACGGCCTCCAAGCACGCCGTGCAGGCCTTCGTCCACACGGTGCGCCGGCAGGTCGCCAAGCACGGCCTGCGCGTCGGTGCGGTGGCGCCCGGCCCGGTGGTGACGGCGCTGGTCGACGACTGGCCGAAGGCCAAGCTCGAGGAAGAACTCGCCGCCGGTGGCCTGATGCAGCCGCGCGAAGTGGCGGAAGCGGTGATGTTCATGCTGACCCGCCCGCGCAACGTGACGATCCGCGATCTGGTGATTTTGCCGCAGAGCAATGATTTGTGAGTGGGTGAGGAATAGGGAATAGGCAGTAGGCAGTAGGGGGAAGATAAAGGCACGACCTTGCTGTCGAAAACGCTTCTTGCTCCCTATCCCAACTCGCTAATCTCCTACTGCCTACTGCCTACTGCCTACTGCCCTGAACCGAAGGTTTCCCCCATGCCTAATTTCCTCGGCATCGACGTCGGCACCGGCAGCGCGCGGGCCGGGGTGTTCGACCACACTGGAAACATGCTCGCCTCTGCCAAGCGCGATATCGAGGTCTGGCGCGAGGCCGGCGACATTGTCGAGCAGTCGAGCAACGACATCTGGCGGGCGGTGTGCGCGGCCACGCGGGAAGCGGTCGCTCAATCGGGCGTGGCGCCCGAGGCGATCGCCGGCATCGGGTTCGACGCCACTTGTTCGCTGGTGGTGCTGGGCGAGGGCGGCGTGCCGCTGCCGGTGAGCAGATCCGGCAATTCGGAACGCAACATCATCGTCTGGATGGATCACCGCGCGGTCGAGCAGACGCGCCGCATCAACCGCAGCGGCGAGGCGGTGCTGAACTATGTCGGCGGCGTCATCTCGCCGGAGATGGAAACGCCGAAACTCCTTTGGCTGGCCGAAAACCTGCCCGACACGTTCAACGCCGCCTGGCAGTTCATGGACCTCCCCGATTTCCTCACCTGGCGGGCGACCGGCAGCCTTGCCCGCTCGGTCTGCACGGTGACTTGCAAATGGACCTATCTGGCGCATGAAAGCCGCTGGGACGAGGCCTATTTCCGCACCATCGGACTAGGGAGCCTGGCCGACGAGGCATTCGCGCGCATCGGCACGCAGATCGTGCCGGCGGGTGCCGCACTTGGCAGCGGGCTGACCGCGCAGGCGGCTGCGGACCTTGGCCTCGTCCCCGGCATCGCGGTAGCGGCCGGCCTGATCGATGCGCATGCCGGTGGCGTCGGTACGGTCGGTGCGCGCGGCGAGTTCGGCAGCGTTCTGTCGCGCATGGCCTATGTTTTCGGCACCTCGGCCTGCACCATGTCGTCGACCGCGGTGCCGGCCTTCGTCGACGGCGTCTGGGGTCCGTATTTCTCGGCCATGGTGCCGGGCCTGTGGCTGAACGAGGGCGGCCAGTCGGCAGCCGGTGCTGCTATCGACCATCTGGTGCGCATGCATCCCGCGGCTGGCGAAGCGACCGCCAAGGCGCAAGCCGAGGGGCTCAGCCTCAGCGCCTGGCTGTCATTGCAGGCGCAAGGCCGCAACGGGGCCGCAGCGACGCCGGCGCTGGTCGGCGGTATCCATGTGGTGCCGGAGTTTCTCGGCAACCGCGCACCTTTCGCCGACCCGGACGCGCGAGCGCTGATCGCCGGGCTTGATCTCGACACCAGCCTCGACAGCCTGGTCGGGCTCTATGTCGCCGGGGTCTGCGGGCTGGGCTATGGCGCGCGCCAGATCGTGCGGGCCGAGCATGACAAGGGCATTGCCGTCGACACCATCGTGGTCAGCGGCGGCGCCGGCCAAAGCCCGCTGGTGCGCCAGCTGCTTGCCGATACCACAGGCATGGTGGTGGTGGCGTCGACCTCGCCGGAACCGGTGCTGCTCGGCTCGGCGATGCTGGGCGCGGTCGCCGCCGGTGCCTACAAGGATCTGACGCGGGCGATGGCCGGCATGTCGGAACTCGGCGAGGTCTATCATCCCGACGCTACGCTGGGCGGCTGGCATGCAAAACGCTTCGCGGCGTTCGAGCTGCTGCAGCAGGCGGGCAAGGCGATCAGGGGCTGAGAAACTGTTTCGAAAGGCCAGCGACTCCTGCCCGGCTCTGTCAGGAGTGTGGCGAACACCGCTTGGCGATGATGCCGGAAGCTGGCAGCTTTGTTCCGTCGCGACGAGGTAGGCGGCAGGAGCAGGAGGCCTGATGGCAGACGACAAATCGCCAGTGCCATTCGCATCGGACAGCGTGCCATGGACGGAATGGTCCGATGTGCCGCGCTTCGGTGTGCGCTACCGGCATCTTTCGCTTGCCGCCCTCGGCGAGAATTACCATGTCGGCGTGGCGATCGAGGAACTGCCGCCGGGCAAGCAGACGTCGCCGGCGCATTACCATATTTTCGAGGAAGAGCATGTCTTCATCCTCGAAGGGATGCTGACCGCTTATGTCGGCGACGCTGCCTATGCCATGACGACTGGCGACTACATCTGCTTTCCGGCTGGTGCCGCGGCGGGGCATTGCCTCATCAACACCGGCGACGCGCCGTGCCGCTATGTCATCGTCGGCGAGCGCAACCCGAATGACGTGGTCGTCTACACGGCCTCCAAAAAGGTCCTGGTGCGGGCGCTGGGCAGGCGCGCGATCTTCGACCTCTCGGCAACCCGAACTTACTGGGACGGCGAGAACACCGGCCTTGCCGCCGGCGATCCGCTGCCGTCGGATGTGATGTCCGGTATCACCAAACCCCCAGCCGTGCCGATCCCGCCTGTCGCCAGCGATGCCGTCGAATGGAAGGTCGAGGGCGAAGGCCCGCGGTTCGGCGGCCGGTCCAGGCATCTGACCTATGCGGCTTTGGGACTACCAGACTATCATGTCGGCATGCTGATCGAGGCGCCGGCCCCCGGCACGCGCCTGGCGCCCAGGCACTACCACATGCTCGAAGAGGAGCACGCGCTGATTCTGGAAGGGCAGGTGACGCTGCTGCTTGGCGAGGAGCGTCACGAGATGAAGGCCGGCGATTATGTCTGCTTTCCCGCCGGCCTGGCGGTCGGGCATTCCTTCCTCAACAGCGGTACGGAACCGTGCCGCTATCTGATGATCGGCGAGAAAAATCCCAACGAGGTCTGCGTCTATCCCGATTCCAACAAGATGGCGGTCGACGCCTTGCGCCGGTGCGACGGCATTTTCGACATGGGAGCGGTGAGGCGGTACTGGGACGGCGAGGCATAGAACTGGCGTTTCGCTATCCAATAGCCGCGCTCTGAACGCAGGAAACCGTTCGGAGATGACCGTTATTGCTACTGTACCTGGGTGACGCTAGTCTGGTTCGGGCACTCCAACCGGGGAGTTGGCGGGGAATGCTCCTGCCATTCTTGCGACGGCCTTCACCCTATCACCGTCGCCGCCTTGGCAGGCTGAGATGGGTGGCCTTGTTTGCGCCGTTCATTCTGTTGTCGGGCTATATCATCTATGGCTTCATCGGCATTCGGTTTGATACATCTCTCTCGGTGCTGAGGCACCTTGCGGCATTCCCGAACTGCACTGCCGCCCGTGCCGTTGGCCTCGCCTCTGCGCATAGGGGCGAACCTGGCTATTGGCCGACTCACGATGCCGACCATGACGGCATAGCCTGCGAGCCCTGGCACGGGACAAGCTCTAGTGGCGTCCGGGTCCATCGCTACTCGCGTACCGGCCCATAGCCTTGCCCTGGCCTCAAAGCTCCCTCTCCGCCAGCTCCCTGAATTCGTCGGGCACGGAGCGCGCCGCTTCCAGTGCCACCGTGCCGTAGCCGACCGCCTGTTTGCCAAAGCGTTCGCGGATCTTGTCGATGGCGCGGTCGGCGTCGAAGCGTGCCAGGCCTTTTCGGGTGCCCGGCCGGCGTTTCTCGTCGGCGAGGCCGAGCGGCAGTTCGAGCTGCAGCTCGAAGCTTTCCTCAAGATACGACACCGAGATCGCCAGCAGCGAGATCGTTCTTTCGTGGGGGTTGTCGGCGAGGACGCCGCGCACCAGATCGCCGGCGATCTCGGCCAGCATCGCGGTCGCCGAGATCGGCTGGTCAAGCGTGATCGAGCGCGTGACGGCGCTGAGATCGGCAAAGCGCACGCGTACCGTCACCGTGCGGCCGGGCCGCGCCTTGGCGCGCAGCCGGCTGGCGACACGGTCGGCCAGATGCAGCAGAGTGGGCACGATGATCCGCGCTACGGCGGGTTTTTGGCCCAGCGCCGATTGGGCGCCGGCCGAATGCGCGCGGCTATGCGTTTCGAGCTTTCGCGGGTCGCGGTTCCATGACAAGGCGGCGAGCTTTTCGCCGGCGGCGGGACCGAGCAGCCGTGTCAGCGCGCCGCTGTGCGTCCTGGCCAGCTGGCCGATGGTCTCGACGCCGATTTCCGCCAGCCTCGCCCTGGTCGCCGGGCCGACGCCCCACATCAACCCGACCGGCAGGTCGTGCAGGAAAGCGAGCTCGCTGCCGGGGTCGACCACCACCAGCCCATCCGGTTTGGCCACCTGCGAGGCGATCTTGGCCAGATGCTTGGTGCGTGCTACGCCGATCGAGATCGGCAGGCCGAGTTCGGCCCGCACGCGGCGGCGGATGGTCGTTGCGATCTCCTGCGGCGAGCCGAACAGATGCGTGCAGCCGGCGACGTCGGCAAACGCCTCGTCGATGGAGATGCGCTCGACCACCGGGGTAAAATCGTCGAGCACCTTGATCGCGCGTCGCCCAGCCGCTGGTAGTGGCTGAAATTGCCGCCGACGAAGATCAGCTGCGGGCACAGCTCACGCGCCTTGCGCCCCGGCATGCCGCCGCGCACGCCGAAGGCGCGGGCCTCGTAGGAAGCGGCGAGCACGACACCGCCGCCCACCGCGATCGGCTTGCCGCGCAGCGACGGATCGAGCAACTGCTCGACCGAGGCGTAGAAAGCGTCGAGATCGGCATGCAGGATGGTGGCTGTCGTTTCCATCGACCGCACATCCGCAGTTGCTGATAGATTGGAACAAATAAAGAACAAAGGTGGATCGTTGTCAAGCAAGCTGTGGAAAGCTCCCCCTTCTCCGCTTGTGGGAGAAGGTGTCGCCGAAGGCGACGGATGAGGGGTGTTCCAGGGAACGCCAGCGTCTCACTCCGCTGGAACACCCCTCATCCGTCTCGGCGCTGCGCGCCGATCCACCTTCTCCCACAGGGGGAGAAGGGAAACAGCGCAACGCCTAGACAATATGCTCCGATCGCAGCGCCGCTTTCATCTTTTCCAGCGCCGCTTCGCCGCCTGCCGCCAATTCGCCGGCAATCCTGGCCAGCTTATCGTCGGCCTTGCGGTGCTTGCTGCCCCAGGCGCCGAGCGTCGCCAGCACCGGCAAGAGGTCGATGCCTGCTTCGGTCAGCCGGTAGACCGTTTTCAAGCCATGCGTCGGGTCGTCGCTTCTGGTGAGGATGCCTTCCTCCTGAAGCGTTTGCAGCCGCTCGGCCAGCGTGCGCGAGGAGATGCCTTCGTCGGATTGCAGGAATTCGCGAAAGTGCCTTTTGCCGGCGAAGGCCATGTCGCGGATGATGAGCAGCGTCCAGCGGTCGCCGATCAGTTCGAGCGACAGGTTGATCGGGCAGCCGGATTTTTCGCGCGTCGACATCTATGCTTCCATTTTTAAATCACTTTACTATTGACATCGTTTTGGCCTTGCGTCAACGGTTCCAAATGTAAACTGTTTTGGATGGCCCTGAGGAGAATGACGGTGAAAAAGCTGGTCCTGCAGATGCAGATATCGGTCGACGGCTTTGTCGGCGCCACCGAGGACCATTCCTGGCAGCTCTGGGAGTGGGGTGACGAGAGCGCCTGGGACGATGCGCTGAAGCAGGACTTCAACGCTGTCTTCGCAGGCGTCGATACCATCCTGCTCAGCCGCAAGATGGCACAGGAGGGCTATCTCACCCATTGGGGCAATGCGGCGAAGAAGTTTCCGCGCGATCCGTTCTACGCCTTTGCGCAGCGCATCGTCGACGCCCGCAAGGTGGTGCTCAGCGACAAGCTCGAGCAATCGGCCTGGGAGCCGGCTTGGGAGCGCACCAGTGTGGCCAGCGGCGACCTGCCGCGCGAGGTCAACGCGCTGAAGACGGGCGAGGGTGGCGACATTGCCGTGTTCGGCGGCGCCGGTTTCGCGTCAGCGCTGATCGCGGCCGGGCTGGTCGACGAGTTCCAGCTGTTCGTCAACCCGGCGGTGCTGGGGGCGGGCCGCCGGATTTTTGATCAGGGCGGTTTTAGGAACCTGCGGCTGCTCGGCTCGAAGGCCTATGCCTGCGGCATGGTGGTCAGCCGTTATGCACCGGCGGGGTGAGGGGAACCTCCATCTTCTCCCTGCTCACTTGGCATCGTGGAAAATAATCCCTACCGTGTGGCGCATGCCTGAGCGCAGCCGGCTGACGCCGTGGCGCAGATTGACGCGGTAGTTGCCTTTGGTGCCCTGCACCGGCCGGTTGTGGACGGCGAACACAACGGCGTCGCCCTGCCGCAGCGGCACCACTTCGACTCGGCTCTGCATGCGCGGGCGCTGCTCGGTCAGCGCGAACTCGCCGCCTGTGAAATCCCGGCCCGGTTCGGAGAGCAGGATCGCCACCTGCAGCGGAAAGGCGAGATCGCCATAGAGATCCTGGTGCAGGCAGTTGAAGTCGCCAGGCACATATTGCAGCAGCAGCGGCGTCGGCCGTGTCTGGCCGGCGGCATGGCACTGCTCGAGAAACGCGGCATGCGTCGTGGGATAGCGCATGGCCTGCCCCATGCGCTCGTTCCACCGATTGGCGACCTCGGCCAGCCTGGGATAGAGCGCGCTGCGCAGGCCACCCAGGAGGTCGGGCAAGGGATAGCGGAAATAGCGGTACTCGCCCTTGCCGAAGCCGTGCCTGGCCATATGGATATGGCTGCGGAAATGCTTCTCCTCGGGATAGAGGCCGGCGATCTGCCGGCATTCTTCGGGCGAGAGCAATTTCTCGATCACCGCGCAGCCGAAGCCGTCGAGTTCGGCAGCAAGGGCCGGCCAGTCGTAACCGGCGATGCGTGTCTGAGCAGCTTCGACCACCGATGCGGCAATTTTGGCATGGGCATTCATATCGTAGCCTCCTTGTAGAGCAGGGCGCGCTTGCGCTCGACGCCCCAGCGGTAGCCCGACAGCGTGCCGGCGGCGCGGACAACACGGTGACAGGGAATGCCCAGCGCAATCGCGTTGGCCGCACAGGCGGTCGCCACGGCGCGGGCGCCGTTCGGCTGGCCGAGACGCCGGGCGAGCGCGGTGTAGGTGATGGTGGCGCCGCACGGGATGCTGCGCAGCACGGCCCAAACACGCTGCTGGAATGGCGTGCCGTGGCGCAGGTCGAGCGGCAGGTCGAGGCCGACGCCAGGCATTTCGATGAAGCGCGCGATTGCGGCGAGATCGTCGCGCAAAGCGGCCTCGTCTTCGACCAGTACCTTGCCGGGGAAGCGGTTGGCGAGATCCTGCTCCAGTGTGTCAGCATCCGAGCTGATCAGGATGGCGCAGACGCCGATCTGGCTGCGCGCTGCCAGGACGTCGCCGATTGCGGATTCACCGATGGCGTAGCTTATGGTGTCGAAGGCATTGGGGACGCTCGCCGGTGGCGCCATTTGGGTTTGCATGAGGTTCATTGCGTTTACTCCTTTGTCTGTGCGCGAACCCTAGCTGTGCGCCGGTCGGTGCTCACTCCGATGCTTGCTTTCAAACTCAAATCGCCCGCGTACGGGGGTGAAGGACGCCCAGGGTAAGCGCTCTACGGCGCCCCCTCTGTCCTGCCGGACATCTCCCCCACGGGTGGGGAGATTGGCTGTCATCACCGCCTTCGCCAATCTCCAACGTTGCAGGACGAGAGCCGGCGCCGGAACTGCCAATCTCCCTCCTTGTGGGGGAGATGTCCGGCAGGACAGAGGGGGGCGCCGTAGAGCGCTGATTTTGATCATTCGCACTTCGGCCAAGCATGCTCATGCCACACGTGTGACCGACATCTCGCTAAGCACAAACACCTCACCGCTCAGCAGCCGCAGCTCGATCTCGCCGGTTGCGGTGTGGTTCCACTCAGCCCTACCCTCATCGACCAGCCCGCCGATGGCGGCCATGACCTGGGATTTCGCCTCTTCGGCGCGATTGCCGGCGGCGGTGGTGCGGGCGGTCCCATCGGTGACGCTGTCATGAGGTCTTGCCATCGCGCGCATGCTTGGCCGTCATCTCCGCGCGGATCGGTAAGCGCTGCCGGGTGCGTTCGACCCGTCCGCCTCGCGGTCGAGCAGTGCGCGTTTGCGCTCAGCGCCCCAGGCGTAGCCGGACAGGGCGCCATCCCTGCGGATCACGCGGTGGCAGGGAATGGCGACGGCAAGACTGTTGGCGGCGCAGGCGGCGGCGATGGCGCGGGTTGCCTTCGGCGCGCCGATGCGCTGCGCGATCTCGGTATAGGAAACCGTGCGGCCGACGGGGATGTCTTGTAAAGCCTGCCAGACACGCTGCTGGAAGGCGGTGCCGCGCACGTCGAGCGGCAAATCGAGACCGAGCGCCGGAACCTCGACGAAACCGACGACGCGGGCGACCAGTGCTTCGTAGTCGCTGTCGCCGCCGATCAGCCGTGCCCTGGGGAAACGATCCTGGAGGTCGCGCACCAGTGCATCAGGATCGTCGCCGAGCAGGATCGAGGCGACGCCCTTTTGACTGGACGCGACCAGGATGGCGCCGAGCGAGGTCTCGCCGACGGCGAAGCGGATCTCTTCATCGGCGCCGCCGGCGCGATAGCGCGTCGGCGTCATGCCGAGCATGCCAGTGGATTTCTCATAAAAACGTCCGCTCGAATTGAAGCCGGCATCGTAGATCGCCGTCGTGACGCTGGCGCCGTCTTCCAGGCCCTGACGAACCCTGGCGGCGCGGTGCGCGGCGGCATAGTCCTTCGGTGTCAGCCCGGTGGCCGCCTTGAAGATACGATGGAAATAACCGGCGCTGCGGCCGGCGGCATCAGCCAGCTCAGCGAGCGACGGTTCTTCCTGGCTCTGCTCGATCCTGCGGCAGGCAGCGGCGACCATCGCCGCGTTGCCGGCCTCGAGCGACGGGCCATCCGGGTCGCAGCGCCGGCACGGGCGAAAACCAGTCGCTCGTGCCTGGTCCAGGGTGTCGTGCAATTGCACATTTTTCGGATTGGCGCGCCGAGACGGGCAGGAAGGCCGGCAATAGACGCCGGTCGTTGCCACCGAATACCAGAATGCGCCGTCGGCCGACTTGTCGCGCGCGACGATTCGTGCCCAGCGCGGATCGTCGGCGATTTGCAGCGGCTCGGATTTCAGATTTTTCGCCAAGGTGATGAACATGGCCGGCATTGAAGCCGTCAAAAGCCGGTCTCGCCACCCGTTTCCTGCCAAGCGCCCTCGGCCCTGCTAAGCCGCGCGCTTGGGTTCCACCGCGAACGGGCTGAGGCCGAGCCAGGTCTGCATCTTCCTGCCGATGGCCTGGTCACCAGTCAGGGCAACCCTGGCGCCGGCCTTCTCGACGGTCAGCACTCCCATCCAGATCGCCGTAATCGTGTGCAGGTCGGTCGAGACGTAGAGGTCGACATCGAAGCCCGGATCGTACCAGCACAGATCGACCTCACCGTGCTTCTCGACGATCAGCCACCACGACCGTTTGGACGCCGGGAGATCCGGATACAGGAATTGTATCACCGTGCGCCCTTCAGGCAGCGGCGAGGGGTTTAGATTGCGCCGCATGTCCCACATCAGCAACGACGGATCGAGGTTCTTCAGCGACAGCCGGGACTCGACCCATTTCTGCCCCCAGAAGCCCATTGCCTCGACGACCGGGCGCAAATCCCGGCCGGCTTCCGTCAGCCGATATTCGAAGATTCCTTTTTCGCCCGGCACTTCCTTGCGCTCGACGATCCCGGCGATCTCAAGTTCCTTCAGCCGTTGCGACAGAAGGGTCGGCGACATTTTGGGAACGCCGCGGCGCAGGTCGTTGAAGCGGGTCGAGCCGGCCACCAGTTCACGCATCAGCACCATCGTCCAGCGGGTGCACAGCACCTCGGCGGCCATCGATAGCGGGCAGAATTGTTTGTATCCGTGCTGGCTCATGATTGGTGCCTCTCCCTCAAACCTGACCGAATATTAGGCCTTCCTGGATGAAGCGGCCAGTACGGAAACTGTACTGCCCCGGTACAGATCGCGGACTGGTTGGCGGGTGCCTTGCCATGCGAGCCCTTTGGCCGGTTGCACGGGATACCCCTGTGCACCGCAACCAGGAGACTACCATGACCGCCTACGTTATCGCAGACATCAAGATAAACGACGCGCAGTGGGTGCCGGCCTATGCCGCCTCGGTGCACGACCTCGTCCACAAACATGGCGGCAGATATCTGTCGCGCAGCGGCAATGTGAAGACCCTCGAAGGCAAGCCGCTCGATACCACGCTGATCGCGCTGATGGCGTTCCCGTCGGAAGCGGCGGCGCGCGCCTTCACCACCGACCCTGCCTACGCGCCCTTCGTGTCGGCCCGTCAGGGCGGCAGCGACAGCCGTTTCCAGATGATTGACAACACCGATCTGGCCGGAACGATCCCATATCTGCCGAAGGGATGATCCTTCCCGGTAGTCGCATCGATTTCGGGATATCCAAGCAACAACAGCCACAGCGCTTGCCTGCCGGGCCTCCGTATTTTCGGCGGCCGGCCAGCTGTGCTTTTTCAAGAAGAATGGAATGAAGATGACATCAAACTTTCGCAGCGGACTTCTTATGGCGGGGACCATGCTGGCAATCTGGACTACCCTTGCGCAGGCGCATCAGGAGCCGGCTGAAGCTGCCTCCGGCTCTAACCCGCTGGCCGACAAGGTGCGGGCTGCCAACAGCCGGTTCATCGACGTCAAGACAGCGGTATCAGAGGGCTATTCGCCTATTCCCTGTGCCAGCGGCATCACCGGCGGCGCCATGGGCATTCACTATGTCAACGGCCGGTATCTGAACGACGACAAGATCGACATCGCCCGTCCCGAAGCCGTGATGTACGAGCCGTTGGCCGATGGCGCGCTGAAGCTGGTGGCGGTCGAGTACATCACTTCGAAAGGACCGGCATCGTTGGACGGCCAGTTGTTCAACTTCAACAGCGCCCCCAACCGCTATGGGCTGGGTGAATTCTACGAACTGCATGTCTGGGCCTGGAAAGGCAACCCGACAGGTACGTTCGCCGACATGAACCCGAAAGTGTCATGCGAGCACGCAATGGCGCCGAGCCAGTAAGCAATGAGGCCAGGCGGCATTGACGCCGCCTGGCCCGAACGATCGTTTTGCCTGATCGGCTCAGGCGGCCTTGATCAGACCGAGCTGGGTGAGGGCGGCGACCCCGTCATCGAGGCCGATCTCCTCGACGATCCTGCCGTCGACCACCTTCAGCACCGTGGTGCCGGTGAAGCGCATGGTGCGGCTGGTGGCGGCCGGCAGCGAACCGGCGAGGAAGTCGCCGAAGGCCGGACCGGTATGCGTGCCGCCGCCCTCCCACTGGCCGACGACATAGTCGCCTTCGGCAATCAGGTCGGCGGTGGCCCAGAAGTTGAGGTCCGGGAAGGCGGCGCGGAAGCCGCTCATGAAGGCCTTGATGTCGTCGCGGCCGCGGCGCGGCTCGTGCAGCGAGTATTTCAGCAGCATGTCGGGTGCCGCGATGTCGTCGACGACGGACAGGTCGCAGCTTTCACCCCAGAAGTCGGTGAACCATCTGACGACGACGGCCTTGTTGTCTTCTTGCTTGGTCATTGGGAGGTCCTCTTGTCTGTGCAACGTGATCATCGGCGCCGCCGATGATCCGGGATCATCGGATTGGCGATGACCTGGAGCCATGACTAGGAACATCCGGCCGATGCGAAACTCCGGTTCTTGCCGGCCAATCGAAGAGCAGAGGCGGCAGGTGAGGAGCCAACAAAGCAGCCCGCCATCGCCGCGGTAACTGTTTCTTCTCTGGTTTTGCCGCAGATTGCCCTGCGGTGGAGCAGGCGAAGCAGACGATGGCGCGTCAGGGCAAGAAAAGTCGCAATGGAACGTTCTGGGCCAAGGCCCTGGAGCGCGCCCATCTTGGTGTCTGGGACTGGGATCTTGTAACCGGCGACTGCTTCTATTCCGCGACCTGGGCGCGGATGCTGGGCTACGATGAGAGCGAACTTGCCAACACCAGCGACCTGTGGCTGCAACTGACCCATCCCGACGACCGCGAGCGGGCGCTGGCCAGCGGCGACCGCCACATTGCCGGCCTGACCGACGCCATCGAGACCGAATTGCGGCTGAAGCACAAGCAGGGACACTGGGTGTGGGTGCTCGATCGCGGCGGCGCCGTCGAGCGCGACGCGATGGGAAAGCCGCTCAGGCTGATGGGTGTGCAGACCGACATCTCCAAGCAGAAGGCGGCCGAAGCCGAACTCGAGCAGGTCAATGTGCGCTTCCGCCTGGCGCTTGCCGCCAGCGGTACCGGCATCTGGCACCACGACCTCGCCACCGGCAAAAGCTATTGGGACGAACGCACCAGGGAGATTTTCGGGCTTGTCTCCGACACCGCCGAAGTCGAGCGCGACCACTGGTTCGGCTATCTGCATCCGGATGATAAGGAGGCCGCGTCGCGCGCGCATCTGGTGCCGCTCGAAACGGACAAGGTCACCGCCGTGCAATACCGCATCGTCCGGCGCGACGGAGAGGTCCGGCACATAGAATCCCTGCTGCGTTTCATCGCCGACCCGCAAATCCCGGACCGCCGGCTGGCGGGGCAGATCCTGGGCACGGTGCGCGACATCACCGAAGACAAGCAGCGCGAGCAGGAGCTTGCCTATGCGGCCCGCCATGACGCGCTCACCGGTCTCTTGAACCGCGCCGCGTTCGACCGGCTGCTGGCCGATCACATCGCGGCCCCGCAGTTGCTGCCGCTTTCCGTGTTCTACGTCGATCTCGACTACTTCAAGGCGCTCAACGATTTTGCCGGCCACGCGGCCGGCGACCTGGCACTGAAAAGCGTTGCCCTAGGCATTCTGGGCTGCCTTCCCCCGACGGCGCATGCCGCGCGCCTGGGCGGTGACGAGTTCGCGCTGCTGATGCCCAATTGCGATACGGCGCAGGCCGGGATGCTGGCCGACGCGGTACTTGCCGCGGTTCGCGATGCCGAACTAGGATCGACGGCCACGTCGCGCAAGCTGGCGGCCTCAATCGGCATCGCTTTCGTCGATGACGCCAACACGACGGTGGCCGACGCGCTGGCCTGCGCCGACGACGCCTGCTACGCGGCCAAGGCCGCCGGGCGGAACCGATTTGCCGTCTTCTCCACCGATACGGCATCGGGTTCGGGTGGCCTCAACGCGGCGCGCGTCGTCGCCGATACGGTCGATGCCATGGAAGACGGAAGGCTGAAGCTGTTTGGCCAGGAAATCCATCGGCTGGGCCGTCCCTGGCTGGAAAGCCGCCATGTCGAAGTGTTGGCCAGGCTCGCCGCCCGCAACGGCCGGCTGGTGCCACCCGGCGAGTTCATTCCGGTGGCCGAGCGGTTCGGCATCGCGTCGCGGCTCGACCGCTGGATCATCCGCACCGCGCTGTCGCGGCATGGTGCCGCCTTGCGTTCGGGGGCGTTGACGCTTGGCTTCAATCTGTCGGCGCAGACGCTGAGCGACCCGCAGCTTTGGGACTTCGTGGACAACGTCATAGAAGAAACCGGGGCGCCGCATTCGGGCATCGGCTTCGAGATCACCGAAACCGCCGCCGTCACCAATTTCGACGCGGCCGAACAGTTTGTGCGCAAGGCGCGCGAGCGGCACTGCCGGGTCAGCCTTGATGATTTCGGCGCCGGTATGAGCTCGTTCGAATATCTCCGGCGGTTCCCCGTCGACACGATCAAGATCGACGGTTCCTTCATCGAACACATCACGCAAAGCCGTTTCGACCGCGAGATCGTGCTGGCCATCACCAGCATCGCCCGCAGCCTCGGCTGTGACGTGGTCGGCGAGAAGATCGAACAGCAGGACACGCTGGCCATGTTGAGCGACATGGGCGTCGCCTTCGGCCAGGGATTTTTGCTGCACCGGCCAGAGCCGCTGGAACGAATTGTCGCGCGTGCGACCAAGGGAGCGACGGCCCGCAAGGCATCGTGATCCGGGTGCGGCGAGTTTCAGGCCAGGCCGAACTGACCTGAAACTCGCCGCATTCTATCCGGTTCGGCGCGCCGTCGATTGCGGAAACTCCAGCACTCCAGCCTCGGGTCGCCTGTGCTGCGCCTCCGTCACCGCTTCGATCAACAGATCGAGCGCTTCACAGGCCGCGCGACTCGTCTCGTCGTTGCCTTGCAGATAATGATAGGCGCGTTCGAGGTGGATGCGGGCGGCTGAAAAATCGCTGGTCAATGGTCCCTCCATGATCCCGCCCTAGAAGACCTTGCCGGAGACGAGGGAACGCCGGGTAAATATCCACAAGCGGCTTTTATTCAAATGCCGCCGAATGTTGCGGGGAGGCGCGCGGCGTTGATGCTGCCGATCTCCCCGTGTGGGGAAGATGTCCGGCAGGACAGAGGGGGGCGCTGTCCTGCCGACCTGAACAATCAGATTTTCGATCTGTTTCGCAGCCTGCACGCTTGATGAAATGAAGTTGTAGATCAGAGAGGCTGGAGATCTGTCACGCCCCCCTCTGCCCTGCCGGGCATCTCCCCCACGAGGGGGGAGATTGGCGGCTTCACCGCCGCGTGATTAGACTGTCAATGCGCAAGGTGAGACCGATGATCGTCCAGGCCTGCATCAACGGCGCGCGCGTGCGCGATTTCCACCCGAAGCTGCCGCTGACTGCCGAGGCAATGGCCAACGATGCGGCAGCCTGCGTCGCCGCTGGAGCGGCCGAACTGCACATCCATCCGCGCGGCACTGACGGGCGCGAAAGCCTGGCAGCCGTCGACGCCACCGTGCTGGCGGTGCGCCGGACCTGCCCGGGAACACTGGTCGGCGTGTCGACCGGCGCCTGGATCGAGAACGACGTCGAGCGGACCCGCACGGCGATCGCCGGCTGGCGAGACCTGCCTGACTATGCTTCGGTCAACCTGTCCGAAGCGGATGCGCCCGCCGTGATGGAACTGCTGCGCCAGCGTGGTGTCGGCATCGAGGCGGGGCTTGCCGTTGTCGCCGATGCCGAGCGCTTCGTAGCGCTTCCCGGCCACGACCAGGTGCTGCGCATTCTGATCGAGATCGACATCCCGGACCTGTCCGCTGCACTCGACGAAGCGCCTGGCATCGTCGCCGTGCTCGAGCGCGCCGGGGTACGGCGGCCGATCCTGCTGCATGGCGTTGATGCAACTGTCTGGCCCTTCGTCAAACTTGCGCATCGCAAGCGTTGGTCGACACGGGTCGGTCTGGAAGACGGCAAGACGCTCGCCGATGGCAGGGCAGCCAAGGACAATGCGGAAATCGTCGCGGCGGCCGTTACGATTTTTCGCGGTGCGCCTGCGGTCTGATCGACGCCTCAGTCCTGTCCGCCGACCGGTGCGCGGCAGCGCATCGGTGAGCAGGAATTCCTTCGATCATGCCGGCGACGGGCGCGCGTAGATGCTCGCCGTTGCTCAGGCCGCCCGGGCGGCGATGTCTGGGTGGCGGCAGCAGGTTCGCCGACACGAGGACCGCTTCCTGCATCGGCTGACGAAGAAAGAGCGCGCAACGCTGCTGCGCCTCTTGCGCCTGATCTGGACGGACGAAGGCTGGAGGGCGCCTTTTCAAGTAGACATTTTGGCGATTGCTCAAAAAACTTATCGATTACAGTCAAACCGTTGAGCAAGATTTTGCGCAACTGCCTTACATAGGGGGCGAGTCGATCGGATCGGTTCTGAAGCTGCTTTGGCTTTCCTGGCGAGAGCTGACCTGCGTTGCCGCCTTGCTGGCACTGGCAGGGTGTGGCGCGGCTGACGTAAACTTTGCCGACTGCGTTGGCCAAGTCGCCGGTAGCGCTCGGCAAATGGAGGCCTGCACATACGTCATCGACGATGCGGCCAGACGCGTTGATGAGCGCAGCACCGCTTACCTCAGGCGCGGCGCTGGCTGGAGTGTGAAGGGCGACGATGGCCGCGCAATCGCCGATATCGATCAGGCAATCCGCCTCGAACCCGCGCAGGTCGACGCCTACTTGAATCGGGGCCTGATCGAGGTCCACAAAGATGATTTCGACCAGGCTATGGCCGATTTCGAGAAGGCGATCGGCATCGATCCAAAACGCGCCGACGCCTACAACGGTCGAGGCTATGCCTGGTTCAGAAAAGGCGACAATGATCGTGCTCTTGCCGACTACACCAAGGCGCTCGATCTCGACCCGAAACGAGTCGAAACCTACAACAACCGGGGTGCCGCATTTGCGGCCAAGGGCGACTTGGATCGCGCTATGGCCGATTTCGATCAGGCCATTGGCCTCGACCCCAAGTTTGCGAGTGCTTACTACAATCGAGCGATGGCATGGATTGCCAAGGGCGACTATGACCATGCCATGGCCGACAGCGACCAGGCGGTCAGCCTCCATCCGAGTGCAGATGCCTACACCAATCGAGGTCTGATTTGGGCGACCAAAGGCGATTACGACCGCGCCATGGCCGACTACGACCAAGCCATGGCTCTCGATCCGAAGTACGCGGGCGCTTACTACAATCGAGGCCTGCTATGGTCGCAAAAGGGCAAGCAGGACCGTGCGATGGCCGACTACACCAAGGCAATAGAAGTTGATCCGAAATATCTCCGTGCTTACGTCAATCGAGGCGTGATTTTGGTGGATAAGGGCCAATACGACCGCGCCATCGTCGATTACGATAAGGCCATCACTCTCGATCCGAAATTAGGCATTGCCTACTACAACAGGGGCCGGGCCTGGTTTGCAAAGCACGACTACGACCGAACCATCGCGGACTATAGCCGGGCAATTACGCTCGGTCCGAAAGACAGCGCTGCTTACGGCAACCGCGGCCTGGCCTGGCATAGGAAGGGCAATGATGATCGCGCCATCGCCGACTACGACAAGGCGATTGGCCTCGATCCCAAAGATGCCAAATTCTATATCGGTCGAGGCGAGATTTGGCATAGGAAGGGCAATTACGACCGCGCCTTGGATGACTATAACCACGTCATCGATCTGGATCCGGCGTCCGAAGATTACGGCAACCGAGCCATGGTATTGTGGGCAAAGGGGGACTATGCCCGCGCCATCGCTGACTATGACAAGGCGACCAGTATCGATCCGAAATATGCCTATGCCTTTCTGGGTCGGGGCATCGTCTATTTGTATTCGGACACGCCTGCCAAGGCGCAGGTGGACTTCGAGCAAGGGGCGGGGCTGGCGCCCGACAACGCCTATTTTGCGATCTGGCTGGACATCGTGGAGCGGCGCAACGGAGCGGCGGGCCATTTGCAGGATGCAATTGGCAAGCTCGACATGACGAAGTGGCCGGCGCCGGTGGTTCGCATGCTGCTCGGCGAGAAGACGCCGGCCGAAACGCTCGCCGCCGCCGATGATCCGGACGCGGCTACGAAAACCGGACAGGTGTGCGAGGCCAATTTCTACACTGCCGAACTCAGCCAACTCCATGCATATAACGATGAAGCTTTGCGGCTTTACCGGCTCGCCGCCAGCGATTGCCCGAAGGATTTCTATGAAAGCATCGCCGCCAACGCCGCGCTTCGCGCTCTGGCGCCATGAGGCGAATGTAGCGGCGCAGAATAGGCCCTACCCTTCATCCAAGAGCTATCCTGATCGCCTTATCGACCACCGGATGGAGGCCACTGGCCTGGAAGGACAGCCGGTTGCCGGAGCCGACATTGCTGGTCATGGCGATGGTCAGGCCGGACAGCGGGTCGTGCAGCATCACGGCGACGTAGCCGGGGATGCTGCCCTGATGGCCGTAGAAGGCGCGGTTGGCGTAGGCGCTCTGGAACATGCCGGCACCGGTTTCGCGCATGCGGGTGCCCGGAAAACTCGCCGGGACGCGATGTTCGAACATTTCGTCGAAGAAGGGCGGCGACAGCAGCTTTCCGGAAAAGAGACCGCGCGTGAAGGCCACCATATCCGACGGCGTCGACACCATGTCGCCGCAGCCATAAGCGGCGCCGAACGGGAAGGAATCGGAGGAATCCTGCAAGTCGTCGGAGTAGGGCAGCACGCCGTCCATGCGCCACATCTCGCCGCCCGAGGCGATATCGGCGGGCGCATTCGCCGCCGGCGGCGGCCGGTGGTAATAGCCGCGCACCATCGATTTCTCCGGAAAGGCCTCGGTTGCCGGCGACCAAGTATTCTCCAGGCCGAGCGGGTGCAGCACCGCGCTTCTGACATAGCCGCCCAGCGACTGGCCGGTGACAGCCTCGATCACCATGCCGGCCAGCACATAGCCGGTGTTGTTGTAGACGGCGGGCCCGCCTGGCGCCTTCTGCTTGTCGGAAACGAAGGCTATGTCGACCAGCTGTTGCGGCGTCCATTGCCGGCTCGGATCCATCGGAATGTAATATTCAAACTCCGGCAGGCCGCTGCGGTGGTTGATCAGCTGGCGCACCGAAATGTCTTTTGCTCCTGGGAGGTCGGGAAACCAGTAGGCGATCGGTGCGCCGAGCTCGAGCTTGCCGTCCTGAGCGAGCTTGACCAATGCGGCGGCGACGAAGGTCTTGGTGCAACTGCCGATCTTGAACAGGCGGTCGGGCGAGACGGCAACGCCATGCTCCCGGTCGGCGAGGCCGGCAGTGATGGCGGTTGGTGCGGCGCCAGTGGAGTATGCGAGTGATGCGCCCACCGCGCCATCGGTGAGATAGGCTTTGAGGAGAGCGTTGAGGTCTTCACGCATGGATTCTGCTTTCGCCGCCAAATTACTGGTTTTATTCATGTCGGTGCGTCCCCCGGCCGGGCCCGAGGGCAGGGTCGCCAAGCTTCACTCCGCCATATCGACAGCGGCAAAGTTCTGCCGGCCGAAGGGGTCGAGCACGTAGTTGAGCACGCTCTTGCGGATCGGGATCGCCACCACCGAATGGGCGATCGGCGCCACCGGCACCTCGACCTTCAGGATCGCTTGCGCCCTGGCGTAGATGTCGGCGCGCTGTTTCGGATCGGCGGCGACGCGACCGTCCTGCAGCAGCTTCTCGAAGGCCGGATCGCACCAGCGCGAGCGGTTGGAGCCGCCCTTCACGCCGTCGCAGGACAGCAGGTAGCTCAGCATGTTGTCGGGGTCGCCATTGTCGCTGCTGCCGCCGAGCAGATAGGCGTCCTGTTCGCCCGCCGCGGTGCGCTTGAGATATTCGCCCCATTCAAAGCTGACGATCTCGGCATTGACGCCGACTTTCGCCCAGTCGGCCTGGATCATCTCGGCCATGCGCTTGGCATTGGGATTGTAGGGCCGCGATACCGGCATCGCCCACAGGCTGATCTTCAGGTCGCTCTCGTGGCCGGCTTCCTTCAGCAGCGCCTTCGCGCCATCCGGGTCATAGTCGATGCCGGCGTCGGTGACGGCCCCGATCTGCGCCGGCGGCACGACGCTGCCGGCGACCGTGCCGGCGCCGGCATAGACGGCGTCGACGATCGCCTTGCGGTCGACGGCCTTGGCCAGCGCCATGCGCACGCGCACATCGCCGAGCGGCTGGTGTTCGACATTGAAGCCGAGAATGCCGATGTTCTGGCCCTTGAGGTCGAGCACGGTGATGTCGGGGTCGGTGCGCAAATCGGCGACGGCGCTTGGCGGCGGCGGGGCGGCGACCTGGCACTCATTGGCCTTGAGACGCTCGACGCGCGTGGTCGGTTCGGGCGTGACGGCGAACACCAGCGTGTCGATCTTCGGCGCGCCGCGCCAGTAATCCTTGTTGGCGGCGTAGCGGATCTGGCTGTCGGGCACATAGGCCTGCAGCACGAACGGGCCGGTGCCGACGGGCTCGCTATCGATCAGTTCCGGCGTGCCGGCGGCGACCATCTTTTCGGTCTGCTCCAACGACAGGATAGAGAGATAGTCGAGCGCAATGCCGGGCAGGAAGGTGACGTTGGCCGCCGTCAGGGAGAAGCGCACGGTGTGGTCGTCGACCTTGTCGATCTTGTCGATCAGCGAGCCCATGCCCAGTGCGTTGAAGTACTCGTAAGCGCCGCCGCCGAGCTTGTGGTAGGGATTGCTGGCGTCGCGCTGGCGGTTGAAGGTGTACAGCACGTCGTCGGCATTGAACTCGCGCGACGGTGTAAAGTGGTCGTTCGACTGGAATTTCACGCCGTGGCGTAGGTGGAACGTGTAGATCTTGCCGTCGGCTGAGACCTCCCAGCTTTCGGCCAGCGCCGGCCCGACCTCGGTGGTGCCAGGCTTGAACTCGACCAGCCGGTTGAAGATCGTCTTGGCGGCGGCATCCATGGTGGAGTCCGCCGTGCCGATCGCCGGGTTGAAGGTTTCGGGATTGGCTTCCGAGCAATAGACCAGGGTTTTGGCGTAGGCCTGTCCGCCAAGAAGGACGGACGAGGCCAGCAAGGACGAGGTAAGGACTGCGCGCAGAACGGATTTCATCGCAAACGCTCCTGATGACACTTTACGGGTTGAGGGAAGGGCAGGCCGGTGAAGTTCATGGCGTCGCCGCCGGGGTGATGAAACGGTCGGGCGCAAGCGCGGCGGAGGTGATACCGCGTGCCGTGAGATCGTCCGGCAGCGGCTGGCCGCGCAGCAGCGCCGCACCCAGCCGCGCCAGCGTCAGCGACACCTGGAAGCCGTAGCCGCCTTGGCCGCCAAGCCAGAAGAAGCCGGGCAGGCGCGGGTCGAAACCGATGACCGGCGTGCGGTCGGGCGAAAAGGTGCGCAGGCCAGCCCACGGCGTCGACGGACGGCCGATGCGCAGCGACGTCGCCTGTTCGATGCGGTCGACGGCGATGGCGACGTCGATGTCTTCCGGAAAGGCGTCGCAGGGTTCGGAATCGGTCTCGTCGGCCAGCGAGCCGATCAACCTGCCGGCATCGGGCTTGAAGTAGAATTGTTCATGCAAATCGACCACCAGCGGCCAGGCGCTGATGTCCGTGCCGGCGGGTGGATCGAACAGGAAGGCGGTGCGGCGCTTCGGCCGGAAGCCGAGACCGGAGAGACCGGCCAGCCCGGCGACGACATCGACCCAGGCGCCAGCGGCGTCGACGACGATGTCGGCCTGGTAGGCGCCGGCACTGGTGGTGACGCTGAAGCCGTTTGCGACGCGAGAAATCTCCAGCACTTCCTGGCCGGTGCGGATCACGCCGCCGCCGGCCTTGAGCGCGGAGGCTGAAGCCGCAAGCATCTTTCCCGTGTCGACATCGAGCGCGCCGGGTTCATGGACGCCGCCGCAGGTGGTTGCCGTGGCGATGACCGGCACCAGCGCGGTGACTTCCGTGGCCGACAGGCGCCGTACGCTCGGCACCAGCGCCTGCATCTCGGCCGCCATGCGGTCGACGGCTGCACTGTCTTCGACACCGCCGACGTGCAGCGCGCCGCGCCGGTGGGCGGCGAAGCCGCCATCGATGATCGCCTGCCGGCTGGCCAGCGATAGCGCCCGCACCAGCGCATTGCCATAGGTTTCGGAAAACAGCGCCGCGGAGCGGCCGCTGGCGTGGTAGCCGAGATGCAGCTCGCGCTCGAGCACGGTGATCTCGGCCCAGGATTGCACGGCCGCCGCCAGCGAAAGGCCGGCAATGCCGCCGCCGATGACGACGATTTTTTGGAGAGACTTGGACTGCATGCTCTAGGGGTAGAAATAATTTCGTATCAGTCAATATTTAGCGTATAAGAAAATTATTAGCGTTGTTGATGGCGGCAGGGAGTTGGACTACCAAGGGTGAAGAAGCGGCTCAGTGGCCGCGCCAGGAGCTGACGATGTCGGAGCAACCGAACCTCGGTGATTGTCTGCGCGGCTTGAGAAAGACGCATGGCTGGACCTTGCAGGAGGTCAGCACGCTGACCGGCGTCGCGGTGTCGACGCTGTCCAAAGTCGAGAACGACCAGATGTCGCTGAGCTACGACAAGCTGCTGCAGGTCTGCGAGGGGCTGAGCATCCATGTCACCGAGTTGCTGAGCGGGGACCGCAAGCAGCCGGCCGCGCGCACCCGTCGTTCGGTGACCTCGCAGTCCAACACGCTGCGCCAGCTGACCCGCAACTACGATTACCGCTATCTGGCCACCGATCTGGTGCGCAAGCGCATGGTGCCGATCCACGCCTATGCGCGCGCCCGCACGCCGCAGGAATTCGGGCCGCTGACCAGGCATGCCGGCGAGGAATTTTTGATCGTGCTCAAGGGCGAGATCGAGCTGCACACCGACCAGTACGCGCCGGTGCGGCTGAAACAGGGCGACAGCGTCTATATCGATTCCACCATGGGTCACGCCTACCTGTCGGTGGGCGAGGGCGACGCCGAGATGCTGTGCGTCTGCTCCGGCGACGAGCCTGACATGGAGGGCGCGCTGCTGAGCGTGCTGGAGACGGTGGAGGGGTAGGGGCTGGTCCCAACCCTCCACGTTGGTGCCGCCCCTCATCTGGCTGCCGCCATCTTCTCCCCGTAAACGGGGAGAAGGACGATCCTATCGACGGGCGGCGCTGGCTCCACAATTGAGCGGCTCCGCTACAGCGCAACTACACGTCCCATTCCCCGCCGAACCGCCTCGCGGTAGGCGAGGTCGGCGGCCACCATGTCTTCCATGGCGACGCCCATGGCCTTGTAGACGGTGACCTGATCGGCGCTGACCCGTCCCGGCCGCCGCCCGAGCAGCATGTCGCCGAGCTCGATTCCGGCTTTCGGATCAATGCCCGCCAGTTCGCAAGAGCCGACCGGCGTCGGAGCAAAGGCGTCCCTGGTCTCGACGAACAGGCTGGCCCGGCTGATAAGTTGGACCGGCAATTCGCCGCCGGGCGGGGCGACGCCGACCGATGAGATGTGAGTGCCGGGCCGCACCCAGTCGGCCGAGATCACCGGCGCATAGGAATGCGTTGCCAGGCAGACGACGTCGGACGAGCGCACCGCGGCCTCTATATCGGCGACGGCAACAACGCCGGGATGTTGCGCGGCAAGCGCCTGCGCATCGGCGAATTCCTTCGAGACGACGCGGATCTCGGTGAAGTCGCGCACCAGCGGCAGAAGATGCAGATGCTGGCCGGCCTGCACACCGGCGCCGACCACCGTCGCGACCTTGGCGTCGCGGCGGGCGAGTTCACGCACCGAAAGCACGGCCGAGCCGGAGGTGCGCACGGCGGTGATGTAGGTGCCGTCCATGACGCAGACCGGCATGCCCGTCTGCGGGTCGAACAGATGGATGGTGGCGAGGTGGCTGGGGATGCCTTTGGCGACGTTGCCCTCGAAGACGTTGACGATCTTCACCGTCAGATGCATGCCCGCTATCCATGCCGACATCGCCAGCGAATAGCCGGCCTGCGGAACATCGAGCTGCGGCCGTGCCGGTTTGACCACCTTGCCGCCGGACAAGGCCTTGAAGCCGCCATCGAGCACGTCGAGAAGCTGGCGCAGGTCGATGCAGGTTTTCACCTCGGCCTCGCTCAGGATGAGTACGGGCATGTCACCCTTGGCCTGGGCGCTGCGGGAGGTCGATATCGCTGATGTCATGGGATCCGCTTTCGTTGTCGGTTGCACGACAACGGTATTGCGGTCCGGGAGCGTGATGAAATATACTGTTTTTGCTATTTTGGCGTGATTATCACGTTTGGTCTGCTCAAAAAGTGTGATCCTGAAATGGACGATCTCGACCGTATCGACCGCTCGCTGCTGCGTTTGTTGCAGGAGGACGGCCGCCGCACGACGCTCGATCTGGCGCGCCGGGTCGGCCTGTCGCCGACCGGGGCGACGCAGCGCGTCAAGCGGCTGTTCGCCGAAGGCTTCATCCGCGCCGTGCGCGCGGTGCTCGATCCGGCCCGGATCGGGCAGGCGCAGCTCGTCTTCATCGAGGTGCGGCTCGACCACACGGCGCCGCATGTGTTCGACCGCTTCGCCGAGGCGGTTCTGCGGGCGCCTGAGATCATCGAATGCCACATGGTGGTCGGCGGCTTCGACTATCTGGTCAAGGCGCGCATCGCCGACATGGCGATGTTCCAGGATTTCCTGCAGCGCGTCATCCTGCCGCTGCCCGGGGTGCGGGAGACACACACCTACGCTTCGATCGCCAATGTGAAGCCCGACGCCTTGCTGCCGATCTAGACTGGCAGCCCGTCTCCGGCATCGAGCAACCATTGCCGCACGGCTTGCGTAGGCTCGGGGTGGCGCTGTTTTCTCGGCATCACGACATAAAAATCCTGCGTGCCGCGCATTTCGCCGCTGACGGGCTGAACCAGGCGGCCCGTGGCGAGATCAGCGGCTACGAGGAAGCGGCTGGCCAGCGCAATGCCCTGGCCGGCGACGGCCGCGTCGATGGCGAGGCCCGTCTGGTTGAAGCGCATCCGTTTCAATTCGGTCGTCATCTTCAGGCCGACCGCTTTCTCCATGAATTCCGGCCACAGATTGTGGGCATCGTGCAGCAGCACATGGTGCTGGATTTCGGAGGCTGCGATTTCAGCAACACCTTCCGGCAGCAAGGCCGGGCTGCAGACGGCGACGATCTGCTGGGGAAACAGCAGGTCGACGATCAGCCCAGCGCCGAAGGGCGGGCGGCCTTGCCTGACCGCGATGTCGACGCCATCGGCCTGAAAGCTCGACAGGCTCTCGCTGGCCAGAACGCGCAGATCGACCAGCGGATTGTGCGCGACGAAGTCGTGCAGCCTCGGGATCAGCCATTTAGTGGCGAAGCTCGGCGTCACGCTGATCGTCAGCCGTGCCGGTTCGGGGCGCAACAGCAGCGTCGCCTCCGAGATCAGGTCGAAGGCGCGGCGGATGTTGGGCACATAGGCGCGGCCCTCATCGGTAAGCGCCAGGCCGCGCGGCAGCCGCTCGAACAGCTTTGTGCCGAGATCGGCTTCCAGCCCGCGAATGTGCTGGGCGACCGCCCCTTGGGTTACGTTCAGCTCTTCGGCCGCGATGCGGAAGTTGAGATGACGCGCCGAGGCTTCGAAGGCGCGCAGCGCATTCAATGGCGGCAGGCTGAGGAAGGCTTCGGGCATACAGGAGTTTTTCTACAGGTTGATTTCAGGCATTCTGGTTCGAACCAGCGGGGAAAACCAGCTATATCAACGCTCAGCTCCCGAAAACACCGCTTGCGGTGCCCGCAAACCCTGAGAGGAAAATCCGATGAGTGTAGAAAAAGTAGCTGTGGTGGTGGCCGGCGGCAGCGGCATGGGTGCGGCGGCGGCCAAGCGGCTGGCGGCGGACGGCTTCAAGGTCGCCATTCTTTCGTCGTCCGGAAAAGGCGAGGCGCTGGCTGGGGAATTGGGCGGGCTGGGCGTCACCGGCTCCAACCAATCCAATGAAGATCTGCAGCGTCTCGTCGACCTGACGCTCGAACGTTTTGGCCGCATCGACGTGCTGGTCAACAGCGGCGGCCACGGGCCGCGCGCGCCGATCCTCGAAATCACCGACGAGCAATGGCACACCGGCATGGATGTCTATCTGCTGAACGTCATCCGTCCGGTGCGCATCGTGGCGCCGCAGATGGTCAAGCAGAAGGGCGGCGCCATCATCAACATCTCGACCGCCTGGGTGGTAGAGCCGAGCCCGATGTTTCCGACGTCCGCTGTGTTCCGCGCCGGGCTTGCCGCCTACACCAAGATCTTCACCAATACCTATGCCGCTGACAATGTGCGCATGAACAACGTGCTGCCCGGCTGGATCGACAGCCTGCCGGCCACAGAAGAACGCCGCGACAGTGTGCCGATGCAGCGCTATGGCACCTCGGAAGAGATCGCCGCGACCATCGCCTTCCTGGCGTCCGAAGGCGCCGGCTACATCACCGGCCAGAACATCCGGGTCGACGGCGGCATCATACGCGCTATTTGAGGGCGTCGGCCGGGAGGGGATCCCGGCATCTCACCCCAAGGAGCAAAGAATGCGGCTTTTGATACTCGGCACCGGCTGGATGGCGCAGGAACATGCGCGGCGCTTCACCGCCATCGACGGCGTCGACATTGTCGGCGCGGTCGATGTCGATCCGGCACGGGTCGTCGAGTTCGCCGACAGTTTTGACATTCCCAACCGCTTTACCGCGCTGGAGGAGGCGCTGACATGGGGTGAGTTCGACGCGGTGGCCAATGTCACGCCGGACCGCATCCACCACCCGACCACCATGGCGCTGATAGCCGCCGGCAAGCCGGTGCTGTGCGAGAAGCCACTAGCCGAAAACTATGGCAAGGCGACCGAGATGGCCGACGCCGCCGAGGCCGCCGGCATCGTCAACATGGTGAACCTCACCTATCGCAATGTGGCGGCGCTGCAGAAGGCCCGCCAGATGGTGCAGGCGGGCGAGATCGGCACCGTCAGGCATGTCGAGGCGTCCTACCTGCAAAGCTGGCTGGTGTCGAAATTCTGGGGCGACTGGCGCACCGATCCGAAATGGCTGTGGCGCCTGTCACGCGGCCACGGCTCCAATGGCGTGCTTGGCGATGTCGGCATCCACATCCTCGATTTCGCCAGCTATGGCGCAGCCGTCGACATCGACCATGTCTTCTGCCGGCTGCGCGCCTTCGACAAGGCGCCCGGCAACCGCATCGGCGACTACGGGCTAGACGCCAATGACAGCTTCGCCATGACGCTGGACTTTTCCAACGGCGCCTTCGGCGTGGTGCATGCCAGCCGCTGGGCAACGGGCCATCTCAACGAACTGCGCCTGCGCATCTATGGCGAGAAGGGCGGCATCGAGGTGGTGCATAATCTCGACGGCTCGGCGCTCAAGGCCTGCATCGGCGAAAACGTCGAGAACGCCATATGGGAAGAGCTCGACGCCGGCACGGTGCCGACCAACTACCAGCGTTTCACTGACGCGGTGCGATCCGGCGTGCAGACCGAACCGTCCTTCCGCCATGCCGCCGAATTGCAGAAGGTGCTGGATCTGGCCGTCGTCTCGGACGAGAAGCGGGCGGAGCTGAGGGCGAGCGCTGAAACGCGGTGAGCTGGGCGAAGCGGCCGGCGCCAGCGGTCGAAGATAGCACTGCCGTCAACTTCGGACTGCGGTCCGCTCCAGTCAGGGGCCGGTCACGAGCGAAAAAACCAGTTTCTGTAAATTGCCGCCATCGCCGAATTCGACGCGGTCGAAATCGCGGCTTGCCAGCACCCGCGCCTTCGAGATCGCGTCGAGCCGCTTCACCACCTCGGCCCTTGTCTTGCTGCATTTGGGATCGTCGGCGACGGTCAGGCCGTTCGTCGCGGCTTGGATGTCGTGGACCATCTGGACCATGCTGGCGCCATGCACCTTCTCATGGGCGGCGACGCCGGCGATGAAAGTTTCCCAGTTCTTCTGGACGGCGGGCGGCAGGGAGCCGGAGGGTTTTGGCAAGGTGTAGGTGACGATCAGCTTCGGCCGCCCGGCCGTCAGCACGCAGTCCTTGCCACTGGGCTTGTAGTCCCTTAACCCCCAGGTCAGCTTGAAATTGGTGTAGGCGATGGCGCGGGCAATGCCGAGCTTTGGCCCTTTCTCGCCGATCGAGCGGTAGAGTTCGGCGCCGGACCGGCCCGAGATCGCGTAGGGCTCGATTTTCTCGACCGGCTTCCACTCGGCACGAGCGGTGAGCGGCGAGGCAAGCAGGGCGGCAAAGGACAGACACAGGCGAACGCAGGCTCTCAATCCAACTCTCCACGAAACAGGACCGGCTGCCGCAACGGGCAATGCCATCGGATCGCTTTTCCTATATGCTGCCGACGGGCGCTGCAAATGCCCTGGAGGCAGTCAATTGGGGGAGTCATGCATGAGAATTGCACATCTCATCGTCGCTGGTGCCTTGGCCGTCGTGCAGGCCGCGCAGCCGGCGTTTGCCGCGTCGTGCGGTGGCTGGAGCGCCAAGATGGAGGAAGACGAGGGCGGCAGCGTGCTGACGGCTTCGGTCTGCGGCGGGCCGAAAGGCGATGCGCATATGATGCTCACCTGTTTCGACACGCCAGTGCTGAGCTACGATCTCGGTGCCGCCGGCCAGCAGCTGGAACCTGGCATCAGCGGTTCGTTCGCGTTCAAGGCCGACGGCAAGACGGTAACGAAGACACTGCAGCTGGAGGCCATGTACAACTACTTCGTGGTCAATCTGGCGAAAGCCGATCCGCTGCTCGACCTGCTGCGCGGCAAAGGCGATGTGTCGGTCAGTTCAGCCAAATATGGCGAGATCAGCTTTCCGCTGAAGGGCTCCAGCGCGGCCATCGGCAAGGTGCTGGCGCAGTGCGGCAAGGCCGGGCCAGCGGATGGGGATTGACGGGGCTCTACAGTTCGATGCCGGCGCACCAATGAGGCGGTTCTCGTTGGCTCACCGGGCTTGCTGCCGAACCACCCCACCCAGTCGCACCGTCGCGGCCATCAACTCTTCGTCCGAAAACCCCGAAAAACCCAGCACCAGACCTTGCCGAGGCGCCCCGCCGATGAACATTGAGGACAAGGCCCTGGCGCCGACACCCGCCGCCTTCGCCGCCTCGACGATCGCGGTGTCCGGCCCGGCGTCCTTCAGCGTCGCCATCAAATGCAACCCCTGTTCGGGCACGGTTACTTCGAGGGCATCGCCGCAATGCGCCTCGAGGCCGGCGACCAGGACGTCGCGCGCGGCCTGGACGCGGCGGCGCACGCGCCGGAGATGCGCGGCGAAATGGCCTTCGTTCAACAGGTCGGTCAGCGCGCCTTCGGCCAGCGTCGAGGGGAAGCGGTCGGAGCGCGCCCTGACCGCCATCACGGCATCGAGCAGCGCTTCGGGCACCACGACATAGCCGATGCGCAGGCCGGGGAAGAGGATTTTCGAGAAGGTGCCGAGATAGGCGACACGGTCTGAACCGTCCATGCCCTGCAGCGAGGTCAGCGGCGGGCCGGCATAGCGGAACTCGCTGTCGTAGTCGTCCTCGATGATCCAGGCATCGATGCGCCGAGCCCAGTCGAGCAAAGCGAGACGGCGGCGCATCGTCATCGTCACGCCGAGCGGATATTGATGCGAGGGCGTGACATAGGCCGCGCGCGCCTTGGAGCACAGGCTTTCGCCGATCTCGGGATCGAGCCCTTCCGCGTCGACCGGTACCCCAAAAACCCTGGCGCCGCTGCCGGCCAGCACGGCCTGCGCCATGGGATAGCAGGGGTTTTCGATCCAGACGGCATCGCCGGGGCTGAGCGCGGCGCGCACCAGAAGATCCAGCCCCTGCTGCGTGCCCGAAGTCAGCACGATCTGGCCGGCATCGCAGCGCACGCCGCGTGCGGTCCTGAGATAGGTGGCAATTGCCGTGCGCAGCGGCAGGCCGCCGCGCGGATCGCCATAGCGGAAATGCTCCGGCCCGGGGCGAGCGAGGTGGCGCGACAGAAGGATGCGAAACAAATTAAGCGTGCGCGGATCGGACACCGCCACGCCAAGGCCGCAAGGCAGCGAGGTGGCGGCATCGATCTCGGGTGGCCGTGGCTTGACCAGTGTTGTCGGCAGATGCGGCACGTCAGGCGCGACGAAGGTTCCGGCACCGATCCTGGCGACGGCGAAGCCTTCCGAGACCAGCATTTCAAAACAGGCAACCGCCGCCGAACGCGATAGGCCGAAGCGCTGTGCGAGATCCCGGGTGGTCGGCAATTTGGCCCCGGCGGCCAGCGCGCCGGTCTCGATCAGCCGCCTGAGCGCCGCATAAAGCTCGCGGCTGCGCGGGCCGTCGCCCGGGAGGACCGGGATCAGCGCCGACCAATCCGGCAAATTGGTCTGTTTTTTCTTCATCGGATTGGTTCTTTTATCAACCAATGTCATGGCGCATGGTTGGCAGACAACAACCAAGGATGCAAGCCGTGAACGACACGCCAGCCAGCTTTCCGACCACCAGCCGCAACCGCGTCAAGCGCCTGCACGAGCGCGGCAGCTACGACCATGCGGCAGTCTTCGCGGTGCTGGATGCCGGGCTGCTGTGCCATGTCGCCTATACGTTCGACGGCCAGCCCTATTGCACGCCGACCATCCACTGGCGCGAGGACGACATGCTCTACTGGCACGGCTCGTCGGCCAGCCGCATGCTGCGCAATCTGCGCGACGGCACGCCGGCGTGTCTGACGGTGTCGCATCTCGACGGGCTGGTGCTGGCGCGCTCGGGCTTCAACCATTCCGCCAATTACCGCTCGGCGATGTGTTTCGGCACGGCGCGGATCATCGATGAGCCTGATGAGAAACTGAAGGCGCTGGCCGGCGTCGTCGACCGCTTCTACCCCGGCCGGAGCGAGACTCTGCGGCCGATCTCGGTGCAGGAGGCCAAGGCGACGACGGTGATCGGCATGCGCATCGAAGAGGCATCAGCCAAAGTGCGCGCCAAGGGGGTCGCCGACGACGAGGAGGATTACGGGCATCCGGTGTGGGCCGGCGTCATCCCGGTGCGGATGGTGGTCGGCGCCGCCGAGCCGTGTCCGAGGCTGCTGCCCGGTGTGGAGCGGCCGCAGAATCTGGCTAGATATGCCGAGGGTGCGAGACTTGATGACGCGATGACGCAGGCGCAGCTGGCGTATGAGGGCGGGGTGTGATTCGCGCCCTTTCCCTTCTCCCCTCGTGGGTCCGAAGGACGGGGCGAGACCAGTGGTTCGCCCCAGGGCGGTGGCCTCGCGAAGCGGGGTCGGATGAGGGGTGTTTCAGGGAACGCCAACGCCTCACTCCGCTGGAACACCCCTCATCCGTCTCGGCGCTGACGCGCCGATCCACCTTCCCCCACAAGGGGGGAAGGGAGAGGGCACCTTGCCGCTGCCGCCGCCTCGCGATATCTCGACACCATGATCACCTTCCGCCGTGCGCAGGCCTCCGACCTGCCTGATATCGTCGCGATGCTGGCCGACGATCCGCTTGGCGCCGGCCGCGAGGACGCTGCCTTGCCGCTGGCGCAAGGCTATGTCGATGCTTTCAACGCCATCGACGCCGATCCCAATCAACTGCTGGCGGTGGCTGTCGAGGGCGGCGAGGTGATCGGCACCCTGCAGATTTCTTTCCTTGCCGGGCTCTCGCACAAGGGCGCGTGGCGCGGGCAGATCGAGGCGGTTCGGGTTGCCGGCCACCGGCGCTCGGGGGGCGTCGGCAGGCTGATGATCGAATGGGCGATCGATGCGTGCCGGGTGCGCGGCTGCGGCCTCGTCCAGTTGACCACCGACAGGTCGCGCGCGGACGCGCACCGCTTCTATGAGAGCCTCGGCTTCACCGGCAGCCATCTCGGCTATAAGAGAACCTTGTAGTTTCCCGCCCCCGTCCCGCCCGGCCAGCGGCTGGCGCATAGCGGACGGCTTTCAGGCCCTATTCAAAGCGCCGGCAAAGACTGATATAGGTCAGCCAAGTTGACCTATATTGCAGCGTCTGGGGAGGCGTGTCGTGACCCTTATGAATTTGTTGGCTTCGCGCTCGTCGCGCATGAAAGCGTCCGAAATCCGCGAGCTCCTGAAGCTGCTCGACCAGCCGGACATCATTTCGTTCGCCGGTGGTATTCCCGATCCGGCGCTGTTCCCGGCCGAGGCGATCCGTGACGCCTATGCTTCGGTGCTGGGCGGCGCGGAGGCGGGTGCGGTGCTGCAGTACCAGGTCTCGGAAGGCTACCTGCCGTTGCGGCGCTGGCTCGCCGGGCAGATGGGCAAGCTCGGCGTCGCCTGTGACGAGGCCAATATCTTCATCACCTCCGGCTCGCAGCAGGCGCTGGACTATCTCGGCAAACTGTTCCTGTCGCCGGGCGATACCGCGCTGGTGACGTGGCCGACTTATCTCGGCGCGCTGCAGGCTTTCAACGCCTATGAGCCTCGCTACGACCGGCTGACCCCGGCCGGCGGCAACATGACGCCCGATGCCTATCGCGCGGCAGCGGCAGCAAATGGCGGCAAGGCCAAATTCGCCTATCTGGTGCCGGATTTCGCCAACCCGACCGGCAACACGCTGAACCGTGAGCAGCGCGAAGCGGTGCTCGACCTTGCCGGCGAACTCGACATCGCCGTCATCGAGGATGCCGCCTATCGCGCGCTGCGCTATGACGGCGACGGCGTGCCGCCGATCCTGGCGCTCGACTGCATCAGGTCCGGCGGCATCGACAAGGCGCGCACGCTCTATTGCGGCTCGTTCTCGAAGATACTGTCGCCGGGCATGCGCGTCGGCTGGGTTTGCGCCCCGCGCCACATCGTCGAGAAACTGGTGCTGATGAAGCAGGCCTCGGACCTGCACAGCCCGTCGATCAACCAGGTGGTGATGCATCGTGTCGCCGAAGCCGTCTTCGACGGCCAGGTGGAAAAACTTATCGGCGCCTATCGCGAGCGCCGCGACGGGCTGCTCTCGGCACTGGAATCCAATATGCCGGAAGGCGTGACCTGGAGCCGCCCGGAAGGCGGCATGTTCGTCTGGGTAACGTTGCCGGAAGGGGCCGACGCCACCGAGCTTCTGGCGCGGTCGGTGAAAGAAGGGCGGGTGGCCTTCGTGCCGGGCAGCGCCTTTTATGCCGACGGCACCGGGCGCAACACGCTGCGGCTGTCCTTCACGCTCGCCGACCGGCGCGCGGTGAGCGAAGGCATTCCAAGGCTAGCCGCCATCCTAAAGGGATAGGCCGGCTCCGGAGGCCGGCTTTTCCTCCGCCATCACAGTCACCAGCCGCTCAAGCTTTGAAAGCCTGGTGCGAGCAAGCTTGCGGACCGGCTTTTCGAAACCTGCTTCGCCGTTTTCGACGACGAAGACCAACGTCATGAAATCGAGCATGAACTCATCGATGGCTGCCGCGACCTCGCGCGACCTGCCCTTGAACCGGCGCAGCAGAGCGGTTGCTTCCTCGATATCGTCGACACCGGCGCTATCGACCAGCGCTTCGAGCCTCTGAAAACAGTCCAATCGCAATTCCTCCCACCGGGGCACCCAACCCGGTTGTGAGCGGAAAGTTCCAAACTGTGAGTGCTCTCGCGAAGAAATCGCCTCCACCGCTTCCGCGGTTTCGACGGGCCATCGGCAATTTTTTGTTCGGGTGGAACCTCCGCGGCCACCGAAGGTTCTTACCAGGTCTGATCCCCCCTCAGACCCCTGAAGGCTAGACATGCTTTCCAAAGGCCCGCCGGCTCCCCTCCCGGCGGGCTTTTTGTTTGCTGGATAGAACAAGTATCCGCATTGACGACGCCCTGTCCGAACCTAAATTCGAACCTCACGAGGAGGCATCTTTATGGAAACCCAGGAATTGCATCGCGGCCGGCTCATCGACCACATCCAACTGGTGGTCAGGGATCTCCCGGCCAGCCGGCGTTTCTACGAGGCGGTCTTGCAGGCGATCGATGTTCCGATCGGTGGGATCGGCGACGATTTTTTCTGGGCCGACGAGCTGTTTGTCTCCACTGCCGACAGCCGGGCCGCACAGGGAAAACTCACCGGTCGCCATCACCTGGCTTTCCAGGCAAGGGACCACGCCATGGTCGACGCCTTCTACAAGGCCGGACTGGCGGCTGGCGGCACGGACAATGGCGCGCCGGGCGAACGGCCCTATCATCCCGGCTATTACGCCGCCTTCCTGCTCGATCCCGACGGCAACAACATCGAGGCCGTCCATCACGGTCCGCATAGTCGCAGCGCCGCTTCGGTGAAGATCACCTTCTAAGCTGCCGATATTCAGCCGGCCGGATCGCGGGCGCATGCGATGCCTGAGAGAAGTTGCCTTGCGTTGCCAGATTGGTGGCCCCGATGCTAACCGTGCAAATGGCGGGCGGGAATCGGTATGGAAGCAACGCGCGCTGCAAATCCTCAATAAAACTCCCCTTACCCCCTTGGAGATACATTTTTTATGCAAAACCCAACAAGGGCGATCTGTGCCGCCACGCTTTTATTTGCGATCGGGGCCGTGGGCCTCACAAGTATATCACCTTTTGCTTATGTTTCATCGGCGCAGGCGCAGGAGGAATATCTTCCGACCCAGAAGGATTTTGTCGGCAAATGGAAACTCAACGGCGGAGCCATCCGGCCGCCGCGCGATATGAAGGATGCGCCGACGCCGGAACAAGAAGCGGCCGCCAACGAGTTCCAGCAGACAGTGACCGCGTTTTACGGCGCGTTCGACTATCTGGAGATCACGGCGGACGGCCGCTACAATTTTCATCAGCCGGGTGATCCGACGTCGGGGCCTTGCGTCTGGTGCGGAACCTGGTCCTTCAGCAACAGTTCGGCGTGGCTCAAGCTGGAGACGGCGCCAAGGCTGGATATCTACGCCAAGGACGGCGACATGCAGATGACCTACACTGTCGAACCCGACGAAAAATCGAAATATGCTTGGCTGGTTTTCGGCTGGACGAAGGCCGAGTAGGCGGCGGCGCACGGCTCGCCACACCTAAACGGGCCTAAGCGGCTTTTCATCCATCTCGTATCCTCGTATACGAGATGGAGCCAGCCGCCCGAGGAAGTCCGCATGAGCCCATTGCCTGAAACCGTGCCGTTTTTCAGCCAGTGGGAGACGCCCGACCTGACGCTGGACGTGCTCGCCGACGGCGCGGATGTTGCGCTCAGGCGCGATCCGCTGTGGCGGCGATCCGGGGCGGAGACCCTCGATGAGTATGCGGCCTGGGCGGCCAACATCTGCGGCATGGCGTGCCTGAAGATGATCCTCGCCAGCCGCGGCGAGATCGTGCCGACGATCGAGCTTGCCAGGCGCTGCACCTTATATGGCGGCTATGTCGTCAACGGGGGATCGATCAAGGGGCTGATCTACGCGCCCTTCGTCAGCTTCGTGAAAGAGGTTTTTGGACTCCGGGCCGAGGTGGTGACCAATGTCGCGACGGCCGAGATTCCGGCGATCATGCAGCGGACGCGCTTCTTCATCGCGTCGGTCAGCAGTTCGATCCGCTGGCCCGAGCGCGAGCCGCCCTCGAAGGGCGGTCACCTGGTGCTGGTCACCGCGGCGTCCGACGAGGGTTTCCGCTTCCACAACCCGTCAGGCCATGACCCCGCCACACAGGCAGACGCAGTGTTGGCGCCGGCCGATTTCGACCGCTTCTTCGCCAATCGCGGCATTGCCGTCGCCATTTGATTTTTTTTGACAGTCGAGGGATTTCGATGACCGGTAAGACAAGAGTGGCCATCCTCTATGGCGGGCGTTCGGCCGAGCATGACGTGTCGCGCCTTTCGGCCGCCAATGTGCTGAAGGCGATCGACCGGACGCGCTACGACATCGTGCCGATCGCCATTACCAAAAGCGGCAGATGGCTGCTGCAACAACTTGATGACGCGGCAGGGGCGCCGGCATCCGAAGATGGTGCCGAGGTCGCGCTGCTGCCCGGCGGCAAGGGCCGGCTGGTCGCCGTCTCGCGGGATGGTACGCAGCCTGACCTGCCCCCCATCGACGTCGTGTTCCCGGTGCTGCACGGGCCGTTCGGCGAGGACGGCTCGGTGCAGGGCTATGCCGAGGTCGCCGATGTAGCCTATGTCGGCTGCGGCATCCTCGCGTCGGCCGCGGCCATGGACAAGGATGTCGCCAAGCGGCTGATGCGCGAGGCGGGATTGGCGGTTGCCCGCTCCGTCACCGTGCATCGAAACGGCAAGCATTCCTTCCAGGAGATTGCCGGGGCGCTCGGCCTGCCGTTCTTCGCCAAGCCGGCGCGCCAGGGCTCGTCCTTCGGGGTCAGCAAGGTGAATGACAGGGATGGCTTCGAGCAGGCCATCGACACGGCTTTCCGCTACGACGGCAAAGTGTTGATCGAGGAGTTCGTCGAGGGCCGCGAGATCGAGTTCTCGGTGCTGGAGCGCGCCGACGGGTCGCTGACGGTGTCGCTGCCCGGCGAGATCATTCCGGCCGGCAAGCACGGCTTCTACACCTATGAGGCAAAATATCTCGATGCCGACGGCGCGCTGGTCAAGGTGCCCGCCGATGTCCCGACCGATGTGGCCGAGAAGGCCAGGGATATGGCGCGGCAGGCGTTCCAGGCGCTTGGCTGCGAAGCCATGGCGCGCGTCGATTTCTTCCTGCGCGCCGATGGCAGCCTGCTCGTCAACGAGGTCAACACCATTCCCGGCTTCACCGACATCTCGATGTATGCCAAGGCGCTGGCGGCGTCAGGCATCGGCTACAGCCAGACCATCGACGTGCTGATCGAGCATGCGCTGGCCAGGCATGCGGCGCGCTGATCCGATCGGTCGAGAGTGGCCGACGCGGGCCGGATCATTGCCCGTTGAGCGAGGCGTATTTCATCGTTGGCTAAAGTTGCACGTCCGCTCTATATGCCCGATCATGGCATTTGGCAGGGGAGGCATCACGTGGCCAATCGTCGAAACGGCACGGCGTCTCCGGCTGATGGGCTAGGGGACGCCCTTTCAGCGGCCGCGCCCCATCCGCGAACCTCTTTGCCCAATATGGCGGCCATCGTCACGACGGTGGCCGCACTGTATTTCGGGCGCGAGGTTTTCCTGCCGATCGCGATCGCGCTGCTGCTGACCTTCGCACTGGCGCCGCTTGTCTCAGCTCTTAAAAAGATAGGCATTCCCCGGATTGCCGCCGTCATTGCCAGCGTGCTCGGCGCTTTCGCGGCCCTTGGCCTGTTCTCCTTCATCGTCGCTACGCAGGTCAGCGAACTGGCGCAGAACATCCCAGTCTACCAGACCAACATCCTGACCAAGATCCGCTCGCTCAAGGAAACCGGGGTCGGGGGCGGGATCCTTGCCAGACTGAGCAAGGTGGTCGAGCGGGTCGGCCAGGAGATCGACCGGCAGGACCCCTCGCTGCCGGCTGCCACCCCGGAAAAGCCGCCGCGCGAGCCGGTGCCGGTCGAGATCGTCGCGCGCGAAAGGCCGCTCCAGGTCCTGCAGAACATCGTCGGTCCGCTGATCAGCCCGCTTGGGTCGGCCGGACTGATCATCGTCGTCGTCATCTTCATGCTGCTCGAGCGGGAGGATCTGCGCGACCGCTTCATCCGGCTTGTCGGCTACGGCGACCTCCACCGCACCACCGAGGCGCTTCAGGATGCCGCCAAGCGGGTGGGCCGCTATCTCTTGATGCAATTGGTCGTCAACATCGTCTACGCCGTACCGATCGCGATCGGGCTCTGGGCCCTCGGTATTCCCAATGCGCTGCTGTGGGGGCTGCTGGCGCTGGCGCTGCGTTTCGTTCCCTATATCGGCCCGATCATAGGCATGCTTTTGCCGCTGTTCCTGGCGCTGGCCGTTGCGCCGGGCTGGTCGCTCGTGCTGTGGACCGCCGGCCTGTTCGTGGTGATGGAGCTGATCACCGGCAATATCATCGAACCCTGGCTCTACGGTTCGCGGACAGGACTGTCGCCGCTGGCGATCATCGTCGCGGCGATTTTCTGGACGTGGCTCTGGGGGCCGCTCGGGCTGATCCTGTCGACACCGCTCACCGTCTGCCTGGTGGTGCTGGGCAGACACGTGCCGCAGTTTGAATTCCTCGACGTGCTGTTCGGCAACGAGCCCGTGCTCGAACCCCATGCGCGCCTGTACCAGCGGCTGCTGGCCGGCGATCCGGAAGAAGCCACCGACCATGCCGAGGAGATGCTGGAGGAGAAATATCTGGTCGAATTCTACGACAAGGTTGCCATTCCGGCGCTTTTGCTGGGCGAACAAGACCGTGTGCGCGGCGTCATGGGCGATTTGCAAAGGCGGCAGGTGGCGGCCAGTGCCCTGATGCTGGTCGCCAATCTCGACGACAGCGCGCAGGAGGAGGCAGGCGAGGAGGAGTCGCACGTGGCCGCAGAGGCGAGCGACGATGGCGATCCAAGCGGGGAGGACGAGACCGAACTGCCCGATGGCACGGATATCTCCGTGCTTTGCGCCGGCGGGCGTGGCGAGCTCGACGACGCCGCCGCCGCTATGCTGGCGCAGGTGCTGGAGGTGCAGGGCGCGACGGTATCGAAAGCCGGCTTTGCCGATATGGAGCCCGCCAGCATTCGCCGCCTTGAGCTCGAAACCGTCGACACCGTCGTGGTCGGATTCCTGAACCGGGATTCCGTCAAGCACGCCCGCTTCCTGGTTCGCCGGCTGAAGCGCGCCAAGGCCGCACTTCGGGTGGGAATCGTGTTCTGGTCGGAGGCCGCTGCTGAGGACAAGGAGACGGCCGACAAACTGGCCCGTGACTTGAACGCGGATTTCGTGGCGCATGGCATGGTCGACGCCGTGCTGGGCGCGCTCTCAAACGAGCCGCCGGTCGCTCTCAAGCTCGTCGCCAAACGGCGCATGCGGCGACAGCGGGCCGCGTCCAAGAAGGTCACGGCGGCAGCGGCGGATTAGGCCCTGCCTTTGCCTTCTTCGGCAATGTCGGGGTCGACAAGCCAGGCACGAACTGCGGAAAATAGTTCACACCGATGTCGATTTCCGGGAGGCCCATTCGTCTTCACGATAGGGAGCCGAAGAATTCGCCCAATCAGGAACGATGCGATGACAATCACCATCACGGCATTTGAGCGATCGCCCGATCGCGGCAAGGGACTGGCGCGCGATACGCGCGTTCGCTGGGCGCTCGAAGAGGTAGGGCTGCCTTATGAGGTTCGGTTTGTTTCCTTCGCGCAGATGAAGGCGCCGGACCATCTGGCCCTCCATCCCTTCGGCCAGATCCCCACCTACGAGGAGGGTTCTCTCTCACTGTTCGAGACCGGCTCGATCATCCTTCACCTTGCCGAGCAGCACGCGGGCCTGCTGCCCGGCGATCGCGATGCCCGCGCGCGTGCGATCACGTGGATGTTTGCCGCACTTAACACAGTCGAGCCGCCGATCCTCGAATTGACGACGGCAAAGATATTCCAAGCTGACAAGCCCTGGAGCGAGGAGCGTTTGCCATTGGTGAAGGATCGTGTTCGCGCCTGTCTCGACAGGCTCTCGGCTCGTCTGGACGCCGCCGAGTGGCTCGACGATGCATTCAGCGCGGGCGATCTGTTGATGGTATCGGTGCTGCTGCGACTAAGAATGTCGGGCATTTTGGACGAATATCAAAACCTTGCTGCATATGTAGCGCGCGGTGAAGCTCGGCCTGCTTACATCAGGGCTTTCGCTGCGCAATTTGCGATCAACGCTCCACCGGCCAGCTGAAACATTGGCTGATAAAGCCGAGCCGACAGCCGATTTGACATCAGCTGCCGCCGAAGAGTTGAGCGAGAGCATTGCCCTCAGAGCGAGACGGGCGGCGCCCCCTACCGGTCGACCATCGCCATGCCCCGCTCGGTGTAGCGCGGGCCGGAGATTTTCCCCGGCGCGAGCGCTTCGTCGAGCGCGGCCATCTCGGCGGCATCGAGTTTGATCGCGGCGGCGGCGACGTTCTCTCCCAGGTATTTTGTGCGCTTGGTGCCGGGGATCGGCACGATGTCGATGCCAAAGCCGTCGCCCTTCGCCAGCAGCCAGGCCAGCGCGATCTGGCCGGGCTTGATGCCTTTGGCTGCTGCGATGTCGCTCACCTTGGCGGCCGCCTCGACATTGGCGTCGTAGTTTTCGCCTTGGTAGCGCGGGTCGTTGCGGCGATAATCGCCGTCGGGATAGTCTTCCGCGCGCTTGACCTGGCCGGTGAGAAAACCTCGGCCGAGCGGCGAGAACGGCACCAGGCCGATGCCGAGTTCGCCAAGCAGCGGGATGATCTCCGGCTCCAGATTGCGCTCCCACAGCGAATACTCGCTCTGCACCGCTGACACCGGGTGCGCAGCATGCGCCCGGCGGATGTTGGCCGCGCCGGCCTCCGACAGGCCGAAGAAGCGCACCTTGCCTTGCGCGACGAGTTCGCCGACGGCGCCCGCGACATCCTCCATCGGCACCGCCGGGTCGACGCGGTGCTGGTAGAGCAGGTCGATATGGTCGGTTCCGAGGCGGCCGAGCGAGGCTTCCACGACCTCACGAATATGCTCGGGCCGGCTGTCGGTTCCGGCCTGCTTGCCGTTTTCGATACGGAAGCCGAATTTCGTGGCGATCGTCACCTGGTCGCGCTTGCCCTTTAACGCCCGACCGAGCAAGGCTTCGTTGGCGTAGGGACCATAGACCTCCGCGGTGTCGAGGAAGGTGCAGCCGAGTTCGATGGCACGGTGCAGCGTGGCGATGGATTCGGCCTCGTCGGCCGGGCCGTAGGACTGGCTCATGCCCATGCAGCCGAGGCCGATGGCCGAGACCTGCAGCCCCTGGCTGCCGAGCTTGCGTGTTTTCAGGGTCATGGCAGGCGTTCTCCGGGAAGGGTCCAGGAATTATAGCAGCCGATCGCTCAATTCCCACAGGGTGTTCGGCCGCATGCCGATGGCTTGAAGACGACGCGGCCGCCCCATGGCTGCTCCATGCGGCGGCGCTATTCTTCCACGGCCAGGATCACTCCGGCAATCGCGGCGCCGACAAAAGCGCCCACGGATGCGCCGACAAGGGGATCGGCCATGATATGGTTGCCGACCACTTCGCCGACACCGCCTCCAGCCAATGTGCCGGCAATTATACCGATGAAAAGGCGGAGAAGTGGATCTGTAGTCAGGCGATTCAGCATCATCATGGCCTTTGCAGCTCGCTCACATGTTGGAGGCGACATCGCGGGTGGACGGAGGCTTGGGCCTATGAGCGGCACGCTGATTTGACGCCTGCGGCGCAACGCTGGGCGTGGCTTTGGCATTCCTAGCGGTGTTGGACGCTTGCGCCTTGCGGCGCCTGAGCCAGTTGGATGACAGTTCGGCAAGGAGACTACGCAGAGCCTTCACCACGTCCTCCTGAGTGCGGCGAGGCCAAAACCTCCATGCACCCAGTTTGTTCCACACCGAAAACAATCGTTCGCGAAACGGGCCTGCCGGCGCGATCGGCCTGTTTTCCGGGTTCTGTCGAGGAGTGGATCGGAGGTCGCGGCATGTTCTGCCAAGCAGGCTGGCAGGTGACGTGACGCTGCCCAGGCCCCAGCGCGCTGAAAGCGGGTTCGGCATCACCTGCCGATATAGGCGGCCAGTTCGTCCGGCGTCCCGTTCGGGAAGGCCTGTTTCAGAAAGTCCAGGAAAGCCGACACGCGCGGGCTGAGCAGCCGCCGAGACGGGTAGAGCGTCCACAGAGCGATTACCGGCCCGTCAATGTCTCCCCAGTTCACCAGTGTGCCGTCAGCCAAATCGTGGGCCACCAACGAAATGGGAAGACGTGCTGCCCCGACCCCCGCTCGCACCGCATCGCGCACCATAATGAGCGTTCCCAAAGCGAGGACCGGCTCGATTTCTATCGCCGACCGGCCAGCCTCTGTCTTCACGTGCCATGTTTGCCGTTCGCCTGTCCCGCGCGCAACGCCAGGGGCCGGATCACCGGTGCGAGGAAGTTGAGGGCTCGCCACGACGACCAGCCGGTCGCGGAGAAACGCCCGTCCGACCAGGCTTTCATCGGGATCCGGGTTGACCCGGATCACCAGGTCGTAGCCTTCCTCGATCATGTCCACAGCCCGGTCCTCCGTCGTGACCTCCAGCCTCACCTCCGGAAATTTGAGGGCAAATCCCGCGGCGATCCTCCCCATCGCGGTCTGAGAAAAAAGCAGGGGCGCGCTGATACGCAATCTGCCCTTGGGTTTCCGACCGCCCGAGGCGATCTCCGCAGCCGTCTCGTCCAGTTCGGCAAGCAATACTCCCGTCCGCTCGAAGAGCGCCCGTCCTTCTTCGGTCAGCTTCAGGTTGCGCGCGCCCCGTTCAAACAGGCGCAGGTCAAGGCTGCTCTCCAAGTCTCCAACCCGCCGCGACAAGGTTGCCTTGGGCCGGCCGGTGGCCCTTGCCGCTTTGCCGAAACCGCCATGGCGGGCAACGAGGTTGAAATCGGTGAGGGCCAGAAGATCCATGAGTGTTCCACCAGTGAGACGGTGCGTCTAAAATTTCGGCCTGTTTGACTGTTTGTGAGCCACACATATTGGGCCTGTCAAGCAACCCAACAGGAGAAATTCCATGACCATCCTCGTTACCGGCGCCACAGGCAATGTTGGCCGCCAAGTCGTCGAGCACCTCGTCAAGCGTGGCGCCGACGTCCGTGCTCTCGTCCGCGATCCGTCGAAAGCCAGCTTTCCGGCAGGCGTATCGGTCGCGCAAGGCGATTTTCTCGATGTCGATTCACTGCGCAAAGTCATGTCCGGCGTTTCCACCCTGTTCCTCTTGAACGCCGTGGTGCCGGACGAATTCACCCAGGCTTTGGTCGCGCTGAACGTCGCCCGATCGGCGGGCATCGAGCGGATCGTCTATCTCTCGGTGATCCATGCGGACGTCTATGTGAACGTGCCGCATTTCGCCGGCAAATTCGGCGTCGAGCGAATGATCGAGCAGATGGGCTTCCAGGCCACGATCCTGCGCCCGGCCTATTTCATCCAGAACGACCTGATGATCGAAGACGTCATCACCGGCTACGGCACCTACACAATGCCGGTCGGCGCCAAGGGGCTCGCCATGGTCGACGTGCGTGATATCGCCGAGATCGCCGCTCTCGAGCTGCTGCGCCGCGAACGGTCCGCGGAGCCGCTTGCGCTCGAGCGGATCAACCTCGTCGGTCCGCAGACACTGACCGGGACGGATATCGCCGCCATCTGGTCCGACGTGCTTGCCCGCCCGATCAGTTACGGCGGCGACAACACCGAAGGTTTCGAGCAGAATCTCAAGCAGTTCCTGCCTGCCTGGATGGCGTACGATATGCGCTTGATGGGCGAACGGTTCCTGACCGACGGAATGCTGCCCGAGGCCGGCGACGTCGAGCGCCTGACCACGCTTCTGGGCCGCCCGCTGCGCCCCTATCGCGACTTCGCCTCACAAATCGCCGGCTCCGCCTGACGGGAACGGCTTCGGTCATCACCAAGTTTGAGGAGGCCGCCTTGACTCGCACGGGACAAATGCGCGTTCAGCCGGAATTGCCTTACTGCAGGGTGGCCTCACCAGGTCTGTCGAGTTGGGCGTTGACGCGCTCACCATCGTCGCCACCGAGGCCATCCACGAACAGACCAGCTACGCCGTCGAAATTGGTGAGCCCGTCGAATTCAATTGCCGCGCCAATCAGCTGGGCTGCTTGGAAGACAAGGTATTCGACGTCCTCGAGGGCGACGTTTTCGGCCAGATTCCTGACCCTTACATGCTCCGCCACCGCCGTGATGCTGACGATGCCGGTCTTCCTGAAGGCGACCTGGACTGCTGAACGGACGTCATCGCGTAGTCGCGCCGAGTAATCATACCGCATCGAAACCTCCCAAGGGGACCGGTTTTCGTTGAGGTTGCACAATGCGGCAGAGGCTTCGTCTTGGCAAGTCACGAATTAAAAAATATCTAAACAAATCAGGTAGTTACAATAGTTATGCAAGTGTGCGCCTTACGCCGAATACCCATGAGACTCATCTTGAGCATGAGAAGCAGTTCACCCATCGCGAGGTCTTGACGCGCTAGGAGCGGCTTCCTAATTATGCGGTAAGTGAGTTGAATACTCATTCTACGTATTTGTGGTGCTGAGCGAGGGAAGCGCGATGACTGAACTGGAACGCCCGGAACGGTTGCAGATCATGCTGACGTCAGACGAACTGGCGGCGCTGGAAAACTGGCGCTTCGACAAGCGCATGCCGAGCCGTTCGGCCGCCGTGAGGGAATTGCTGCGGCGCGGTCTTGCCTCGGATGGCTTCCTGACGGCGGAGCAAGGGACGAAGTCGCAAGACTTCGGCATCCTGCCAACCGCCGGCGGCAACGGCATTTCCGACGGCGGCAAGGAGTAGGGCGGTTCACCACGCGTGAGCCGCCCTGGCCCCGCAGGCCGGTCGGCAGTTGCCGCGACGCGGCGCCGGCTGGCGTAGCGGGACGAGACTCTCGGTTCAGAGGATGTTGGTCGTCACTTCGACGACGATCGCGGCACCTTCCAGGCTGCCATTGGTGACGTGCACGACGCGCGATACCCGCAGATCCTGCGTGGTTCCGTCGATCGACAGCGCAACACTTTCGCCGATCCGGGGAACCGCCTGGAAAACGGCGTCCGTGGCCTCCGGCCGGTTGTCGATCGATATGCGGCAGTTGACGGTCATGAGATGTCTCCTGTGTCGGCCCGGTGGTCAACGCAGGGTCCGCGAAATGGTTTCAGGAGCCGGATGCAACTTAACGGCGCCCGGATTCGTAAAGCAGTAATTGCTCCATCGTTCATCGTAACGGAGCAACAGCTCGCTGGGGAGGGCGTTGGGGCTGCCCCGGCGAGCTTGATCCGATTTGCCCAGGGGCGCTGCGTCACCGAGGTATGGAGACGAGTTCCGGAGCCCGCAGTTCCCCGGCCATCCTTGCCGCCTGGAAGATTGTCATCAAAACCAGGATGGGCTCACCCTCGGTCGGGTTGATGGTCAGGACGACGCGGCCGAGCTCGTCGCTCATGCCGCAAGACCAGTCCTTCACGGCTATCACTTTTCTCGCGGCCATATGCCTTCTCCTGAACCGGAGGTCCCCTGCGGGCTACGCCGTCTGGAGTTGGTCGACAGAACCTTCGCCTGACATTGCAACCAGCCGAAATGCGGCAAATGCGGCCAATATTATGAAAACCGCCGTGACGTTCAGGGACATCGTCGATGCAAGGACGCCCCCGTCAAAGCAACTCAGTTCCATGGCGCTGCACCCCTTGAAGCCACTGACGGTCCGGATGATGATCCTGCTTGGGGCGAAATACAAGCGTTCGCTAATACGCTGATGCCGGCTGGCCAGCCCTGCGCGCAGCTTTTGAACAGCCGAACGCTTGGTTGCTGGTTCCCGCTCAAGGGCTCGAACCTCGATTCACGCCTTCAAAGGGCGCTGTCCTACCATTAGACGAAGCGGGAAAATGCACGTTGCGCCCCACCCCTAGCCGGTTCGCGCGCCGGGATCAACGCACTGCGGCGGCAAAGCCGATTGGAAGCGCGGTGTCAGTCCGGAAAGTTGGTGACAGGTTCCTCGCAGCGGTAGACCGGGCAGCTGCCGTCACGGGTCGGGACATAGGCCGACATCGGCACCTCCGGCCAGTCGCATTCGTTGCCGAACTGCCTGACATAGCGGTCATAGGTGTTGGGGCCGGTGGTCAGCACCACGGCATGGCGGCTTTGGAGCAGTTGCCGGAGTTGGTCGCAACTCATCGTGCGGGTGTCAGGCCTGGCTTCGGCGAGGCCGGTCGCGGCCAGCAGGATCGCTGCCGTTATCAAGGCAATTCGGCGCATCGGCATGGCTGTTCCCTCGAATGGATATATCGGCCGAAACTCGCATCCCGGCGGGTGGTTCCGCAACCGCCGGCTGGCCGTCTGTGGCGGCGCAACCAAATGGTCCGTCGTGCATTGCTGAGGATGGATGGCAGGAAGCCCTACGAAACCCCGCAATGGCGGCCCGGAAACGGGGATCGCGAGGCCATGTGCTGTTCTTTCTGCGGCGGGCGCGACCACAGCTATGAGGACTGTCCGCAAAGGGATACTGACGCCGATCCAGTGCCGAAGCCCCTGACCCTCCCAAGCCAGACTGATCCGCGCCGGAATGCCGCCGGCAATATGTCAAATGCGACCCGCCGGCATTCGTACATCTGACTGATGTCGTGATTTTCAACGCCGTCCGGCTACATCCTGACCTTACCGGTGTCACCGATTTCCGGGCGGCTGTCGCTGACCGTTGCGGCCAGCATCTTCACATAGCTGACCACGGTGCCGGGGCTGTCCCAATACTGGGCGTCTTTCGGCGTCACCTTAAGCACGCGGATCGAAGGATCATCGGCACTGTCCCACCAGGCCTTGGCCGGGGTCGACCACAACTCCCTGATCTTGGCGCGGTCGTTCGAAACCGCCGCCAGACCGCTGACGGAAACATATTTCTGGCCGCCTGAATCGGCGAAGGCGAGACCGACATTGGGCTCGGCTTCGATCTCGTCATCCTTGTGACTGTCGACATCGGTGAGGAAGTAGACGGCGTTTTCGTCGCGCACCACATGCGCCGCCATCGGTCGCGAGCGGATGTCATCGCCTTCGCGAGTGGCGAGCATACAGAAGCCGATCCTGTCCATCAGTTTCCAGACCCGGTCGAGATCGCTGTTGCCGTCGCTCATTGTGTGCCTCCTTATTGAGCCGTCCACGGGGGGTGTCGGGTGCAACTCGCGCAGGCGCGCAAGGTTCCGGACATGAACTGCCCGGACTGTTCCTGGGAGGAATGTTGGAGGCGATTGCAACCAAAATGCACCGCGGCGCATTGGTGGCCATGCGCGCAATCCGCGCAGAGGGAGAAGGGGTCGACCGTGATAGATTTGGCGGGCCGTGATGCCTTGATCGCCATCACCGCCGATGCGCGGTTGGCAGCGATTGTCGATTCGTCCTTCGACGCCATCGTCAGCAAGGATCTGAACAGCATCATCACCAGTTGGAACGCGGCGGCGCAACGCATGTTCGGCTACACCGCCGAAGAGGCCGTCGGCCGCTCCGTGCTCATGCTCATCCCCGATCATCTCAAGGATGAAGAGACCGACATCATCAGCCGGGTTCGCAGGGGCGAGCTGCTGGCCAGCTACGAGACGATCCGCCGGCGCAAGGATGGCGGCCTCATCGCCGTGTCGCTGACCATTTCGCCGATCAGGAACGTGTCCGGCGAGATCATCGGCGCCTCGAAGATCGCCCGCGACATCACCGCCAGCAAGGAGAGCGAGCGCCGGATCAGGCTTTTGCTCCGCGAGGTGAACCATCGCGTCAAGAACCAGTTCGCGGTGATCCTCTCGATGATCAGGGAGACCAGCAAACGCTCGACCGATCCGCGTGAATTCGAGGAGTTGATCCGCTCCCGCATCATGGCGCTGTCGCGGTCGCACGATCTGCTGGTGAACTCGGAATGGGCCGGCGCCAGCCTCTTCGACCTCGCCCAGGAGCAGCTCAAGCCGTTCGGCCACGAGGCGCGGGTATCGCTCTCCGGGCCGCTTTTGACCCTGCAGCCGAACGCCGTGCAGAATCTCGGCATGGCATTTCATGAACTCGGCACCAACTCATCAAAATATGGCGCGCTGGCGAGCGAGGCCGGGCGGCTCGAGATCACCTGGCGGATCGTCGAAGGCGTTTCGGACAAGCGGGAAATTCATCTGGTCTGGGACGAGACGATGCCGGTGCGCGAGGGAGAGCGGCGGGACGAAAGCACGCGCAAGGGTTTCGGCACCGTCGTCCTGCAACGGGTCGCGCCGCAATCGCTGAACGGCTTGGCGGTGCTGGATCGCAGCCCGGGCCATCTCAAATGGTCCCTGACGGCGCCCCTGGACTCGATCATCGTTCCGCAGTTCGGCGCCGACCTGCCCGAAACCGAGCCTTCCTGAGCCCTTGAGGGTTGGTTCCATCAACCTCCCTTTGGCAGATGCGTATTCAAAAGCGGCCGCATCCTTGCCGCACCTGGCCGTGGATTCAGGAACCGCGACCCGGTGGCCGCGTTGTGGCGTCAAGCTTTTGGAGGGGACATCATGGAACAGCTCGTCGAGGAATTCGGCCATTCCACCTACACCTCGTTTCCGGTCATCGCGGCGCGGCTGTTGCTGGCCACCCTCTATGGCGCGGTCATCGGTTTCGAACGCGAATGGCGCAACCGCCCGGCCGGACTTCGCACGCATATTCTCGTCTGCGTCGCCGCCGCCACCTTCGGCATCCTGACGGTCGAGATCGTGCACGCGCCGATGTTCGCCGGGGAATCGGTCAAGGTCGATCCGATCCGGGTGGTCGAGGCGGTGACCGCCGGCGTCGCTTTCCTCGCCGCCGGCTCGATCATGTTTTCGCGCGGCGAGGTGCATGGGCTGACGACCGGCGCCGGCATGTGGCTGGCGGGCGCGATCGGCGTCGCCTGCGGACTGGGTCTTTGGCAAGTGGCCGGGTTCGGCACGCTGATCGTGCTGGTCGTTGCCGGCTTTCTGCGCCGGTTCGAAAGCGGACCCGGCCTTGCCGCCGGTGATGAAGGCAGTCAGGCAAAGGCGGAAAAGGAGGGGGCCTCGGCCCGATCAAAGGGAGGGCGAAGGTAATCCCGTTCGCCGAGAGATGCCGTGACTGGTTTCACCGAAGAAGCCGGCCAGCAGATCGGCCGTCCGCGCCGGATTCTCCTCGGGAAAGAAGTGTCCACCTGGCATCGCCTGGCCACGCACATCGTCGGCCCAGCCCTGCCACAGCGCCAGCGGCCCGCCTTCGCCGGCATACCATTGCGCCAACGCGCCCTGACCGCTCCATAGCGCCAGCAGCGGGCAGCGGATGCGCCGGCCGGCTGCCTTGTCGGCATGATCGTGCTCGCGGTCGAGCGTGGCTGCCGCCCGATATTCCTCGCAGATGGCATGGGCGTGGGCAGGCGCGCGCAAGGCCTCGACATAGGCCCGACGCACTTCGGCTGGAAACGCCGATGGCGGCGAGCCCCAGCCGTTGAGCGCATTGTCGACGACCGCCTCGGCGGCGCCGGACAGGATCTTTTCCGGCAACGGCTCGGGCTGCGCCAGCAGCGACCATGGCCAATAACCCAGCGCCAGCCTGGCGTCGGCCCGGTCCCAGGCATCGGCGGTCGGCACGATGTCGAGAACGGCGAGCTTGTCGATGCTGCCCCGATGATCGAGCGCCATGCGGTAGGCGACACGCCCGCCGCGATCATGGCCGGCGACCATGAATCTGCTGAAACCCAGCTTCTCCATCAGCCTCATCATATCGGCGGCCATGGTGCGCTTGGCATAGGGGGCGTGGTCGGGAGTGGATGCCGGACAGGAACTGCGGCCATAGCCGCGTAGGTCGGCGCAGACGACGCTGAACCGGCTGGCCAGAGCGGGGGCGATGTCGCGCCACATCAGATACGTCTGCGGAAAGCCGTGCAGCAACAGCAGCGGTGGCCCGCCGCCGGCGCGCAGGCAGAATATGCCGGCATCGCCGGTGTCGATTTCCGCGCCTTGAAAACCTTCGAACATGATCGCCTCCGGCACGCGCAACGGCCGGCAAACGGGTTTGGTTGCAATGCCGCGCGGCGAGGCGGCCAACCTTTTTCAGCGACAGGCGTTGTCCCTTTGAAAGGAAGGTCGCCGCGGGCGACCGTGAAAGAAAGAAGGAGGCAGTGATGAGAATTCTTGCCATCATGCCACTAGGCCTCATGCTGGCGCTGGCAGTGCCGGCCGCGGCCCAGCAGCAGAACGACAGCCAGGCGCCGCAGGCCGACAAATGCAGGGCTCAGACCGAGCAAGGGGCAAAACAGCAGCCTGGACAGCAGGCCGATGACGGCAATTTGACCGCGAAGCTCAACGACTGCGGCGGCGTGCTGAAACCGCCCCCGACGGGCGACCAGGGCATGGCGGCGCCGGCGCCGAACGAAGGCAAGACGCCGGTGATCAAGCCGGGTGAAGTGCCGCCCCAGCCGCCGAAGCAATAACCTCCGCTCGCTGGTATTATCGCGCAAGCTAATGGAACCTCGTTATCTTGGGGGCGTTTCTCTCACGACTTGGAATTCGGAGAGATTATCGTGAGAGATATTGCGACCACAGCCACGTTGCTTGCCTCGATTGCCATCGTGATTGCCTTGATTCTGCTGGCGCCGAAGAGTTTTGGCTTCGAAACCTCACACCCGATCGTACAGGGCGAGCTTCCGGCGGAATAATCGGATCGAGTATTGCGGGTGATCAGGACGATTTGCGTGAAGCAGGCGAGGCACGATGTCCCGCCTGCTTCTTTTCATTGAAACCGCTATCGCACCAAGACGCCGGAGTGGCTGCAGAGCGCTGCGAACGCTTCCTGTGCCTCGGCAGCACCTGCATTGTTATCCAGGGCTGCTTCGACCTTCTCGCGCGCCGCCTGGTAGAACGGGCCGCGTTTGGCCTGCGGCCAGTCGATCAGGATTTCGCTGGCATCCTTGAGCGTGGCGACGTCGCGGATCGTGTCCGACCCATGCGGCTTGATCCGCATCGGTGTGGGCAAAATGAGCTCGGACATGTCCTGTTTTCCAACTACTGGAGGAGTTTTGCTTCGCGCGCGGCGTCGATCATCGCCCGCATCGCTTTTTCCGCCGGCGTCCAGCCATCCAGCGCATCGCGGCAACTGCGCAACGCCGCCCGGTAGCGCCGTCCCTGGCCAGACGGCCAGTCGCCGAGGCATTCCAGGCCTTCCCAGGCGCTGCGGATGATGCGCTCGCGCTCAGGCGCGAATTTCAGTCTGATGGGGCGGGGAAACATCTTGTCGTTCAACGGTCGTCTCCATGATTGCCGCAAGCCGCTGGCGACATGCGTGAGAGGCGACCGGTAACGTCGGCGACAGGGCAGGGTTCCCTTCCCAAGACATCAAATCTCGGCGTCGATGTCCGACAGCGATCTCGGCGTCGGCGCTTCGGCGCTGTGCTGCGCTGGGCGGTCATGCTCGAACTGTTCGGTGCCGGGCAGAGCGTGCAGCCAGGTCTCGCGCCTGGAGGTCCACAATTCATATTCGGGCACGAGATCGGTCGGCGCGATGTCGAGGCTGCCGATCGCCACCTCGGCCTCGTTGTCGTCGACCCAGGCGACGCGGCCGCCGCATGTCGGGCAAAAGCTGCGCGTGCCATAGGAGCTGACGAGGCCGGTGGTCTCGAAGGCTTCGCGCGGCCAGATGGCAAAGGCCGAGTAGACCGAACCGCCGGCCTTGCGGCAATCCTTGCAATGGCACAGGCCGACGCGCAGCGGCGCGCCGTGAACCTCGAACTGCACGCCGCCGCACAGGCAACTGCCGGTCCTGCGTATGGTGTCGGACATGACGCCCTCCCTCAATACGTGGCACTGCGGGCCGGGTGGGACAGATGCTCGTCTGCCGTTTCGTTGGCCAGGATGAGAAACCGGGAAAAAGACATCCTGTTCACCGTACCACCAGGCCCGTTGACACGGCCCGCAGCATCTTCAACGCCGCCCAGGCGAAATGGTTTCGGCTAGCCGCGGGCCGCCATATGGGCGTCGAGCTTCTTGCGCGAGGGGCCGTAGCGCTTGATGATGGTCTGTGCCTCGCTTGGCGGGATGCCGTATTTGCGGGCAAAGGCGGCAACCTCGTAGGGCTCTTCACTCGAGACCTGCTTGCGGTCCTGTTTCGTCTTCGACTTGTCGTCAGCCATCTCAGGCCTCGCTTTCTGTTGTCGGGGACGCGCAGCCTTCGGCGCCCGCGATCAACACGACATAACACAGATTGGCGCCGCCGGTTCCACCAGACGACACGGCCTGGGCTGCGATAGGCGTGTATCAGGCCGAGGGTCGCATGGGGTCGGCGGCGGCAGCGTGGTCGCCGTCACATTCGGAGCATGCCGCGCTGAGGCCGGGGCAGCCGCGCCGGTGCGTGCCGGCGGGGCAGCAATGGCCGTTGGAACTCGTCCAGCGGGGGCATTCGAAGACCTGACCAGCGCCGCCGCAGCCGCTGCACTCCAGCGGTGCCGACCGCTCGCCATGAGATGTCGCCCCAAACCTGACGCTCGTGCGCAAATTTCAGCCCACCCAAAATCCCTGCACCGACACACCGGTGCATTAGCCCCGACTAACGATAGCACTTCCGTGATTACCAACAAGTTTCAATCGCGGCGGCGCCGGAAAGCCGTTCGGGCCGTCGTCAGGCCGGCTTCAGCCGCATCGCGGCGAGATACATGAGCGCCGAGGCGGCCTGCCCGCGGTCCCAGCCGGCGGCCTCGACCTTGCGGAGCAGGGCGTCGAGATGCGGAGCCAGCATATCCCTGCATTCCTGTTCGTAGGCGGTGCTCGTCGCCGGATGCCGCGGTGCGCCGATGGTCAATGCCTTGGCCATGTCCGATTCCCCCTTGGAGCGAGCAATAATATGCCGTCAGCCGGCGAACCGAAAATCGCTCTTGCCGTACGGTGTGACGCTTCGAAAGCCCTCTGCGATCCTGTCGAGAAAAATTGGCCTGATGTGTCGGACCTGGCGCCGGTCGCGCGTCCTAGGAGCGATCAACCTGCAAAGCTGGAGAACGAGCATGTCGTCGCAAATCACTCAATCACCGTGGCAGACCGCGGCCCTTGTCGTCGCCCGGCTGATCTTCGCCGGCGTCTTCCTGATGGCCGTGACCTTCAAGTTCATGGGCATGGACGCCACCGCCGGCTATATCGCCGCCGCCGGCTTTCCATTTCCGCTGTTCCTGACCTGGTGCGCGGCGATCCTGGAAGTCGCGCTGGTGCTGTGCTTCCTGACCGGCGCGTTCTTCTCGCAGGCAGCCGTGGTCGCCGCCGCCTATGTGCTGTTCCTCGGCTTCGCCTTTCACGGACCCAGCCACTGGGCCGACAACCAGGCCGAGTTCGGCTTCTTCGTCGACCATTTTTCGTTCCTGGCCGGACTGCTGTTTGCGGCCGTACATGGACCGGGCAAGGTGCTTTCGCTCAATTCGGGATGGCCGGGCAGGGCTTGAGGCGTGGGCAGCGGGCCGCCGCGGACGCCCGCCGGCCCCGCTCACAGCTGGTCGTTGTAGGGTTCCTTTATCTTGCCGACCATGCGGGCCAGCTTCGAAAAAGACGGCATCTCCGCCTCCGGCTGGCACTGGTTGGCGAGTTCCAGCAGCCGGATCGGAAAGTTGACGGCGTCGCGGCTTGACGCGGACATGCCTTCGGACCGCTCCTGGTTGGTCTCGCCGGCCTCGGTCTTGCGCAAGGCCAGGTCGATCTCCTCCGCCGTCAGCACCCCCTTTTGAACCAGGAGGCGGTTGATCGAGGCGACGGCCATCAGCAGGCCTTCGAGTTGCAGGTTGGCGACATTCATGGCGATTGCTCCCGTGGCTGGGGTTGAAACGCGCGAGCGGCATTTCCGCTCCAGAAAGGCTGCGGGCGAATGCCTATTCCTGCGTCAGCCGTTCGCCATATTCGCGCCACAGCGCCTTGACCTCCAGGTTGCCGAGGCTGCCGATCGAAACATCCCCACAGCTGATGGCGACGGCGCTGATGTCGTATTGGGGGTAAGCGTTGGCGACGAAACGGATGGCTTCGCCCAGCGAACGCACGCGGATGACTGGATCGGCCTGACCCTGGCCGGTGCTGCGCACGCCGGAAACCGTGGCTTGTGCATGCCGCATCCTGAACACGGATGCCATGGCTGGTCTGTCCATCGTCCTCTCCCACAAGGCCGTGCGACGGGAATCATTCCATGAGCTTCGACGAATGATTTCACACCTGCCGGCTTATGACCAGCCGCCGGCAAAAGCAGGGTTTTATGCGCTTTGCCAGCGTCGGTCAGGCCGGAGTTTCGGCCGAAGTAGGAATTTTTTCTCAGAAAACGGTTGACGGGGTGAGTGCAGCTATGCTACATTTTTGCTCATGGTGCTGAGTTGCGCCACCGACCCGCCGCCGAGGCGGGTTTTTTGTTTCTGGGCTAGACAGGTCGGCGGGACAGCGCCCCCCTCTGTCCTGCCGGACATCTCCCCCACGCGGGGGGAGATTGGCAGTTTCAGCGCCCCGCCGGCCTTTGCAACGTTGGTGTTTGGCGAACCCGGCGTGATACCCGATCTTCCCACCCGTGGGGGAGATGTCCGGCAGGACAGAGGGGGGCGCCAAGGAATGCCATCCTTCGCCCGATGACTCATTTCGCAATCCAAGAGACACCCATGCCCCGCTACGCCACGATCATCACCGACGATGACGGCCAGGAAATCGTCAGCGTCATTGGCCAGTTCGAGGGCGCGGCACCGCAGCCACGCCTGGGGCGTGTCGAGCAGGTCGCGCCCGTCGTAAAGATCGGCATGGTGTGGGATGCGGTCGCCGGGTTCGACCGATTTAGGAATTTTTTCTCAGAAAGCGGTTGACGGGGTGAGTGCAGCTATGCTACATTTTTGCCCATGGTGCTGAGTTGCGCCAACGACCCGCCCCTGAGGCGGGTTTTTTGTTTCTGCCCTTCGTTACGATCACGGCTCCGGTCAGGCAAGCTTCGAGATGATGACGGCCAGTGACGCCAATCTGCCTTCGCTCAGGCTGCGGATGTAGTTCTTGCGTCGCTGCACGAATTCGGCGCCGAGCACGATTTCATTGGCCTGCTGTTGCGCAGGCGAAGGAATGATGCCGGAACTGGCCCTCTGCATCGCCAGTTCGACATGTTCGCCGGTCTCGTCGATGATTTCGTCAATATGGAAGCCCGCGTTGGCGAACAGGGTCTTCAGGGTATCCCGGTCAACAAGGCGGCTGGCTTCCGGTGCAACCGCCCAGGGCAAGGGGTAATTCGGCTCACCGGCAGCCAGCACGGCTTCGGTCCAGATCAGTTTGCCGCCCGGCTTCAGAACGCGAAAAGCCTGCCCGATGACGGCGGCCTTGTCGGCGATGTTCATGCCGACATAGAAGCAGATTGCGGCGTCGAATGTGTTGTCGGCGAAGGGCAGCTTCGCCGCGTCGGCTTCGTGGAAGCGAACCTTGTCGCCAAGGCCGCTGAGCGTGGACAGTCGGCCGGATGCCTCGACAAAGGCTGGTGTGAGGTCGATGCCGTCGACCTGGCAGCCATAGGTGGCGGCCAGGAAGCGCGCCGGGCCGCCAATGCCGCTGCCGATATCAAGGATCCGGTCGGTGGGGGAGGGGGCAAGACGCGCTCCATGGTCTCGCGTGGCGATGAGCTCGCGGCCGTGAAGCTGGTCGAACGGATAAAGCTGCGCGGCGCTGATTTTATCGGATTTCGCATCGGGAATCGCGGCCAATATGCGCTCGACGATGCCGTCGCTGCCGTAATGCGTGGTGACGTTGCTCATGGCTGTCCTCCCTCGAACAGCCAGCTTCCCATCAATGGGTTGTCTCCGCAACGCGCGCTGATTCAGGAGTGTGATTCATGACCCGCTACGCCACCATCATCACCGATGCTGACGGCCAGGAAATCGTCAGCGCCATCGGCGAATTCGAAGGCACCGCACCGCAGCCCCGCCTGGGGCGTATCGAGCAGGTCGCACCCGGCGTAAAGATCGGCATGGTGCGGGATGCGGCCGGCGGCTTTTGTTTTCCACAGGCCGGCATCGCCGGGCACCTTGTCGGTCCGGTCATGGCGCGTCTCAAGGCGCGGGCCGGCGCGGCAAGGCCCGCCCCGGCGGCGAAGCCTGCCGACGCGGCAAAGCCAAAGCGCGTCCAGGGCGCCAAGAAGCGGACCAGGAAGAAGTCCGCTCGTTCAAAGAAACCGGCCAGCCGGGCCGGATCGATGCCGAAGGCCGGCATTCCCGCTGCCAACGCCGTGGGCGGTGACGTCCATGACTGAAAAGACAGCCGCCAGGCCAACGCGCCGCAAGCCGGCGAGACGCAGGTCCGCTGCCAAACCGGCCGCGACGCAGAAGCCGCGCCGCAAGCGCGCCAAGAAAACACTGGGCGACGATTTCCTGGCCGCCGTGCGGGCCGATTTCCGCACACATGGCGCCGGCGTCATTGCCGAGGTGCGGGCCGACAAGCCGGACCAGTATCTGAAGATCGTGCTGTCGGTGCTGCCCAAGGATTTCGATGCCACGATCAACCAAATGGACGGCCTGAGCGATGACGAAATCCGCATCCGCATCCGCGCCCTCGAGGCCGTCGTCAAGCCGTTCCTCGAAGAGCCCGGCGATGTCCGTGAAGACGGAATATCTGGCGCTGATGGCCGAACTGGACAGACGGCGCCGGACCAATCAACTGGCGGCCTATAGACCGTATCAACGCCAGGCCGAGTTTCACGCAGCGGGCTCCCAGAACCGCGAGCGCCTGTTCATGGCCGGCAACCAGCTCGGCAAGACCAGGGCAGGGGGCGCCGAATGGGCCATGCATCTCACCGGCCGCTATCCCCAGTGGTGGCAAGGCAAGGTGTTTGACTCGGCCGTCAGGCTGTGGGCGGCCGGCGTCACCGGCGAAGGCACGCGCGACAATCCGCAGCGCGTGCTGGTCGGCCCGCCGCAGCAGCAGGCGGCCTGGGGCACCGGCATGATCCCGGCCGACGCCATCGTGCAGACCTTCATGGGCCGCGGCGCACCGGGCGCGCTCGACAGCGTCGTGGTGCGCTGGGGTGGCGGGGGCGACGTGCAGGCCGATGAATCGGTGCTGTCGTTCAAGAGTTTCGAGAAGGGCCGCGAGAAATGGCAGGGCGAGACTTTACACGGCGTTTGGTTCGACGAGGAACCGCCGCTCGATATCTATTCCGAGGGCTTGACCCGCACCAATGCGACGGGCGGCATCACCATCGTGACGTTCACGCCGCTGCTTGGGATGTCGGACGTGGTGCTGCTGTTTTTGTCGGCGGCGCAGGTGGAGGGCATGGCGAAGGGGTGACTTCCTCCCTGTGGCGACTGTTCGGACGGTCAGCTTCCCAAACTGAACGCACGGGTTCGATTCGCGCTACCCGCTCCAGCACATGGCATAAGGCTTTGCGTCTGATTTACTGACTGCCGAAATCAGTGGTTTTACACCATTGGTCCGCAGGTTCCAAACGTTCATAGCGGAGCGCATTTTCCGAGTAGTTGTCGTCGATTCAGCCCACCCTCGGGTTGCATCTTCGTCGGAGATTATAAATAGTTCCACATGACAAGTGCCTTGCGTTGCGCTATCGCAGCGCGACCGAGTGGGGGACGACTTTTGAGCTTTGAGCCTATCAGCGGCAACCATGCCATTGTTGAGGCCGTGTTTGGCGTCACGCTGCGTCGCGCCTTCAATTCTTCCGAAATTGAGGCCTTGGTGAACTCCCATGACCGGTGGCGTGGGCAAGTTCCCAAGCTGAGCCGACAGACGATGATGCAAGTTGCGGTTGGTGAAGGCATTCCGCCGGCGTTCATGCAGGCGCCGGCCGGCGGAGTGATTTTCGACCGAGTGAAACCGGACGGCACTCTGGCGTGGAGGCTTAGCGCGCTCGACCAGTCTCTTCTTGTAAACTGCGGCGACTACACAAGATGGGCAGAAGTGTTCCCGACCACCTTGACGCTTATGACTGACGCTGCTGAAGTGGCTGCAATCTCATCAAATCCCATCACTAACCTGCTGTTACAATATGTCGACATATTCGAATGGAAGGATCGTAACAAGTCCCCTCGGTTCGATCAGATATTGGACCTGAAAAGCGATTGGCTGCCCAAGAACATTGGTCAGAGCGGCCACCTGTGGCATGTCCATCAAGGCTGGTTTCGCACTGAAGGTCTGCCGATCCCTGGGCGGTTGCTCGAAAGAATTAACTTTGACGGCGTCATGAACCAAAACAATGAGCCGGCGCTGCGCATAGATAGCTATCTTAGGCTTGATCTACAGAACCCAATTAAATCCAGTGATCTTTTTAGAAAATCACAAGGGCGTGAATTTTTTGAATTTTTGCATAATTCTTCTAAAGAGCTTATCTCTAAGTTTCTGACAAAGGCCGCGCAGGACAGGATTGCGTTGAATGCGAGCAATTGACTACACCGATACGGCGACCGCACCCACATTTCTCGGCGTGGCATACAGAGCCGCGTCGGAGGATGATGCACCGCAACCAGCGCGCGCTACGCAGACCGGTATAGCTGGCTATTGGCTAACGGGAATCACTGCGGCTGCAGCGGTTCTTGCCGTGGGCGCGATGGACTTGGCGACAGTTCCAAAAGACTTCTCGGTCACCAGTCGTGTCCTTACTCCCAAGACGCTGTCGCCGTCAGTGACGCAGCAACGCGAAGCGGTGCTTAACGAAATGCTCGGATACCGCGACCTTGAAGCGGGATGGGACGGAACTGGCAGCCAACCACCGATGCCTGGAGCCATCGAATGTGCCGCGGTGTTCCTGCTTGCCATTCCGTTGGGTGTGACGCCACCAGAGTCCACTGTATCGGCTGACGGATCGGTCGGATGGTTTTGGACTAGCAGCGAGACGTCGATTTCGATCCATTTCTCTGGCGGCAACAATTTCGCCTATTATGCAAAGTCGAAGCCGAAAGACATGGTTGCTCGCGGCGAATCCATTTTTGATGGAAAGTCGATCCCAGATGATTTGTTGCAGATTATGTATCTAGTCTGAGGATTGCATGACAGGTTCGGAGGGGCTTTGCTCGTGTGAGCAAGCAAAGCATGGGGAGATGGGGCCAGTAGTCGCGACCGAGCGGATAGCGCGTGTCGTTGTGAGCCCCCAACATTTTTTGAAAGACGGCAGCATTAAGCCTGGTGTGTTCCCGATCGGGCACATCGAAGAAAAGGGGCTGTCGCTTCTGCGTGTTGATAAAATGTCAGGCGGTGACATTCACAAGCAAGCGACAGCGATAGCGGGCGATCCGGCCAAGCAGAAGCCGGCCGGAGCGTTGGTCTGCACGGCAGATACTTTAAGGGGTCTTCAGTCGAAACCGCTGACGGTACTATCCAAGCGCTATGCCTGTTGGATGATCCAGTGATTGGGGACAAGCAATTGCCCGATAATCCGGCTCATGCTTTTGCAGTGCGGTCTCTTGGAAGGGATCGGCCTGAAACACTGAGGCTCCAATTGGAATTAGTCAATATTTTCGGCTCTATGATGGCCGTAGCTGACATCTAGCTTCTTCTCCTCACCTCATTCAGCCGCTTGATCTTGTCCTTGACGCGCCGGCGCGGCCGACGTAGCGGCGGATGATGCGAACGTCCCGGCCCTTCCAACACAATTCTGTTCGTGGGATCGTCAATCGGCGCCTGCTAGATACCCGTCGCGCCTGATCCAAAAATCGCGTCCGAACAATACGATACAGCCGGCATCTCCCATGCTGATTCAGGAATTTCCCCATGTCCCGACACGTCACCTTCATGACCATCGACGATGCCGCGCATTACACGCCGCAGGAGCGCGCGGCGATTGTCGCCGCCTATCCGGCGCATGAGCGCGAGGCCCGCGCCCGCGGCATTCCGGTGCTGGGTTCGGGCCGCATTTTTCCGGTGGCCGAGGCGCTGATCGCCTGCGAGCCGTTCCGGCTGCCGCGCTACTGGCCAAGGCTCGGCGCGCTCGATTTCGGCTGGGACCATCCTTCGGCCGCGGTCGAGCTGGCCTGGGATACGGAGGCCGATGTCGTCTATGTCACCAACCTTATGTAGGCTGCGCCGCTCGGCATGGGTATGCACCCTCAGAGGGTCGTACCTGTTCCAGACAAACCAGACAAACCAGACAGCCTGAGAGCAATGGGAGGTTCCCCGTCCCGTAAGCCGGCAGGGACGGCGGGCGCTCGGGTTGTCAGCCAGTTCCGCGTTGCTGTCGCCGGGTCGAATGACTTCCCACCCGCCGTCGTAGACAAGCAAGAGCCCGCCGTCGTGGGTTCTGATTTCGCCAGCCTTCGCCGCTGCGTTCGCACGAAACTTAGCGCTGTGCTTAGCCCACGGCGCGGCGAGTATCACTAGGTCCTTGCGTCGCTCATCATCCATCAGCCCGCTCCCCGGCGCCGACCATAGCCAAATCATCCGAAGAAGGAAAACCACCATGGACCGCAACTTCGCGCGGGCGCTTGCGCTTGTTCTCAAATCGGAAGGCGGCTGGTCGGACAATCCGGCTGACCCCGGTGGCGCCACCATGAAGGGCGTGACGCTTGCCAGCTTCCGTCGCTATGTGAAGGCCGACGCGACGAAGGCGGATCTGCGTGCGATCAGCGACGCGCAGGTCGCCACCGTCTATCGCCGCTTCTACTGGGACGCTGTGCTCGGCGCCGAATTGCCCGATGGCGTCGACCACGCTGTGTTCGATTTCGCCGTCAACAGCGGGCCTGGCCGGGCGGCCAAATATTTGCAGGCGGCCGTCGGCGTTGCGCAGGACGGGCGGATCGGACCGGTCACCGTCGCGGCGGCCAAGGCAAAGCCGGCCGGTGTGACCATCGATGCGCTTTGCGATGCGCGGCTGGCGTTCCTCAAGCGGTTGCCGACATGGGCAACATTCGGGCGCGGCTGGTCGGATCGGGTCAAGTCAGTGCGGGTTCAGGCCCTGCTGATGTCGGCGCAGCGCCCCGCGGCACCGGTGACCGCGCCGGCGCCGCCCAGGGTCGAAACATCGCCCAATGGGGCGTCGTCGATCCAGCCCGTGCCGCCGGCGCCCGGCGGCAAGGCGGCTGCCGCGGCCGGCATCCTCGTTCTCCTGGCCGGAGCGCTCGCTGCCTTCCGGCATCAGGTCGCCGCTCTTTTCGGGAGCCTGTTTCGATGAGATGGTTCAACACCAATGCGCTGCACAATCTCCTCAACACGCTGATCGCCATCATCTGCGGCGGCGCACTCGCCGGCTTCGACTGGACGCTGCTCGGGGTGAGCGACCGCACCGCGCTTCAGATCAGCGGCGTCATTGCCCTGGCCAAGATCATCATCAACGCAGTCCGTGACGGCCCGCGCGGCATGGTCGCGCCGCCGGCCAAGGAGACATGAGATGGGAACACTCGCCCTCGCGCTGCTCGGCCAGGCCTGGCCGTATCTTCTGGCAATTGGCGCCGCGCTTGCCGGTGTCTGGACGGCCTATGCCAAGGGCAAGGCCAGCCAGAAGGCCAGGCAGGATGCCGCCGACGCCGCGGCGCGCACCGAAGCCCAGAAGATCGACGATGCCGTCGCCGGCCGGACGCCGGAAGACAACAGAGGGAGGCTGGCCAGATGGTCAAAATCATAGCGCTCTCGCTGCTGCTGGCCGGCTGCACCACATCAGGCGGGTCGTTCTGCGCGGCCGGGCATCCCCTCCGGCCGACAAGGGCGGAGGCGGCGACCCTTTCCGACGCGTCGGTGGCGGCGATCCTGGCTCACAACGAAAAGGGCCAGAAGCTTTGCGGCTGGAGGCCATGATGAACGATCTTTTCGACCTGCTCGGCATCAAGGGACCGGTCGTGGCGGCGGGCCTCGCCGGCGGCGTTCTGCGCGCGCTGTCGCGGCATCGCTACAAGCTGCGCGAAATGGTGGCCTCGCCGATCTGCGGCGCGCTTGCGGCGGCCTATCTGACGCTGCCGGCGGTTTCCTACGCCAGGATCGCCGGCCTACCGATGCCCGCTCCCGCCGACGACACCACCACGCTGGCGGCCGCCTTCCTGATCGGCGTCTGCGCCATGTGGATTTCGGACGTCCTGTTCGAGTTCGTGGTGCGGAGAGTCAGCCGCGCGCGGGACGAATAGCTGGTGCGGCGGCGATTGCTTGGCGGAATTGCCGAGGCACGTTTCCCGCGGCATCGAACCATCGAAGACAACCCAAAATAGCCCGTTCCGGTTCGCCGGGCGGGCCATTTTTGCGTTTTGGCCTAATCAAGCCAGAATGTTGACCGCGCGTGCCGCGACCAGCGCGATGGTCAGCAGCGAGATCATGGCCTCGGCCATCATCAGCAGCTTGGCGCGCTGGGAGAGTGGCAAGGTATCGGTCGGCGAAAATGCGGTCGCATTGGTGAAGGCGAGGAAGAAATAATCGACGAAGCCGGGCAGCCAATCTCGAAGCTCACGGTCGTTCAACGTCATCTGCGCGAACAGGAAATCGGCCTGTGCGAGCTTGACGAGGCCGCAGGTCGGCGGACCGCCGCGGTCGGTGCTCCAGAACCACAAGGCAAAAACGGTGACGTTGGTGACCCAGATGTTGAGCGCGTCGATCAGCAGCGTCGTACCGCTACTGCCGGCATGGCCCTCCAGCAAGGCACGCACCAGCAGGACCAGCGAACCGCAATTGATGATGCTGATGATGGCGGTCATGGTCAGGGCTGTTCTGCGGATCATGACCCGAAACTGGCCGATCGCATGCCACTCGTGGTCCTCGACCGCCTTTCGGGTGGCGGCCTGCGTCCAGGCGGTGGCCACCGACAAGGGCAGCAGCAGGGCCGCCTCCAGCGCGGGCGCCACCCAGCGCGGCCCGAATGAGAGATTGTTGATGACCAGAAGCTGCAGGCAGATGATGACGAGAACGGCCGCACGGGCCATCCAGAAATCGAGCGCACGGTAGTGAATGACGGCGTGGTGGTGGCGCATTTTTCAAATCCTGGATGCTTTTTGGGGACGGTAACCGGTCAGGCGTAGGCGACGCCTGCCGCGATCACGCCCAAGGCGCCATGCCCGGCATGTTCAGGGTGCTGCGGGATGGCGTGTTCCATTGTTGTCTTGCTGGCGTGTGATGACGGGAGAGGCGGCATGGTGGCGCGAAACTCTGCCTCAATCTTGGTTTTGCCATGGTCGGCCAAGTATACATTTTCGTAAGCTTCAAGTTCTGGGCTGTTCGTAAAACCGTCCGGTGTGATTTATCCACCGCATGACGCGAATCGACGAAACCATGAACGGTTGGCTGCCGGTCGGCAGTTCTGTTCCAGGCGACTGGTGGCAGTCGTCGATCTGGCCGGGGCTGACGCGCTATCCAGAAGCCGGCCTGGCGCTTTTATGCCTGACGCAGATCCTGTGCTGGACCGTGATGCCGGCGCTTGTCGATGCCGCCCCGCCCGGCGACGTCGTCGAGAGTTTCATGTGGGGCCGCGAATGGGTGCTTTTGACCTACAAGCATCCGCAGCTCCCCGGCTGGCTGCTCGAGATCAGCCATCTTCTGACCGGATCGTTCCGCTGGCCGCAATATCTGCTCGCCCAGCTTGTCGTCTCGGCGACCTTCGTCTTCGTCTACCTGCTGGCCCGCGACATGCTCGGGAGAACCCGCGCGCTGGCCGCCGTGCTTTTGATGCCGTCATTGTATTTCTTCGGCTGGCCGACACCGCAGTTCAATCATGATTACGCGCAGATGCCCTTCTGGGCCGCAATCTGCTGGCTGCTGTGGCGTGCGGGCCGTAGCGGTGGGCCGGGCTGGTGGCTGGCGCTCGGACTGGTGTCGGGCGTCGGGCTCTATGCCAAGTTTTCCACCGGGCTGCTGTTGCTCTTCGGGGCGATCTGGCTGTTGTCGGACACGCGGGCACGCAATCGGCTCGCCACGCCCTGGCCCTGGCTTGGGCTCGCGGTTTTCCTCGCCGTCGCCGCGCCACTGGCCATCCAGCTCTACCGCATCGATTTCCTGCCGCTGACCTATGTCGCCGGCCGCGATGAATGGGTGTTGGTCCACCGCGCCCGCCTTTACTATATCGGTGTCCAAATGGCGGGGCTCTGCGGCTTATTGCTGGTGCTGTCGATATCGGGGCTGTTGCGGCGTTCGCCCGCGCCGGAACAGCCCATTGAGCGCGGCGCGCTGGCCTATCTCGTGTGGATGGGGCTTGGTCCGGCGGTGCTTGTCATGGTGGCCTCGCTGTTTACCGGCGCCGGCGAGGCGTGGGGCGCGCCGATGTACAATCTGGTCGGCGTTGTGGCGATCGCCTTGCTGGGTCATCGGCTTGGCGCCGTCGAACTGCGACGGCTGGCGATCTGCGCGTTCGCCTGCATCCTCGGCATGTCCGGTGCCTATGCGGGCATCCGCTGGACGAGTTGCAATTTGCGCGGGCGCATGGATGCCGTCTGCTGGCCAGCGCGGCAGATTTCGGACGAAGCCGAGGCGGTCTGGCACGCGGCGGTGCCCGGTCGGCTCGACATCGTCGGCGGCGATACCCGCATCGCGTTGCTGGCGGGCCTCAACGCCTATGACAAGCCGTCGATCTTCACAGACCTCGACATGCGGCTCGCCCCCTGGATCACCAGCCAGCGGCTGCGCGATCACGGCATGCTTCTGGTCTGGCCCGGGAGCGGCGTGCCACCTCGGCTGCTGGCGTGGCTGGGAAACATCCCGGTCAAGACCGTTCTTTTCGACTGGTCGCTCAGGGCACCACCGGTGGCGATCAGCTTTGCCGCCATTCCGCCTGGCATGAAGCTACTGGGTTTGATCGACAGCCTCGCCCAACCGAGCAATTGAGGTAGATCCACCGCGTCCGCTGGACGAAGCAGGTGACAATGCCCATTTATGGCGAGACCACTTGCTTTCACGCAATTCCAGACGGAAAACCGCCACACACTTTTCCTGGAATTGCTTTTGAGGAGACGTGACATGGCGACTTCGACCGAACGTGCAGTCCTTGCCGGCGGCTGTTTCTGGGGCATGCAGGATTTGATACGGCGCTATCCCGGCGTCATCTCCACCCGTGTCGGCTACAGCGGCGGCGACGTGCCCAACGCCACCTACCGCAACCACGGCACCCACGCCGAAGCCATCGAGATCAATTTCGATCCGGCCATCATAAGCTATCGCACGCTGCTGGAACGCTTTTTCCAGATCCACGATCCGACGACCCGCAACCGCCAGGGCAACGATGTCGGGACGAGTTATCGCTCGGCGATCTATTACACCAGCGACGAACAGAAGCGCGTCGCCGAGGACACCATCGCCGATGTCGATGCCTCGGGCCTGTGGCCGGGCAAGGTCATCACCGAAGTCGCACCCGTTGGTCCGTTCTGGGAAGCCGAGCCCGAGCATCAGGACTATCTGGAGAAATATCCCAACGGATACACCTGCCACTTCGTCAGGCCAGGCTGGAAGCTGCCGGTTCGCGAGACGGCGGTTTCGTAGAGTTCAAGGTTGTACCAAACCCCGATCCCCGCGTCGTGGTAGAACAAAGCCGCGGAGGTTGTGCTCCGCGGCTTTGGTTCGATCGCGTGCAGATTACTTGCCGCAATTGTTGTCGTTGACTGTCGGCGAGGTGGTGCCCGGGGAGGTGCCGTTGGCATCTGCCTGCGCCCCCTGCGGACTTGCCGGGCAATTCTGATCCGCGTTTGAATTCATATCTCCTACCGTGCCAGTCGTGCTGTTGGTCGTGCCCGGGTCGACAGTGTCCGGCTCGACCGTATTCGGTGAAGCCGGCGTGTTCGGCTCAACCGTCACCGATTTGCCGCTGCCGCTTCCATTTGCGTTGTTGCTGCCGGCGCTTTGCGCCATGGCTGACGTGGCCAGACCAATGGTGAGAACCGAAGCTGCGAGGATTTTCATGAACATGGTTTGTCTCCATTTCTGTGAAGTCGTCGCTTGTTTTCTACGAAAGTGATCGCGTTGCGACTGTGGGGACAACCGGTCGCAGCGGCGAAGGTTCCCGACAAAATTCCGCACAGGCGCACCGTGACTGGCGCAATGCTTTTGGCGCAGTGCTCTGAAAAAACGGCTTTCCCTTGAACTCGAATGATGCTTTAAGGCGCACATCCACAGGGGTGCTCCGTACGGTCGGGGCTGAGACGGGGGCGGCAAGCCCACAGACCCTAGAAGCTGATCTGGGTAATACCAGCGGAGCGAGGCGGGCGATGTTTTCAGGCGCACAGATTTCCCTATACCCCATGACCGACGATTTCGTCGGTGTCATTCTTGGCGCGCTCGGTGCGCTCGATCCCTGGCGCGACAAGCTCAGGATCGAGACCGACGACATCTCGACCTTGCTGGTCGGGCCGCCCGAAGTGCTGTTTCCCGCCATGCGCGACCTCTTCGTGGCGGCGGCACGCAGCGGCAAACATTGCGTGTTGTCGGCCACCATCTCGCGCGGGTGCCCTGGCGAGCCGGATGATCCGATCTGCCGCTCCGATGCACTTGGCGGGCCTGTTGGGCCACTCGGCCCGCGCAAGGATGCGGCCATCGCGGCGGTGCGCAATGCTGCTGCCACCGGCCAGCCGGCGGCGGCGCAGTTCTCGCTCTATGTGATGGGCACCGACGACCACATGGACGAGATCTACGGCTGCATCGATTTTCTCAAGCAGTCCGGCGTCTATGAGCGTTCCAAGCATTTCTGCACGAAACTGCGCGGTGATGCCGGTGCGATCTTTTCGGCGCTGGACGAGGCCTTCTGCCGCTTCGGACCAGGCGCCGGCCACGTAACCCTCGACGTCACGGTCTCGGCCAACAGCCCGTCGGCTGTCTGAGCCAGCCGCGCTTTCGCGCTGCCGTCAAAGGTTATCTCCCGTGGCCACATCATCAGTCGCTTCGCGCCCGATCGCGAGCCTTCTTGTCAAGGCAATGCCGGCCATGATCTCGGTCGGTTTGCTCCTGCTGGCGTGGGAGCTTTATGCCACCTATTCCGGCATCAGGCCGACGACACTGCCGGCGCCGTCGCGCGTTTTCGAGCAAGCGCTGCTCAATCGCCAGGCGCTGGCCGACAACGCCATTCCGACCATCGGCGCCACGCTGCTCGGCTTTGCCTGTTCGCTCAGCGCTGCCTTCGTGCTGTCAATGCTGGTCGACTTCTTCCAGCCGCTGCGGCGTGCGATGTTTCCTGTCTTAATCGTCAGCCAGACCTTGCCGCTGGTGGCGATCGCGCCGCTGGTGGTGCTCTGGTTCGGCTTCGGGCTGGCGCCCAAGATCATGCTGGTGGCGCTGGTTACCTTCTTTCCGATGCTGGTTGCGTTGGTCGAGGGTTATGAGTCGACCGAGGCCGAGATCGGGCAAATGCTGCGCGCCATGGGGGCAGGGCGCTGGCGCATCTTCGTGCTGGCACGGCTGCCTTCGGCGCTGCCCTATTTCTTCGCTGGTTTGAGGATCTCCATCACCTACGCCGTGGTCGGCGCGATCTTCGCCGAATATGCGGGGGCCGCGAAGGGGCTGGGCATCTACATGCTCAACGCCAAGAACAATTTCCGTCCTGACCTGGTTCTTGCCGCCGTCGGAGTGAGTGCCGCGCTGACACTTGTCCTGTTCGGGTCGACTGTACTGCTGCAGCGCCTCGCGATGCCCTGGGAGCGGGCCGGCAAGGAAACCGCCGGGAAGGGGGCCTGGCGATGAACCGGCTCGAGCTGCGGCATGTGCGCAAGGCGTTCGGTGGGCTCGACGTGCTGGCCGATATTTCGCTTAGCGTCGGCGCTGGTGAATTCGTCTCGATCCTTGGACCCTCGGGCGCCGGCAAATCGACACTCTTCCAGCTCCTGACCGGCGCCGAGCATGGCGAGGGCGAGATGTTGTTCGACGGCGCGCCGCTCGACGACCACGGCAGGCATTTCGCCTTCATGCCGCAGCGTGACGCGCTGATGCCGTGGCGGCGCATCCTCGAAAACGCGACGCTCGGGCTCGAAGTGCAAGGCATGAGGAGACAGGCGGCGCGGGCGCGCGTTGCGCCGTTGTTTGCCGAATTCGGGCTTGCCGGCTTCGAGCGGCATTTTCCAGCGCAACTGTCCGGCGGTATGCGCCAGCGCGCGGCCTTGCTGCGCACGGTGGTGCAGCAACGCGACATGCTTTTGCTCGACGAGCCGTTCGGCGCTCTCGACGCGCTGACCCGCACGGCCATGCAGCGCTGGCTGGAACAGATGTGGCGGCATCATCGCTGGACGGCGCTCCTGATCACCCATGACGTGCGCGAAGCCGTGTTCCTGTCCGACCGCATCTATGTGCTGTCGGCGCGCCCGGCCCGCATCGTGCGTGAAATCAAGGTGCCGCTGCCGCGCCCGCGCAGCCTTGGCGGCGATGCCGCGCGCCAGGCAAGTACGCTCGAGGCCGAGATTCTCGACATCATCCTCAACGCCACCCCATCCAAAGGACACGATCATGACTGACTTGACGCGCCGGCAGGCGTTGTTGCTGACCCTTGCCACAGGCCTTCCGCTCGTTGCCGGATCGGGGCGAGCCCAAGCACAATCGGCACAAAAGGTCACCGTTGCCCTCGACTGGACTGTCAACACCAACCACATCGGACTGTTCGTCGCCCGCGACAAGGGCTTCTATCGCGAGGCCGGGCTCGAGGTCGACATCCTGCCTTACAGCGATACCGGTGCGGGCACGCTGGTTGCAAATCGCGTCGCCGATTTCGGCATCAACGGCACCATCAGCCTGTTCACCCAGAGAACCGCCGGAGCGGACCTGAAGGGCGTCTATGCGGTGGTGCAATCGGAAACCGGCCGCGTGGTCTTCAATGCGGCCCGCAGCGAGATCGTAAGCCCGAGAAACCTCGACGGCCTGACCTATGGCGGCTTCGGCAGCGCCTGGGAAAACGCCCTGATATCGACCATCATCCGCCATGATGGCGGCAAGGGCAATTTCGAGACGGTGACGCTCGGCACCTCAGCCTATGAGGCGCTGGCCAACGGTTCGGTCGATTTCACGCTCGAAGTCTCGACCTGGGAGGGTGTCGACGCCGAGCTCAGGGGCGTCAAACAACGCAGCTTCGTCTATGCCGATTACGGCGTGCCTGACGAGCACACGACACTGATCTCTTCGAGCGAAGCCTATCTCCAGGCAAACCCCAAGCCTGCGGCCGCCTTTGTCCAGGCGACGCGGCGCGGCTACCAGTTCGCGGTCGATCACCCCGAAGATGCGGCAGCCCTGCTGATCGCGGCCAACAAGGATGCGTTGACCAATCCGGCGCTGATCCACGCCTCACTGAAGGCGCTGATCGACGGCCATTATCTGCGCAGCCAAAGCGGCGCCATCGGGACGATGGATCCGGCCAAGATGGGAGCGATCGGCGGCTATCTCTTCGCGTCCGGCATTTTGCGTGATGCCGACGGCAAGCTGGTTGCTCAACGCCCGGATTTCGGGAGCTATTTCCGCAACGACTATCTGAGCTAGTCTGGCAAAACCAAATGAGATGGGTCGCCAGTCTTTCTGGGCGACCGCGTGGAGCAGGTCGTCTGGGAGTGGCGCCCTGGCTCCCCGACAGCCAGTTTAATGCCGATCTGATCTTGTTGATTAACTGCCCGGCAATGGTTGCGTGCAAAGGTCGCCCTGAGGGATCATTGGGGTGTTTGCATTGCTCATATCAAAAAGCGAGGCGCTTTCGCACATCAGTGACGGCAGGATTTTGTCCGCAGCCCGAACGCGCGAAATCCTGGTGGATTTGCGCGAAGGTTTCTTTCGGATCTGCGCGCTGGCCTTCGCGGGCATGTTCGTCTACCGCGGCGTATATCACCTGATGCTCGACCCGACCCGCATCAATGTGGCGCTGGTGGCAATTTCAGAGATCCTGACCTTTACCTGGCTGCTTCTGTCGCGGCGACCACAGGTACGCGACTGGAACCCGCTGACGGTGGTTGTTTCGGTGGTCGCCAGCTTCGGTGTCGGCTTCATCGACCTGGAACCGGGCGTGGCCATCATCCCGATCTATGCCGCCGCGCCGCTGCAAGTCCTGGCGTTGGGGTTCGTGATCTGGGGGAAGATATCGCTAGGGCGTTCTTTCGCCATTCTGCCGGGCAATCGCGGCGTGATGACCGACGGTGCCTACCGCCTGGTGCGGCACCCGATCTATGCCGGATACCTTGCCGGTCATGTCCTGTTCCTGCTGTCGGCCTTTTCCTTCTACAATCTTGCTGTCTACGCCGCGATCACCTTCTTCCAGGTTCATCGCATCCTGCGCGAAGAGGCGCTGTTAGCCGCGACGCCGGAATACCGGGACTATATGAAGCGCGTCCACTACAGGCTGTTCTACGGGATCGTCTGACAAGCCGGCCAGCGCAGAATCGTTCGGCCTGCAATCACGCTTGCACTCTCTCGCTCCCGCATCCGCCGACAGACTCTGGCCACTTGCAATCATCGTGGCGGTCTTGCTGATCTTGCGAGAGGCTCATGCGCTGTCCGGTGCGGTGTACGGCCTCGCAGTAAAGACGAGCAGAGTAACGTCCGATCATCAATGGCCTTATGCGCTGTTAGTGTAAAGAGAAATTATTCCAACTTTATTATAATTTTATTTCAGAAATTTTGTTGATGTATACCACGCTTCAGGTTGAGTATTCTCTCTCTGAAACTGAAATTCACCACCTCGCGTAGTTGATCTTGCAATCGGCCTCTCGCCAATTGCTTTAGCGCAACGACAACAGGAGAGTGTTATGGCTCACACCATCAAGACAGTCGCCAACATGTTGGCGGGTAGTGCGGTAATCTTAGCCCTTTCCCTGCCCGCCAATGCTGCGGGAATCGGCCTTGGCGTTGGTGCCTCGGTGGGTGGTAGCGGCGGCGTCAATGCCGGCGTCGGGGCTTCCGTTGGCGGCAGTGGCGGCATCAGCGCCGGAGTGGGCGCCTCGGTGGGCGGCAGCGGTGGTGTAAAGGCCGGGGCCGGTGCCAATGTCGGCGGCTCGAGCGGTGTCAATGCTGGTCTCGGCGCTTCGGTCGGCGGCAGCAATGGCATCAATGCCGGCGCGGGCGCCAATGTTGGAGGATCTGGCGGCATTGCTGCCGGCCTCGGCGCCAATGTGGGCGGGACGAGCGGCGTCGGCGTCGGTGCCGGCGTGGGTATTGGGGGCGGCATCAATCCGTCCAATCCGTCGAACCCGAGCAATCCGTCCAATCCGTCAAACCCCAGCAGGCCGAGCCTGCCGGGTGTCGTGGCCCAGATGTCGGATAGCAAGGTGGCGCGGATGAAGAAGCGCTGCGTCGACGTGCTCGGCAGCGAAGGCGCCTACGACCGCGACCTACGGCAACTCTGCCTCCTGATCGCGCGCCGCTGATGCTGGAGGTGCCGGGACTGGAGGTGCCGAACAGGCCCTGAGGCTCGGCCGCACGCTCCTGGCCTCCGGCTGGTAGGAAGGCCCGCCACACTGGCGGGCTTTCCGCGTTCATTGGCGTGCCGGTATCAAAGTTCTGGCTTGCATCACGTTGGATGGCCGTTTCCGTTGCCACGATCGCACGGAACGGTAGAGCCTTGGGAACGTTCTCGTCTTCGAACATCGCGGCCGCGATGTTCGACCCAATGCGTCAGCGCTAACGGGAGCTGAAAGCCATGAGTCTTGGAACTATACTGATCATCATTCTTATCCTTGCGCTGCTTGGCGGCTTCAGCGGCCTCGGCGGCGGCCCTTTTTATGGCACCGGTTACTATGGCGGCGGCGGCCTCGGGCTCGTGCTGCTCATCGTCATCGTGCTTGTCGTGCTCGGGCGCATCTAGCCAGGCCCGCCCGGTTGTCGCCGACAGATCGCAATCTCGTGAGCGCCCCCAATGCCGGCGCGCACCGGATTGTGATGCAGGCAAGCCGGCTTGTGATCCTGCACTCTGCAAAACTTTCGTATGGTCATTGCGGTCCACACCCCCCCCGTGGAAACAAGAGGAGAGGGTCCCACCCCTTGTCCTCCTCCAAGGCCCGCTCCGGTTCACCGTGGCGGGCTTTTGCTTGATGGGCGAGGGAACCGGCTTGCATCAAGCTTCAAGGAAAGGCGGGTGTTTTCTGAGAAGTCTCCGTTCTGGCTGCGGCGTTGAGCGCAGGCCAGATCCTGACGCCAGATTACTCCATGTCAGGTACGTCGCCGCTGACGAAGAGCGTGTTCGGCGGGCCGTATTCGCCTAGCGTCGGATCGGCCTCACGGCTCCAGGCGATGACGCCGGCATGCTTTGCCGCCAGAGCCTTGGCGGTGCGTATAGCGCGGTCTTCGCTTTGCTGGTCGGCGGGTCCAAAGGCTGGGAACAGCTCGCCATCCTCACCGCGATCGAAGGCGACCACGACGATCAGCCTGGGATTTTTCTGGCCACTGGAATCGGACATCTTGCACCTTTGGCGCGGAACCTATCACATTGCTCGGGGTTGAAGGCCGCGAATCGATGAATGCCGACTTTGGGGAGTGGCATCGTGCAAGATCAGCGTTTCGATGAGCCGGTCAGGATTGCGCTCGGCCGATCGCGAAACTCGATCTTCAACGTGGAGCGGGTCGCTCAGGCTGCAGACATCCTGCTGAACCGCTGGCCGGTTGCGACCGGGCAAAAGCATATGGTTGCCCGCAAGGTCTGTCTGGCCGTGCTCGAGGGAAAGAAAGAAGTCTCGGCGGCAAGGGCCACGTTCATCAACGCGGCGATCGAGGCGGACATCCTCGTCGAACCGCGTGAGGTGTCGATCCCGTAGCCTGCCCCGGTGAAATTGAATCAGGATCTGGCTCCATCCCCTTGGATGTGTGCCTCTTTTGGCGACGGCCGACCGGCTTTTCGGGGCTATTGACCTGCCTCTCGGCACGCCCTGCACGGTTATTCCGCCCATTCCGCTGCCTTTCGGTCAGTCTTCAGCATCCGTTGACAAGGCATCCGGGCCTCTGTATTGAACAGGATTATACAGGTTCATTGAACAGGTCCCTTATGAAACGGCGCGCGATTCAACTGTCTCCCGGCACGGGCAAGCCCGAGCAGATCGCCACCGTCCTCGAACATGAGATCCGCTCCGGCGTTCTCGGCTTCGGCGACCGCCTTCAAAGCGAGAACGAACTCGTCCAGCGCTTTTCCGTGAGCCGCAATACGGTCCGCAAGGGTCTCGAGGAACTGTCGAGCCGCGGGCTGATCACGACCAGGGTCGGTATCGGCTCGTTCGTCACCTTCGACGGCAAGCCGGTCGACGACGCGATCGGCTGGTCGCGGGCGCTGGCCGATGCCGGCGCCAATGCCGAGACGCGGACGCTGCGGCTGGAGGTCATCGAAGACCCCGATCTGGCTGCGCTGCTTGGTATCGAAAGCCCGTTCTTCATTGCCGTTGACCGGGTGCGCACCAACGCCAGCGACGGCCATGCGATCTCCATCGAGCGCAGCCGGCTGCCATTGTCTTCCGAGCTTGAGGACGTACCGTTGCGCGGACTGCGCGAGGGCTCGCTGCACCAGACGCTGCGCGCCGCCGGCCTCATTCCCGACCATGGCGAGGAATGGGTCGAGATCGAGATGCTCAATGCCGAGGATGCGGCCATCCTCGGTTGCCCACAAGGCACGCCCTTCCTGCGCGGGCGCCGGTTGACGCGTGCGGCTGACGATCGGCCGATCGAGTATGTCACCAGCCTGCTCAATCCGGCACATTTTGCGCTGCATATGAGGTTCTGAGCGATGTCGGATGCAACCAGCAAGACCATCGATCGCGCCATGGGCGCGCTTGTCGGCGGAGCGCTGGGAGACGCGCTCGGCATGCCGACGCAGCTTTTGTCGCCGGCTCGCATTGCCGAACTCTACGGCCATGTAGAGGATTTCATCGAGCCTGTCGCCGATCATCCGGTGTCGAAGGGCCTGGCCGCCGGAACCATCACCGACGATACCGAACAGGCGCTGCTGCTCGGCCGCATCCTGCTCGAATCCGGCGACCGTTTCGACCACGCGCGCTGGGTCAATGCGCTGCTCGACTGGGAGCGCGAGGTCAAGGCGCGCGGCAGCTATGATCTTTTGGGGCCGTCGACCAAGCGTGCCATCGATGCCATCAACAATGGCGTACCGGCCGAGGAAGCGGGACGCAGCGGCGACACCAATGGCGCGGCCATGCGCATCGCGCCTGTCGGCATCATGATGCCGCTTGAACCGTTGGAGACGTTCGTCGGCAAGGTGGCGGAGACTTGCCGGGCGACGCACAACACCTCGATCGCCATAGCCTCGGCCGCAGCCGTCGCAGCCGCCGTCAGCCGCGGCGTCGCTGGCGGCGGTTGGCGCGATGCTTCGGCCAGCGCGGTCGCGGCGGCGAGGCGAGGGGCGACGCTCGGACATTGGGTCACCGGCGGCGACATCGCCGCGCGCATCGTATGGGCGCAGGACATCGTGCGCGGCAAGGCGATCAGGGATGCGATCCGGCTGATCACCGATCTGGTCGGCACCGGCGTTGCCAGCCAGGAATCCGTTCCGGCGGCTTTCGCCGTGCTGGAAGTCGCCCGTGGCGACCCCTGGCAAGCAGCCATCATCAGCGCCAATCTCGGCGGCGACACCGATACGATCGGCGCCATCGCTGCCGGCATGGCCGGCGCCTGCACCGGCTTTTCCCGATTGCCGCAAGAGCACATCCTCCGGCTTGTCGGCATCGACTTGTCAGAGGTTGGCGCGCTCGCCGCCGACCTTGTCGTGGCAAGGGCGGCGAGAGCCGGTTCCAGCAAGGACGCGGCGGCGTGAGCGGCCGTCTCGTCCATATCGGCAGTGCCGTGGTCGATTATGTCTATCGCATCGACGCTTTGCCGGAGCCCGGCATGGAAAAGACGGCATCGAGCTTCGCCCAGGTCGCCGGCGGCGGCTTCAACATGATGGTGGCGGCCAGCCGCACCGGCATGCAGGTGGTGTTCGGCGGCCAGCTCGGCAGCGGGCCGAATGGCGACTTCCTGCGCGCCGCCTTCATGGCCGAGAACATCGCGACACTGACGCCGCCATCGCCCTTGATGGACAGTGGCAATTGCGTCGCCATGATCTCCAGCGACGCCGAACGCACCTTCGTGTCATGGCCAGGTGCGGAGAGCATACTCGGCCTCGAAATGATGGCGCCGGTCGCGGTGGCGCCGGGCGATTGGGTGTTCACCTCCGGCTATACGCTGAGCTACCCCAAGAGCCGCGATGCGCTCACCGACTGGATCGAGGCACTGCCGGACGAAACCCCTTTCGTCTTCGATCCGACGCCGATCATCTCGGACATTCCACGCTCCATCCTGTCGCGGGTGCTTGCCCGCACCACATGGCTGAGCTGTAACACGACGGAGGCGGCTGAGATCGCCGGTTCGGGCAATGTCCAGGCTGTCGCTGCACGACTTCTGGTCGACCATTGCCCACGGGCTGCGGGCGTGGTCATCCGCACCGGCGCGAAGGGTTGCCATATCAGGCTGGCCGATGGCTCAGTGCAGACCATTGCCGGCTTCAAGGTCAACGCCGTCGACACCAATGGCGCCGGCGACACCCATATCGGCGCTTTTGTCAGCGCGTTGGCGCGCGGCACCCCGCCCTTCGAGGCAGCGCGCTATGCCAATGCTGCGGCGGCCATTTCGGTTACCCGCCATGGTGGCTCGTCGGCGCCGACGAACCGTGAAATCCAGACATTCCTGAGCCATGCCGCCGATCCATCGGGAGCAGGCCGGACACAGAAGGCCAATGCATAACAGCTGGAAAAGCCTGACAAGCCCGGGAACCGGGCAAACCCACAGAGAGGAACCAACCATGCGCATGCCTGATTTGACTGCTCTGCTTACGGCGACCGCCGTCTTTACCTCCGCACTTGCGTTCGCCGCCAAGGCCGACGAAGTGCATGTGCTCAACTGGAAGGGTTACGGCGCCGACGAACCGTGGGCTGTCGAGGCTTTCGAAAAAGCGACCGGCAACAAGGTCGTCAACGATTTCTTCAATTCCGAACAGGAAATGCTGACCAAGATCCGGACCAATCCCGGCCTCTATGACGTGGTCATGATCAACGCCGCCTTCAACGACCAGGCGATGGACGGCAAGCTGATCCAGCCGATCGACGTCTCCAAGCTGCCGAACTACGCCGACATCAGCAAGGACAAGGCGGGATCACCGATGCTCGTCCACGACGGCAAGGTCTATGGCGTGCCGTGGGTATGGGGCCTCACCGCACTCGCCATCAACGACAAATCCTTCGACAAGCCGCCGACGAGCATCGCCGAGATGTGGGATGCCGCCCACAAGGGCCGCGTCGTCATTCGCGACGATGCCGTCGAAGCGGTGCAGTTCGGGGCCATCGCCACCGGCCAGAACATCAACGACATCAAGGATATGGATGCGGTCAAGTCGAAGCTCACCTCGCTGATGCCGCAGATCAAGACCTTCTGGAGCTCGGAAAACGACTGGAACCAGATGGTCGCCTCCAACCAGATCGACATCGGCACCTATTGGAGCGGCTCGGCCGACCGCGCCAAGACGCATTTCAAGCTGCCGGTCTCGCTGGTGGTGCCGCAGGAAGGCGCCGTCGCCTGGCTCGACGCGTTTTCCATTCCGGTCGGCGCCAAGAACGTCGCCGGCGCCGAGGCCTTCATCAACTACATGATCGACCCGAAATTCTACGTCGAATGGGTCACCAAGGTCGGTGCTCCCGTCTCCGCCAACAACAAGGCGGTGGAAGCGCTGCCCGAGGATGCCTTCAACCGCAAGGTCATGGGTGATCCCGAAGTGGCCAAGCGCATCCAGTTCCAGGCGCCGATCACCGATGCCCAGCGCGAAGCCTATCTGGCGCTCTGGCAGCAGCTTAAGGTCGACGTGAAGTAAGATCACAGCCAGGCCAGCCGGCGGTTCGCGTCGGCTGGTTCTTCCAATCCTGGGAGGAGGGTACCATGGCAGCTGCGACAGCGTCGCGAAGCGGGCTGAGATCGGCATTGCCGCTGCTGGCACCGGCCTATCTCTGGCTGACGGTGGCGATCTTCCTGCCGCTATCCGCTATGGTCTTCTTCTCGTTCATGACCGAGCTGCCGCTGTCGGGAAAGCCGTGGGCGTTCACGCTTGGCAACTATGCCGCCTTCTTCTCGCAGAGCCTCTATCTGACGCTGCTGCTGGCCTCGCTGCGCCTTGGCCTCGAAGTGACGCTATGGTGCATCGTCATCGGCTATCCCGCCGCTTACGTGCTGGCCAAGGTGCTGAAGGGGCGCAGCCGTGAGGCGATCTTCCTGCTCGTCATCCTGCCGTTCTGGTCGAATGGGTTGGTGCGCATCTTTTCCTGGGCGATGGTGCTGCGCGAGGGGGGCATCCTCGACACCGCGCTCAACGCGGTGCTGCCGTTCAAGATCAACATCGACCTGATGTACTCTTATCCGGCCGTCATCATCGGGCTGGTGCATTCTTATGTGCCCTACATGGTGCTGACCTGTTATCTCACGCTACAGGCTATCGATGACTCGCTGATCGAGGCCGGCCGCTCGCTTGGGGCGTCGCGGCTGCAGGTGCTGAAGCGGGTGATCATCCCGCTGTCCATGCCCGGATTGGTCGCGGGTGCGGCCCTGATCTTCGTGCCGGTCGTTGGCTCGTTCATGGAACCGCGCATCCTCGGCGGCCGCACCGGCACCTTCTACGGCACGATCATCGAGGACCAGTTCGTCGCCGTATTCAACTGGCCGCTCGGAGCCGCACTCTCCTTCATCCTGCTGGCCGTGGTGCTGGTCATCCTGGCGGTTGCCTCGCCGGTGCTGCGGAGGGCTGCGTGATGACGACGACCCGCATCCTCGAAGGACTCGGCCGCCTCTATATCTGGCTGCTGCTCGCCTTTCTTTATCTGCCGATCATCATCATGGCGCTGATGTCGTTCAACGTTTCTCCCTTCTACCAATTGCCGTTCGAATGGACGACCGAATGGTATGCTTCGCTGTGGCAGAACGACCAACTGATCGCAGCGACCTGGAACAGCGTCGAGATCGCGGTCATCACCACGATCATCTGCGTCGTGCTCGGCTCGGCGGCATCACTGGCGCTCTATCGCTATGAGTTTCGCGGCAAGAAGTTCCTGCAGGCGCTGCTGTTTCCGCCGATCGCCATACCGTGGCTGATCACCGGCACGGCGATGCTGATTTTTTTCTTCGGCGTCGGTATCGGTCGTGGCCTGCACGCGATCCTGCTCGGCCATGTCGCATTGGCGCTGCCCTATGTCATCGTCGTCGTCTCGGCCCGGCTGCAGACCTTCGCGCCGGAGCTGGAAGAGGCGGCGCGCTCACTAGGCGCCAACCAGTGGCAGGTGACGCGCCGCGTCACGCTGCCCTGGATCATGCCCGGCGTCATCGCAGGCGGGCTGTTCGCGTTTGCCGTTTCGTTCGACCAGTTCGTGGTGTCCTATTTCCTGGCGACGCCGGGCCAGACGACGCTGCCGGTCGAAATCTACGCCGCGATCCGCAAGGGTTTCACGCCCGAGATCAACGCGGTCTCGACCATCATCATTGTCGTGTCGATGGCGCTGATGCTGCTGACGGCGCGGTTCTTCAAATTCGGCGGAGAGAAATAATGGCCGGCGTGCAGGTATCTGATGTCTCGCGCAGCTTTGGCGCACACAAGGCGCTGGACAACGTCTCCATCGACTTCGCCGATGGCGGCTTTTACGCTCTGCTCGGGCCGTCGGGCAGCGGCAAGACCACGCTGCTGCGGCAGATCGCCGGTTTCGATTTTCCTGACTCGGGTCGCATCACCATCGGCGGCGAGAGCGTCGAGCGGGTGCCCGTCGAGAAGCGCCGTATCGGCATGGTGTTCCAGAACTATGCGCTGTTTCCCAATATGAGCGTCGCCGACAATGTCGCCTTCGGCCTGTCGGTGCGCGGCGAGGCCAAGGCAGTGATTGCGACGGAGGTGCAGCGCGCGCTCGATCTGGTGCAGCTCGGCAAACTCGGCGGGCGGCGTCCGCACCAGCTGTCGGGCGGCCAGCGCCAGCGCGTGGCGCTCGCCCGCGCCATCGTCACCAAGCCGCGCGTGCTGCTGCTCGACGAGCCATTGGGCGCGCTCGACAAGGCGCTGCGCGTCGACATGCAGATCGAGCTCAAACGTATCCAGCGCGAGATCGGCATCACCACGATCTTCGTCACGCACGACCAGGAAGAAGCGCTGACGATGAGCGACCGCATCGGCATATTGCGCGACGGCAGGCTGGTGCAGGAGGGGCCGCCGGAGGAGATCTATAACAGGCCGAAGAGCGAGTTCGCTGCCACCTTCCTCGGCGACGCCAACATTTTTCGCGGCGATACGACGGGCGATGGCATCCGGCTGCCGGACGGTACGGCGATTGCCGCCGGCGCGGGTGCCAAGCTTGCCGCCGGCGCCAAGGCGAGCTGCGCCGTGCGCCCCGAACGCATCCGCATCGCCACGGATGCCGGAGCACCGGATGGCACCGCCAACATGCTCAAGGGGCAGGTTTCCAAGCGCATCTTCGCCGGCAACAACAGCACCTATTTCGTCGAGCGTGGCGGCCAGACGTTGAAGGTGATTGTGCAGAACACGGGTGTCGACAGGCTGGCGGAAGGTCAGGACGTGATGCTCAGTTGGTCGCCGGAGAGTACGGTGTTGATCGCGGCGGGTTAAGTAGGACTGTGGAGGGATGGGATGGTTGGCGTTCCTTCGCGCCCCCCTCTGTCCTGCCGGACATCTCCCCCACAAGTGGGGAGATTGGCTTTGATAGCCGGTTTTCGCAAATCGCCGGCGTTGCAAAAAATGCGATAAGGCTCAAGCTGCCGATCTCCCCCTTCGTGGGGGAGATGCCCGGCAGGGCAGAGGGGGGGGGCGCTGCCCCGCCATACGATCGCGTAAATGGTGGAGTACTGATGACGCTTGAATTGACCGCACAGGACCGGTCCATGCTCGACGGCGAGCAGGGTCCGTCCGCCGCGGCTGCCATGAAAATCCTGGCCGCGTTTTCCAATGCTGTCGGGGCGGGCGGCCTGCTCGACATTGCCGGTGCTCATATCGACGGCTGTCTCTACCACGGCAAGGCCGGTCTCGATTTCGTCGAGCGGCTGGTCGAAGGCGGTGGCCGTGTTCAGGTGCCGACGACGCTGAATGTCGGTTCGTTCGATCTCATCCATCCCGGCATGGTCAAGATGCCGGCCGCCGAAGAGGTGCCGGCGCGGCGGCTGATGAAGGCGCATCTGGAACTCGGCTGCCAGGCGACCTTCACTTGCGCACCTTACCAGACGCGGTTCAGGCCGGAGTTCGGCGAACAGATCGCCTGGGGCGAATCCAACGCCATCGTCTTTGCCAATTCGGTGATCGGCGCGCGCACCAATCGCTACGGCGATTTCATCGATCTGTGCTGCGCCATGACTGGGCGCGCGCCGGCCTGGGGTCTGCATCTGAGCGAGAACCGGCGCGGCCGGATCCTGTTTGAGCTGGATGTTCCGGACGGCGAGCCGAGCGACAGCCTTTTCGTCGGCGTCGGGCTATTCATTGGGCAAGCGAGCGGCGACCGCGTTCCGGTGATTGCCGGCCTGCCGCAGCCGCGCGATGAGGATCAGCTGAAGGCGCTGGGTGCGGCGGCTGCAACGACGGGTGCTGTGGCGCTGTTCCATGCGCTCGGCATCACGCCGGAAGCGATGACGCTCGATGAGGCGTTCCAGGGTCATGCGCCTGACGAGACGATCCGCATCAGCCGCGCCGATATCGACCATGCGCTGGCCAGGCTATCGAGCGTACGGGATGGCGCGCCGGTGGCGGCCGTGTCGCTCGGCACGCCGCATTTTTCGTATGAGGAGTGGATGCGCCTGTTGCCGTTGCTGCGCGAGGCAGCACCCGGAAGGCGCATCCCGATCTACGTCAACACGGGCCGTGCGACCCTGGCGCGACTGCAGGAGGAGGGCGCGCTGGCTGGGATGGAGGCGTTCGGTCTGGTCCCGGTCGCCGATACCTGCACCTATGTCACATCGATCCTGGAACGCCTCGACGGCGTGGTCATGACCAATTCCGGCAAATGGGCGCATTACGCGCCGGGCAATATCGGCGTGTCCGTCGCCTTCGCCGAGATGGAGGATTGCATCCGTTCCGCTGCCGTCGGGCATATCGTGCGGAGCGCCTCATGACGCGACCGGTGGAACGAACCGGCACCTTTCAGTTGGCCGGCGCGGCCGAGGGCCAGGCGTTGGTGTTTTGGCAAGCGCTCAGCTTTTGGGGTGGCATCGATGCCGAGACCGGCAACATAACGGACCATTCGCATCCCGGTCTCGGCCAGAATGTCGCTGGCAAGATCCTGGTCATGCCGAGTGGTCGCGGCTCGTCGTCGTCATCCTCGGTCCTCGCCGAGGCGATCCGCAGGGGTACGGCGCCCGCCGGCATTCTTCTGGAGCGGCCGGACCCGATCCTGGCGGTTGGCGCCATCGTTGCCGAATTTCTCTATGACATCCGCATGCCGCTGGTGGTGTGCGATATTTCGAGCCTTGTCTCCGGTGATCAAATTGACATCGGCATCGGCAAAGACGGCGGGCCGATCATCAGAGTTCACCCCGCCATCAATCCAGCCGCGCCGCGCCGCCAGTAGGCTGCAGCCAGCGTTTGATCACGACCGAGGCCCAGCGTGTCGCGCCAATATTCGCGCACGATCTTGGCGGCGGCGGCTTCCGCCGCGAACCAGCCGAAGGCCGAACCGTCCTGCGGCCACGCTACCGAGCGGACAGCCTCGGCCAGCAATCTGTCCTCGCCCGCCGCCACGCCGTTCCTTGTCAGCCAATGCAACTCGATGCCCGTGGCATTGTTGATCGCTTGCCTTTCGCCATCATTGGCGATCTCGACAAAGGCGACGCCCTTTGTCTCGGCCGGCAGCGTCTCCAGCAGCCGCGCCAGCGCCGGCAGGCCGGTTTCGTCGGCGCCCATGAGATACCACTGCGCCTGTCGCACCGGACGGCCCACCGGCCCCATGATGCCAACGTTCATGCCGGGCGCGGCCTGCATGGCCCAGGCGGAGCCGACGCTATCGCCGGGATGGATCAGGAAGTCGACATCGATGATGTCCCTGGCCACGTCCAGCGTGCGGATGGTGTAGACGCGCGCCACCGGGCGCCGGTCGTCGGCGGGCCAAGCCGGCAGGCCATTGCCGCCCAGCACTGGCCACAGCGGATCGGGCACCTCCCTGGTCGGAAACAGCATGCGGATGTGCATGCCGCCGAATTTGGTGAAACGCGAGAGATTCTCGCCGGCCAGCCGGATGCGGCGCATGTGCGGGGTGAGGTCGCGAATATCCGTCACCACCATCTCGCGGAACTGGGCGAGGCTGGTTTCGCCTGAGAGATCGCCGGTCCAGACGATCTCGGGGTTTTCCTCCTTGGCGTAGACCTGTACGGCTGTGGCCAGCAGGTCCTTGATACGGGCGAGCCCGTCGCGGTCGGCGGCATTGGCCCGCATCACCAGCCGTTCCATGTCGAAAGAGGCCCCGCCGAAGGCAAAGCGGAAATCGATGCGCTTTCCCTCATGCGAGGCATCGGCCTCGAAGCTCTGCAGTCTGTCGCTGATGCTGTCCATGTAATCAGGCAGATGTCGCAGGTTGAGCTGTGCCTCACAGGCCAATTCACGCACCGATGCTTGGCTCATTGTCAGCCTCCGATCCTGCCGGTGAGGGCCACCTTGAAGGTGCGGCCCTTGCCCTGTTCCGTTGCCGCCGAGGTCGACCATGCGCTTTGCGGGTCGGTATAGGCGGTGTTGAAGACGTTATCGACGCCGAAATCGAGCTTGAGGTTGTCATTGACGCGCCAGTTGGCGAAGACGTTGACCAGGTCGAAGGCGTCGTCGACGACGATTGGGTTGTTCAGACTGGTGCGGCGGGTGCGGGTGATCTCGCCGATGCTGAGATATTGCGCGCCGATGGTGAGCTGGTCTTCCAGCATGCGGAAGCCGATCGTGGCCGAGAAGCGGTCGAGCGGCGTGTTGTTCAATGCCTGGCCGGAATAAACCCCGCTGACCACCTTGGCGTCGATGAGCGCGCCGGAGAGGTTCACGAAACCCCAGACGTAGTCGTAGACGATCTCCGCCTCAATGCCTTTCAGTCGCGCGTCACCAATGTTGGCCGCCGTGCGCGGCCGGACGGCCGTTGGCACGGTCAGGTCGGTTTCGATATAGTCCTCGACGTCGGTGTGGAAGACGTTGACCTTGGCGCGCAGGCGGTCGCCCTCGGTCAGCACCTCGTCATACTTCACGTTGATGCCGGCTTCCCAGCTCTTCGCCGTCTCGGGCTGGAGCAGCAGGTTGGGCACATAGGTGTCGTCTGAGCCATGCGCGCCGCCACCACGGAAGACATCCTGCAGGCCCGGTGCCCGGTAGCCCTCGGAATAGGTGCCGTAGAGCTGAAAACCTTCGAAGGGCGTGACGCCGACAGTGACACGCGGCGACCAGCGGTCGCCGGAGATCGAGGCTTCCTGCGGCGGCACGGTTTTGGTCTCGCCATCCAGCGTATAGCCATCGTAGCGCAGGGCCGTGATCACCTGCAGCCAGTCCTCGTAATCGCCCTGCCACTGCAGGAAGCCGCCATAGCCCTGCTGTTCGCCGGCGCCGAAATGCGCCGCTTCCGAGGAGGCCTCGAGATAGTAGTAATCGAGTCCGTAGGTCAGCGTGTGGGCTAGCCCCCAGGCGTCGAAGCGCGAGGAGTTCTTCACGTTGAAGCCCGAGGTGGCGACATCATAGAAACGGAAATTGCCGATCCCTGAGGCGGGCGCGACCTGCGTCTGCTCGGCGCGGGTGCGGTTGTGATAGGCATTGGCGCTGAAGTCGATCAGCGCGTTGTCGTCGGGCTTCCAGGTATAGGCGGCGGTGTAGGTCTGGTTGGTGGTGTTGGTGTCGTAGCGGCTCAGTGTCGGCGAGGTCGAGCCGCTCGATCCGGTGATCTGGTCGTTGTAGCGCTGCAGGATGGCGCCGAGCTTCAGCTCGTGGTCATCGGCCGGCCGCAGAGTCGTCTTCAGATAGCCGCTGGTCACCCGCTCGCCGGTCCATGGCACGGTCTCGCCATTGCCGTCGGTGTAGCTGTCGCGGTCGCGATAGATGAGGTTGCCGATGATGTCGGCATCGTCGCTGAAACGGTAGGCGCCGGTGGTGCTGGTGGTGAAGCCGTTGCCATTGTCCTCGTAGCCGAGCTTCTCGCTCAGCGCCCAGCGTTCATCCTTCTTGAGGAAATCACCGGCATCCTTGGTCTCGAAGGAGACGACCCCGCCGATGCCGCCCGAACCATAGGCGTTCGAAACCGGGCCGCGAATGACGGTGGCTTCCTTGATGAGGTCAGGTTCGACATAGAACGAGCCAGAACCATGACCGACGCGCCAATAGTCCTGGCGGGCGCCGTCGAGCGTCACGACGACGCGGCCATATTGTTCCAAACCGCGAATGTTGATGGCGGTCGCCGGGTCGTCGCCATTCATCGAGGCAGCGACGCCGGGCGTGGTGCGAAAGATGTCGGCGGCGGTGTCGGGCTGGATACGGTCGAGTTCGTCCTGATCGATGGCGCTGATGGCGGCCATCGATTCGATCACCGCCGTCTTGATCATCGTTGCCGAGATGGTGATCACGTCGAGCATCGTCGCCGGCTGGTTCTGTGCGGGATTGGCCGGCGCCAGGCGGCCGGCCTTGGCGGCGGCCTTTTTCTCCTGGTCCTGTTCCTGCGCGCTGGCAAAGGGCACAGCGCATAGGCCGAGCACGAAGGCGAGCGCGGTGCTCGCCATCAAGGTCGTGTTTGTTGTCGTTGTCATGCAGCCCCTAAGCAAAAGCAAAACTGCTGGCGGTGGCTGAAAAGCCTTGGCTGGCATGATTGAAAATCCCTCGACCAGGCGGGTCGGGGCAGGGGTCACATATTAAAACATGATGACATGAGTCAACTTTAATTTTATAGCCGACCGTCATCGAGAAGCATCTGGCACGGAGCAGCGGCATGGTCGGAAGTGTGGGCGAGGGCAAGAGGATCGGCTGGTTGCAACCAGGCAGGATCGCGGCGATGCTGCTTCTGGCGCTGTCGGTGCTGGCGCCTTCCTGCGGTTTCAAGGCGCTGGCCGCCGAGGGCGTTGTCGACGCGCTGGGACGAACCGTCGCGCCGGGACCGGCAACGAGGATCCTGACGCTGGGCTCCGACGTTACCGAGATCGTCCACGCGCTCGGCGCCGGCGAGCGGATCATCGCCGTCGATCGCGGCAGCAAATATCCGCCATCCGTGGCCGGGAAGCCTAATGTCGGCTACCGCCGCCAGCTTTCGGTCGAGGGGTTGGCGAGCTTGCGTCCCGATCTGATCCTGGCGGCCGAGGACAGCGGGCCGCCGGAGGCGGTCGAGGTGCTGAAATCACTGGCGATCCCGATCGTCTTCGTCCCGCAGGACAACACCCCGCAAGGCATCGAGCGCAAGATCACCCTGATCGCCGCCAGCCTTGGGCTCGAGGACAAGGGCAAGGTGGTTTCCGCCGAGGTGCTCACCGCCTTTCAGACGGCAGCCGATCTGACAGCAAAAATCCCGCCGGAGCGGCGCAAGAAAGTGGTGTTCTTTCATGGCCTTGTGAAGCTGAGCGCAGCCGGTGCCGGCACCTCGGCCGACGCCATCATCCGCTACGCCGGCGGCCGCAACCCGATGGATGTCGTGCAGGGCTACAAGGCGGCATCAGAGGAAAAGCTGATCGAGATGGCGCCTGATGTCATCCTGATGATGAGCGACGGCAAGGGTGGCCCGACGCCCGAGCAGGTGTTCGGCAACCGCGCGCTGGCGGCAACGCCGGCGGCGGCCAACAAGGCGCTGGTGGTGCTCGACAGCGCCTACATGATCGGCTTCGGCCCGCGCACATCAGATGCGATCCGCGACCTGGCGAAGGCGCTCTATCCGGAAGGGGAATGACGTCGCGAAAATCGCAAGGCGTTTCGGCTGGGCAGTACCAATTCGTCGTCGAACCCGTTGCGCTTGATAAATCCTGTCCGTCCGGATTTCTCCGGATCGGCTTCCGCCCGAACAAACTTGGCGGCTCGGCCTGAAACATTGGCACGATATTCTAAGCCGCTCGGTTGACCGTGAATGTGCTCTCCAGCCTATAATTATACTAAATTCATAGACTAACTGCGAACGTTCGAGGCGCTCGCACTTGGCCTGTGAAAACCGGCTGCACAAAGGGAGCGCGCATCGATGCCGAAGACAGAGTCCAATCCGATCGACCTCGGCACCAGGGCGGCCGATTTCCTGTTGCCCGACGCGCAAGGCGTGCTGCACCGCCTCGCCGATTTCGACGCCAAGCCGGCCTTGCTCGTCGCCTTTATTTCCAACCGCTGCCCGTTCGTCGTGCTGATCCGTGAGCAGCTTGCCGTTTTCGCCAGGGATTATGCCGGCAAGGGGCTGCAAGTGGTGGCGATCAACGCCAATGACCATGAGGCGCATCCGGAGGAGACGCTGGCCCGCATCGGCGAAGAGGCCGAAAAATTCGGCTATTCCTTCCCCTATCTCAAGGATGCGTCGCAGCAGACGGCCAAGGCCTATGGCGCCGCCTGCACACCCGACTTCTTCCTGTTCGATGCCGACCGGCGGCTCGCCTATCACGGCCAGTTCGACGATGCGCGGCCGGGTAATGGCAAGCCGGTGACCGGTGCCGATCTGCGGGCAGCGGTCGACACGGTGCTGGAGGGCGGCAGGCCCACTGCCAGCCAGGTGCCGTCGATCGGCTGCAACATCAAGTGGAGCGCCGGCAACGAGCCGGTCTGGTCTTCCAGCGCGGCCCGCGCGGCCTAGCGCCGTCCTCGACGCATTCGCCAGGTATCCATGCCCAAGCCGCAAAAATCCGTTTCTGACAGCTTGCTGCTCCAGGCCGACGTGCTGGTGCTGGGCGGAGGTCCGTCAGCGGCCTGGGCGGCTGTCGCTGCGGCCGAGAGCGGCGCCAAGGTGGTGCTGGCCGACAAAGGTTATCTTGGCACCAGTGGCGCCACCGCGCCCTCCAACACCGGCACCTGGTGCGTGCCGCCGGGCGACAACAGGCATGCCGTCGTTGAGCGGCGTTGGCAGCGCACCGGCGAACTCGCCGACCCGCGCTGGATGCTGCGCTGCGTCGATACCGCCTACCGCAATCTGCTCAGGCTGTCCGAATGGGGCTATCCCTTTCCGAGCGAGGATGACGGCCGGCTCTACATCGCCAATCTGCGCGGGCCGGACTACATGCGCTTCATGCGCCGCCGGGTGCTGTTGGCCGGCGTCACCGTGCTCGACCATCACCCGGCGCTCGAACTTCTGTCCGACGGCGATGCCATCGTTGGCGCCGCCGGTGTCGCCCGGCAGATCGGCCAGGACTGGCGCGTCGACGCCAACGCGGTGGTGCTGGCGACGGGCGGCTGCGCTTTCCGCGAGCGCATCCTCGGCGCGACCGGGCTGACCGGCGACGGCTATCTGATGGCGGCGGAAGCCGGCGCCAGCCTGTCGGGCATGGAGTTCACCGGCAAGTACACGCTGGCGCCCTATGGCTCCTCATTGAACAAGGGCCTGCCGTTCCGCTGGGCATCGTTCCATCGCGAGGATGGTTCGCCGATCCTCGGGCCGACCGGCGAGCCGTTGCGCAACGGCATCGGCGACCGCGAGGAGGAAGTGGCGCGTGCGCTGATCGACGGCCCGGTCTATGCGCGGCTCGATCAAGCCGAGCCGGCGCTGCAAGGCTGGCTGCGCCAGGGTCAGCCGAACTGCTTCGTGCCCTATGACCGCGCCGGCATCGACCCGTTCAGCGAACTGTTCCGTATCACCTTGCGCGCCGAAGGCACGGTGCGCGGCACCGGCGGCATCGACATCGTCTCCGACGATTGCGCCACCGGCGTGCCCGGCCTCTATGTTGCCGGCGACGCTGCCAGCCGCGAGATGATGACCGGTGCGGTATCAGGCGGCGGCGCCTTCAATTCGTCCTGGGCGCTGGCCAGCGGCTGGTGGGCCGGCAAGGGCGCCTCGATTCATGCCCAGCGCCGCACCGGCAAGGCGTTCCGCAGCGCAGTGCAATCGCTCGGCCAGGCCGGCTTGCGTCCTGCATCATCGGCGAGGGCCGACATCTCGGCGGGCGAAGTTATCGAGGCGGTGCGTAGCGAAGTCACGCCGCTCGACAAGAATTTCTTCCGCACTGGCGAGGCCCTGGAGAAAAGCGGCGAGCGGCTGGAGAGTGTCTGGCGCGACGTGCGCAGCCATCTGCAAGGCGAGGGGCTGGACCGGGTCCGTACCCGAGAGGCAGCTTCGATCGCCGCTGCTGGGCGTTGGTCCGTGGCCGCCGCGCTGCACCGCACCGAGAGCCGCGGCATGCACCGCCGCACCGATCTGCCGGGCAAGAGCCCGGCCTTCGCGCACCGGCTGGTCATCACCGGTGTGGATGCGTTCCGCATCGCAGGTGCGCCTGAGCGGCTGGCGGAGCTGGCGTCATGATCGAGATCGTCTCGGCCACGCGCTGCGTCGAATGCGACATCTGCGTCAAGGTGTGCCCGGCCAACGTCTTCGACGCGACCGACAATGGCGTGCCGGTGATCGCTCGCCAGGAGGACTGCCAGACCTGCTTTCTTTGCGAGATCTATTGCCCGACCGACGCGCTTTATGTGGCCGAGTTCGCCGAAGGGCCGACCGGCATCACGGAAGCTCAGGCCGACGCCCGCCAGCTGTTCGGCTCCTATGCCCGCGCGCTTGGCTGGAAGCGCGGCAAGGCGGGCGGCTCGGAATTCGACCCGACGCACCGCATCCGCGTGGCGCAGTGAACCGATCGGAGACAGATATGGATCGCCCGAACATGGACCGGATCGTCGTCAGCGACATCAGCAAGACCTTCCAGCTCAAGCCGGGGCAGTTCGTCACCGTGGATGGCGAGGCGACCGACCGCGTCACCGTGCTCGACGGCGTCGATCTTTCCATCCGCAAGGGCGAGTTCATCACGCTGGTCGGCCCGAGCGGCTCGGGCAAGTCGGTGCTGCTCGATATCATTGGCGGGCTGACGCAGGCGACCGGCGGCAACGTCCAGCTCGACGGCAGGCGCATCACCAGGCCCGATCCAAAGACCGGCTATGTCTTCCAGCAATATGCGCTGTTTCCCTGGCGCACGGCGCTCGCCAACATCGAATATGCGCTGGAAGTGCGCGGCGTGGCCAAGGCCGAGCGTACCGCCACAGCCCGCCATCTGTTGGCGCTGTTCGGCCTTGCCGGTTTCGAGGACCGTTTTCCCAACCAGCTGTCCGGCGGCATGCAGCAGCGTGTGGCGATCGCGCGTGCGCTGGCCAGCAACCCGGAAGTGCTGCTGATGGACGAGCCGTTCGCGGCGCTCGACCAGCAGACGCGCGAGCTTCTGCAAGGCGAGCTGCTGCGGATCTGGGGCAAGATCAACACCACGGTGATTTTTGTCACCCACTCGATCGACGAGGCGATCTTCCTCGCCGACCGCGTCGTGGTGATGACGGCACGGCCGGGCGCGGTGAAAGAGATCATCGACATCGACCTGCCACGACCGCGCGACGGCGACATCCGCGCCAGCGCCGAATTCAATCTATATCGCGCCCGCGTCTGGGACGTGCTGCGCGACGAGGTCAACAAGGCGCAGAAGGACTGGACCCTGTCGCCAGCCTTCAGTCACTGAGGAGCTGGACCAATGGCCTATCTGACCGAGAAGTTTGGCTCCGCGGGAGCGCTCCACCTGTTTGCCGGCGCTGGCGAAACGGTAGCCGCCGCCAGGGTCCCGGCCATCAAGGCCAGCGCCAAGATCCGGAGCAAGAAAGCAAGCCACGGCACGTTCCTCTATGGCGTGCCGCTGCTCGGCCTGTTCTTCCTGCTGTGGGAGATCGCGCCCCGACTCGGCTGGCTGAACCGGATCTTCTTTCCGCCGCTGAGCGAGGTCCTGGTCGCCTGGTGGGCGCTGCTCGCCTCGGGCGTGCTGATCGAGCATATCGGCATCAGCCTGCAGCGCGCAGCGATCGGCTTCGCACTCGGCGTGGTGGTGGCCATCCCCCTCGGTCTGTTGATGGGGCGCTATTCGCTGTTCGAGAAGGTTTCCGACCTCCTGGTGCAGACGCTGCGAAACACATCGCAATTCGCACTGCTGCCGGTGTTCATCCTGTTGCTCGGCATCGGTGAGGAATCGAAGGTCGCGATCACCTTCTACTCCTCGGTTTTCTTTCTCCTCGTCAACACGATCAGCGGCGTCAAGTCGGTGGATCCGCTGCTGATCAAGGCGGCGCGCTCGATGGGTACGTCCGACTTCGATCTGTTCCGCAAAGTCATCCTGCCGGCCAGCATTCCCTCGATCGTCGCCGGCGCCCGGCTGGCGGTGAAATCCTCGCTGTTCGCGGTCATCGGCGCCGAGATGCTGGCGGCCAAATCCGGCCTCGGTTTCCTCATCCAGAACTCGCAGCTGATGATGGAAACGGCCGACATGTACGCCGGCATCCTGACGCTGACCGTCATCGGCCTGACCGTCAATTACCTGCTCGTCTGGTTCGAGCGCTGGGCAACGGCCTGGAAAGGCCAGTCCGAGACCTCGCTCATCTGAGCCACCCATTCATTCCAATCAGGAAGGATTTTTCCCATGCCCAACATTCCATTCGACGCCCTTCGCCGGCTGCTGCTGAAGGGCGCTATTGCCGTCGTCATCGGCCTTGGCGGCATGCCTGCCTTCGCGCAGGACAAGCCTGAAATTATCCGCATCGGCAGTACCGCGCCGGGGCATCTCAAATTCATCCTCGCCCAGAAGGACGGCTGGTGGGAGAAGGAGTTCGCCAAGGACGGCATCAAGGTCGAACTGGTGACTTTCAATGGCGGTTCGGAGGCGACGACCGCGCTGGCCACCGGCGCGATCGAGTTCACCTATACCGGCAACAATCCGGCGCTGCGGGTTGCTGCGTCCGGCGCCGACGTCAAGCTGATCGGCCTGTCGAGTTATGTGAAGGCCGGCGGTTCCTACATCGTCGTCAAGACCGACTCGCCGTTGAAGACGCTGCAGGATCTCAGGGGCAAGAAGGTCGCCTATCTCACCGGCACGGTGCGGCATTCGAACTTCAGCAAGGCACTGAACAGCGTCGGCCTGACCATCAATGACGTCGAAGGTCTGAACCTGCCGTTCGAGGCATCCGGCCCGGCGTTGCTGCGCGGCGATATCGACGCCATTGTCGAGACCGATTCGACGGCGGCCAAGCTGGTCGACACCGGCGAGGCGCGCGTCCTGTTCGACACCAGCACTCATCCGGAATGGAACGTGCCCAACGTCATCTCGGTCAACGGCGCCTTCGCGGCGAAATATCCCGATCTGGTCAAGCGGCTGCTGAAGGTCGATATCGAGATTTCGCGTTGGGCCGATGCCCATCCGGACCAGACGATCAAGACCTTTGTCGAGGCCACCAAGTCGTCGGAAAAATCCGTCCGCAAGACCTACGCCGACGGGGTGTTCCATCAGGATCCGAAACTCACGGACGACGCGATCGCCGCCTTGCAAGGCGAGGAGAAATTCATGGCCAGCGCCGGGCTCCTGAAGGGCTCGATCGACTATGGCAAATGGGTCGACAAGAGCTTTGTCGATGGCGCCGCGGCTGAAGTCGCTGCCGTCCAATAGACTAGAAGCATCGAGCGGGGCGGGCGCTTTGCCGCGCCGCCCCGTTCGTCTGGTTCGTCAAATCTCCGGGATGTTCTCCTTGAAGATCACCTGCAGCCTTGGCTGGTGCAGTTCATAGGGCAATCCCCGGACCGCATGGATCAGGGTGTTGAGCGCTTCGCGGGCCTCGACGCGCGGGTTCTGGTCGATGACCGCGTCGAGCGTGCCGTCGAGCAGAAGGTCCTTGGTGCCGTCCGTCACTTCGTGACCGAGGAAGACCATGGATTGGGCGCGGCCGCGCTCCTTGAGCGCGCGGGCGATACCGGTGTTGCCGGCGCCGACATTGTAGATCGCGGCAAGGTCGGGGTGCCGCTCCAGCAGGGCTGATGCCTCCGAATAGGCCTTCTCGCGATCGTCGAGCATTTCGCGCATCTCGACGATCTGCAGATTGGGTGATTCCTCGGTCAGCACGTGGCGGAACCCCATCTCGCGTTCTTCGTGGCCGCGATAGGACAGCGAGCCGGCGAACAGCGCCACCTTGCCCGGACGCCCCGATCCCATGAAGCGGTTGAGCAGATAGCCGGCCAGCCGCCCGGCGGCGCGGTTGTCGATGCCGATATACGCGACCCTGGGCACATGCAGGATGTCGGAAGCGATGGTCACCACCTTGATGTCGTTGGCCGACAGGGAGCGGATCGCTTCGCGCACCGTCGGATGGTCGAGTGCGATGACGCCGACGCCTTGCGTCTGTCCGCGCAGATCCTGCAGCAGGCGAGCGAGCCGGTCAGGATTGAAGCCCTCTATGGTGGCGATACGAACATCGAGGTCGGGCCGCGCCAGAGCCTGTGCCTCGATGTGGCGGTGCAGCATCTTGATGAAGGAATTGGTGCCGGCCGGCAGGGCGAAGTCGAGCCGGATGACCTCGCCGGGCGAGGGCCGTGGCGGCGTGCCGTTCGGGCCTTCGGCGATGTAGCCGAGGCGCTGCGCCATTTCGAGCACGATTTCCCGCGTGCGCGCCCGTACGCCGGGCCGGTTGTTGAGCACGCGGTCGACGGTGGCGGCCGAGACGCCGGCCTCCCGGGCTATGTCAGTCAGGGTGGAACGCACCGTCTTTCATCTCCTGCATGCGTCGGATCGGCTGGTGACGGCTTCCGCGTCATCGGCGATTCTGATGGGAAATGATGTATCCGCCCTTGGCCGATGTGCAAGCCGCCGGGCTAAATCAAATGGTCCGGCAGGGGTGCGCAGGGCCGGGAAGGGTCGGGTGCCCTCAAATTGAGGCATCCGGCTTGACGGATGGATCCCGTTTTTGTGCATTTCCTTGCCCTATTGCGATGTTATGATGTGTTTTGATTATTTATGATGTTGACAGCCTTGCCATGCTGTCGTCAATATCCCTCATAAGGGTCGTGGAGGAAACGTGGCCCTGAGGGAGGAGTTTCAATGTCTGACTTGATCCGCATCTCGCGGCGCCGGCTGCTGGCATCTGGAGGAAAGGCGGCCGTCATGATGGCCGCTGCTGGTATCGCACCCCAATTCATTCGTCCCGGCCGTGCCTATGCGGCCGACGCGCTGGCGCCAGGCATGATCGGCGGCCCGACGGGCTTCGAAGGGGCCGAGCGCTACCAGTATGGCGCCGATACGCCGGAAGGCCGCGCCATCGAGGCGGCGAAGGCGCTGAAGGGCGCCGGCAAGGCGCCGACCAAGATCGTGCTCGGCCTGTCCGACGGCTCGATCGGCCAGCTCACGCAGCCGTTCCCGGCCGGTGCGCCGTCGATCAAGGAGCTGTGGGAAAAGGAAACCGGCATCGCGATCGAAATCGTCGGTCTGCCGAACGGCCAGGAATTCACCAAGACGATGCAGGACATCTCCACCAAGGGTGGGGCCTACGACATCTACTCGACCGAATGGAACCGCCTCGGCGACCTCGCCGAAACCGGCGGCATCGCCAAGCTCGACGACTTTGTCGCGCAGCATAAGCCTGAATGGGACGATCCCGTCAGCGGCTATGTCAACGGCGCCAAGGGCGTGTCGCTGCTCAACAAATACCGCGGCTCGAACTATGGCGTGTCGCTGGACGGCGACTTCCAGACCTGGGTCTACCGCACCGACCTGTTCGGCGACGAAGCCGAGAAGAAGGCCTTCAAGGACAAATACGGCTACGATCTGGCGCCGCCGAAGACCTGGAAGCAGCATGGCGACATCGCCGCCTTCTTCCAGCGACCGGACAAGGGCCTGTTCGGCTCGACCGACCTGCGCAACCAGGGCTGGGGCTACACGAACTGGTACCAGCGCTATGTCTCGATGGCTTCGCCCAACCAGTTCCTGTTTGGCGATGACGGCAAGCCGATGATCAATTCCGAGCAAGGCATCGCCGCCACCAACGAATATGTTGCTTCGCTCGCGCATCATTCGCCGGATGCGATCTCCTGGGGCTGGCCGGAGCAATATGGCAACTTCGCCAAGGGTGGTGCGGCGATGACCTGCGCCTTCTCCAACCTGCCGAAATTCCTCGACAATGCCGGCAACAAGGATTCAGCCGTCACCGGCAAGATCGGCTCGATGCTGCCGCCCGGCCGCGAGATCGGCGGCAAGCTGATCAGCCGTTCCGTGCTGTGGTTCTCGCTGACCGGCATGGTCTCGTCGCAGTCGAAGAACCAGGAGGTCGCCTACCTCCTGCTGCAATGGCTGGGCTCGGCCCGCATCTATGCCTGGATGAGTGCCAACCCCGGCGGTTATCTAGACCCGTTCCGGCTTTCGGACTTCTCCGATCCGCTGGTGCGCCAGACCTATCATGCCTACCACATGGACGTCGTGCGCGAGACGGTCGCCCGCACCGTGCCGACCATCAACTATCCCGGCGCGACAGCCTTCCACAATGCGCTCGACGAGAACCTGATGGCGGCGCTGACCAAGGCCAAGACATCGGAGCAGGCGATGGCCGACACCGAGGCAGAGTGGAAAAAGATCGCCCGGCGCACCGGCGAGGACAAACTGCTCGAAGCCATCAAGACCAACAAGGAGGCCTGGCCGACAGTTCTCGATCCAATCGTCTGATCCTTCTCCCTGGATCATATCGAAGGAGGGGAGGAGCCTACTTCTCCCCTCCGCCCACAACGCCACCAGCAAAGCCGCCAGATGAAGCGTTCCGTTCCTTTCCTGATATTCCGCTATGCCGCGATCTTCGCGGCCGTGGCGGTGACGCTGGTGCCGATCCTGTGGATGGTGTCGATGGCGTTCAAGCCGATCGCCGAATGGTCGGCGACCGGCGCCGAACTGACCTGGTGGCCGAAGAACCCGACGCTCAGCAATTTCCGTTTCGTCTTCGGCGAGTCGACCAACAATTTGATCGTCGCGCTCGACCGTAACGCGCTGAAGCCGATCCTCGCATCGCTGCTGTCGGCGGTTTTCGGCACGGTGATCGCCATGTCGGCGGGCACAGCCGCGGCTTATGGGCTGTCGCGTTTCGGCTCCGGCCAGAACCTGCCGCTGGCGCTGATCCAACTCAGGATCTTTCCGCCGATGGCGGTCATGATCCCGGTGATGATCATGTGGGCTTTCCTCAACTTCACCGACAGCTGGTGGGGCCTGGCGCTGATCTACGGCATCGTCACCTTGCCGTTCGCCTTCTGGCTGATGAAGACCTTCTTCGACGACATGCCGCGCGAGATCGAGGAGGCAGCGCTTGTCGAAGGCTGTTCGCGGCTGCGCGTCTTCACCCGCATCACGCTGCCGATGATGCGCGCGCCGCTCGCAAGTGCCGCGCTCTTCGTCTTCATCCTCAACTGGTCGGACTATCTGATCGCGCTGCTTCTGACGACGCGCGAATGGGTGACGATCCCGGTCTACATGGCCTCGCTATCCTCCTCGATGACCGGGCAGCTCTATGGCGCCAAGGCGGCGCTTGGCCTGATCGCGGCCGTGCCGCCGGTCATCATGGGCATCGCCATCCAACGCCATCTGGTGCGCGGGTTGACGTTCGGGGCGCTCAAGCAATGAGCGCGGTGACTGCCATGACGTCCAAGGATGAGATGAAAGCCGTCGGAGCAAAGCCGGTTTCGCGCGATGAGGGCGCAAGGCTGGGTTTCCGGCTGACGCTGCCTGCGCAGATCCTGGTGCTGTTCATCTCGGCCTTCCCGCTGTTGATGCAGCTCTACATCAGCGTCACCGACTGGTCGCCCCTGTCGGGCACCGGCTGGTGGAACGCCTGGTCGATGTGGAACAGCTTTGCCAACTACACCGATCTCGCCGCCGACGCGCGCTTCTGGAGCGCGCTGAAGCGTACGGTCATTGTCATGATCGTCTGCGTGCCGGCGGAATTCCTGCTTGGGCTAGCGCTGGCGACGCTGTTTGCCGACGATTTCCCGGGCAAGCGCGCCTTCTATTCGATCCTGCTGATGCCGATGATGGTGGTGCCGGCGGTGGCCGGCTACATGTTCTTCATGCTGTTCCAGTCGGGAGGGCCGGTGAACGACATCTTGTCGGCGCTCACCGGATCTCCCGTCACCATCGCCTGGCTGTCGGATCCGACTCTGGCGCTGATTGCGGTGATGGTCGCCGACATCTGGCAATGGACGCCGCTGATGTTCCTTATCCTGCTTGCCGGCCTGGTCGGCGTGCCGGAGGACCAGATCAAGGCGGCGACGCTGCTCGGCGCCAATCCGTGGCAGCGCTTCGTCACCATCGTGCTGCCGAAGATGAAGACGATCATCATCATCGCGCTGGCGATCCGGGTAATCGAGAACTTCAAGATCTTCGACACGCTCTACATCATGACCGGAGGTGGCCCCGGCGTCGCCACCGAAACCATCTCGGTCTACATCTACAAGCTCACCACGCAGGATTTGATCTGGGGCTATGTGGCGGCGATCGCGCTGGCCATTCTGGTCGTGCTGTCGATCGTCGCGGTGTTTGCCATGAAGCGCATGGCGCGGGCACGCGAGGTAGCGGCATGAGCGCGATCCACTTGCAGAACCTGGTCAAGAAATTCGGCGACTTCACCGCGCTGAAGACCATGGATTTGGCAATTGCCGATGGCGAGTTCATGGCGCTGCTCGGCCCGTCGGGCTGCGGCAAGTCGACGACGATGAACATGATCGCCGGCATGGAAGAGCCGACCGGCGGCAAGATCCTGTTTGGCGAGCGCGACATGGCCGGCGTGCCGATGGGCCGGCGCGGCGTCGGCTTCGTCTTCCAGAACTACGCCATCTTCACGCATATGACGGTGCGCCAGAACCTTGCCTATGGACCAAAAATGCGGGGGGCTGCCAAAGCCGAGATCGATCGCCGCGTCGGCGCCATCGCCGAGATGCTGCAGCTTTCGCCGCTGCTCGACCGCAAGGCCGACAGGCTGTCGGTCAATATATTGCAACGGGTGGCGATCGGCCGCTCGGCGATCATGGAGCCGGCGATCTTCCTGCTCGACGAGCCGCTGTCCAATATCGACGCCGCTTTCCGGGCCGTCATGCGCACCGAACTGAAGCAGCTGCAGCGGCAGTTCCGCCAGACCATGGTGTATGTCACCCACGATCAGCTCGAGGCGATGACCATGGCCGACCGCATCGCGGTCATGGATCATGGCGTGCTGCAGCAGGTCGGCACGCCGCTCGAGGTCTACAACGATCCGGCCAATGTCTTCGTCGCCCGCTTTATCGGTGCGCCGGGCATGAATCTGCTCAAGGGCAGGCCAGCGGAGAGCGACCGCGGACTGGTCGTCGATCTCGGACCGCTGGGCGTCACGCCGCCGCTGCCGGGCGAACTCGCGATGGCCATGCGCGGTGCGCGCGGCGAGGTGCTTTACGGATTCCGGCCTGAACAGGCGACGTTGGTGCAGAATGGGCAGGGGCTCGCAATGCCGGTGACCTTTGTCGAACGGATCGGTGCGCGCACCATCGTTCATCTCGGCCAGGGCGAGGCGGCTGTGAAAACGGTGTTCGACAATGATGTCGGACTGGCTATCGGCGACACCGCTGTCATCGCCCCCACTACGTCGTCGGTGCGCGTCTTCGACGCCGCTACCGGCCGCGCCATGAGGGTGGGAGGCTGAGATGTTGGTCCGGCAAATTTTCGCAAGTTGGCGCCGCCCCTCACCCTTACCCTCTCCCCGTGTAGAGACGGGGAGAGGGGGGCGTCATCGTTGGAGCTTCTCCCTTCTCCCCGTCCCTATACGGGGAGAAGGTGCCGGTGTCCGAACCGGATAGATAGGTAACAGAATGGACTGATTAGATGGGTGACAGTTTTCTTGTCCGCCGGGAGG
>NZ_JBVVQW010000012.1:0-154857 GCF_055811655.1 Mesorhizobium sp. WSM4809
AAACTGTCACCCATCTAATCAGTCCATTCTGTTACCTATCTATCCGGTTCGGACACCGGCACCTTCTCCCCGTATAGTGACGGGGAGAAGGGAGCGATCCATTAATACTTCTCCGGCACGTAGAGCTCGCGCGGCAGCACTTGGCGCTCGTATTCGGGGTTGAAGACGCGCTCGGGCAGCGTGATCTCCTCATGCGGCACTTCCTCGTAAGGCAGCTGCTTGAGCAGATGGTCGATGCAGTTCAGCCGCGCGCGCTTCTTGTCGTTGCCCTCGACGATGAACCAGGGCGCTTCCGGGATGTTGGTGCGGGCGAAGGTCTCTTCCTTGGCCTTGGTGTACTGCTCCCAGCGCACGCGCGACTGCAGGTCCATCGGCGACAGTTTCCACTGCTTCATTGGGTCATGGATGCGCATCAGGAAGCGCATCTGCTGTTCCTCGTCGGTGATCGAGAACCAGTATTTGACCACGGTAATGCCCGAGCGGACCAGCATGCGCTCGAACTCCGGCACGTCGTGAAAGAATTCTTCGACCTGATCGGGCTGGGCAAAGTCCATCACCCGCTCGACGCCCGAGCGGTTGTACCATGAGCGGTCGAACAGCACGATCTCGCCGCCGGCCGGCAGATGCGGGACATAGCGCTGGAAATACCATTGCGACTTTTCGCGCTCGGTCGGTGCCGGCAGTGCCACGACGCGGCAGATGCGCGGATTGAGCCGCTGGGTGATGCGCTTGATGACGCCGCCCTTGCCGGCCGAATCGCGTCCCTCGAAGATCACCACCAGCTTCTTCTTGTGGTAGGCGACCCAGGACTGCAGCTTGATCAATTCGGACTGCAGGGTGATGAGGTCGCGAAAATACTGCATGCGATCGATCGAAGGCGGATGCGAGTTCTTGTAGATCTTGGCGATCTCCATCGACAGCGCCGGCTCCGACATTTCGAGCTCATAGTCTTCGTCGAGCGTGTCGGCGAGCTCGGCTTCAAGCCAATCCCTGGCCGGAGAATTCTGTTTTAGCTCGGTCATTATCGGCTGCTCCACTTGCAAGCTCTGTCGATCCACGTCCGGCGCCCCAAACTCCGGCTTACAGCCCGGAACGGCAACGCCTGAGCCGACTTCAATATAGGCCTGCAATGACGGTTTTATTGCAGCCCGAGCGTGATCGCCGCCGCTGCCAATCCCGCCAGGCATGATCGATCCGGCGTCCTGGCATGGCGACAAGTCGCGCAAATTGTCCTACAAATAGCGGCCACATTCGGGCACCCTCCCCAGCCCCTTTCTCAACGCAATCGCGAGGATCGACATGGAATACCGCACCCTCGGCCGTTCCGGCCTGAAAGTTTCGACGCTGACCATGGGGACCATGACGTTCGGCGGCGCCGGCGCATTTTCGGCTGTCGGCAAGACCGATCTCGACGAGGCGCGCCGGATGATCGATCTCTGCATCGACGCCGGCATTAATGTCATCGACACCGCCAACGTCTATTCGAATGGCATTTCCGAAGAAATCATCGGCGAAGCGCTCGGCGGCAAGCGCAAGGGCGACGTGCTGATCGCCTCCAAGGCACGGATGCGGATCGGCAAAGGCCCGAACGATGAAGGCCTGTCACGCCATCACCTGATCCGCGAATGCGAGAAAAGCCTGAAGCGGCTCAGGACCGACGTCATCGACATTTATTTCCTGCACGAATGGGATGGCGTGACACCGCTGGAGGAAACCATCGGCGCGCTCGACACGCTGGTTGCCCAGGGCAAGATCCGCTATGTCGGCTGCTCCAATTATTCCGGCTGGCAGGTGATGAAGGCGCTCGGCATCAGCGACAGCCATCATCAGCCGCGCTTCGTCACGCAGCAGATCCATTACACGCTGGAAGCGCGCGAGGCGGAGTACGAGTTGCTGCCGATTTCCGTCGACCAGGGGTTGGGCGTCCTGGTCTGGAGCCCGCTTGCCGGCGGATTGCTGTCCGGCAAATACCGCCGCGACAGCCCCACCGCCCGCCAGCTTGCCGGCTGGTCCGAACCGCCGATCCGCGACGAGGACCGGCTGTGGCGGATCGTCGACGTGCTTGTCGAGATCGGCGCGCAGCGCGGCGTGTCGGCAGCGCAGGTGGCGCTGGCCTGGCTGCTTGGCCGGCCGGCCGTCAGTTCGCTGGTGATCGGCGGCAGGACGGAAACGCAGTTCCGGGACAACATCGCGGCGGCAAGCCTGATGCTCTCCGGCGAGGAGCGCGAGCGCCTCGACGCGGTCAGCCGGCCACCCTTGCTCTATCCCTACTGGCACCAGCAGCTGACGGCAAAGGACCGTTTTGGTGCCGCCGATCTGGTGATTGACCGAAGCGGCATCTGACCGGCAAATCGATGGCGATAGGTATCGGCCGCCGCAATGATGAACCTGGCCTCTTCATTGCAACGCACATCTTGCAAGCCTGGCCATCATCGACGCACTATCGCTTCAGCTGTTGTGTTTGACGGCTAATGCTCCTAGGCAGGACCAGAGCCGCAAGGCAGTGAAAAGGAGCCGATATGGCGCGACCACCAAACTACGATCAGGAACGCAAGGAACGCGACCGCCAGAAGGCGGCCAAAAAGGCCGAGAAGCTGGCAGCCAAGGTTGCAGCGCGGGAACGTTCGAAGCCCGAAGACGAGACTGAAGCCGAAACCGAAACGGCAAAGTGACGGCAAACGGCCCGCAGATGCGGGCCGTGCCTCAATCCAGATTGCCGCCTCAAATGTCGGCTTGTGTCAGGCGGGCGCCTTGTCGCTGACGAACACGTCCACTTCGCGTGCTGCCGCGATGAAGGCGCGCCTGGCGTTCATCGCCGGCTTGTCGCCGGCGAGTGCGTCATGGCAGGCCTGCAGGGCCGCGCGATGCTTGGGGCTGCGCTTGCCGGGCCAGCTGTTGAGGAGGTAGTCGGAAGCCTCACGCGCCGTGCGCAAGAGCTGAGTGCTTCCCGCCGCGACTGACTTCACAGTCACAGGTGTTTCAAATCGGTTGTTTTCCATGGCCGCTCCTTACGCCATCGGCGTCTGCGAAGCGAGGCGAAAGTGCGCATACGTCCAGACGCCGCTTTGCGCCCCTTCATCCACCTTTAAGCAGCAACGACGGCAAAGCCTCTGGCGCGAAGACCGCGCCGATCGTTGGCGAGCGACGTCACCAGTCGGTCGCGGCTGCCGACGATGTGGCCTGACAGCAGGCGCGCGGCTTCATCGGCGTCGCCAAGGCGTGCCGACGCGAGTATGGCGCGATGTTCGGCCCAGGCGCGGCTGAGGGCCGCTTCGTCGCGGACCTCCAGCCAGCGCGCCCGCGACAGGCGCGTCATGGCATCGCGCACCGCCCGGAACAGGAATTCATTGCCCGACAGACGAGCCAGTTCGATGTGAAAATCCATGCCGACGCGATGCCATTCCTCGCGCGGCGTGTCGTTGTCGCAGGACTCGAGCATCGCCTCGATGACATCGACGGCGCTCCGGTCCGCCAGGCCGCATGTCAGGCGAAGTGCCGCAACCTCGACCGCCTCCCTGTAGACGGCGATCTGCTCGAGTTCAGCCAGATTGATCGGCGACACCGTCCAGCCACGTCCGTCCCTGCCGACCAGGCCCTCGGTCTCAAGCCGCAGAAGTGCTGCCCTGACCGGGGTTCGCGACGCGCCGAAGCGGCTCTCGATCCAGCGCTCGGTCAGCTTCTCGCCGGGACCGATCTCGAGGCCCAGGATCATTTGCCGAAGCTGTTTTTCGACGCTCTGCATCTGCGACATTGTCGTTTCCATTTTCTGATCGTTGCTGGCGATCGTCTTGCCGGCCGCCTTTTCCGATCACGTTTGAGACGGTCGCATTGACAGCGGTCAAGCTTGCGTCCATCAGGGGCACCATCTTGGTATCCCAAATTGGTATCCGCAGCAAGCATCGATAAGAGTTGCTGGGACAGGACATATGACATGCAGCAGCAGAACACGCCCCCGGCGACCGACAGCACCTACAACATCCACTGGCGGCGCAATCTGTTCGTGTGCGTTGCCGGATCGTTTTCGACGCTTGTCGCCATGACGCTGCTTTTGCCGTTCCTGCCGCTCTATATCGAGCAGCTCGGCGCCGAGGGCCACGCGGCGATCGTGCAATGGTCGGGGATTGCCTATGGCGCGACGTTCTTCGCGGCGGCGCTGGTGGCGCCGCTCTGGGGACGTCTCGGCGACCGCTACGGCCGCAAGGTGATGCTGGTTCGCGCCAGCTTCGGCATGGCCATATGCATGTCGCTGACCGGCATGGTGCAGACGGTCTGGCAACTGGTGCTGCTGCGGCTGCTGATCGGGTTTGCCGGTGGCTATTCCTCGGGATCGACCATCCTCGTTGCCATGCAGACGCCGAAGGAACGCTCCGGCTGGGCGCTGGGCCTGCTGTCGGCCGGCATCACGGGTGGGGCTCTGGTCGGCCCACTGGTGGGCGGCGCCCTGCCGCCGCTGATCGGCATCCGCGCCACCTTTCTCCTCTCCGGCGGCGTCATCTTCCTGGCGTTCCTGGCGACCACGTTTCTGATCAAGGAGAATCCCCGGCCGAAAACAGCGGACGCCGCAGCGAAGCAGAAGCAGAAAGGCGGCTGGGCACAAATCCCGGACAAGCGGCCTGTCGTCGCCATGCTGGCGACCGGCATGCTGTTGAGCTTCGCCACCATGTCGATCGAGCCGATCATCACCGTCTATGTGCAGCAGCTCATCGAGGACCAGAGCCGCGTCACGCTGATATCAGGCGTCGTCATGTCGGCGGCGGCCCTTGGCGCCATCCTGTCGGCTTCGCGCCTCGGCAAACTCGCCGACCGCGTCGGCCACTGGAACGTCATCATCGGCGCGCTTGCCGTCTCGGCACTGCTGCTGATCCCGCAGGCCTTCGTCACGCAAAGCTGGCAACTCATCGGCCTGCGTTTCCTGATGGGCCTGGCGCTGGGCGGGCTCTTGCCCTGCATCACCAGCGTGATCCGCCACAATGTTCCCTATGGGGTCGGCGGCAATGTGCTCGGGTTGTCGATTTCCGCCCAGTATGTCGGGCAGGTCGCCGGTCCCCTGCTCGGCGGCTTTGCCGGTGGCCATTTCGGCATGCGCTCGGTGTTTCTGGGCACATCCGTCTTGATGGCCGGGGGCGCGGTGTATAACTGGCTGGCACAGTCGCGCCGCGAGCAGGACATGCTCGCCAAAGCCGGCAAGTCCTGACGGGATTGGGCATCCCCTGATATCACGGAGCCATGGACATGAGCACGGCCGAACGACCTTCCGATAACAGCGGCCGTATCCTCGTCCTGGCCGGCGGCCTGTGCGGCGGCGCCGGCGTGGCGCTGTCGGCCGCGGCAGCGCATCTGGGCGGCGCCTTCGTCGGCACCGCCGCGTCCTTCCTGCTGATGCATGCGCCGGTCTTCCTTGCCGCCGGATTGCTTGGGGCGAACCGGATGCTGCGCATCGGCAGCCTGATCCTGCTGGTTGGGCTTCTGCTGTTCTGCGGCGATCTGCTGGCCCGCGATTTCGTCGGGTCGCGGCTGTTCCCGCTGTCGGCGCCGATCGGCGGCACGCTACTCATTACCGGCTGGCTGGCGATCGCCGCCTCGGCGCTGGTGCGCATGCGTTCCTGACGCCTGCCCGCGCCAAATGTAAAAGCGTGGGCTGCTAGTCCTGCCGGCGCTCGGGCTTGATGAGCAATTCGCGATTGCGTCGCCGCAGCTTCGCCAACCAATGCCGTTCCGGCCTCTTGGAGGCCGGCGCGATGCCCCAATAGTTGCGGTAGATGTCTTCGAACAGATAGCTGACGGGATGCATGATGTGCGCTCCTTCTAGTCCTTGAATCGATCCAATCGACAGGCGCGAAAAACCGACCCCGATCAGCTCCGCTTGCGCTCCACAAGGAACCGCAACTCGCGAACCCATGGGCTGGCTTTGCCACGGCGCTTCTGCGTCGTGGTGTTCGACGAGATGCTCCAGTCGTTGCGGTAAATATCTTCGAAGAGAAATTGACGGGATGCATGGCACAACTCCCCTAAATATGTTGAATCGATCCAATTTAGAGAACCGCCGTTCGCTTGGATCGATTCAAACATACGCCTTGCCGAGACTGTGATCAAGTCAAAATTTGAACCGATCCAACGAAAGTGTTAGATGGGAGGAATTCAGGAGACGAAGATGGCGCCATTGACCTCTGCAAAGACAAGACCGGTCCGTCTGGCGGACATTGCCAAGGCGGCCGGCGTGTCGCACGGCACCGCGTCCAACGTGTTCGCCCGGCCGGAGATCGTGCGCGAGGAGGTCCGCGAGCGGGTCAAGGCGGCAGCCGAGGCCATGGGATATGGCGGACCGGATCCCAAGGGCCGGCTGCTGCGCGCCGGCAAGGTCAATGCCATCGGTGTCGCGACCGCGGAACCCCTCTCCTATTTCTTCGACGACCCCTTTGCCCGGGTGATGATGGCCAGCATCTCGCAGGTCTGCGACGCGACCGGTGCGGGGATTTCGCTGGTCTCCGCAGCCAACAACGAACAGCTTGCCTGGAACATACAGAGTGCGTTGGTCGACGGTTTCATCGTCTTTTGCGTCGATGGCGGTTCAAGGCTGGTCGAACTGGCGCGTGAACGCAAACTCCCTTTTGTCGCGCTCGATCTCGATTCGGACGACGACGACGCCGTCGCGGCGATCGGCGTCGACAACATTGCCGGGGCTGGCCTGGCCGCCCGCCACCTGACCGAACTCGGACATCGCCGCTTTGCCGTGCTTACCCTGCCCTGTGCCGACGCAGGCTTCGGCCCTACCACAAGGGAGCAGGTGGAAATGGCCCTCTACTCCGCTACGCGCGACCGCTTGCGTGGCTATTTCGCTGAACTCTCCCGGGTCGGCGTCGACGTCTCGCGGGTGCCTATCTACGAAACCGTCAATGACGAGAAGAGCGTTTGGGCCGGCCTCGACCATATTTTCGCCGGTGCCGAGACGCCGACAGCCATTCTGGCGATGTCCGACAGGATGGCGCTCCATGCGCTGGACTGGCTGCGGCAGCACGACATTGCGGTGCCGGGCGATGTTTCGGTCGTCGGCTTCGACGGTGTTCCGGAAGGGGCGATTTCCAAGCCGCCGCTGACCACGATCGTCCAGCCGATCGCCGAGATGGGCCGCCTTGCCGTCAAGGCGATCCTTGAAAATGACGGTTCGTTCAGCCGGCAATCGCTGCCGGTCCAACTCGTGGTGCGAGCCTCATCCGGCCCCTCGCCCGCCTGAGCTCAACGGCCCATTCTTGTAGCCATGGCCGGCATCGCGAAGGATGCAGCATGGACGGGCGGTGCGGCGTTGTGAGCCGGCCTGCTTTTGCCGGACCAGCCAAGGCCCGATAGCCATTCGAGATAGTAGGCGAGCGCGAACTGCATGACGATGCCGGCCGATATCAACAGGCTGTCATAGGCAAATCCGCCCGGATTGATCAGCTTCAACACTTGCGCCGCCATTGCAAGCACCGTGCCGGCAATGAAAACCGGCAGCGATCGTTTGCCCAATATGGCAAGCGGATGATCGCGTCCGGTGCGAAACAGGTTCGAGACCGCCGGGAATGCCACGATCAGGTAGCTCACCGCCAATATATGCAGCAGCCTCGGCAGCGACAGGAACGTCTTGTCGAAGCCGGTCAGCACCGGAGGCAGGCCAAACCAGGAGATATGCCCCCAAAGCGGGCTGTGCACCCAGACCAGTGCCACAGCGGTGTAGGCCAAGGCCCCGCCAACCAGCCAGCGATTGACCGGGATGGTACCGCCGCGACGCACATGCAGCGTGCCTGCCAAGCCGATGTTGAAAAGGAACTGCCACGACAGCGGGTTGAGAAACCAGAAGCCGGGCTCGGGATAGTTGGGCGGGGCAATTTGGTAAACCCCCGCGACCAGCCACAGGGCGCCGGAGGCGACCAGTGCCAAGACCGGCCGATAGCTGACAATGAGCAGGAACACCGGCGTCAGCAAGAGCAGCACCGCATAGACGGGCAGTATGTTGTTGTAGCCGAGTTGGTGGCCGAGCGTCACGATGCCGATCAGCACCTGCGGCGTATTCTTGATCAACGGCTCGATGTTGATCATCGTCAAAAGCTCCGGCCGCCTGGCAAACACCGCCGCAGCGCAGAACATGGCCATCACCCCCATGGTGGTGACGATGTGGGTGGCATAAAGCACACCGGCGCGGCGCAACATCTTCAGGGTTGCCAGCAGCCGGTTTCCGGGCTCGAATTTCCTGCCATAGGCGAGCGCGACCGAAATGCCGGAGATCAGCACGAAGACTTCCGCCGCATCGGAAAAGCCGAAATTCTTGTAGGTCAGATACTCGAAGGCGGTACCTGGCACATGGTCGACAAAGATTGTCAGCAGAGCGAGAGCGCGGAACACATCTATGCGCGTATCGCGCTCAGTGCGATCCGGGATACGCGAATCGCGATCCGACACGCGCGACTCGCGGTCTGGGACACGCGCATCGCGGTCCGGGGAAATCTGGGTGGTCATCGACAAAAAGGCCTCAAAGGTGGTTGTTCATGCCGGGCAATGCGACCCCCGGCGCACCGCTTCGATTCCTCCCGAAGGAATGTTATCGGCGGAGAAACGGACTGTAATGCGCCCGGTTCAATCAACTTTCGCGGAGCTTGAAAATATTGCGTTTTGAAGCCGGCAAATTGAGCGAAACCTCATATAATCAAGAGGATACGCGATGATCGAAGAGACCTCACAAGATGGTGCGCTGCGGCGTGATCTGGCCTTCAGCTACCGGCTTTACAGCCCGGCGGATTCAACCGGCGAATGTCTCTTCCTGCTGCATGGATCGGGTGTCGACGAGACGACATTGGTACCGCTGGCGCGAGAGATCGCACCGCGGGCCAAGCTGATCGCGGTGCGTGGCCGCATTGTCCAGGAGGATGGTTTCCGCTGGTTCGCGCGCATCACGCCGACGCGCTTCGAACAGCACAGCATCCGCACCGAAACCGATGCCTTTGCGGGCTTCGTCGCCGACACGGCCACACACCACCATCTCGATCTCTCACGCGCGACGTTCCTCGGCTATTCGAACGGCGCCAATCTGGTTTCAAGCCTGATGCTGCTACATCCGGAGCTCGTCGAGCGCGCCGCGCTGCTGCGGCCGATGCCGGTGCTCGATCACGTGCCAGCGACGGATTTGTCAAAGGTGCGCGTCCTGATGATCGCCGGCGCCGCGGATCTCACCTATTCGCCCTTCGCCCCTGCTCTGGTGACATTGCTCAGCCAGCATGGCGCCGAGATCGACGCCCGGATTGTCCCATCAGGTCATGAATTCGGCAGCGCCGACGCCGCAATCGTCAGGCAATGGCTGTCGGGATCCGCGGCGGTGGCGCAGGCAAGCTGACAGGCTCGCCGCCACGACCAGCCGGCCTACCCTCGTCCCATCCTGTTCCAGGCGTCCAGCCCTGCAATCTTGTAGGCTTCGGCGAGCGTCGGATAGTTGAAGGTGTTGTTGACGAAGAAGTCGACGGTGCCGCCGAGATTGATCACCGCCTGGCCGATGTGGATGAGCTCGGTGGCGCCCTCGCCGATGATGTGCGCGCCGAGCAGACGGCGCGTTTCGACCGAGAACAACAGTTTCAGGAAACCGGTGTTGACGCCCATGATGTGGCCGCGCGAGGTTTCGCGAAAGCGCGCCACGCCGATCTCATAAGCCGCACCGCTCTCACGCACCTGTTCCTCGGACTGGCCGACCGTCGAGATTTCCGGCACCGCGTAGATGCCATAGGGAAAGGTCTCCGGTGGTGGCGGCAACGGCACGCCGAAGGCATGGCAGGCCGCCACTCTGCCCTGCTCCATCGAAGTCGAGGCCAGGCTCGGAAAGCCGATGACGTCGCCGGCGGCGTAGATGTTGGGCACGCTGGTCTGGAACGTATGCGGGTCGACCTTGATACGCCCTCTGGAGTCGGCATCGATGCCGACGACATCCAGGCCCAGGTTGCCGACATTGCCGGTGCGGCCGGCGGCGTAGAGCACGACCTCTGAACGAATGGTGCGGCCATCGGCCAGTTCCACTTCGGCGGCGTCCGGCTTGGAGCGGATTTCCTTCACCGCGCTGCCCAGCCGGATGGTCATGCCGCGATCGCGCATCTGGTGGATGAAATCGTCGACGATCTCGCGGTCGACGAAATCTAGGATGGAGTTCCGCGGCTCGACCAAGGTTACCGGCACGTCGAGCGCGGAAAAGATCGTTGCATATTCGACCCCGATGACGCCGGCGCCGATCACCGTCAGCGTGCGCGGCAAGCGGTCGAGTTCCAGCATCTCGTCGCTGTCGAAGATTCGGGTCTTGTCGAAAGGCACATCGCGCGGCCGGTGCGGCCTGGTGCCGACCGCGATCAGCGCATTGGCAAAACCGACCTCGCTGTAATCGCCGGTGTCGGTGGTCAGGCTGACCTTGTTGGGGCCAAGGAATTTCACCGCAGCCCGGGCGCTCTTGACCGTGTTGCGCATGAACTGGTGCTGCAGCACCTCGACCTCATGGTCGAGCGTCTTGTGCAGGCGCTCGACCAGATCGCCGACCGAGATATCCTGCTTGACCCGGTAGCCGCGCCCGTAGAAGCCGCGCTCACGCCAACCCGAAAGGTTGAGCACCGTTTCGCGCAGCGTTTTCGACGGGATGGTGCCGGTATGCACCGAGACACCGCCCAGACGCCGGCCGCGATCGACCACCAGCACCGATTTGCCGAGCTTGGCCGACTGCACCGCGGCCCGGCGACCGGAAGGGCCGCTGCCGATGACCAGCATGTCGTAGTCCATATTGCCCCGTCCCCTGCCATGTGCGCTTTTGCTGCGCCGCAGCAAGCTAATGCTATCCGCGCCGCAAATTCAACCGGTTCAGATTGCGCCTGGCGCCTTGAAGGCCGGCGCACCGCAAGAAGCCCGATCTTGATTCCGCCACAGGCCTTCACCATTTCATGGCTGAACGGTCCGCACCCTATGTCGGACCTTGTTACGAGGAAATGACATGAACGCGCGCGTTCTCGACGGCGAAATCATCACCAGCAGGCTCGACGATGTCAGGGCCTATGACGGCGTGCGCACGAAGCGCATCCTGGCTTTCGTGATCGACTATGTCATCGTCGCGCTGCTTACCATTCCGTTTGCCATTCTGGTGTTCTTCCTCGGGCTTTTGACCCTCGGGCTTGGCTGGATGCTGTTCGGTATCCTGTTGCCGACTGTGGCCATCCTCTACATCTGGAACACGCTGGGCAGCACCGACCAGGCCACCACGGGCATGAAGATGGTGGGCATCCGCCTCGACCGGCTCGACGGGAGGCCGATCGACGGCCTCACCGCGGTCGTCCATTCGGTGCTGTTCTGGGCCGGCAATGTCATCCTGTCGCCGCTCGTCCTGCTGGTGACGCTGTTTTCCGACCGCAAGCGCACCTTGCACGATCTTTTGCTTGGCACGGTCGTCAGCCGCACGGACCGCTGAAACGGCCCTCTGAAGAGCAGTCGCAACCGATTGAGCACAAATGTGAAGGCGTCGAGTCGACCACGCTCACATAATCCTGTTGAATTTTTCGCCGTCCGCGCCAAAGGTAGAGCGATTCGAAGGAGTGTTTCCAAGGCTCGATGACGCAGCATCCGACCCAGTCGCCGCAGTTCTTCCTGACCGCGCCGTCGCCGTGCCCCTATCTCGACGGCCAGTTCGAGCGCAAGGTGTTCACGCACCTGGTTGGCGACAAGGCGGCGGAGATGAACGACCTCTTGACCCAAGGCGGCTTCCGGCGCTCGCAGAACATCGCCTACAGGCCGGCCTGCGAGACCTGCCGCGCCTGCGTTTCGGTACGCATCCTCGCCCAGGAATTCGTCGCCAGCCGCAACATGAAGCGCGTGCTGCAGCACAATTCCGATCTCGTCGGCCACATGCACAATGCCGAGCCTTCGACCGAACAATATTCCCTGTTCCGCAGCTATCTCGATGCCCGCCACCGCCGTGGCGGCATGTCCGATATGACGGTGCTCGACTATGCGATGATGGTCGAGGATACCCATGTCGACACCAAGGTGATCGAGTATCGGCGGCGTGGACCAGACACGTTCATCACCGGCAAGGGACAGGGCGAGCTGATCGCGGTGGCGCTCACCGACAAGATGGCCGACGGCCTGTCGATGGTCTATTCCTACTTCAATCCCGATTTCGAGGAACGGTCGCTCGGCACGTTCATGATCCTCGACCACATCGCCCGCGCCAGGGCGATGGGCCTGCCCCATGTCTATCTCGGCTACTGGGTCAACGGCTCGCGCAAGATGAATTATAAGATGCGCTTCATGCCGCAGGAGCATCTCGGCCCGAAGGGCTGGGAGCGCTACACCAACGAAGCGGTCGCGCGCTGATTACTCTTTCCCAAGTCCGGGCTTAAACATTTTCAATCGAGACGATGCTGGTCTTTCCGCTGATTGGCGGAGAGCGTGCGATTGCGCCGGTCCGCCATCCTCTCCCGAATTCATTGTGAAAGTCGCTGCATGTCGTCTCACGATACTCACACCAAAGGACTTCTGCTCACCGCATTTGGCGGGCTGACGCTGACCGTGGACATCCCGCTGATCCGGCTCGCCCACGGCGAGGCGTGGACAATCTTGCTGCTGCGCACCGGCTGCACCTTGGCCGCGGCACTGATCATGTGGACCATCTGGCGCTCGTTCAGCAAGGATGCGCCGCAGCTGATACCTGGCTGGTCGGGCCTGATCGTTGCCGCGATCTACGGGCTCGGCGCGATTGCGTTCATCACAGGCGTCTACAACACCTCGACCGCCAACCTGGTGTTCATCCTGGCCTTCACAACCATGTTCGCCGCGCTGCTTTCATGGGTGTTCCTGAAGGAGCGACCGCGGCCGCTGACCTTTGCGGCATTGGCCATGATGATTGTCGGCGTCGTCATCATCGTCGGCGATTCCGTCGGCACCGGATATCTGTTCGGCGACCTGATGGCGTTGTGTTCGGCCTTCCTGATCGCCTGCGCCATCACCATCTCGCGCGCCAGCGGCAAGGATATGGGCTTTACCTCACTGATCGGCGTCGTCCTGCCTTTCGGGCTGGCGGCGTTCATGGTTTCCAAGACCGGCTTTCAGGTCGAGGCGCCCTGGTGGATCATCCTCAACGGCGCCGTCATCATGCCGATAGCGTTCTTCTGCCTTGCCGCCGGGCCGAAATACATTTCGGGCCCTGAAGTGGCGATGTTCTACCTGCTCGAAACCGTGCTGGCGCCGGTCTGGGTGTGGATGATCTTTGCCGAAACACCGACGCGCAACAGCCTGATCGGCGGCGCGATCCTGATCGTCACCCTGATTGCGCATTCGCTGTGGCAGCTTCACGAAGGACGCAAGCGGCGTGGCGACCTTGCGGTGCAACATCCGGTCTAAGGCGCGTTGAGATCAGGCGCTGGCCTTCTTCGCCACGTCAGGTTCCGGCAAGGCTTCTATTTGCAGGCCGGCTTCGATTTCGGCTGGCGAGCCGGGGGCGATTTCGTCGGCCAGTTCCACCTCGCGAAGCCATTCGCGCCAGATTGCGACCAGCAGGGCCATCAGCACCGGGCCGATGAACAGACCGAGAAACCCCATGGTCTTGACGCCGCCGATGAGGCCGAAAAACGTCGGCAGGAAGGGCAGTTTTATCGGCCCGCCGACCAGCTTCGGGCGCAGTGTCTTGTCGACGATGAACAGTTCGACCGCGCCCCAGAGGAACAGCGCCAGCCCGGCCATCGGCGACCCGCTGGCGGCGAGGTAGATCGAGACCAGTGTGAAGGACAGTGGTGCACCGCCCGGGATCAGCGCCATGACGCCGGTCAAGGCGCCAAGCGTGACCGGCGACGGCACGCCGGCCAGCCAGTAGGCGATGCCCAGCACCAGGCCTTCGCCGATGGCGATCACGGTCATGCCGGTCACCGTCGAGGAGATCGTCGCGGGCACGACGCGCGAAATCCGTTCCCATCTGGTCGGCAGGATGCGTTCGCCGAGACGATCGACCTGGCCGGCAAAATGCTCGCCGTCGCGATAGGCGAAGAACAACGCGATCATCATGAACAACAATGTCAGGAGCAAGCCGAAAGCGCTGCCGCCGGCGGCCAGCACACCGCGATAGATGCTGCCGATGTTGGCGCCGCTGACCAGCTGGATCAGTTCACCAATGCCGCCTGGATGGCCGAAATTGGTCGTCCATTGCTCGTTCAGCCACTCGCCCACGACAGGCATGGTGGCGATCCAGTGCGGCGTCACCGCGCCGTGACGGTTGGTCTCGATCGCCCAGGCGACCCATTCGCGGACCTCGTTGATCGCATAGGTGCCGGCGAGCGCGATCGGGATCACCAGGAAGGCGAGGATGAAGAGGATGGCTAAGGTCGCGGCGATGGTGCGGTTGCCACTGACCGCGACAAGCAGGCGGCGGTAAAGCGGCCAGCTGGCGAAAGCGATGACGAGCGCCGCCAGCACCGGAAACAGGAAGCCGTGGAAGAAATAGACGCCGGCGGCGACGATCAGCACCAGCAGCCAACGCGCCGCCGACAGCGGCGGAATGACGGCAGCCCTGAGCGGCGTCGACAGGCCGAACAGGCGCTGTTGCCGTTCCGGTTTCTGGATTTTTGCTTCCTTCAAACGCCTGGCTCTCCCAAACACCCCTCCTGTCTATGCACTGATATAGTGTAGCAATCGTGACGATAGTCCAAATGATTGGGGATCTCCCCCCTCGAGAGGGAGATGGCCGGCAGGCCAGAGGGGGTCGCCGCGCGTGAAGCGCTAGCATTCTCTGTTCGCAAAGCAGGAGGTCGCGTCCAGTCGTGCCGACCCCCTCTGTCGCCTTTGGCGACATCTCCCCCTCGAGGGGAGATTAGCAGCGCTACCCAAATTTCCCCGTCCTCGGGAATCCCTTCGGCACCATCCGTCCGGCCGACGCACGGGCACCGATCCACTCGGCCAGTTCCTCGCGTGACCTTGTGAAGGTGCGGTCGGCCGAATCCTGCCAGGAGAGGCCGGTCTCCAGCGTGAACGGTTTGAGATCGAGAAGGCCGCCATCCTTGTATTTCTGCAGCCGCACGCCCTTGCCGCGGCCCATCTCCGGAATCTCGGCGAGCGCGAACACCAGCATCTTGCGATTCTCGCCGACGATGGCGAGATGGTCGCCGGTGACCGGGATGCAGCGCTTGGCTTCGTCCGGCGCCTTGACGTTCATCACCTGCTTGCCCTTGCGGGTGTTGGCGACGACCTCCTCCTCCGGCACGATAAAACCGTTGGCGTCGTGCGAGGCCAGCAGCAGCTTGCGCTTCGGGTCGTGGACGAAGGCGGTGACGATGTCCTGGTCATTGTCCATATCGACGATGATCCGGATCGGCTCGCCATGGCCGCGCCCGCCAGGCAGCCGGTCGGCGCCGATGGTGTAGAATTTGCCGCCGGTGGTGAAGAGCAGCACCTTGTCGGTGGTCTGGGCATGGAAGGCGAGCTTGAGGCTGTCGCCCTCCTTGAAGGTCAGCGTCGAGAGATCGGCCAGATGCCCCTTCATCGCCCGCAGCCAGCCCTTTTCCGAGACAACGACGGTGACCGGCTCGCGCTCGATCATGGCATGTGCGATGTCGGTCAGATCATGCTCGGGCGCGTCGGCGAACTGGGTGCGGCGCTTGCCGAGTTCGGTCTCCGGGCCGAACTTGTCGCGGATGTTGGTGACTTCCCATTTGATCGTCGCCCACTGCTTCTCGTTCGAAGCAAGCAGTGCCTCGATCTGCTTTTTCTCGGCGCTCAGGCCGTCGAATTCCTTGCGGATCTCGAATTCTTCAAGCTTGCGCAGAGCGCGCAACCGCATATTGAGGATGGCTTCGGCCTGGGTGTCGGTGAGCGACCAGCGGGCCATCATCACCTGCTTTGGCTCATCCTCCTCGCGGATGATCCTGATCACCTCGTCGATGTTGAGGTAGGCGATCAGGTAGCCGGCAAGTATCTCCAGCCGTCTTTCGATCTCGCCAAGCCGATGTTTCGAGCGGCGGATCAAAACCTCGCGGCGATGCTCGAGCCACTCCTGCAGTACGCCCTTCAGCGACAGCACGTTGGGCACCTTGCCGCGCGACAGGACGTTCATGTTGAGCGGGAAGCGGCTTTCGAGCTCGGTCAGCTTGAACAACGATTCCATCAAGATGCCGGGATCGACCGAACGGCTCTTCGGCACCAGCACGACGCGGACGTCCTCGGCGCTTTCGTCCCTGATGTCCTCGAGCAGCGGCAGCTTGCGTGCCATCAGCAGTTCGGCGATCTTCTCGATCAGCCGCGCCTTCTGCACGCCGTAGGGTATTTCGGTGACGACGATGCTCCAGGTGCCCCTGCCCTGGTCCTCCTGGAACCACTTCGAGCGCACGCGAAAGCCACCGCGGCCGGTTTGATAGGCTTCGAGGATCGAGGCGCGGCTGTCGACGATGATGCCGCCGGTCGGGAAATCCGGCCCCTGGACAAACTCCATCAGCTTCGCCACCGGCGCGTCCCGGTTTTCGATCAGGTGAAGTGCGGCATCGCAAAGCTCGGCGGCGTTGTGGGGCGGGATCGATGTCGCCATGCCCACCGCGATGCCGGACGAGCCGTTGGCCAGCAGATTCGGAAAGGCGCCGGGCAAAACCACCGGCTCCTCGTCTTCTTCATTGTAGGTCGGCCGATAATCGACGGCATCCTCGGTGATGCCGGACAAGAGTTCGGTCGCCACATCGGTCATGCGCGCTTCGGTGTAGCGCATGGCGGCGGCGTTATCACCGTCGATGTTGCCGAAATTGCCCTGCCCGTCGACCAGCGGATAGCGCATCGAGAAATCCTGCGCCAACCGCACCAGCGCGTCATAGATCGACTGGTCCCCATGCGGGTGGAACTTGCCCATCACCTCGCCGACGATGCGGGCGCATTTGGCAAAGCCCTGGTCGGGGTTAAGCCGCAGCAGACGCATGGCGTGCATGATGCGGCGATGGACCGGCTTCAGTCCGTCGCGCACATCGGGCAGTGCCCGGTGCATGATGGTCGACAGCGCATAGGCCAGATAGCGCTCTTCCAGCGCCTTCTTCAGATCGACCGGTTCGATATGATCGCCACCGCCATTTTCAGGCGGCAAAAGCCTTTTTCCCATGGGCTCGGACTAGCCGAGCGGGTGATTCGCGGCAAGAGCCCGACAGAGATACCGGCCCTTCTGCAACATGAAACCGCACCCCGGGGGATGTTGGCCAACATCAGCCTGTTACATGCGGGTTCTATGGCCAAGCGCGACGGTATCCGGCTATCGGCTCTTCATGACAAATTCACCGGTTTGCGCAAAGACGGTGGGATCGGGTTTGCCTTTCACCGCGATTTTTGACCAATGTGCCGGGACACGCCTTTTTCCGGTCCAGTTCGTCACGGAATGGTGATGGCGCAAATAATTGAAAAAACAATTTCAGGACACTCTCAGGGACCTTGCGATGACAATCAAACGCTCAACTCTCAGGAAATTAGCCCTTTCGACCTTCTTGCTCACGCTGCCGCTGAATGCGGCCCTCGCACAGGATACGGCAGTGGCCGACCGGCTGAAGGCCGCGCTTGTCGCACAAGGTGTCGACATCACCTGGACTGGCGTGACCGGCGACAACACCAACATGGTGCTGCAGGGCGTTGCCATCAAACCGGCGGCGGAGAAGGAAGCGCTTCCCATCGGCGACGTCAAACTCGAAGGTGTGACCGAGGCAAATGGCGGCTATGACATCGCCACCGTATCGACGGCTGCCTTCACACACAGCAAGGACGGCGTCACCCTCGACCTCAGCCCCTTCGTCATTCATGACATGACAGTTCCGGCCGACGGCGCCACCGGCCCGCTCGGCTCGCTGATGATGTACAAGTCAGCCGAACTCTCGAACATGACCGTCAAGGTAGCCGACAAGACCGCCTTCTCGATGGACGGCCTTGCCATCGAAATCACGCCGCCGGCGGACGGCAAGGCGATGGAATTCACGGCCACCACGGAGAAATTCAACGCCGACCTGACGCTGGTGGACGATCCGAAGTCCAAGGAAGTCATCAACGCGCTCGGCTACCAGAACATCGCGGGCAATCTCGAAATGGCCGGCACCTGGCAGCCCACGGACGGCAAGATGGAACTGTCGAAATACGACATCTCGGTCGAGAATGCCGGCACGCTCGGCATGACCTTCAATCTCGGCGGCTACACGCTGGACTTTATCAAGTCGCTGCAGGAAATGCAGAAGAAGATGGCGGCACAGCCTGAAGGCGCCGACAATTCGGCGCAAGGCATGGCCATGCTCGGCCTGTTGCAGCAGCTTTCGTTCAACAGCGCCTCGATCCGCTTCGACGACGATTCGCTGACCAACAAGGTTCTGGACTATGTCGGCAAGCAGCAAGGCATGTCCGGCAAGGACATCGCCAACCAGGCCAAGGCGATCGTGCCGTTTGGCATGGCGCAGCTCAACAATCCGGAACTGACGGCGCAGGTTACGGCCGCGGTCAGCAAATTCCTCGATGATCCGAAGAGCCTCGAAATCTCGGCCGAGCCGCCGGCATCCGTGCCGTTCGCACTGATCATGGCGGGCGCCATGTCCAACCCGCTCGACCTACCGAAGACGCTCGGCGTCACCGTCAAGGCCAACGAAGACTGATCGAAGTAGTTCCCTTCTCCCCGTCACTATACGGGGAGAAGGTGCCGGCAGGCGGATGAGGGGCAGCGCCGACGCCTACAAATTGCAATTCATGCCGAACCGATTGCCTGTCAGAAGGCGTCAGCTGCAACGGCCGTTCGCCAATTGCCCGCATCCGCGCTGCCCCTCATTGTCCTGCCGGACATTTTTCCCCGTATAGAGACGGGGAGAAAGGGCAGTTGCAACGCCGCCGTCAGTCCTTCTTGGGCACGGCAACGCGCAGCGCCAGGTCGCGAAGCTGCTGCGGGCTCGCTTCCGACGGTGCGTTCATCAACAGATCGTAGGCCTGCTGGTTCATCGGGAACATGGTGATCTCACGCAGGTTCTTGGCGCCGAGCAGCAGCATGACGACGCGGTCGACACCGGCGGCCATGCCGCCATGCGGCGGCGCGCCATACTGGAAGGCGCGGTAGAGGCCGCCAAAGCGCTCCTCGACCGTGGCGCGATCCAGCCCGACCGTCTCGAATGCCTTGACCATGGTTTCGGGCAGATGGTTGCGGATACCGCCGCTGGCGATCTCGAAGCCGTTGCAGACCATATCGTACTGGAACGCCTTGATGCCGAGCAGGTCCTCGCCATTCAGCGCATCGATGCCACCTTGCGGCATCGAGAACGGGTTGTGGGCGAAGTCGATCTTCTTCTCTTCCTCGTTCCACTCGAAGAACGGGAAGTCGACGATCCAGCACAGTTCGAAACGCTCGCGGTCGACAAGGTTCAGCTCCTCGCCGGCACGGGTGCGCGCAGCCCCCGCGAAGGAGACGAACTTCTTCGGATCCCCGGCGACAAAAAAGGCCGCATCGCCGTCGGCAAGGCCGAGTTGAAGGCGGATCGCCTCTGTGCGCTCCTCGCCGATGTTCTTGGCGAGTGGGCCGGCGCCTTCGAGCTTGTCACCCTCCTTGCGCCAGAAGATATAACCCAGCCCCGGCTGGCCCTCGCCCTGCGCCCAGGAATTCATGCGGTCGCAGAAGGCGCGGCTGCCGCCGGTCTTTGCCGGAATGCCCCACACCTCGGCCTTCGGATCGTTGGCCAGGATGTTGGCGAACACCTTGAAGCCGGAATCGCGAAAATGGTCGGAAACGGCCTGCATTTCGATCGGGTTGCGCAGGTCCGGCTTGTCGGAACCGTATTTGCGCATGGCCACATCATAGGGGATGCGCTGGAAATTCTGCGTCACCGGCTTGCCGTTGGCGAAGGTCTCGAAGACCCCGCGCATGACAGGTTCCATGGTCGAAAGCACGTCGTCCTGCTCGACGAAGCTCATTTCAAGGTCGAGCTGGTAGAACTCACCAGGGAGACGATCGGCGCGCGGGTCCTCGTCGCGGAAGCAGGGCGCGATCTGGAAGTAGCGGTCGAAGCCCGACACCATGATCAGCTGCTTGTACTGCTGCGGCGCCTGCGGCAGCGCGTAGAAGGTGCCGGGATGGATGCGCGACGGCACCAGGAAGTCGCGCGCGCCCTCGGGCGACGACGCGGTGAGGATCGGCGTCGAGAATTCGGTGAAGCCGACCTCGCCCATGCGCTTGCGCATTTCCGCGATGATTTTTGTACGCGCAATGATGTTCTTGTGCAGCGTCTCGCGGCGCAGATCGAGGAAGCGGTATTTCAGCCTGATATCCTCGGGATAGTCAGGCTCGCCGAACACCGGCAGCGGCAATTCCTTGGCGGCCGACAGCACCTCGATCTCGCGGGCGAAGATCTCGATCTCGCCGGTCGGCAAATTGGCGTTGGCGGTCTCGGGCAAACGCGCCTTGACCTCGCCGTCGACCCGAATGACCCACTCGCCGCGCACGGTTTCGGCGACCTTGAAGGCAGGAGAATCCGGATCAGCGACGATCTGGGTCAGGCCATAATTGTCGCGCAGGTCGATGAAGAGAAGGCCGCCATGATCGCGCACGCGATGCACCCAGCCCGACAGGCGAACGGTCGAGCCGACGTCGCTCTTCCTCAACTGGGCACAGGTATGGCTGCGGTAACGGTGCATTGTCATTGGTAAGGTCCGGGGTGCTGGGTTGCAGGCCGAAGCATCCGGCCTGAAAATTTGCGCGAAAAGCGCATGGGAGGCCGGATTTGTCAAGGCAACAGCCCGGGTTGGTATCTCGGCCCCGCTTTCCCAGGCGACCTATGAGCCCAGTGCCGATAGGCGAAGACGCTGAGCAAGGTGATCGACGACCAATGCAGCGCTGGCGGACGACGTTGCGGCACGATGAAGGCGAATCTCCGCCCCCGGCAGCGGCGGTACATGCCGGCCGGGATGGACATCTCGCAGGCCTGGCGCAAGCATGCTGCCTTTAACCACGGTGACCGCCAGGCCCTGTTCGACAATTGCCTCCGTGGCTGAGAGGCTCGGGCTGACATAGGCCAACCGCCATGGCCGGCCTGCCTTGTTGAGCGCCTCAATGGCCCAGGAACGAAACAGGCAATCGGGGCTCGACAGAGCGACGGGCAGCGGATCGAGTTCCTCGACGGCCCGCGTCGCCGCCGCCGCCCAAATCGCCCTTTCGCGGCATATCAAATCCCCCTCGGTTGTGCCTTCCGGGTGCATGGCGATGACGGCGTCGAACGACGACCCAAGCCGTTTCAGGAGCCGGGTGGTGAGACCAATCTCCATTTCGACCTGCACCAACGGAAATCGCTCGGCGATGCCGGCAAGGAGGCGCGGCAGGATCTTGGTGCCATAATCTTCCATGACCCCGATGCGAACCTGTCCGGCCACCTGCTGACCGGAAACACGCGCAATCGCCTGCTCATTGAGAGCAAGTATGCGGCGGGCATCGATCAGAAAGCCCTCCCCGGCGGCGGTGAGTTCAACGCGGGCTGTCGAGCGCGCGAACAAGATGGTCTCGATGCGCTCCTCAAGACGTTTCACCTGCAAGCTGACGGCCGCCTGCGTTCTATTGAGCTGCTCGGCGGCTCGCGTGAACGAGAGGCGCTCGGCAACGACGACGAAGGCCCGCAGAAGGTCCGGATCCAGATTCGGGATACTCATAGTGGAATGTTATCAAACTCATTGAGCTTATTCGATTCCTTATGGCCCGCCTTCCCGATATTCCCGGTTCCGAGCCAGCAAGGTCGGGAACCATGGAAATCACAGGAGTGCTCGCCGCGATTCTCTCCAGCGCTTTCGGGGGCACCGCCGTTGGCGCAACGCGATATCTCGCGGGCACGCTCGATCCTCTGGCTATCGGTGCGGTCCGGTTCGGCGGCGGCTTTCTGGTTTTGGCCGCCGTCGCTCTCTGGCGGCGAGACAGGTGGCCGCCGAAGAGCGACTGGCTCGGCACTGGCGCATTGGGTCTTCTGTTCTTCGGGCTGTTTCCGGTGCTCTTCGATGGAGCCCTTGTCTACACGACGGCCGCGCGAGGTGCGCTTGCGCTTTCGACACTGCCTCTGCTCACGATGCTTGCCGCGGCAGTTCTGAAGATCGAGCCGCCGACCATCCGCAAGATCGTCGGTGTCCTGATCGCAATGGCAGGAGTGGCCGTAGCGCTCGGCACGAGCCTGACGACTGCTCCCCCAGATGCCTGGCGCGGAGATCTTCTCATGGTCGCGGCCGCTTTCTGCATGGCGCTCTACAACGTCTGGTCGAGACCATTTCTATCCCGCACCGCGCCAATCCCGTTCGTGGCGTTTGGCATGGGCGTGGGCGCGGTCTGCCTATCGGTGCTGGTGGTTTCGAGCGGAGGCTTCGCGCGACTTGCCACTCTCAGCGCACCTCAGTGGATCGCGAGCGCTTATCTGGCCATAATTTGCGGCGCCTTCATTTTCTTCCTCTGGGCATTCGCGCTCGAGCGCGCGTCGCCGACACTGGTTGCCGTTTCCGTTGCGGTGAATCCGGTGACGGCATCGATCTTCGGTGTTGTCTTCCTGGGCGAACAAGTGAGCGCGAACCTGATTGTCGGGCTGATGGCAGTCCTCGCAGGAATAGGCGTCGCAACGGGAGCAGCCGAGCGGCTTGGCCTGTGGCCCGACGATCGGCAGTCACGTCGAAGGCAGCCCTGAGCGCTGACCAAGCAAAACGGGGGAAACGAATCCAGGCGAATACAGCGATCATCCCTGTTGGCGCAGGGAATTGCTGCTGGCGTTGGCCAGGGCGATGGTCCAAGAAGGGATCACCGACACGTGATCGCCTCTTCATGTCCTCCATCCGCCCGATGATCCCGCTTCTTCTCGCCGCCGGCATCCTGCTCGGCGGCAATGGGCTGCAGAGCACGCTGATCGCGCTGCGCGGCGCGCAGGAAGGGTTTTCGGCTTCCGACATCGGCCTGATGGGCACCTTCTACTTCGCCGGCTTCCTGCTCGGCTGCCTGGCCATCACCCGCATCATGAAGGCGGTCGGCCATATCAGGGCATTTTCGGCGCTGGCGGCAATCGCCTCGGTCGGTACTTTGCTCCTGGTGCTGGTCATCGATCCGGTGATGTGGTGCGCGGTGCGCCTCGCCGGCGGCTTCTGCTTCGCCGGGCTGTTCACCATCGTCGAAAGCTGGCTGAATTCCGGCGTCGGCAATCACGACCGGGCACGCGTGCTGGCGATCTACCGGATGGTCGACATCGGTTCGGTGACATCAGCCCAGTTCCTGATCCCGGTCTTCGGCGCCGGCGGTTTCGCCATCTTCGCCATCATGTCGATGATGATCACCTTGTCGCTGGTGCCGGTGTCGCTCGGCGACCGCTCCAACCCGGCACCACCCGATGAGGTCAAGCTCGACCTGGCGCGCGTCTGGCGGATTTCGCCGCTGGGCTGCTTCGGCTGCATCGCCGTCGGCGTCACCAACAGCGCCTTTCGCACCTTGTCGCCGGTCTATGCCGAGCAGATCGGCATGTCGGTCGCCGATGTCGTCACCTTCGTCAGCGTCGGCATCTTCGGCGGCGCCATCATCCAGTATCCGCTTGGCTACCTCTCCGACCGCTGGGATCGGCGCCGCGTGCTCTTGATCACGACCTGCTGCGCGATGCTTTCGGCACTGGCGCTGGTGTTCATCGCCGGCAGCAATCCGGCGCTCAACTTCATCCTCATCTTCATCTTCGGCTGTTTCGCCATGCCGCTCTATTCGCTGTCGGCGGCGCATTCGAACGATCGCGCCGACACGGGCGAGTTCGTGCTGATCAATGCGGCGCTGATGCTGTTCTATTCCTTCGGCGCCATTGGCGGCCCGTTCGCCGCCTCGACGGCGATGCAATATTTCGGACCGGGCGCCCTGTTTGTATTCAGCGCGGTGGTCTATGCGATCTTCATCGCCGTCATCCTTTACCGCATGCAGGCCCGGTCCGGTGTGCCGGCAGGCAGGCGCGGCCGCTTCACCGCGCTTCTGCGCACTTCGACGGTTTTCGCGCGGCTGGCCAGGAGAAACGACGATTCCGATGGTCCGGGAACCTGATGATGGCGGTGCCAAAGCTTGACGAAAGCCCCGGCGGCTGAAATCTAGGAAGACCTTACTCCTGTCAAAAGCGATTTGATGCACGTCATCACCACCCAGAAAGAACTCGAGACCGTTCTCGCCGCTTTCGAAAAGTCGGATTTCGTCACCGTCGACACCGAATTCATACGAGAAACGACGTTTTGGCCGATCCTGTGCCTCATACAGATGGCCGCACCCGGCGTGACGGCGTTGATCGATCCGCTGGCTCCCGATATCAACCTGAAGCCGTTCTTCAGGCTGATGGCCAACGAGGCGGTGGTCAAAGTCTTCCACGCCGCGCGGCAGGACATCGAAATCATCGTCCACCTCGGCGATCTGGTTCCGCATCCGGTGTTCGACACGCAAGTGGCGGCGATGGTCTGCGGCTTCGGCGACAGTGTTTCCTACGATCAGCTCGTGCAGCGCATCACCGGCGCACGGCTCGACAAGTCATCGCGCTTCACCGACTGGCGCCACCGGCCGCTTTCCGACAAGCAGCTCGACTACGCGCTGGCCGACGTTACGCATCTCATCGAGGTCTATCAGCACCTCAGCGCCGAATTGGAGCGAGAAAACCGCGCCCATTGGCTCAACGAGGAGATGGAGGTCCTGACCTCCCGCGAGACCTATGATCCTCATCCCGAGGACGCTTGGAAGCGGCTGAAGATGCGGTTGCGGAAACCGCAGGAACTGGCGATCGTGCAAGGCGTTGCGGCGTGGCGCGAGCGCGAGGCGCGCGAACGCGACGTGCCGCGCGGCCGCGTTCTGAAAGACGACGCGATCTACGAGGTGGCGCAGCAGGCGCCGCGCGACGCGGCAGCCCTCGGCAAGCTGCGCACGACGCCGAAGGGCTGGGAGCGCTCCTCGACGGCAACGGCGCTGCTTGGCGCGGTCAACACCGCGCTTGCCTTGCCCAAGGAAGAGATGCCGAAACTGCCAAAGAGTTTCCAGCCGCCCGAGGGCTCGAGCGCCGCGGCGGAACTGTTGAAGGTGCTGCTGCGGATCGTTGCCGAAAAGGAGGGCGTCGCTTCCAAGGTGCTGGCCTCCAGCGACGACATCGACCGTATCGCCGCCGAGGGCGAGGAAGCCGACGTACCGGCGCTGCAAGGCTGGCGGCGCGCGGTGTTCGGCGAGGCCGCGCTCAAGCTGGTACGCGGCGAGATCGGCATCAAGTTCGACAAGCGCAAGATCGCGGTGTTCGACCTTTAGGCGAACGGACTTCCCTTCTCCCCTGTGGGAGAAGGCAGAAGCGCTCTGCTCAGACCGCGCCGAGCAGGTGCAGCGCGAACCAGATCCATCCCAGCAGGAGAATCACCGCACTGACGAAGAATGACCGGCTGCGCAGCAGCAGATTGTTGCTGGTCAGGTGAATCCAGGCATGGAAATAGCGGGACGCGACGAAAACCCACATCAGCGACAAGGTCAGATAGTTGACGCCGTTGGTCAGGTGCAGCGTCAGGCACAGCACGTAAAACAGCACCGGCAGTTCGAACTGGTTGGTGAGATTGGCGGCAACGGTGACGCTGGAGGCCGGTTCGGCCGAACGCACCTTGAACTGACCGGCCTTCGCCTCGCCTGACCTTATTGCGCCGTATCTGCGACGACCCAGGACGCAGTAGACGATGTAGATCAGCAGCACATGCGCGAGAACGGGCCAGAAGATCGTGGTCTGGTTCATCAAGTGCCCCCTGCCCGGTTGGGCTTCGCGTGCGGCATCAGGCCTGGCGTTTCTGGCCCGCCAGCCAGAAGGCCGCGATGACGATCACCGGTATGGCGAAAAGCGCGAATTTGGTGACGGTGAGCGCCGAGGCGAAAGACAGCGAGTCCGGGTTGGCCGACAGGAAATCGGACAGAAGCCGCGCCACCGCAAAGTTCTGAACGTAATGTGCAAGCGTGTAGGGAAGCACCAGGACCAACGCGAAAATCGACTGCAGCTGCGCTGGCAGCACGCGGAAAGCCTTCAATCGCCGGCCGGTGGCCAGGATGAGGCTGACCAGCGTGACCGACAGCAGCGCCGGGAACAACAGATCGAAGGTCAGATAGTGCCAGACGAGAATGATCTCGCCGCCGCGCCGGCCGAGCGCCGTCAGCCAGGCCATGCCTTCGTCCGGCGTAAACCCTAAAATGCGCATGTCGAGCGACGGCAAGCCGCCGCTCAACTGGCGGAAATAGAAGAATTCCAGAGCCGTCATGGCGATGAAAACCACCGCCGACAGGAAACAGAGCGCGCCTGCGTGGCGAGACAGCCGCAGGATCGTTGCCGTCAGGTTCCGCCCGAGCCCGTACTGGTCAGGCTCCACCGGGATAGTTCGGGCTTTCGCGGGTAATCGTGACGTCATGGGCGTGGCTTTCACGAAGTCCGGCATTGGATATGCGCACAAAAGTGGCGCGCTCGCGGAAATCGGCAAGGTCGCGGCCACCAACATAACCCATAGCGGCTTTCAAGCCGCCCGCAAGCTGGTGCAGCACGCCAGACACAGGTCCCTTGTAGGGAACCTGCCCTTCGATGCCTTCCGGAACCAGTTTCAGCGTGTCGCGCACCTCGGCCTGGAAGTAGCGATCGGCGGAGCCGCGGGCCATCGCGCCGACCGAGCCCATGCCGCGATACGCCTTGAAGGAGCGGCCCTGGTGCAGATAGACCTCGCCGGGGCTTTCGTCGGTCCCAGCCAGCAGCGAGCCGATCATGGCGGCACTTGCGCCGGCGGCGAGCGCCTTGGCGAGATCGCCGGAATATTTGATGCCGCCATCGGCGATAACCGAGACGCCGGATTTGTGCGCCGTCTCGACCGCCGACATGATCGCCGAGAGCTGCGGCACGCCGACGCCGGCGACGATGCGGGTGGTGCAGATGGAGCCCGGACCGATGCCGACCTTGACGGCGTCGGCACCGGCGTCGATCAGCGCCTGCGTGCCCGCGGCGGTGGCGACGTTGCCGGCCAGGATGCGAACTGAGTTGGAGAGTTTCTTGGCGCGCGTCACCGCGTCGAGCACGCGTTGCGAGTGGCCATGCGCGGTGTCGATCACCAGAAGGTCGACGCCGGCATCGATGAGACGTTCGGCGCGTTCATAGCCGTCATCGCCGACGCTGGTGGCCGCGGCGGCGCGCAAGCGGCCCTGTGCGTCCTTGCTGGCGTGCGGGTTGAGCTGCGACTTCTCGATGTCCTTGACGGTGATCAATCCGACGCAGTTGCCCTGCCTGTCGACGACAACCAGCTTTTCGATGCGGTGCTGATGCAGAAGCCGCTTGGCCTCGTCCTGGTCGACGTTCTCCTTGACCGTGATCAGGTTGTCACGGGTCATCAGCTCATGGACCTTCTGCGCTGGATCGGAGGCAAAGCGCACGTCGCGATTGGTCAGGATGCCGATCAGCCGCCCGACTTTGTGGCCGCCAGTGCCACCATTCTCGACCACCGGAATGCCCGAGATCGAATAGCTGCGCATCAGGCCCAGCGCGTCGGCGAGCGTCGCGTCGGGGCCGATGGTGACAGGATTGACCACCATGCCGGATTCGAATTTCTTGACCTGCCGCACCTGCTCGGCCTGTTCGGCCGGCGAGAAATTGCGGTGGATGACGCCAATGCCGCCGGCTTGGGCCATGGCGATGGCGAGCCTGGCCTCGGTGACGGTGTCCATCGCCGCCGAGAGGATCGGCACGTTGAGGTCGATGTCGCCGGCGATGCGGGTGCGGACATCGGTCTCGCCGGGCATGACCTCGGAATGGCCGGGCTGCAGCAGCACGTCGTCAAAGGTCAGCGCCAATGCGCCAGTGGACGTTTCGATGATTTTTGCCATGGCCAGTCCCTTGAATATAAAACGCGGTGGGGGAATACAAAAAAGCGCTGACCGGAATGGACAGCGCCGACTCGTTTCTTCCCTTTCAGGATTGGCGCTGGCTGGTACCACGTCCAAGCGCCAATGAAAAGCCGATCGTCTCGGTGTTTCGCGTTCTATCCAGAAGACTCCCCCAAGAGAGCATTGAGCAGTGCGTGACGCGGCGATGCGAAAGGGCTGACGACAGTTACCCCACCCCATGTGAAGCCATCTTGCAGGTCTTCCGAAAGGAGCATCCGACAACCGGTTTGGGAAGCGGTGGACAGAATGACCGCGTCCCAAATGCTGAAGTGGTGGTCCGTAGCCAGATCAGCCGCCATCATCATTACGTCTTGCACTGTCGCGGCAACTGGAAACGCGTCGCGCCAGCTCAGAAGGGCATCCCGAGCTTCCACAGGCGGTCTTCCGGCCTTGCGGACAAGAACATTGTACAGCTCACCAAGGACCTGGACAGGAATAACAGCAGCCTCTTGCGGCAGGTTGCGCAGCAGTTCGAGAACGATATCGCGCTTCTCGGCACCGTTGACCCCTTCCGCGTAGGCAAGGACATTGGTGTCGAGCGCGACCTTCATCGCTCGTCCCCGTAGAGCTCGTCACGGGTCCAACGTCCGACATCCAAAACAGGCTGGCGTTCGAGGCGCGACAACAACGCTAATCGCGAGCGGGAAGCCACACCCTGCTGTCGATCGGCGGGCACGATCCGCGCGACGGGTCGCCCATGACTGGTCACGACGTAGCTTTGTCCTTCGCGAACACCGCGCAGGATGAGAGAAAATCTACGGTTGGCATCGGCTGCCGAAACGGCTTCTTCCATGACAAAGTCCATATAGTAGTTATATACACTACAATAGCGTGGCGCATCTCCATTCGCAAGCTATTCTTTGCTGCTTGGCCAGCGCCTGGAGACGGAACGAGAAGACCTTGGCCGTCCCGGCAGTTCTGATTTAGGCACGGCGGCAGGCCAAGCGAACTGCCTGTCTCCCCGCAGTCGCACAAAAGTGACAGCAAATTAATGCGACATCAGAGCCAGCCCATGATAACCGCCCTGCATGTTGGCTTGCCTCCCGGTCAACCGTAAAAGAATCAAGTCGGACGCTTTTTGTGAACCGCACCATCCCGCTCATCCTGGCGGTCGCCCTTTTCATGGAAAACATGGATTCGACCGTCATTGCGACATCGCTGCCGGCGATCGCCGTCGACATCCACACCAGTCCGATCGCGCTCAAGCTGGCGTTGACTGCCTATCTCGTGTCGCTGGCGATCTTCATTCCGATCAGCGGCTGGATGGCAGACCGTTTCGGCGCCAAGAATATCTTTCGCGCCGCGATCGCGGTCTTCATCGTCGGGTCGATCGCTTGCGCCCTCTCCGGCTCGCTGCCGGCTTTCGTGGTGTCGCGCTTCCTGCAAGGCATCGGCGGCGCCATGATGACGCCGGTTGGGCGTCTGGTGCTGGTGCGCGCGACACCGAAAAGCGAACTCGTCGCGGCGATGTCCTGGCTGACCGTTCCGGCGCTGGTCGGGCCGCTGGTCGGACCGCCGGTCGGTGGCTTCATCACCACCTATTTCACCTGGCACTGGATCTTCCTGATCAATGTGCCGATCGGCGTGGTCGGCATCTGGTTGGCGACGCGTTTCCTGCCGGAGACCGAACCCGCGCAGACCCCGCCACTTGATTTCATCGGCTTCGTGCTGAGCGGGCTGGCGGCATCCGGGGTGGTGTTTGGCCTGTCGGTGGTCAGCTTGCCCTATCTGCCGCCAATCGTCGGTGTCACCACCGTAACGGTCGGCCTCGTGTCGGGGGCGCTCTATCTGCTGCACGCGCGGCGCGCCAAAAACCCGCTTCTGGCGCTCGAACTGTTCCGCAACCAGGTGTTCCGTTCTTCGGTGCTCGGCGGGTCGCTGTTTCGCATCGGCATCGGCGCGGTGCCGTTCCTCCTGCCGCTGATGTTCCAGATCGGCTTTGGGCTGACGCCATTCCAGTCCGGCATGATCACCTTCGTCTCTGCAATCGGCGCCATCGGCATGAAATTCGTCACCGCGCTGATCTTCCGCGTCGCCGGCTTCCGCCGCGTTCTGGTTGTCGGTTCGCTGGTCGCCGCCGCCTCGATCGCCATCAACGGCCTGTTCACACCCGACACACCTTATCTCTTGATGCTGGCCATGCTGCTCGTCGGCGGCTTCATCCGCTCGATGTTCTTCACTGGCGTCAATGCGCTCGCCTATGCCGAGGTTTCGGCTGAAGACACCAGCAAGGCGACGCCGATTACAGCCGTGTTCCAGCAGTTGTCGATCGCGCTCGGCGTGGCGCTGGCCGGCGGAATCCTGGAAGTATCGACGTCAATCCATGGCGGCCCGCTGTCGCTGGATGACTTCCACATTGCCTTCTTCATCGTTGCAGCGGTCTCGGCGGCGGCATCGCTATCCTTCGTCCGGCTGGCACCCGACGCCGGCAACGCCATTTCCGGTCACGGCCGGCTGACAACACCCAAGACGCTGGAAACGGTGAGCCCACCCGGCAACTGATGGCAGCCTACGCTTCGGCCTCGCCTTCTCGACGGCCCGATTCGCCCGACGGCGGACCGGCGGTGCCCTGTCAGTCGTCGGCGTCCCCCGGCCCTTCGCTATGGCTCCGGGCGCTCGAGGCCTTCGGAACGTCCACTGGACGTTCCGATCCGCCTGACGACGGACCGGCCTCTCGCCCTTTAAAATCTTTGGCCAGCAAATAGAGCTCGACCGATTCATCCCGCGACGCCGGCGGCTTGACGTGATGGACGGAACGGAAGTTCTTCTTGAGCATGGAGAGCAACTCGTTTTCGGCGCCGCCCTGGAAAGTCTTGGCGAGGAAATGCCCGCCCGGCTTTAGCACCGACAGCGCAAAATCGGCCGCCACCTCGCACAGATGCATGGTGCGGATGTGGTCGGTCCGCTTGTGCCCGGTGGTTGGCGCCGCCATGTCGGACAACACGATATCGGGATCGCCGCCCAGCGCCTCGGCCAGCTTTTGCGGTGCCAGCGGATCGAGGAAATCCATCAGCAGCACCGGGGCGCCTGGCACGGCGTCCATTTCCAGATAGTCGATGCCGATGACATGCGGCTTGTCGGCCGTCGATTTCGTCCGCGCGGCGGCGACCTGGCACCAGCCGCCGGGGGCGGCGCCGAGATCGATCACCTTCATGCCGGGTTTCAGGAGATGATGCTTGTCGTCGATCTCGATCAGCTTGTAGGCCGCGCGCGAGCGATAGCCGTCAGCCTTGGAGCGCTGGACATAGGGATCGTTGATGTGGCGCTGCAGCCAGCGGCGCGACGATTCCTTCAGCCCGCTCTTCTTCTTGATCCGCGTCTTCAGCACACGAATGCTGGCTGATCCTGGTTTTTCCGGTTTCTTGGTCATTGCTTATTTCTTCGGTTCGGGCTCACGCTCTGCCACGCCCATCGTTGCGCCAGACGCCATCATCGGCCATCAGTTCGCTCAAAATACCTTCGCGCAGGCCACGATCGGCGACTCGCAGCCGCTCGGACGGCCACACGGCGCGGATCGCCTCGAGGATAGCACAGCCGGCCAGCACCAGATCGGCGCGATCTGCACCGATGCAAGGGTTGGCGCAGCGCTGCTGGAAATCCCAGCCAACCAGTCTTTCGACCATGCGATCGACGCTGTCGCGGTCCATCCACAGCCCATCGACACGGCGGCGATCGTAGCGCTCGAGCTCGAGGTGGACACCGGCCAGCGTCGTCACGGTTCCGGACGTGCCCAGCAGATGGAAATTCGGGCTGGCCTTGAGATGGCTCAGCCGATCGCGACCGTCGAAGCTGGCCAGCCGGCCGGCAACGTCGTCGACCATGGCGGCGAAGATCTCGCGCGTCACCGTGCGGCCGCCAAAGCGCTCGGCCAGCGAGACGACGCCGACCGGCAGCGACGTCCACGACACGATGTGATTGGCCAACCTTGGCGAACGGCGGCCGGCGAGATCGATGAGCGCGATTTCCGACGAACCGCCGCCAATATCGAACAGGACGACGCCTTGGGTGTCGCGCTCGACCAGCGAGCCGCAGCCGGACACCGCCAGCCGAGCCTCGGTCTGGCGGTCGATGATCTCAAGCTTCAGGCCGGCCTCGCGTTCGACGCGGTCGATGAACTCGACGCCGTTTTCGGCCGTGCGGCAGGCCTCGGTGGCGATCAGCCGGGCTTTTCTGATCTTGCGGTTGCGCAATTTGTCGCCGCAGATTTTCAGCGCCTCGACCGCGCGGTCCATCGCCGGCTGGCCGAGCCGGCCATTGGCGGTGAGCCCCTCGCCCAGCCGGACGATGCGCGAAAAGGCGTCGATGACGCGGAACTGGCCATGCCGCGTCGGCACGGCGACCAACAGCCGGCAATTGTTGGTGCCGAGGTCAAGCGCCGCAAACACCGGAAGCTCCTGGACCGGCGGCCGACGGGCGCTCTGTTCCGGCCGTGGCACTACAGCGGCGGGCGAGGCCACCGATTCCGACGGTCTGTGGGCCTCCGCCGCCGGGGCACCGGTTTTGGCTGGCGCCGGCGATCGATTCTCCGCGGGACGCACTTCGTCGCGCGCAAAAACCTTGCGCCCGCGCCTTCGCTTGCGCCGCTTCTTGGGCTTGCCTTTGTGGGGTGCGTCGCCCGCCTGCCCGTCTGCGGAGCGGAGCTCCGTCGGGCGGCGTTGCTGCCAGCTTGCGTTCCCCGGGCCAGCCGACCGCTGGGAAGCGCTGGACACGCCCACCTCCGGCGCGCCCGCGCCGGTGTCGTGGTCTTCCACTGTCGTTCCTTCCGGCGCCGCGCGAACCTATGATGGACGCAGCAGGCGCTTCAGTGTTTTAAGTTGCCGCCAGACTAACAGCGCCGCGCCCGATCACCAAGAGCCGCATGCCGAATTTTGCCGGCAGGCCGCTGACCGCCGTTCCAGCGCGGCCGCGTAATGAACCCGCACGCCGCAGTTGCCGGCGCTACGCCTGCCGGCATCTCTTTCGGCCGCTCACTGCGGCAAATCTAGCCGGCCGACGCTGCGACAAGGGTTCGCGGTTGAATAGCCGGCTTCGATGAGGCATTTCTGAAATGAGCGGAAGAATCCGGCAAGGCCGGCCTCCCACCAGCCACGAAAAGGAAGCGGACCCGCAACGCATGGCAGTCAGGCAATGAACTGGAGACGCTATTTCTGGCCGGTTGTCGGCATCGCCGCCGTGATCTTCTCGCTGCTGCTGCTCTGGCACGAATTGCGCGGCGTTTCGCTCGACGACGTCTGGGACGGTATCACGGCCATTCCGACCCGGGGCTGGGTTCTTGCCGCGCTGAGTTCGATCATCGCCTATGCCTCGCTTGCCGGCTACGACCACATCGCGCTCCTGCATATCGGCAAGCGCGTGTCGTGGCTGTTCGTCACGCTGTGCTCCTTCACCACCTATGCGCTGTCGCACAACATTGGCGGTTCGGTGTTTTCGGGCGCCGTCATCCGCTATCGCGCCTATGGTACCAGGGGCCTGACCGGACAGGATGTCGGCGTGCTGGTGGCGGTCTGCTGGATCACCTTCGTGCTGTCGACGATTTTGGCCTCGGGCCTGGTTCTGGTGTTCGAGCCTGAGATACTCGACCGGTTTTCCGGCATCGCCCATCATGGCCTGTCGGAAGCGGCCGGCATCGCGATGCTGCTGCTCGTCGCCGCCTATGTCTTCGGCAGCTGGCTGCATCTGCGCCCGCTGAAGATCGCCAGTTTTCAGCTCCACTATCCGGCGCTGCCAATCGTCGCGCGGCAATTGCTGATCGGCCCGATCGAGCTGCTGGCCGCCGCCGCGATCATCTTCTTCGCCCTGCCCGCAGCCCAAAATCCCGGCTACTTCGTCATACTGGGCGTCTTCCTAGTCTCCTTCTCGATCGCGCAGATCTCACATGCGCCGGGCGGGCTCGGCGTGTTCGAGGTGGTGTTTCTCGCCGGCCTGTCGGACATGGATCCGGTCGGCGTGCTGGCGGCGCTGCTGGTGTTCCGGCTGTTCTACCTGATCATCCCGTTGATTCTGGGCCTGGGGGTGGTGCTGTTCTTCGAACGCTCGCAGTTCAGTCGGACGGAGGGTTGAGACGCGTCCAGCGGACTTCTCCCCGTTCGCGGGAGGAGGTGCCGGCAGGCGGATGAGGGGCAGCGCAAACTTGTGCGATTGCCCAATTTGAACCGCAGAGCAGGCTTGACTATTTTCCGCTGGCGGCTACAAGGCAGCGCTCAAGCGGCTCAGCCGCTCGGCCCGCGCGGTTCATTACCGCGCCTGCTGGGGAATAGGTTAACGGTAGACCCACGGACTCTGACTCCGTTAGTCCTGGTTCGAATCCAGGTTCCCCAGCCAGACATTTCTCAAGTATCTACCAGTGCGGAACCTCCCGACGCCGGCCACGTTCGGCTGCATGGCTTTCTTGACCGGGTTTTCATCTGCAGTGGTCGTTCTGTTTATCGTGCTGCTGTTCACCCACGCAGCCCGTGATCTTCAAAGCTCACCTATGTATCATCGGATATATCACCGACTCCGCCGAGGCTTTAGGTCTTCGTTTTGAAGCGCAACGATGGCTGAACGCGTTATCCCGCCGTCTGCGGCCTAACCGGCCCAGCAGTGTTCCACCGGATGAACTCGGCTTTCTTACGGGTGACGTGCCGCAAGGTCTTCAACAACACCTCATGCGGGACACCGGTCTGCCTGTAGTGGTCGTAATACGGCGATATGAATGGCTTAATGATGCTTAGGTGCAGCGCTTCCGCTGCCATTAGAAAGCGATCAATTTCAGCTTGTGATAATTGCTTTGAGGGTTTTGACCTAGTCATTGCGACACCTTTTGAGAGTCGCCACCCGAGGACAATTCCTACAGCACACCGAACCGGGCCGGCGAGCTTCCCGTCATGTCGAGATCGGCTCAGTCCGACGTAACAGGACCCGACTCGACGACTTGCGCCGTGACTGAGGAAAGGATTCCTCGCTTCGCCAGGACAGGCTTTTCATAGTTCTTTTTCATAAATGCTCCTCGCATCTTCCACTCGCCGAAGGTGCTTTGGAGCGATCAAGTTGTCAAGCTGATGCTAAAAAGCCGCCAAAAGGATAGGAAGTTGGCAAACTCGCCGGGCGAAGACCCCAACGCCCTCGGAGCCCGGCGAGCCTACTACCTAATCGGGTACGCGATCAGGACCGGGGTTCACCCAGTAACAGGTCCGGTGCAAGAGCAATGCCAGCAACCCTGTGCTGAAATGGGACGGGCGGCAAAATGACCGTAAACTTGGCCCCAGCGGAATATGGTCCTTTAATTAAATTAGCGTAGACGCATAAAAAGGCTTATAATTCGGACAGCCGGCACTGCCCCCTCCAAGCCGGTCAGGCTCGGCGCCAGTCCCCCTCGATACCCCCCGACGCCGGGCCGCTGCTCCTAAGCCGCTGGTCAGGACGAGCGCGCTAGCGATACGGCGCGTCATCGGTGTCTATGCGACGGAATCATGGAAGGCGAGATTGCCTGGTCGTTGCGTCCGCCTTAGTGAAGCTTCATGAAGGCTCCTCCACAAGGCCGCGTCATGCTCACTGATAGCCAGTACATTCTCGAACGCATGAGCCAAGGCTGCGTGACGCTCTCCGACGACGCGTTCGTCATCGACAGGCTGGTCAAGTATTTCGGCAATGGGAAGATCCGCTGGCATGTCGAAATCCGTGGGCATCGCATCGAGCTGACGACAGGCCAGCTTAAGAAGCAGCCGACCTTCCGCAGGAAGATACTCGAACAGGCTGGCGTGCTGCCGCCCCAGCGTGCCGGGACCGACTACAGGCGATGGGCACTCGATTTGAGGAAGAATGCCATCGAGCTTCCGTGGCGGGATAGGCCGGTGGACGTCGGCTTCGCCATCGACAGGCTCGCCAGCCACGGCGACGGGCGCTGGACGGTCGAATACCAGGGCAAGGCAATCAAATTCACGACGACCAAACTCCGCAGGCAGGTTAGTTTCCGCAAACGCATGTTGGCCAAGGCCAAGGTGCTGCCGCCCCAGTTGGACCCGGCTGCCTATCGCAAGTGGATGGACTGGATCATTCAAAACGCCACCGAGGCTGACCCGCAGGCCGGCGATGCCTCGATGACAGAAAAAAGTTGGCTGGACGACCTGCCAGAGCTGGCCGGCTGGCAAGACGAAACGCCGGCCAAACGACCAACCGGAGGTGGCGGAAATATCTAAGCAAAGCCGCAATGGCACTCGTTGCCACGCCTACGGATTTCGGCACACATCGATAGTGAGGACTCTGCGACAGGGGTCGCACCCCACAAGATTTGAGTGAGACCCCATGGACCGCTTCGACCTCGGCACCTACCGCCGCCCCATCTCCACTCGCTCCACAGAAACCCAGCGTTGGTTCGACGTTGGCCTCAACTGGTGCTACGGCTTCAACCATGAGGAAGGCATCAAGTGTTTTGAGAAGGCGCTCGAAACAGATCCTGAATGTCCGATGGTGCATTGGGGCATCGCCTATGCCGCCGGACCTTTCTACAATCTGACCTGGAAGGAACATGGCGAGGCCGAGGCCGACAGCGCGACAAGGCGCTGCTTCGAGCATGTCCAGCTGGCGCGGGCCAATGCGGCTTCCGCCAGTGAGATCGAGAAGCGGCTGATCGAGGCGCTGGCCGCCCGCTTTCAGAAGCCGCACCGGGTGAGCCCGGAGGACTTCGAACGGTGGGATGATGCCTATGCCGCCGCGATGCGGCTTGTGTATCGGGACTTTCCCGACGACCATGATGTGATGGCACTGCTGGTCGAAGCGCTGATGATGCGCACGGTGCGGCGGCTGTGGAACCTCAAGACCGGCGCGCCGGCGCCGAATTCCGATGTCGTCGAAGCGCTCGACGTCTGCGAGCGGTCGATCCGGCTTGCCGGTGCGGCCGGCGCAGCACAACATCCGGCGATCGTCCACCTGCACATCCATCTCCTGGAAATGTCCACCATGCCGGAGCGCGGCATCCGGTCGGCGGATTTGCTGGGCGAAATGTGCCCCGATGCCGGGCACATGAACCACATGCCGGGGCACATCTATGTGCTGTGCGGCGAGTATGAGAAAGCAAAACGTGCCAGCGAAAAGGCGGTACGCGCCAACGACCTCTATCTCGCCTATGCCGACGAGCCGACCTACTATTTGCTCGGCTGCTGCCACGATCTGCATCTGATGATGTTCACCTGCATGTTGTCGGGCCAATACCAGCCTGCACTGTGGGCCGCCGATCGAGTGCGCAGCCTGGTCGCGCGCGACGTGGTCGCCATCCAGGGCCGGCCCAAGCTCACGCAGACGGTCGAAGGCTACCATGCGATGAAATCGCATGTGCAAGTGCGCTTCGGCCGCTGGCAGGAGATCATCGACGAGCCTGAAACCGCGGAGCCGGGCCTCTATGTGCTGACGGCGGCCATGCAGCACTACGCCAAGGGTGTGGCGCATGCGACGCTCAGGCAATTTCCTGAAGCCGAGCGCGAGCGCGAAGCGTTCCATCGGCATCTGAAAGGCATTGCGCCCGAGCGGCGCTTCCTCAGCAACCCGGCGCAGGCTTCGCTGGCTGTCGGTGTCGCCCTGCTCGACGGCGAGCTGGCGTACCATCAGGGCCGGCATGACGAGGCCTATGGCCATTTGCGGCAGGCGGTCGAGCTTGACGACAATTTGTCCTACACCGAACCGTGGGCCTGGATGCACCCGCCGCGCCATGCGCTGGCGGCGCTGCTTCTCGACCAGGGCCACTCTGCAGAAGCTGAACAGGTCTATCGCGACGATCTCGGCCTGAGCGGCAAGGTGCAGCGCTGCGCCCAGCACCCGAACAATGTCTGGGCACTGCACGGGCTGGTGGAATGCATGAATCGGCGCGGCGAGACTGATGAATTGCCGATATTGCAGACAAGCCTTGCCGCGGCGCTGGCCAGGGCGGATGTGCCGATCACCTCGTCCTGCCTGTGCAGGACGGGCGCGCAGCAAGGCTGCTGTCACTGACGCGAAGTCAGCCTGCCGCCACTGTTGCGGCCGATCGGCTCGCCAAACAAATTGTCGACCGATCATCGTTGGCGGTGGAACCCTCGCCGCCCGGTCGTGTCACCTGCCGATCAGCCCAGGCTCCACGCTTTGTCTCGTATCACGCCTTCCTCGATCAGCACCGAGCAGTCTATCTCATCGTGAAGTTGGGCGTTTGGGTCGGACAAAAGCCAGGAAGCATAGGACCGAAGCTGCTTGAGCCTGGCTGTTTTCTCAAGCCGGGCCTGGCGCTCATCCTCGGCTGCCGGTCTTCTGTCCTTCTGGGCAGGAAATTGCATGCTGGCTCTCCTCGGTCACCGAGCTGCGCTTCGACTTGAAGCCAACACATGCGCTGGCGAGAGTCGCCATCCATCTGGATGATGGCGGACCCTTATCAACAATGCACCCGCGCCACCGCCGGGTGCTCCCTGGTCCGGGTTCGCTGCGGCGCATCGGCACTCGGCAGTCGGACGCAGCCAGGGGAATGGAACCAGATCGGCCGTGCGACGTCATAGAAGCAGGTGCTCATACAGGAGTGTGACCTCCATGATCAGGCTCGTTCTTGCCGCTGCCGCCATGCTCGTCATGGCATGGGATGCAACGGCGGCGGCAAAACTGGACGCGGTCACCGTCAACAACGCCCAATTTGACGGCAGCGAAGCGAAAGGCGTCAGTGCGACCGTTCTGAAGGCGCAAATCCTCCTGGATCGTGCACGCTTCTCGCCAGGCCTGATCGATGGCCGCCAAGCAGAGAACTTCAGCCGGGCAGTCAGTGCGTTTCAAGCGGCCAACGGATTGCCTGCCGACGGCAAGCTTACCCGCGAGACATGGGACAAGCTGGTCGCGAGCTCCTCGCGGCCCGCGCTTGAGACCTACGAGTTGACGCGCAAGGATGTGCAGGGACCGTTCACCAGGCGAATTCCGACGCGCATGGAGAGGATGGCCCGCCTGCCCAGGCTGGCCTACCACAATGCCCTGGAAAAGATGGCGGAGCGCTTCCACAGCAGCGAGGAACTGCTTGAACGCCTCAATCCCGGCATCGGCTTCAGGAGAGCGGGGCAAAAGCTGCTGGTGCCAGCTGTCGCCCGAGGTGATCCGCCGCAAGACATTGGGAACGTCGAGGTCGACAAGAGCGCTCGCCAGGTTCGCGTGCTCGACCCTTCCGGCAAAGTGCTTGCGACGTACCCCGCCTCGATCGGGAGCCAGGAGAAGCCCGCGCCGAGTGGCGAGGCAGAGGTCAAACGCGTGGTGCGCCACCCAACCTATCACTACGATCCCGAGTTTGCCTTCAAGGGGGTGAAGACGAAGCGCCCCTTCACGATCGCTGCCGGGCCAAACAATCCGGTGGGATCGGTCTGGATCGATTTGTCCATCGATAGTTATGGCATTCACGGGACTCCGGACCCAGGCAAGATCGGAAAGACCTTCTCGCATGGTTGCATCAGGCTGACCAACTGGGATGCCGAAGACCTCGCCTCCGAAGTGCAAAGAGGCACAAAGGTCGTCTTCAAAGAAGAAGCGGCAGGATCGGTCGAACAAGGATCGCAGTAGGCAGGCGCCACGGGCTAACTTTCGACCGTGTGACTGGCGTCACCGAAGGCGTAGGGCGGCGCCCCTACCCCAGCCACTTCTCGTAGTCGGACACCAGCAGATGGACCGGGGCAACGTCTTCGTCGATGTTGGAAAAACGGCCGATCGGTTCGCGAAACACATTGTCGGTGAGATCGTCATTGACGGTCGAGACCTCGCCGATCAGCACGTCCTTGCCCTCGGCCCAGAAGGCATGCCAGACGCCGGGAAGCAGCGTGACGCTCTGGCCCGGGTCGAGCTTCAGGAGCCCGCCCGCAGGCAGCCTGTGGATGGTTCCGTCGACCGGCACCGAAACCTCGGCCTTGGGATCGATGCCGCCGTCGCGGTCATGCATGAACAGTTCCAGCACCAGCTTGCCGCCGCCACGGTTGATGATGTCCTCGGCCTTGATGTTGTGGCGGTGCATCGGCGACAGCTGGTCCTTGCGCGAGATCATGATCTTCTCGGCATAGAGCATGCCCATGCCCTTCTTCATGTCCTCGTAGCGGCCGTTGCGAACGGTGAACAGGAACAGCCCGAGCTCCTTGAACTTCTCCTGGCCGTAATCGGTGATGTCCCAGCCGAGTCGCGAGGTAAACACGGCCGCGGAATCGGCTTGGCGTGCCTTCGCCTCCTGCGGCGACCAATAGGCGAAGGGCGGCATGATGTAGCCGAACGAGCGGATGAAAGCGTCGGCTTCGCGGATAATGTCGTTGATGGCGGAGCGCTTCATGATCATGATCCCTTCGTATCGATTTGTCTGGCAAATCGCATAGCCGAACGTCGATGCTGTGTCGATCCATCTCGCCGTCCAGTCCGGCGTTGCGCAGGGCGTATGGACCACAGATCCGCTTGCCTGGCCGCGTGACATCACGGATTTTCAGGGCCATAAAACCCGCGGTTCCTCATGGGGTGAAAGATGATGCCGACCGTCCAAGATCTCGATACGCCATCCATCCTGATCGACGCCGCGCGCGCGGAAGCCAACATTGCCCGCGCCCAGGCGCATGCCGACAAGAACGGGCTGAAGCTCCGGCCGCATATCAAGACGCACAAATTGCCCTACTGGGCGAAGAAGCAGATAGCGGCCGGCGCCGTCGGCATCACCTGCCAGAAGATCGGCGAGGCCGAGGTGATGGCCGATGCCGGGCTGACCGATATTTTTCTTCCCTACAACATCCTTGGGCGCGCCAAGCTGGAACGGCTTCTGGCGCTGCACGGGCGCGTCACCCTGTCGGTGACAGCGGACAGCATGGAGACGCTCGAAGGGCTGGCAACCACCTTCACCGATGCCGGCCATCGACTGCCGGTGCTGGTCGAATGCGACACCGGCATGGGCCGCTGCGGCGTGCAGACGGCTGATGAAGCAGTTGCGCTGGCAAGGCAGATCGACAGAGCCGGTGGCCTCACCTTCGGAGGACTGATGACCTACCCGGCCGCCGGGCGGGCGGCGGAGGCCGAAGCCTGGCTCGCCGGGGCCAAGCAGGCGCTGGCCGCGTCGGGCCTCGCCTGCGACCGCATCTCCAGCGGCGGCACGCCGGATATGTGGCGCTCCAGCGATACATCCGTTGTCACCGAGTATCGTCCAGGCACCTACATCTATCTCGACCGCTATCAAGTCGCCAAAGGCGTCGGCGGCCTCGACGACTGTGCGCTGACGGTGCTGTCGACGGTGGTCAGCCATCCCACAGCGACGCGCGCTATCCTCGATGCCGGGAGCAAGGCGCTGTCCAGCGACACGCTGGGTCTCGCCGATTTCGGCGAGTTGCTCGGCGTGTCGGGAGCGCGGGTGACGGGCCTGAGCGAGGAGCACGGCACCGTCACGCTTTCGGGCGAAGGCAAGCTGCGCATTGGCGAGCGCGTGCGTGTCGTGCCCGACCATTGCTGCGTCGTCACCAATTTGTTCAACGAGGTCAATCTGGTCGACGGCGACAAGGTGCTGGAAACGCTGCCGGTGGCCGCGCGGGGAAGGATGGGGTGAACTAAGAAGCGTCTTGCCTTCTTCCCCTGTGGGAGAAGGTGAATCGGCGCGCAGCGCCGAGACGGATGAGGGGTGTTCCAGCGGAATGAGACGTTGGCGTTCCCTGGAACACCCCTCATCCGTCGCCTTCGGCGACACCTTCTCCCACAAGGGGAGAAGGGGGAGAGCGCTCGGCCTGCCGAGCCGCGACCCGCCTCATGGCAATCACCCGGCGGCGGCGGATTTCGGTGCGCATCGCCATCAGGTGCAGCGCGAAGAACAGCACGGTGAAACCGAGCGCCATCACCAGCAGCGGCCATAGCAGGCTGGGGTCGATGGTGGAGCCGCCCATGCGGAACACCGAGGCCGGCTGATGCAGCGTGTTCCACCAGTCGACCGAGAACTTGATGATCGGGATGTTGATGAAGCCTACCAGCGTGATGATGGCCGCGGCCCAGGCGGCGCGGCTGGCATCGTCGAGCGCGCGGGTCAGCGCGATGATGCCGAGATACATCAGGAGCAGCACGAACACCGAGGTCAGCCGAGCATCCCAGACCCACCAGGTGCCCCACATCGGCTTGCCCCAGATCGAACCGGTGATCAGCGCCAGCGCGGTGAAGACGGCGCCGATGGGTGCGGCTGATTTCAGCGCGACATCGGCCAACGGATGCCGCCAGACGAGCGTGCCGAGCGCCGAGACCGCCATCAGCGTGTAGCACATCATGGCGAGCCAGGCGAAAGGCACGTGGATGTACATGATGCGGACGGTGATTCCTTGCTGGAAATCCTCAGGCGCGGCGAAGCTCATATAGAGCCCCACGGCGAGGATCAGTGTGGCGATCGTGGCCAGCCATGGCACGACCTTGTCCGCCAGCCCGACGAAGCGCGTCGGGTTGGCGAGGTCCATCCAGCCGGTCAGGCGTGAAGTCGTGTCGCTCATGCGGTTCTACATAAACCGCCGCGGCGTTCGGGGCAATCGAGCGGTGGTGTCGCAGACGCAATCGGGGCGGCCGTGCCTGTACTCTCACCCGGACCTAGGGTCCGACCTCCCACAAGAGGAGGTCGGAGAAAGAAGCTCAGGCGGCTGCTTCCTGCTGTTGCTGTACGGTGCGGCTGAGGCGGCGAACCTCCTCGTCGTTGAGCAGGCCGCCGGCGCGCAGCAGGCTGGCGAAGCGGCCATTGCGCAGCGACAGCTCGGTGAAGCCGCCCATCTCGACCACCCTGCCCTTGTCCATGAACACGACCAGATCGGCGTCGCGAACGGTGGTCAGGCGGTGGGCGATGATGAAGGTCGTGCGGTCGCGGCGCAACTCGTCGATCGCTTCCTTGACGCGGTCCTCGGTCTCGACGTCGAGCGCGCTGGTCGCCTCGTCGAGCACCAGGATCGGTGCGTCCTTCAGCACGGCGCGGGCAATGGCGATGCGCTGACGCTCGCCGCCCGAGAGCTGACCGCCACGTTCGCCAACCACCGTGTCGTAGCCATTGCTCTTGGACAGGATGAAGTCCTGTGCGGCAGCCGCATTGGCGGCGGCATGGATCTCGTCATTGCTTGCATCGGCGCGGCCAACACGGATGTTGTCCTCGATCGAGCGGTTGAGCAGCCCGGCATCCTGGAACACGGTGGCAATCGAATGGCGCACCGACTTGCGGGTCACGGTGCGGGTGTCGATGCCGTCGATCAGGATACGGCCATGGGACGGCGAGAAGACACGCTGCAGCAGGTTGATGAGCGTGGTCTTGCCGGCGCCCGTAGGGCCCACGATGGCGACGGTCTGGCCCGCCTGCACCTCGAAGGACACGTCGTCGATGCCTTGGCCGGAATTGGCGAATTCGAAGCCGACATTCTCGAAGCGGACATGGCCGGTGACGTTGGCAAGATCGCGCAGGCCGTCCGGCTCGGCGGCATCAGCCGCGGAGTCCTCGAGATGGTAGAAATCCTCGAGCTTGGCACGGGCCTCGGAAATCTGGTTGGCGAAAGCCGACATCTGGTCGAGGCGAGCGATCAACATCGTGGCAAAACCGGTGAAGGCAATGACGTCGCCGACACCCAACTGACCACGGGTGACGAGATAGGAGCCGATCGACAACACGATCAGCATCGAGATTGCCGATGACAGACGGTGCAAGGCATTGGCCAGCGCCCACCAGTCGAGAACAGGGTTCTGCGCGTCGAGCAGGTTCTTGACGTAGCGGCGCAGCGTATCGGCCTCGTGGCCGAGGCGATTGTAGCTCTGCAGCACCGCAACGTTGCTGACCGAGTCGGTCACATGCGCGAACACCTTGTGGTAGTGGCGCTCGACCGCGGCCTGACCCGCCTTGGTGCGGCGCATGACCATCCGGCCGATGCCGACATAGAGCAGCCCGAGGCCAAGCAGCACCAGCGACATGCGCAGGTCCATGCTGATCGCGGTCGGGACCAGCAGTACGAGGGCGACAGCCGTGGACAGATGCTGGCGCATGAATTCGAGCCAAAGGCTGAACAGGGTTTCGACGGCGCGCAGCATCGTATGCAGCGCATTGGAGGTGCCGTGCTGATGGTGCCAGGCGAGCGGCATGGTGATCACACGCTCGAAGGACTCGCAAAGCACTTCGCTGCGCCGCGCGTGTGCAAAGCGGTCAGCGCCGCGCGCCACCATGACGAAGGCAACGATGTTGAAGGCTCCGAGACCGGCCCACATGACCAGCGTGGTGAAGACAGAACCACGCTCGGAGATGGCGCCGATGACGCGACCGAACATGATCGGCTCGAGAAGCGCTACGATGGCGAGAGCCACGTTGGCCGAACAGATCAACGCAACGCGTTTCCTGTCCGCCGCCAGATAACCGAGAGCTCGCCAGTAGATTTGCAGAAGGGTCACCCCAGTTACTCCGCCACGCTGTTTATTGTGCACTGCATCATTTTATTCGTACCGGTTGATACGTCGCAAAACAATGGCCGTGTACCCCTTCAGTTCCCCTAGAGCGAACAAAAGATGGCGACGTTCCGAAATCTGCCGTGATCACCTAACGGTTTGAGAAGACAGGTAAAATGTCAGGCATGCGGCGAAATCATGGCAGTTGGCACGTACTGCCACAATTTTAATCAGCAACAATGTCGGGCGGATGACTAAGGCCGAAATCACCTTTTGCGAAGTATAGAGCGAAACAAAGCTGCAGTGCGCCCTTCCAGGTGAAGGGAGGCCAAACTCTCACTGCTCGTGGCGCCCCTGTCGGACGCCTCAAGCCTTTGATTTAATGCACTCCTCGGTGGCATGTCCTTCAATCGGCAGGCGGCAACGCCGGGCGGGACGGCCTCTCATCCCGCCGTGGCGGCAAAAGTCGCGCCCAAGATCCCAGGCCCGAGCGCATAGTTTTTGAGCAACATGCATCAGGCCGGGATCCTGATGACCACCTCGGCAACTTCGCCGTCCTTCAGTTCGACTGCCGAACCCTTGGTCTTTGCCCCATTCACCTCCAGCGACACGGCCTTGGCCTTATTGTCGCGGATCACGCGAATCTTGAGTTCCGCCCCCAGCATTTTGAGATTTGCCGAGTACCCATCCCAGTGTCTGGGTAGCTTCGGCTTGAACTGGACACGCTTGCCGCGCCGCTCGATGCCCAGAATGCCTTCGACCGCAGCCCTGTAGAGCCAGCCGGCGGAGCCGGTGTACCAGGTCCAGCCGCCACGGCCGCCCTTGCCGTTGCCGGCATTGTCGTCCCCGGCATAGATATCGGCCGCCACGACATAGGGCTCGACACGATAGTGCTCGGCCGTGGCCTCGTCGGTCGCATGGTTGACGGGGTTCAGCATCGAGAAACAGCGATAGGCCTCGTCGACCTGTCCCATCTCGGCGAGCGCGATGACGAACCATGTGGCGGCATGGGTGTACTGGCCGCCATTCTCGCGCACACCGGGCGGATAGCTCTTGATGTAACCCGGGTCCTTCTCCGTCTTCGAGAAGGGCGGCGTGAAAAGTTTGACGATCTTCAGCTTGTCGTCCACAAGCAGCTTCGTTGCTTGCTCCATCGCGGTGGTCGACCGTGCCGGATCGCCCTCTCCCGAAAGCACGCTCCAGGACTGGGCGATCGAGTCGATCTTGCACTCCTGCGAGTTGCGGGACCCCAAAGGGGTGCCGTCGTCGAAACTGCCGCGCCGGTACCATTCGCCGTCCCATGCGGTGCTCTCAAGCGCCCGCTTCAGAACATCGGCATGCTTTGCCCAGGCCTGTGCTCGCTTAGCGTCGCCCTCGGCCTTGGCGACGGGGGCGAAATCACCAAGCGTCTTCAGCAGGAACCAGCCGAGCCAGACGCTCTCGCCCTTGCCGTGCTCGCCGACGCGGTTCATGCCGTCGTTCCAGTCGCCGCCGAGGATCAGCGGCAGGCCCGCGGGGCTGCTGCGCTTGATGGCGAGATCGAGCGCACGCGCGCAATGGTCGTAGAGCGACGCCGTCTTCTTCGAGATTTCCGGGGTGAAGAAGGCATCGTGCTCGCCATCGCCCAGCGGCTGTCCATCGATGAACGCCAATTGCTCCTTGAGGATGGTGGCATCGCCGGTGACCAGCAAATAGCGCGCCGTGGCGTGGGCAAGCCAGACCACGTCGTCGGAGATCAGCGTGCGTACGCCAGCACCCGTGCGCGGCAGCCACCAGTGCTGCACGTCGCCTTCGGGGAACTGCCGCCGTGCCGCATTGAGTATCTGGTCGCGCGCCAGTTGCGGGTCATGCGCCAGCAGCGCCAGCGTATCCTGCAACTGGTCGCGGAAGCCGAAGGCACCGCTGGCCTGATAGAAGGCGGAGCGGGCACGGATGCGGCAGGCCAGGCTCTGATAGGGCAGCCAGTGATTGACCATGGCGTCGAGCGCCTTGTCAGGCGTCTCGACCTGGATGGTGTCGAGGAAGCCGCGCCATTCGCGCTCATTGTCGGTCAGCCGCTGGTCGAAGTCCTTGACCTTATGCTCCTGCACCAGCGCGCTCGCCTCCTCGGCGGACTCGGCGTCACCGAGCAGCCAGAGCAGCGTCACGTCGCCGCCAGCCGGGATCTCGACGTCGCGGGCAATCGCCGCGCATGGATCGTCGCCGGCCTCGACACGGCCAGACAGCGCTGCACCACTCAGCACCGCCTGCGGCAGCTCGCTGGAGCCATGCCGGCCCAGGAACTCCGTCCGGTCTGTCGTCACCGAATGAACGCCGCCGTCAGCCGCGAGGAATGCAACGCGCTCGCCGAAATCCAGCCCGTAGGGGTTTTGTGCCAGCAGCGCCCCGCTGGCGGCATCCCGCGACGGGACGATGGTTGCCGCAGTGCGCGACCGGTGCCCGCCGAGCACCCATTCGGCATAGGCATAGACACGCAGCCGCGCCGGCACCGAACCGGAATTCTGGATGCGCAGCCGCGAGATCTTCAGCGGATCGACCGGATCGACGACATGGGTGAGATCCATCGACAATGGTCCGCGCTTCGAGCGGAAGGTCGAGAAACCCTGGCCGTGCCAAGCCTCGTAGGTCATCGTGGGATCGCGCACCACGGCAGCGAGCGGCGAGAATGCCTTGCCGCTGGCCTGATCGTAGATATAGAGGCCCTCGCCCGGCCGGTTCGAGACCGGATCATTCGACCACGGCGTCAACTGGTAGTCGCGGCTGTTTCGGCTCCAGGTGAAGGCAGCGCCCTCGGCGGAGGTATGGAAGCCGAACGAGGCGTTGGAGACGACGTTGATCCACGGCTGCGGCGTCGTGCGGCGGCCGGCCAGGCGCACGACATAATGCCGCCCGTCGCCGTCGAAACCGCCAAAGCCGTTCCACTGGCTGAGACCGCTTCCATCGGCGCTGACATTGGCCACTGCCTGCGAGGCAGGAGTATGCGTCGTGGGTGTCGGCGACGGCAATTCACGCGGAATTGGCAATGCTGCCAGAGCGTCGCGCGCCTGCAGAGCCGCGGCCTCGGCGCGCTCGATCTGGTCGAAGATGGTGCCGTTGCGCGTGTGCAGGACCACCCGGGCGACAGCGAGCAGCGTCTTGTAGGTGGTCTCGTCCATGAGATCGCGGCGCACCGCGAATATGTGCTGGCGAGGTCCGAGCTCCTTGCCGCGCAGGCGGCTGTTTTCGCACAGCGTCTCGACCGCCCGCTGCAGGTCCTGGACATAGGAGGACGCCTGCTCGTTGACGACGACGAAGTCGATCATCATGCCGCGGGTGCGCATATATTCCTGGAAACGCAGCGCCTGGGCAACGATTTCGAGATCGGCGACGTCGCCGATCCTGACCAGGAAGATCGGGAAATCGCCGGAAATGCTTGTCGGCCACAGGCTCGACTGCTTGCCCAGCCCCGAGGCGATGGATTCAGCGGGAAGACGCAGGAACGGATCCGGATAGATCAGATAGCGCGCCAGCTTCTGCACATTGGCGGCATCGGTCAGACTGAGGCCCATATGGCGGGTCTGCACCTGGCTGCGCGTCCAGGCAAGCATGGCCTGGCGGGCAAAGCTCTCCGGATGGTCGAGGCGGGCGATGGCTTCGTCCAGCTCGGTGCGGCCAGCGCCGACGACGGTCCAGAAGGTCAGCGATATCTTCTTGTTGGCCGGCACGCGCACCTGGCGGCGCAGCGAGGCGACGGGATCGAGCGTAAAGCCTGAGTGGCCGCCCAGCCTGGCGCCCGGGTCGAAAGCGGCCGCATCGACGATGGTACGGCCACGGCCGATGAAGGCGCGCCTGTCGGTTTCGGCCTCGGCATCGCGCGCCGATCCGGACGGATCGGTGACGAAATGCACCATGGCGATATCGGGCTCACTGGTCTCGCGCTTGCGCCGCGTGGCGAAGATCGCCGCGTTGTTGGCAGAGATTTCGGTTTCCACGAACATCTTCGAGAAGGCCGGATGCGCGTTGTCGGACGCCTCCAGGCCGAGCACCAGTTCGGCAAAGGAGGTCACTTCGATGTGACGGTCGGACGGACCGTCATTGTAGAGCGTGACCCGACGACCCTCGCCATTGCCTTCCGAGATGACAATGCATTCGACCTCGGAGCGCAACGTGCCCACGGATTTGACGAAGCTCGCCTTGTCGTCGGAGAACAAGGTCTGCGCCTTTTCCTCGGCGGCGCGCTTCGGCTCGGCCGTAGCCGACCACCAATCGCCGGTGCCGGCGTCACGCAGGAAGATGTAGGAGCCGAGCCGGTCCTCGGTCGGATCCGGCTGCCAGCGTGTGACGGAGAGATCGCCCCAGCGGCTGTAGCCCGAGCCGGTCGCGGTGACCATCACCGAATAGCGGCCGTTCGACATGACGTTGGTCGACCGCAGAGACTGCAGCGGATTGAGCACGATGCGGGTGTCGGGGCTGTCGACTTCGGTCTCGTCCTTGGAGCGTTCGTCGGCCTCGGTCCTGACGGTCGCGGTCGGGATGTCGCGCGGCGCCCTCTCCTGCAGCAAGAGTTCGGCCGATTCGATGACCGGATCGCTGTGGAAGCGGTCGCGCATGCGACCTTCGAAGATGGCGTCGGCAACCGCCGCGATCGACATGCCCGAATGATGGGCCATGTAGTTCTGGACGACGACATGATCCGTGCCTTCCGGCACGCGCTGCGGCGTGAAGTCGACGGCATCGTAGTAGCCGTGGCGGCCGAGCGCCCCGATCTCCCGCAATCGGGCGAGATTCAGCACGGCTTCACGCGGATTGAACTGGGCCGCCAGTATGGTGGCGTAGGGCGCGATCACCGTGTTCTGGCCAAGGCCGCGCTTCAGCCCGAGGCCTGGAACGCCGAAATTTGTGTATTGGTAGGTCAGTTCTCGGTCGCGCGCATTGTAGGCGGCCTCCGAAATGCCCCACGGCACGTTCTTCTGGCGGCCATACTGGATCTGGCGCTTGATGATCAGCTTGCTGGTCTGGTTGAGGATCGAGCCCTGCGGCTCCTTCATCACCAGCGGCGGCATCAGATATTCGAACATCGAGCCGGACCAGGACATCAGGGCGCCCTGGAAACCGATTTCGACGATCGGCCGGCCAAGCCGGAACCAGTGCTCGGTCGGCAGGTCGCCCTTGGCGATGGCGAACAGGCTGGTCAGCCGCGCTTCGGAAGCCAGAAGGTCGTAGCAGCTCTCGTCGAGCTGGTGTTCCTCGACCCGGTAGCCGATCGACAACAGCTTGCGCTCCGGCCGCATCAGGAAGGAGAAATCCATCTCGAAGGCGTAACGGCGCGTGCGCTCGCGCAAGGTGAGCAGCTTGGCACGCAGCGCCTCGACGGCATTGTCGTCGCTGTGCGCGTCATGGACGTGCGCTTCGCAGGTGGCTTCCAGCCTTGCCGCCCAGTCGACGATAACGTCGCTCTGGGGCGACACCGCCTCGGTATGGATGGCGGTGGCCAATTTGCGGATCTCGCCGGCCAGCACAGCCAGGTTGATGGTGCGGATCGACGCCATTTCGGGCTGCGCCTTGATGGTGTCGACAGCGCGCCGCATGCCGTCGAGGCGGTCGGCGAGACGCTGGCGCAGCGGGCGCAACTGACGGCGGTCGTCGGGCAGATCATCGAGGCTTTCGCTGAGGATGGTGACCGTGTCGAGAATGCCTTCGAAATCGCCCTGGAGATGGACGGAAGGTGCTTCGGCCCATTCGGCGCAGGCCGCCGCCACCGCCACCAGATGGCCAGCGAGATTGCCGCTGTCGACAGCCGAGATGTAAAGCGGATAGAGCGGCTTCAGTGTCGTCGTGTCGTACCAGTTGAAGAGGTGACCGCGCTCACGCGGCATGCCCTCGATCGTCGCCATGGTGGCGTCGATGCGGGTGATGGCGTCGGACAGGCTGATCCAGCCGAAGTCGCGGGCGGAAACGACGGACAGCAGGTAGACGCCGATATTGGTCGGCGAGGTGCGTGGCGCCACCACCGGCGCCGGGCTTTCCTGGAAATTGTCCGGCGGCAGATGGTGATGCTCTGCCGTCACGAAGCTTTCGAAATAATGCCATGTGCGCCGCGCCACCGTGCGCAACGTATGGATGTCGGCCTGCGATATGCGCAGCCGATCCTCGGTTTCAGCCGAACGGCTGATCCAGCTGGCGATGGCCGGCGAGCCAATCCAGAACAGGGCGAAGAAGAAGGCGACGAAGGCGCCGGTCGAATCGGCCAACACCGGAATGGCAAGGCCGACGAAGCCGATGATCACGGCGCCATACATCATGCCGTAATACGACCCGACATCGTTGTCGCCCGCCTTGTGCGCCTGCGAGGCGGTGCGCCATTCCAAAAGGTTCTGGCGGCTGACGAACAGCCGGTAGAGCGTGCGCACGATGGCATCGCCCATCATCCAGGCATTGTGCGCCATCAGCACGATTTTCAGCGCCACCATGGCGGTGCCGAAGGCGACGTCGCGTGCCAGGGCCGAGAAATGGCCGCGTGGCGTCTGGTCGCCGCTCTTGGGCAGGATGGCGTTGACGATGTCGAATGTCGGCGCCATGAACAGGCTGAGGATCAGCAGGGCCTGCCATTGCGCGGCTTGCGTGAAGGGCAGCAGCGTCCAGCCGGCGATCGCCGCCATCACCCAGAAGATCGGCGTCAGCGAGCGGCGCAGATTGTCGATCATCTTCCAGCGCGACAGCGCCGGCACGCCGGAGCGCGGATCGAGCATGAAGCCGAGCAACTGCCAGTCGCCGCGCGCCCAGCGATGGTGGCGCGAGGCGTCCACCGAGTAGCGGGTCGGATAGTCCTCAACCAGTTCGACGTCGGTGACCAGCGCCGCGCGCGCCAGCGCGCCTTCCAGCAGATCGTGGCTGAGGATGGTGTTCTCCTCGATGCGGCCCTGCAGGGCGGCCTCGAAGGCGTCGACATGATAGAGGCCCTTGCCGGTGAAGGACCCGTCGCCGAAGACGTCCTGGTAGAGATCAGACACGGCAAAGACATAAGGGTCGAGGCCGCGATTGGCCGAAAAGACCCGCTGGAAGAACGACGCATCGTCGCCTGAGGTCAGCGACGCGGTGATGCGCGGCTGCAGGATCGCGTAGCCGGCGGTGACGACGCGCTTGCTGGCGTCGAAATGCGGCCGGTTGAGCGGGTGGCAAAGCTTGCCGACAAGAGTGGCGACCGCGTCACGGGTGGTGCGCGTGTCGGCATCGAGCGTCATCACATGGACGACGTTCTCCGGCAGCGGCACGTCGAGCGGCAGGAACGTGGTGTCGCTGTCGCCGCGCAGCAGAAGATCGAGCTCGTGCAGCTTGCCGCGCTTGCGCTCCCAGCCCATCCAGGCCCCTTGCGCCGCATTGAACAGCCGGCGCCGGTGCAGGATGTAGAAACGCGGCGCGCCTTCGGACGGATAGCGGGCGTTGAGACGAGCGATTTCGGTACGGGCGAATTCGAGGATTTCGGTGTCCGCCGCATCGATCTCGGTCTTCGAGTCTGGCCAGTCCGACAGCAGCGCGAAATGGATTTCATCGGCCGTGTTGGCGAGATGATGCACCTCGATGTTGCGGATGTTTTCCTCGACGTCGTCGCGCGAGCCGATCAGCGACGGCACCACCACCAGCGTGCGCGCCTCGGGCGGAACGCCGTGCCGGTAATCGTAGCCGACGAGACGCGTCGGTTTCAGGAACAGCGATACGACCGTGTTGAAGAAGGCGAGCGCGCCCTCGCTGGCCGGCACGGCAAAAAGCGCCAGCATGAGGACGATCGAGGGCACCGACAGGCCGAGATTGGCAAGCGCGTTGCCGGAAAGGACGAGAAGCAGGGCCGTCAGCGCAAACACGGGCACGACGATGCCGAGCCACCCGGTCTTGCGGAAGGCACGCTTGACTGTCTGGCTGATGGTGGGCCGATAGCCGATCGCCTTCTCCAGCTCCAGCCGGCGTGGGCCGACGAGAAAGAAGCCGACATCGGTGTGGGCGGACCCGGTTAAAACGACGTCGCCGTCACCATCGCTGGCGGCGTGGCCGGCCAACTCAATGGCCATCTCGGCAACGCGATATTCCGAAAGGTTCGAGCGGCGCGCCAATTCCTCGATCGCGGTCCGGTACTGATCGCGCGAGAAGAAGTCGAGCGCGGCGAAATCGGTGCGCTCGCGCAGCACGGTGTCGATGCGGCTGACGCCTTCGAACCACACCGTCCAGTCGACGTCGTTGATGAGGCGCAGGCCGCGGATGATGTTGCCCGTCGTCACATTGCCGCTGGACAGTGTGTGATGTTCGGAAATGATGATTTCCTCGGCATCGGAGCCGGTCTTTTCGAGCTCGCCTTCCAGCCATTCCAGAGCCTTGCCGGCATTCTGCGATCCATCGCGCAGGCGGTAGAGCAGTTGGGTGGCGAAGGTGGTGTCCTGCGCATGCGCGCTGAAATTGGACAGGATCGACTGCCGGTCGGCGCTGTCGTCGGTCGCCAGGACCTTGTCGGCCACATCGTTGGCGATCTGGCGCATCTGGCGGGTGCGATTGACCCTGACGGCCAGCCGGCGGAGATTTTCGATCAGGACGAAGCGCAACAGCGAAGGCAGCGCCCAGAGTTCGCCGATCTTCAGCGGCTCGACCGACTGAAAACCCTGGACGATGGACTTGAACATCGTCGCCGAAACGGAACTGTCTGAATGCGCCACATAGGTCCAGGCCAGCGCCAGCGCGCGCGGCACGCTGCCGTTGTCAGGCAGTTTCAGCGTCGGCAACTGACGATAGAAGCGGCGCGGCAGGTCGCGCTTGACCTGGAAAATGGTCTCTTCGACCAGGTAATTGTTGTCGAGCAGCCATTGTGCCGCCGGCGTGATCGTCTCGCCCCTCGCCTGCGCCGCATTGGTCGACCGGTAGACTTCCAAAATCTTCTTGGCGCTGTCGCGGACACGCGCCTGAAAATCGAAGGGCGTCAGGCCGAACAGATCGGTGAGGTCGCCTTTTGCCAGGCTTTCGCCAAGCAGCCGAAGGCGCTCTTCGGGCAGGTAATTGGAGCGAATCGGCTCTTCCGTGATGGCCGGGAAGCTCGCGCTTGTCTTCTCGATTTGGGCAGGATTCGTCTGAATATTCATTGAAAATTCCGTAAGCGGGCACTGAGCGGCGTCACCGCCACGGCAATGGCCCTAAAACCGGTTCAAATGCAATTGGTTGCATAAACCCCACTTGCCGAAAGTTTGTTTCCGCACCACGACAGGGCGTCGTCTCTCAGCAAAACTCAAAGACAAGCACCCCACTTCCCGCCAGGCCAGATCGGCGGAGAGGATTCAGGCTTTTTCGTGATGCCGCCAGCAGCTTACGCTATATTTCGCCGGTGCCGCGATCATGTTTGGAAACAAGCGTTAATCGTTGCCGGCAATGGCGCCGATCCGGATCACGAACAGCGTTGCCTCATGGGCGGGTTGGACGAGCAGGCCGGTGCTGACCGGACCGGACAGCAGCGTGTCGAGCGGACCGAGGCGGACCGGTTCAGCGGCGGGCACGCTGACGTCGCCCTCCAAGCATAGGATGAGCGTTGTGCCGGCTTCAGTCCGGACTTCCACGGGGGCCGAAATCACCAGGCGTTCGACCGAATGCGTCACCCGGCTTCGGCGGGTCATGACATTGAGATCGGTGATCGGCCCGCCGATCAGTGCAGCCGAGGTCTGCACGTCGGCAGGGAAAGAAAACAGGGCCGTCGTCCTGTTTATGGATGTCGGCGGGTGGCCGGCAATCTCAAGGACGATGCCCTCGCCTTCGAGCACGGCAAGGGTGCGATCGATCCCGGCAAATTGCGAGAAAGGACCGCTCAGTTCGACGCGCGCCATCGAGACGCGCCAGTCGAAGTCGTCGAGACCGGCACCCGAGGGCGAAACGGCGATTTCCGTCGTCACGCCGCCGCCGTTCTTCCACGGCATCGACCGGTATTCGGCTGCCCGCAGGATGCGCATCGGTTCAGCCAATCAGCCGAGAATGCCGGGCAAATTGAGCTGGTGCTCCTTGGCGCATTCGATGGCGACGTCGTAGCCGGCATCGGCATGGCGCATGACACCGGTCGCCGGATCGTTCCACAACACCCGCTCCAGGCGCCTTGCGGCGTCCGGCGTGCCGTCGGCGACGATGACCATGCCGGCGTGCTGCGAGAAACCCATGCCGACGCCGCCGCCATGGTGCAGCGACACCCAGGTGGCGCCGGACGCCGTGTTGAGCAACGCGTTGAGCAGCGGCCAATCGGACACAGCGTCCGAGCCGTCCTTCATGGATTCCGTTTCGCGGTTTGGCGAGGCGACCGAGCCGGAATCGAGGTGATCGCGGCCGATGACGACAGGCGCCTTCAGCTCACCCTTGGCCACCATCTCGTTGAAAGCGAGTCCGAGCCTGTGGCGGTCGCCAAGGCCGACCCAGCAGATGCGCGCCGGCAGGCCCTGGAAGGCGATGCGCTCGCGCGCCATGTCGAGCCAATTGTGCAGATGGGTGTTGCCGGGCGTCAGTTCGCGCACCTTGGCGTCGGTCTTGTAGATATCCTCAGGATCGCCGGAAAGGGCTGCCCAGCGGAACGGCCCGATGCCACGGCAGAACAGCGGGCGGATATAGGCCGGCACGAAGCCGGGGAAGGCAAAGGCGTTCTCGAACCCCTCCTCCTTGGCCACCTGGCGGATGTTGTTGCCGTAGTCGAGCGTCGGCACGCCGGCGTTCCAGAACGCCACCATCGCCTCGACATGTTCGCGCATGGAAGCGCGTGCCGCCTTCTCGACCACCTTGGGGTCGCTGACGCGCTTCTCGCGCCACTCGGCCATCGTCCAGCCCTTCGGCAGGTAGCCGTTGATGGGATCATGCGCCGAGGTCTGGTCGGTGACCATATCGGGGTGAATGCCACGCCGGAACATTTCCGGGACGATCTCGGCCGTATTGCCAAGCAGGCCGACCGATTTCGCCTCGCCGGCCTTGGTCCAGCGTTCGATCTTTTCCAGCGCCTCGTCGAGCGTGTCGGCGCGCTCGTCGACGTAGCGGGTGCGCAGGCGGAAATCGATCGAGTCCGGGTTGCATTCGATCGCCAGGCAGCAGGCGCCGGCCATGACGGCGGCGAGCGGCTGGGCGCCACCCATGCCGCCGAGACCGCCGGTCAGTATCCATTTTCCCTTGAGATTGCCGCCATAGTGCTGGCGGCCGGCCTCGACGAAGGTCTCGTAGGTGCCTTGCACGATGCCTTGCGTGCCGATGTAGATCCACGAGCCGGCCGTCATCTGGCCGTACATCATCAGGCCCTTCTTATCGAGCTCGTTGAACTTTTCCCAATTCGCCCAGTGCGGCACCAAATTGGAGTTGGCGATCAGCACGCGCGGGGCGTCCGGGTGGGTCCGGAACACGCCAACCGGCTTGCCGGACTGGACCAGCAAAGTCTCGTCATCGGCCAGCGTCCTCAAGGAGGCGACGATGCGGTCGAAGTCGTTCCAGGTGCGCGCCGCCCGGCCGATGCCGCCATAGACGACCAGCTCGTTGGGATTTTCTGCAACATCCGGGTCGAGATTGTTCATCAGCATGCGCAGCGGCGCTTCCGTCAGCCAGGAGCGCGCGCTGATTTCGGTGCCGCGCGGGCTGCGGACTTCGCGGATGTTGTGGCGAGGATTGTTCATGGCGTCACTCCATAAAGGACCTGATGTCAGACGCGCGCCCAGGATGTCGCGGTCTCGAGGATTTTCCGCAGCGTGGCGCGGATCGGTGCTGCGAACTCGGCGTCATAGGGCACCGGCCAATTGTCCGGCGTACCCTTGCCATCTGGCTCGCGCATATAGCCGCGGTTGGAGAGTTCCATCTGCAGCGCATGCACGCCTTGTTGCGGCTGGCCGAAATGGCGTGTGATCCAGCCGCCCTTGAAGCGGCCGTTGATGACAAAGGTTTCACCGGTTTCGGCCATGATCTGGCCGACCATCGCCTGCAGCGTCGGATCGGCGCTCCTGCCGTCATTGGTGCCGAGGTTGAAAACCGGCAGCGTGCCTTCAAACAGGCGCGGCAGCACTGAACGGATCGAGTGGCAGTCATAGAGGACGATCTTTTCGTGCAGGCCACGCAACCGGTCGATCTCGACCTGCAAGGCGGCATGGTAGGGCACGAAGAATTTCTCGCGACGCTCGTCGATCTCCGACGGCCCCGGTTCTTCGCCCTCGCGATAGAGCGGATCGCCATCGAAAGTCTCGGTCGGGCAAAGGCCGGTCGTCGCCTGGCCGGGGTAAAGCGAGGCGCCGGAGGGATCGCGGTTGACGTCGATGACGGTGCGCGAGATCGCGGTGTGCACCACCGTCGCCCCGAGGCCGGCAGCAAAGTCATAGAGATTATCGATCCACCAATCGCAGTCGCGGCGGCCGAGCCAGGGCGAGACCAGCCGATTCTCAAGGCCGGCGAGGTCGATGCCGGTGTGCGGGATCGACACCAGCAACGGCGCTGTGCCGGGCGTGACCGTCAGCCAGGGCGCGCTTGCCATCACATCGCTCCGGAAACCGACGGCAGAGCCACGCCGCCGGCGGCCTCGATGGCCGCACCGCTGCGCACCATGGCGATGGCTTTTTCCATATCGGGGTGGAAATGGCGGTCATTGTCGAGATGCGGCACTTCGGCCCGGACCAGCTTGCGCACTGCCTCCAGGGCGTCGCTCGAGGCCAGCGGCGCATGGAAATCGCAGCCTTGGGCCGCGGCCAGCAATTCGATGCCGATCACGGCGGTGGCGTTCTCGACCATCCCGATCAGCCGGCGCGCACCGTGCGCGGCCATCGAAACATGGTCTTCCTGGTTTGCCGAGGTGGGGATCGAATCGACGCTGGCCGGATAGGCTTTCTGCTTGTTCTCCGAAACGAGCGCCGCCGCCGTCACCTGCGGGATCATGAAGCCGGAGTTCAGGCCGGGCTTCGGCGTCAGGAAGGCCGGCATGCCGGACAGCGCCGGATCGACAAGCATGGCGATGCGGCGTTCCGACAGCGAACCGATTTCGCAGATGGCGAGCGCGATCATGTCGGCGGCGAAGGCCACCGGCTCGGCGTGGAAATTGCCGCCGGAAAGCGCGGTGTCATCCTCGGCGAAGATCAGCGGATTGTCGGTGACGCCATTGGCTTCGGTGCCCAGCGTGTCGGCCGCCTGGCGCAGCACGGTGAGTGCAGCGCCCATCACCTGCGGCTGGCAGCGCAGGCAATACGGATCCTGCACGCGTTCGTCGCCAACCCGATGCGATTCACGGATGGCGCTGCCGGCCATCAGATTGCGCAGGGCGTCGGCCGTCTCGATCTGGCCGGGATGCTTTCTCAGCACATGGATGCGCGGATCGAAGGGGGCGTCGGACCCTTTTGCCGCGTCGGTCGACAGGGCACCGGCGACCAGCGCCGATTGGTAGAGCACTTCGGCCTCGAACAAGGCGGCCAGCGCATAGGCGGTCGAAAACTGGGTGCCGTTGAGCAGCGCCAGGCCCTCCTTGGCGCCCAGCGTCACCGGTTCCAATCCATGCGAGACGAAGGCGACCTTGGCCGGGAAACGGCCATGCGGGGTGAAGCATTCGCCGACGCCGATCATCACCGCCGTCATGTGCGACAGCGGGGCGAGGTCGCCGGAGGCGCCGACGGAACCTTGCGCCGGCACCACCGGGATGACGTCGTTGGCCAGCATTGCTTCCAGCAATTCGATGGTTTGCGGCCGCACGCCCGACGCGCCCTGCGCCAGGCTGGCGAGCTTCAGCGCCATCATCAGCCTGCAGACAGCAACCGGCATCGGCTCGCCAACGCCGGCGGCGTGCGACAGGACGATGTTGCGCTGCAAGGTCTCGAGATCCTCGGCCGGGATGCGGACGCTGGCCAGTTTGCCGAAGCCGGTGTTGATGCCATAGACCGGCTCGCCCTTGGCAACGATCCTGGCGACAGCCTCGGCGCTCGCCTTGATCTTTGGCCGGCAGGCATTGTCCAGCTTGGGCACGGCGCCACGATAGATGGCGCGCCAGTCGGCCAGCGTCGCATTGCCGGGCTTCAGGGTCAGTTCGGTCATTGTCCTCTCCAGATGCGGGCATGCAGTGGGTTGAAGCCCATGCGATAGACGAGTTCGGCGGGGCGCTCGATGTCCCAGATCGCCAGGTCGGCGGATTTTCCGGCTTCCAGCGTGCCGGTTTCACCCAGCAAACCAAGCGCGCGGGCGGCCTCGCGGGTGACGCCGGCGAGGCATTCATCGACCGTCAGGCCGAACAGGGTCGCGGCCATGTTCATGGTCAGAAGCAGCGAGGTCAGCGGCGAAGTGCCGGGATTGTTGTCGGTGGCGACAGCCATCTTGACGCCGTGCTGGCGAAACAGGCCGATCGGCGGCTTCTTGGTTTCGCGAATGAAATAGTAGGCGCCGGGCAAGATCGTCGCCACGGTTCCGGCCTTGGCCATCGCCGCTGCACCGGCATCATCGGTGTATTCGAGATGGTCGGCCGACAGCGCACCGTAACGGGCGGCGAGTTCGGCGCCATGCAGGTTGGACAGCTGGTCGGCATGGAGCTTGACCGGCAGGCCTGCTGCTTTGGCCGCATCGAAGACGCGCGCCATCTGTTCCGGCGAAAAGGCGATGCCTTCGCAGAAACCGTCGACGGCATCGGCCAGCCCCTCGGCGGCAACCGATGGAAGAATCTTATTGGCGACCAGATCGATAAAGTAGTCCTTGTCGCCCTTGGCTTCCGGCGGCAGCGCGTGAGCGCCGAGGAAGGTGGTGCGGATCGTCACCGCCCGTTGCGCGCCCAGTTGGCGGGCTGCACGCAGCGATTTCTTCTCGTTTTCGAGGTCGAGGCCATAGCCGGACTTGATCTCGACGGTGGTCACGCCTTCGGCGATCAGCGCATCGAGGCGCGGCAGCGATTGAGTGACCAGTTCGTCTTCGCTGGCGGCGCGCAAGGATTTGACCGACGAAACAATGCCGCCGCCGGCCCGGGCGACCTCTTCATAGGTGGCGCCGGCCAGCCGCATCTCGAATTCGTTGGCGCGGTTGCCGGCGTGGACCAGATGGGTGTGGCAGTCGATCAGGCCAGGCGTGATCCAGCGGCCCTCGCAATCGACCGTTTCTGCGGCCAGGGCAAGTGTTGGGGGCAGCTCCGACTCGGGGCCGGCATAGACAATGCGGCCGTCACGCGCAGCGACCGCGCCATGTTCGACGACGCCAAGTCCGGCAGACCCGTCGGCCATTGTCGCTAGCCGCGCATTGCGCCACAGACGAAGATCCCCTGCCCGGCTTTTGCTCTGTCCAGCCATCATCTTTTCCGTTTCAATCGATGACGATTATGTATATACATATTGAAACGCACTGCAAGTGCCATCATCGCATGAGAGACAGAGAACCGGAGAGAAAAGTGGCAGCGATCTTTGCGGAACAGGCGCTCCTTCCCGATGGCTGGCGCGATAATGTGCGGCTCACCCTGGCCGAGGGACGCATTACAGCCGTTCAGCCTGGCGCCGCAGCAGCAGCCGGCGACGAACGCCACGCGATCCTGTTGCCCGGCATGCCCAATTTGCACAGCCACGCCTTCCAGCGCGGCATGGCCGGCCTTGCCGAACTTCGCGGCCCCTCCGCCGACAGTTTCTGGAGCTGGCGCGAGGTGATGTACCGTTTCGCCCTGTCGATGACACCCGATCAGGTCGAGGCGGTTGCCGCACAACTCTATGTCGAGATGCTGGAGGCCGGTTTTTCCCGCGTCGGCGAATTTCACTATCTACATCACGACCGGGATGGAAAATCCTACGCCAATCTTGCCGAGATGGCCGAGCGCATCGCGGCGGCGGCCGGCGAAACAGGTATCGGCCTGACGCTGCTGCCAGTGTTCTATGCGCACTCGTCTTTCGGCGGCGCCGCGCCAAACCAAGGCCAGCGGCGATTCATCAACGATGTGAATCGGTTCTCGCGGCTTGTTGAGAAATGCCGCGAATCGGTTCGCGCGTTGAATCAGGCTGTCGTCGGCGTCGCTCCGCACAGCCTTCGCGCCGCGACGCCGGAAGAACTGATTGAGGTGACTGCCCTAGCGCCGGATGGGCCTATCCACATCCACATTGCAGAGCAGGTGAAAGAGGTCGAGGATTGCCTTGCCTGGTCGGGCGCGCGGCCGGTCGAATTTCTGCTTGGCCATGCCAAGGTGGACAAGCGCTGGTGCCTAATCCACGCCACGCACATGACCGATGCTGAAACCGTTGCCATGGCCAGGAGCGGCGCCATCGCCGGTCTCTGCCCGATCACCGAAGCCAATCTCGGTGACGGCACTTTTGCCGCGCCACTGTTCAGAGACCATGGCGGCCGCTTTGGCGTCGGCTCCGATTCCAACGTGCTCATCGGCCTGCCCGACGAATTGCGCCAGCTCGAATATTCACAGCGCCTCGCCCACCGCGCCCGCAATGTGCTGGCGGTCGCGGGCGGCTCGACCGGCCGGGCGCTGTTCGATGCCGCGCTGGACGGGGGCAGCGTCGCCCTTGGCGCCGGCATCTCGCAGATCGCCGCCGGCGCATCCGCCGATCTCGTCTCGCTCGATCCCAAAAATCCCTCGCTGGCCGGCAAGAGCGGCGACGCGATCCTGGACGCCTGGATCTTCGCCAATGGCGGCAAGGTCGACTGCGTCTGGGTGCATGGGCTCAAGCAGGTCAGCGGCGGCAGGCATGTGGAGCGAGAGGCTATCGCCGAGCGGTTTCGCAGCGTGATGACGGCGCTTTCGGCATGAGCATGGCCGGCACAGTGGTAGCGGAAGGTGGCGGCTCGCTGCACCAGCGCATCCTGACCGACATTAGCGAGAAGATCACGTCCGGTGCCTGGGCGCCCGGCCATCGCATCCCGTTCGAGCACGAACTGAGCGTGCAATACAATTGCTCGCGCATGACGGTGAACAAGGCGCTGTCACAGCTTGCCAAGGCCGGGCTGATCGAACGACGCCGCCGCTCAGGCAGCTTTGTGCGCCGGCCGCAGTCGCAAGCGGCGGTGCTGGAAATCCACGATATCCGCATCGAGGTCGAAGCGCTCGGCTTGCCTTACCGCTACGAGCGCGTCGCTCGGCACAAAAGGCGCAGCAGCGCCGAGGATCGCGCCCTGCTGGAATTGGGCTTGGCCGGACCGGTTGTGGCGCTGGAATGCGGGCATTTCGCCGGCGAGCGGCCGTTCGCGCATGAACAGCGGCTGATCAACCTCACCGCCGTACCCGAGGCAGCAGACGTGGAATTCGTGGCCATCGCACCAGGACCATGGCTGATCGGCCGCGTGCCGTGGAGCGAAGCCGAGCACCGGATTCGCGCTGTCGCCGCCGACAGACATATAGCGGCCGCGCTCGACATCGAAGCCGGCGCGCCGTGCCTGGTGGTAGAGCGACGGACATGGAGCGCCGAACATCCGGTCACCCATGTGCGCTTTACCTACGCGGCCGAGAGCCACACGCTGGTGGCAAGGTTCAGGCCGCAGGGGTGAGGCGTGTCCAGCCGCAGGCTGGCGAAAAGCCAACGATTTGGCTTTTCGAACGCCGAACGCCCGGAGCCATAGCGGAGGGCAGCGGCGCCGACCTCCACCCGGACCCTCGGTCCGGCCTCCCCACAAGGGGGAGGCTAAAAACTCAAATCGCGGCGGTAATAATAATCTCGACCAGATAGTCCGGGGTGGCGAGCTTTGCTTCGCCGGTGGCACGGGCTGGCGTGTTGCCCTGCGGCACCCACTTGTCCCATTCCGCGTTCATCTCGGCAAAGGTGCTCATGTCGGCCAGCCAGATGATCGCCTGCAGGATCTTGGTCTTGTCGGAGCCAGCCTTGGCCAGCAATTCGTCGACAGCCGCCAGGATGTCCCTGGTCTGCGAAGCGACGTTGCCGGTTGGCTGGCCGACCTGACCAGCCAGATAGACGGTATTGCCATGGATGACGATCTGGCTCATGCGCGGGCCGACATCGATGCGACGAATGCTCATTGGATGGTTCCTTCCTGTGACGGTTGCGCTTCTTTAGAGTCGCGGCCGGCTTGGGGCAAGGTCGCCAGGTCGAATCCCCTTGGGCCAACGGCATATGGCATGCACACACGGCAAGTTGCCCCGCGGCCGCAATTCCGCCGGATTGGCTTGTTGACTAATGTAATAACATCACATATCCAATCGGCCGCTGCCAGCAGCCGGATTTCGCCGCCTACGGATCGCAGAATGACAAATACCTGCCTGACATTCCGCGACCTGACGCTTGGCTACGGCAGCCATCCGGCGATCCATCATCTCGACGGCACCATCCGCAAGGGCTCGCTGACCGCTGTGGTCGGCGCCAATGGCTCCGGCAAATCGACGCTGATGAAAGGCATTGTCGGCGTCCTGAAGCCAATGGCCGGCGAGGTTATCCGCGCGCCCGGTGTACGTGCCGCCTATCTGCCGCAGCAATCGGAGCTCGACCGCTCCTTTCCGGCACGGGTGGTCGATCTGGTTTCGCTCGGCCTGTGGCCACGACGCGGCCTGCTTGGCCGCTACACCAAGGAAGATCGCGATGACGTCAGCAAGGCGCTGATGGCGGTCGGCCTCGGCGGCTTTGAAAAGCGCCCGATCGACACGCTGTCGGGCGGTCAGTTGCAGCGCACGCTGTTTGCGCGCGTCCTGCTGCAGGACGCCGACCTCATCCTGCTCGACGAACCCTTCAACGCCGTCGACGCCAAGACGGTCGGCGACCTCATTGCCCTGATCAAGCACTGGCACGGCGAGGAACGCACCATCATGGTTGTCGTCCACGATCTGGACCTGGTGCGGCAGAATTTCCCCGAAACGCTGCTTCTCGCCCGCCAGCCGATCGCCTGGGGCGAAACCAGGGAAACGCTGAAACCTGACAACCTGTTGCGCGCCCGCCGCTTCCACGAAGCCTGGGAAGAAAATGCACCCTGGTGCGAGCCGGGCGAGGACGCTCATGGTGACGATCACCATGGCCACGATCACCATGACCATCGACACGGCGTCGGACCGAGGGCTGCCTGATGGACATGCTTTACGGTCTTGTCATCGCGCCCTTCGCCGATTTCGGCTTCATGCAGCGGGCTTTGATCGGTTCGCTGATGCTGTCGCTCGGCGCCTGCCCTATCGGCGTCTTCCTGATGCTGCGGCGCATGAGCCTGTCGGGCGACGCGATGGCGCATGCAATCCTGCCCGGCGCGGCCGCCGGCTTCCTGTTCTATGGGCTGGAGATCCTGCCGATGACCATCGGCGGCCTGATCGCCGGCGTCATCGTCGCGCTCGGCGCCGGCGCCGTCTCGCGCTTCACCATACAGCGCGAGGACGCCTCGATGGCGGCGTTCTATCTGATTTCGCTCGCCATCGGCGTGCTGATGGTGTCGATCCGCGGTTCCAGCGTCGATCTCATGCATGTGCTGTTCGGCACCGTGCTGGCGCTCAACGATGAGGCCCTGACGCTGATCGGCGGCATCGTCGCGGTGACGCTGGTCAGCCTCGCCATCTTCTGGCGGGCGCTGGTCGCCGAATGCCTCGACCCGCTGTTCCTGCGCTCGGTCAGCCGGCTCGGCAGTCCGGTGCATTTCATCTTCCTCGGCCTTGTCGTGCTCAACCTTGTCGGCGGCTTCCAGGCACTCGGCACGCTTCTGTCGGTTGGGCTGATGATGCTGCCGGCCGCAGCCGCCCGCTTCTGGACAGTTCGCGTCGAGCCGATGTGCGTGCTGGCGGTGCTGATCGGCTTTGCGTCCTGCGTCGCCGGGCTGCTTTTGTCCTATCACGCGTCGCTGCCATCCGGCCCGGCCATCATCCTGTCGGCCGGCGTCGTCTATTTCGCCTCGATCCTGTTTGGCACGCGCGGCATTCTGCGCGCGCGCATCATCCATCACCGTCACAGAACGGCCTGATCCCCGCCCCTAGAAGGAGACCCGTCTATGCTGAAATCGATCCATGCCGCCCTGGCGATGAGCGTTATAACATTAACCGCTTTTGGCGCATCGTCGGCCTTGGCCGCACCGCTGAAAGTGGTCGCCAGCTTCACCGTCATTGCCGATTTCGCCAAAAATGTCGGCGGCGACCGCATCGACGTCACCACCATCGTCGGGCCGGATGGCGACGCCCATGTCTACGAGCCGAGCCCGGCCGATGCGGTGGCCATGGCCAAGGCCGACATCGTTCTGGTCAACGGCCTGCATTTCGAAGGTTTCCTGCAGCGGCTGGTCGATGCCAGCGCCACCAAGGCGTCTATCATCACCTTGACCAAGGGCGTGACGCCGATCGATTTCAAACCTGAATTCGCGGATGCCGACGCGGCCGAAGGTGCCGGCACCGACGGCCGCAAGACGGTCACCGATCCGCACGCCTTCCAGTCGATCGCCAATGCCAGGATCTACGTGAAGAACATCGCCGAGGCTTTCTGCGCAGCGGATGCGGAAGGCTGCGTCAGCTACCAGACCAATGCCGCCGCCTACACGAAGAAGCTCGACGCGGTCGAAGGCGAAGTGAAAGCGGCGATCGCCTCAATCCCGGAGAGCAAGCGCGTCGTCATCACCTCGCATGACGCCTTCGGCTATTTCGAACACGCATACGGCCTGACCTTCCTCGCCCCGCAAGGCATCTCGACCGACTCCGAACCATCCGCCGCAGACGTCGCCAAACTGGTCACTCAGGTGAAGCAGGACAAGGCGGCTGCGATCTTCGTCGAGAACATCACCAACCCGCGCCTGATCGAACAGATCGCCAGCGAAACCGGCATCAAGGTCGGCGGCACGCTCTATTCGGATGCGCTGTCGCAGCCCGACGGCCCGGCCGCGACCTATATCGACATGATGCACAACAACATCCGTCAGATCAAAGGCGCCATTCTCGGCAGCTGAGTATGGAGGATTGTCCAGCCGGGCCGCATCGGCCCGGTTGGATTTTCCGGCACGCAGTGTCTATTTGGCAGAGAATTCCTTCGGTACGGATTGCCGCCCATGTCGGGGAGTGGCAAGACTGCCGCCTGACCAGTTTGCGAGGATGCTGCCATGGAATACCGCGAAATCAGCGAGGACTATTCGGTTTCGGGCCAGATCCAGCCTGAGGACGTCGCCGCCATCAAGGAAGCCGGCTTCAAGAGTGTCATCTGCAACCGGCCCGATGACGAACAGCCCGGCCAGCCTTCTGCCGACACCGTCAAGGCGGCGGTCGAAGCCGCAGGGCTCGCCTTCCGCTACATCCCCGTCATCAGCGGCCAGATCACCGCCGAGAATGTCGAGGATCAGGCCGAAGCGCTCGACGAGCTCGACGGCCCGGTCTTCGCCTATTGCCGCTCCGGCGCCCGCTGCACCAATCTCTATGGGCTGATCCAGCAGTCGAAGGGTTGATCCGCCCAAGATTTAGATCGGCAGCGCGCCGGTCTCCTTCAACGTCTCCAGCACGATCGCTGTCTTCACGTGCTGCACGGATTCGTGTGGCAGGAGCACGCCGTTGACGAATTCAGACAGCGATTTCAAGTCGGGCGTCACCACTTTCAGGATGTAATCCATCTCGCCGGTCAGCGCGTGCGCTTCCTGCACCTCAGGCAGCCGCGCCACCAGTTCACCGAAGCGCCGCGCATTGTCGCGGTTGTGCGTGGCGAGCGTGACCGAAATGACGTTGACCAGGGAAAAACCGAGCTTGTCGCGGTCGAGAACGGCGCGATAGCCCTTGATAAAGCCGTCCTCCTCCAGCCGCTGGCGGCGGCGCGAGCATTGCGACGCCGACAGGTTCACCCGCTCCGAAAGATCGTTGTTGGTCAGCCGCGCATCACCCTGCAACAGCGCCATTATCTTGCGGTCAAACTGGTCAATGCGCGCCTCATCCATGGTTTTTCCTCACATCATGCACGCTTCACGCATGACATCATCATTTCAAGCGTTTGAATGCAAGCACCGTGCGCCTCCTCCGCGTTATGATCGTGTCAAATGGCCTTTTCAGGCCAGGCCAGCTTTCGGAGGAATATCATGGGTCCATTCCCGCACGACGCCCCGCCCGCCAGGATCGGCAAGGACAACCCGGCCGGCACCGACGGCTTCGAGTTTGTCGAATTCGCGCATGCGGAGTCGGAGAAACTGGCCGAACTGTTCACCCGCATGGGCTATCTCGCCGTGGCCAGGCACCGCACGAAAGACGTCACCATCTGGCGGCAGGGCGACATCAACTATGTCGTCAATGCCGAGCCCGGCTCGCATGCGATGAAGTTCGTCGACAAGCACGGCCCCTGTGCTGCCTCGATGGCCTGGCGGGTGGTGGATGCCAAACACGCTTTCGATCATGCGGTTGCCAAGGGCGCCATGCCTTACGAAGGCGCCGACAAAGCGCTCGACGTGCCAGCAATCATCGGCATTGGCGGCTCGCTGCTCTACTTCATCGAGACCTATGGCAAGAAGGGTTCGGCCTATGATGCCGAGTTCGAATGGCTGGGCGCTCGCGACCCACGGCCGGAAGGCGTCGGCTTCTACTATCTCGATCACCTGACCCACAATGTCTATCGCGGCCAGATGGACAAATGGTGGGATTTCTACCGCAATCTGTTCGGCTTCAAGCAGATCCATTTCTTCGACATCGACGGCAAGATCACCGGCCTGGTGAGCCGCGCCATCACCTCGCCCTGCGGCAAGATCCGCATTCCGCTCAACGAGTCCAAGGACGAGACCAGCCAGATCGCCGAATATCTGAAGAAATACAATGGCGAGGGCATCCAGCACATCGCTGTCGGCACCGACGAGATCTATGCCGCCACCGACAGGCTGACCGAGAACGGGCTGAAATTCATGCCCGGTCCGCCGGAGACCTACTACGACATGTCGTACGACCGCGTGAACGGCCATGACGAACCGATCGAGCGCATGAAGAAGCACGGCATCCTGATCGATGGAGAAGGCGTCGTCGATGGCGGCACGACCAAGATCCTGCTGCAGATCTTTTCGAAAACCGTGATCGGGCCGATCTTTTTCGAGTTCATCCAGAGGAAGGGCGACGAAGGTTTTGGCGAAGGCAATTTCCGCGCGCTGTTCGAATCGATCGAGCAGGACCAGATCAAGCGCGGGGTGATCAAGGTGGACGGCAAAGCGGCGTAAGGTTACTCTCGCTGCGGCCCGGCTTTGGCTTAAGGTTGGGCCTAGCGAGGTCGAGCCGTGCACGTCTCTATTACGGAAGCCAGAGCCAAACTGTCGGAACTCGTCAGGCGTGCAAATGCCGGCGAGGAGATCGTAATCACCCGGCGCGGCAGGGTCGTAGCGCGTCTCTTGCCGCCCCCCGGCAAGGAAAGACCTATCGGCGCCACCGCTGCTCTGAAAGGGCCGAGCGGCTTGACGATTAATTAGAGCCCCAACCGCTCGACCTCTCTCTCCCTCAGCTTCGCATCATAATAGAGCAGAAACTCATCCAGTTGCGGCGGCTTGACCGACGTCCCCGAAAGCATGGCGTGCACCTGGCCGCGATGATGGATGTCGTGCAGGAAGACATGGGCGAGGATGTCGCCGATGCGCTCGGGGATCATGCCGTCCTCGCGCCGGTCGGTGATAACCTGCCGATCGAGGTCGTCGGCCGACAGTCTATAGCAAAAGGCGATCAGCCGCCGGTCGGCTGCGACCTGCACCGCAAACAACGCCCCCGGCTCGTCGAGGGGCACGAAGTCGTCATGGGCGGCAGCACCGAGACCACCCTCTTCGAGAAAATCGAGGTAGAGAAGATCGACCGCAAGGATGTGGTTGAGCGTCGCCTTGATCGATGGAAAGAAGCTGGTGCGTTCGGCCTCGAACTCGCCTGGCTGGAGCGACAGCACCGCGCGGTAGAGCCGGTCGTTCGACCACAGATTGTTGCCGGCCATACGGCGCAGATGGTCGAGCAGGTTCACGAGATCATCCCCCTGCCCGCATCAGATGCAAGCCTGCCCCCATGATCGCGAATCCGGCAAGAACGATCAGCAGAAGCCGGTTCATGCGCCGCCGCATGGCTTGCGTTTCCTCGTCGCGCGCGACGTTCATGTTGGTGATGGTGTGGAACATCATCGCCTTGCGCGGAAAGCCGCTGCGGTTGGTCAGGCCGGGCGATCGCGCCTCAATGCGGTAGCTCAGCCGGATCGCCTGGATGAAGACCGCCAGTATGGCGAGTGCCCAGACACCGGCCAGAAGATAGTCCCCCGTCATGCCCTTACCTCTCGTATTTCTCGACCTTCTGCTCAATGGCGCCGAAGATCGAATGCCCGGCTTTGTCCTTCATCTCGATGCGCACCGTGTCGCCGAAGCGCAGGAACGGCGTTTTGGGTTCGCCTGACACAATGGTCTCGATCATGCGCAGTTCGGCGATGCAGGAATAGCCAGCGCCACCGGCCGAAACAGGCTTGCCCGGCCCGCCGTCGAGCTTGTTGGAGACGGTCCCCGAGCCGATGATCGTGCCGGCCGCCAATGGCCGTGTCCTTGCTGCGTGAACGATCAGCGCCGGAAAATCGAAGGTCATGTCGATACCGGCATTGGCCCGGCCGAACGGCTTGCCGTTGAGATCGGCGAGCAGCGGCAGGCTGACCTTGCCGCCGTCCCAGGCATCACCCAGTTCGTCCGGCGTCACCGCGACAGGCGAAAACGCCGAGGACGGTTTTGACTGGAAAAAACCGAAACCTTTGGCCAGTTCCGGTCCGGTGAGCGCGCGCAGCGTGACGTCATTGACCAGCATGACCAGCCGGATCGCCGCGCGCGCCTCATCGACACTGGCGCCCATCGGCACGTCGTCGACAATGACGGCGACTTCGCCTTCCATGTCGATGCCGAAGGCTTCGTCAGCCATGCGGATCGGATCGCGTGGCGGAATGAAAGAATCTGAGCCGCCCTGGTAGATCAGCGGGTCGGTCCAGAAGCTCGCCGGCATCTCGGCGCCGCGCGCTTTGCGCACCAGTTCGACATGATTCACATAAGCCGAGCCGTCGGCCCATTGATAGGCGCGCGGCAGCGGCGAGTGGGCGTCATGCTCGTGGAAGCGCTCCGCCGGCATCGCATTGTTCTCAAGCGATTCCGCTATTGTCGCGAGATGCGGGGCGACGCGGCGCCAGTCGTCGAGCGCCGCCTGCAGCGTGCGCACCAGGAACGAGGCGTCGGTGAAGCGTGTCAGGTCGCGCGAGACGACGACGAGTTTTCCATTGCGCGTCCCGTCCTTCAATGTGGCAAGCTTCATGCGGTTTCCTCTCCTGCTGCAGCTTTGGCGCTGCTTAAGCCCACAACAAGACCGTCGCGGGCGATCGTCAAGTCGCCGGCCCATGTTTTCCTGACAGCGGCAGTCCAATCGGCCTCCCCGATCCCGGGATCGTCGGCCGGAATGAGGTGATTGAGCACCAGTCTCTTGACGCTGGCATCGCTGGCGATGCTGCCGGCCTCTTCGGCAAAGCTGTGGCTGGCGAGCAGGTGGTCTTTCAGCCGCGCACCATTGCCGGTCCTGGCCACTAGCCGCTCGATGCCTTCCTCCAGCATGGCTTCGTGGACGAGGATATCGGCGCTTTGGGCAAAATCCGCCAGCGGCGGAAAGAAGGCCGTGTCAGCGGAGAACACCACGCTTTTTCCGCCATGCTCGAAGCGCAGGGCAAAACAGTCGGTCACCGGCGGATGCTCGACGCGCAGCGCCGAAACCGTCAAGCCGCCCTGTTCGACCACCTGGCCTTCGCCGAATTCGCTGATCGAAACCAGGTCGCGAATATCCGGTCGGCCTTCATCGACGATGCGGATTTCGATATCGAACTCCATCGCCTGGCAAAAGCGCCGCCAGTAGTGGCCAGTGCCGGGCGGACCGAAGACGCCGACGGGCGTGGCCAGACCCGCCGTCCAGGCGGTGTGGATCAACGGCCCCAGTTCCAGGACATGGTCGGAGTGCAGATGCGTGATGAAGATCAGGTCGAGCGCCTTCAGGCTGATGCCCGCGTCGACCAGACCGCGCGTCACGCCAAGCCCGCAGTCGACGACGATGCTGCGGCCTCCGATCTGCAGCAGCGACGAACTCGGCCACGGACCACCCGGCCGCAATGCCGGGCCACCCTTCGAGCCCAAAAGCACCAGCCGATCCGGCATTGGCTCGGTGCTCAAGACCAGTCGCCCTCGGGCGTGCCATTGAAACGCTTCTTCAGATCCGCCCAGCAGTCGATATAATTGTCCTGCCGGGTTTCGAGTTCGGCGCCGTAGCGGGTCAGCATTTGCGGAAATCGGGTCTCGAACATGAACGCCATGGTGTTGTCGAGCTTGACCGGTTTCAGGTCCGCGCGCGAGGCCTTTTCGAAGCCAGGCGCATCCGGTCCATGGGCCAGCATCAGATTGTGCAGACTGATGCCGCCGGGCACAAAGCCCTCTTCCTTGGCATCGTACTGGCCATGGATCAGGCCCATGAACTCGCTCATGATGTTGCGGTGGTACCAGGGTGGCCGGAACGTGTCTTCGGCCACCAGCCAGCGTGGCGGGAAGATGACGAAGTCGATATTGGCCGTGCCCTCCTCGCCGCTGGGTGCCGTCAGCACAGTGAAGATGGACGGGTCGGGATGGTCGAACAGCAGCGCGCCGACAGGCGAAAAGGTAGCCAGATCATATTTGTAGGGGGCGTAATTGCCGTGCCAGGCAACGACGTCCAGCGGCGAATGGCCGATCTCGGTGACATGGAAATTGCCGCACCATTTCACCGTCAGCCGGCACGGCGTTTCCTTCTCCTCGAACCAGGCGCAAGGCGTCTTGAAATCGCGCGGATTGGCCAGGCAGTTGGCGCCGATCGGGCCGCGGTCGGGCAGCGTCAACTTGGCGCCGTAGTTCTCGCAGACGTAGCCGCGCACTTCCTTGTCGACCAGCTCGACCTTGAAGACCAGACCGCGTGGCAGCACCGCGATCTCGCCGGGCCGCAGCTCAATGACGCCCATCTCGGTGACGAAGCGCAATGCGCCGACCTGCGGTACGACCAGCAATTCACCGTCGGCGTTGAAGAAATGGTCGTCGACCATCGAGGTGTTGGCGACATAGACATGTGCCGCCATGCCCGTCTGCCCGAGCACGTCGCCAGCGGTGGTGATGCTGCGCATGCCGGCGATGAAATCGGTCGGCTCCTTCGGCATCGGCACCGGATTCCAGCGGTATTGGCCAAGCGCCAACTCATGGTCGCCGACATTGGGCGCACTCTTCCATAAGGGATAGCTCGCAGGCTTGAAGCGGCCAGTGTGCTTGACGCTCGGTCGGATGCGGTACAGCCAGGAGCGCTCATTGGTGCCGCGCGGCGCGGTGAAGGGAGAGCCGGAAAGCTGTTCGGCGTAAAGACCGTAGGCCGGCCGCTGCGGCGAATTCCGTCCCTGCGGCAGCGAGCCGGGCAGCGTCTCGGTTTCGAAGTCGTTGCCGAAGCCCGGCATATAGGAAAAGGCCATTGCTTCCTCCCCGGAATGGATCTCAATTGACCAAACTGGTTTCATTTGTAACCATTGAAAATGTAACCATCAATGGCGGCTTTGAAAAATGGCGATCAAGAGCGAAGCGTCCGACGCGCCTGAAATTCTCAATCTGGAAAATTTCCTGCCTTACCGGCTCTACCGGCTTGCCGACGCCGTCAGCCGCGAATTTTCGCGGATTTACAAGGATAGCCACGGCCTGACGCGGCCGGAATGGCGCACCCTTTCGGGGCTGGGGCAGCATGGAACGATGACGGCGTCTGCAATCGGTGAGCAATCGGCCATGCACAAGACAAAGGTTTCGCGCGCTGTCGCCGAGCTCGAACGGCGTCGCTGGCTGACGCGAAAACCGGACGAAAAAGACGGCCGTATCGAACATCTGACGCTGACCGGAACGGGACTTGCCGCCTATCGCGAGATGGTGCCGCTGGCCAAGGCGTTCGAAGGGGATTTGCTGGCAAGGCTCAGCGCTGAAGAGCGCAAGGCGATCACCAGCGGACTGGCTGCATTGGAGACCAGCCTGGTCCCGAGCAAGGGTTAGTCCAAGATCAAGCCAATCACCCTGAACGACAGAGTTCGAGCGAGACTGCGTGGGAGCTCCCACCACAGCCAAAGCATAGCATTGCCTTCGATTTGTTCGTGATTTGCGTTGTCAGGCCGCGTATAATGCCCATTACACCGACGGGAGGACTACGATGAGCATTCGCACATTAAGTGTCCTGGTGACGCTGCTTTTAGGCACCTGCACATTTGCGCAGGCCGAGCAGACAAAGCCGATGTCGATCGAAGTGTTCCCTTTCGAATTGGAGGATAAGAGCGCCGGGGCGGGAATAATTCCCCCGGATGAATATGACAGGCGCTATCTGTCCGAATCGGCACAAATTGCAAGGGACATGCTCTCCCAGTCTGGGCGCTTTACAGTAATTGATGTGCCGGCGCGGGATACACAGGCTGCTGCGCCGCACGGATTGCGCAACTGCGCTGGTTGTGAAGGACCGATTGCCAAGGAGCACGGCGCGTCGCTTGCCTTGCTTGGCGTCGTAACGCGCGTCAACCGAACAGAACATACTATGTTCATTCGCATCCTTGACGCCGAAACCGGGAGACATGTTTCGGAGGGGTTTACCGATCTTCGCATGGGTGCGAACCACGCGTGGCCCCGCTCCGTGAAATGGTTGATGAAAAACAGAATCCTGCGCTAGGCGGCATCTACCAGTCCATCACCACCTTGCCGGAACTGCCGCTGCGCATCGCATCGAAGCCGGCTTGGAAATCGTCGATGCCGATGCGGTGGGTGATCAGGCCGGAGACATCCAGCGGGCCCTGCACAAGCGCGATCATCTTGTACCAGGTTTCGAACATCTCGCGGCCGTAGATGCCCTTGAGATGCAGCATCTTGAAGATGACCTTGTTCCAGTCGATCTCGAAGCCGGTCGGCGCGATGCCCAGAATGGCGATCTTGCCGCCATTGTTCATGGTGTCGATCATGTCGCGGAAAGCGGGGGCGGCGCCCGACATTTCGAGGCCGACGTCGAACCCCTCGGTCATGCCGAGCACCGGCATGACGTCGCGCAGCTTTTCCTTCGAGGCGTCGACGACATGCTGGACGCCAAGTTTCTTGGCCAGCGCCAGCCGCACCGGGTTGATGTCGGTGATCACCACTTTGCGCGCGCCGACGCATTGCGCGACGAGCGCGCCCATGATGCCGATCGGCCCGGCGCCGGTGACCAGCACATCCTCGCCGACCAGATCAAATGACAATGCGGTGTGAACGGCATTGCCCAGCGGATCGAAGATCGCGGCGATCTCGTCGGGCACATCATCGGGGATCGGCACGACATTATGCTGCGGGATCGCCAGATACTCGCCGAAAGCGCCGGGACGGTTGACGCCGACGCCGAGCGTGTTGCGGCACAGATGCCCTCGCCCGGCGCGACAGTTGCGGCAATGGCCGCAGACGATGTGGCCTTCGCCCGATACACGCTGGCCGACCTTGTATTCGGTGACCGCTGCGCCGAAATCGGCAACGGTGCCGACGAATTCATGGCCCGTCACCATCGGCACCGGCACCGTCTTTTGCGCCCACTGGTCCCAATTGTAGATGTGCACGTCGGTGCCGCAGATCGCCGTCTTCTTGATCTTGATCAGCACGTCGTTTGGGCCGATCTCCGGCACCGGCACCTCTTCCATCCAGATGCCCGGTTCGGCCTTGGCCTTCACCAGCGCCTTCATCATGTTCGACATGCTTTTGTCCCTTGAATCTCTTGATCCGGAATCGCTTTTCGATTCCAGCCCTTCAGGAAATGACCCCGAGTTCACGCCCGACGGCGGCAAACGCTTCCACTGCCCGATCGATATCCGCGCTGGAATGCGCCGCCGACATTTGCGTGCGGATGCGCGCCTGGCCTTTCGGCACCACCGGGAAGGAAAAGCCGATGACATAAATGCCGCGCTTCAGCATGCGCGCGGCCATCTCCTGCGCCAGGCTGGCATCACCCAGCATCACCGGTATGATCGGATGATCGGCTCCGGCCAGCGTGAAGCCGAGCTTGCCCATCTGCGACCGGAAGCGCGCTGCATTGTCGTAGAGTTTGTCGCGCAGCCCATCGCCGTCCTTGATCAGTTCGAACACCTTGATCGAAGCGCCGGCGATCGCCGGCATCAGCGTGTTGGAGAAGAGATACGGCCGTGAGCGCTGGCGCAGCCAGTCGACCATCTGGCCTTTGCCCGAGGTGTAGCCACCGGAGGCCCCGCCAAGCGCCTTGCCGAGCGTGCCGGTGATGATGTCGACCCTGCCCTCGACGCCGCAATGTTCGGCCGAGCCGCGGCCATTCCGGCCAACGAAGCCGACGGCATGACTGTCGTCGACCATCACCATGGCGTCGTATTTCTCGGCGAGGTCGCAGACACCCCTGAGATTGGCGATGATGCCATCCATCGAAAACACGCCGTCGGTGGCAATCAACCGGAAGCGGCAGTCCCGGGCTTCCTTCAGGCGCGCCTCGAGATCGGCCATGTCGTTGTTGGCGTAGCGGAAACGTTTGGCCTTCGACAGCCGCACGCCATCGATGATCGAGGCATGATTCAAGGCATCCGAGACAATGGCGTCTTCCTCGCCCAGCAGCGTCTCGAACAGGCCGCCATTGGCATCGAAGCAGGAGCCGTAGAGGATAGTGTCTTCCATGCCGAGGAAAGAGGAAATCGTGGATTCGAGCTGCTTGTGCTCTTCCTGGGTGCCGCAGATAAAGCGCACCGATGCCATGCCGTAGCCATAGCGGTCGAGCGCCTGCTTGGCAGCATTGCGCAAATCGGCGCTATCGGCGAGGCCGAGATAGTTGTTGGCACAGAAATTCAGCACCTTGCCGCCGCCAACCTCGATCTCGGCCGACTGCGTTGAAGTGATCACCCGCTCCGACTTGTAGAGGCCTACCGATTTGAGCCCCGCGAGCTCGCTGTCGATGTGGGAGAGGAATGCTGCGGTCATGGTCGGCCTCGTTTGATGTGGGCTGACTGTCGTCTCGTCCGCGTGAAAAATCCATCGCAAAAACGACCGGATCGGTGGCAAGCAGCACGATGCCGCCCCGATGTCGATCATCATGCGGCGGCGGAAACGACGTCGCGACAAGGGTTCTGGCCGATGACCGCTCAAATGCCGGTACGGCGCTAAACGAGCCGATAACCATTTCGCGATCTTTCGACAGCCGCCCCTCGCCGGGCAGCCGTCGATTTCCGGTCCTGTTAACGTTTGCAGTTCAATGGTGCTCATACAAGAATCTTTAGGCAAGAATCCGTAGGCGAGAGGGCCGCCCCCGAAAATGTCGCAGCAGCCGGTGCAAACCGTTTCAGGCAAGCTCATACTGCTGATCAAGGCCGGCTATTGGCTGGCCCTGCTGATCATTGCGGCCATGGTGATCGCCTCCTTCATCCTGCTGCAGCAGATGATGGCCACCCAACAGCACAATCACACTTTGCTCGACATCGTCAGCACACAAAAGACGCTGTCGCAGCGCATCGTCTTCCTTGCCGGTGCAACGGGCGCCGGCTCACGCGACAAGCAACCGGCGCTGGTCAGCGCGCTCAAGCAGGCAACGGCGGAGTTCGAGACGAACTACGACCTGCTGCTCGATCAGACGGGAGCCGATCCGCAATCGCCGGCCAAGCTTGACCCGAAGTCGATCGAAAGCGTCCTTTTCGCCAAGCCCTTCCACCTCGACTATTTCTCGGTCGGGCTGATCGCCAATGGCGACCGCCTGATCTCGGCCTATGAATCGCAATTCAGCGGCAATGGCGGTTACAAAGGCGGCGACGAACGCGTCAATCTCGACGCCTCCGTCGCCAATGCGACCTTGTCGGGCTACGCCGCGCTTGGCCAGCGCATCACTGCCGACGCCGACGACCGCTCCGAGAAGCTGCTCGCTCTCCATCGCACTCTGTTCTACGCCACAATCGGCGTCATCATACTGGTGGCGCTCTTCATCTTCAGGCCGATGTCGAACGCCATCCTGCGCAAGACGCATGAATTGATCGACGCGCGCAATTCCATGGCCTTCATCGCGGTGCATGACGGCCTTACCGGCCTGCACAACCGCACGTTCCTGACCGATCATTTCGACACGCTGATCAAGGGCACGCACCGGCGTCGCGAACGCCTTGCCGTCGTCCAGCTCGATCTCGACCGATTCAAGCAGATCAACGATACGCTCGGCCACGCCGCCGGCGACTATGTGCTGGTCGTGACGGCACAGCGCATGCGCGATTCCTGCCGGGCGTCGGATCTGTGCGTGCGCCTGGGCGGCGACGAGTTCGTCATGATCCTCGGCGGCGCCGGCGGCACCGAAGACATCAATATGCTGGCGCGACGCATCCTGGCACATATCAACGAGCCGATCGTCTTCCAGGGCACGACCATTCTCCCAGGCGCCAGCGCCGGCATCGCGGTCTATCCGATCGACGCCGACAATGCCGGGGATTTGCTGGTCCACGCCGATCTGGCGCTTTACTCCGCCAAGAAGCTTGGCGGCGGCAACTTCTCCTTCTTCTCCGAGGAGCTGCGCCGCGAACTCGACTATCGCAAGCAGCTCGAGCACGACATCAAGGTTGCCATCGCCGAGCGGGCGTTCCAGGTCTATTTCCAGCCGCAGGTCTCACTGACCCACGGCACGATCAGCGGCATCGAGGCGCTGGTGCGCTGGAACCATGCGGAGCGCGGCATGATCCCGCCCGGCGAGTTCATTCCGGTCGCCGAGAAATGCGGCTTCATGCCCGAGATCGGCCGCATCGTCATCACCAAGGCGATCAACGAGGCGGCCGAATGGAATCGCGCCGGCATTGCCTTCGGACGGCTTGCCGTCAATGTTTCCGGCACCGAGCTGCGCGAACACGATTTCGATGCGTTCTTGTTCGAGACGCTGGAAAAGGCCGGGCTGCCGCCGCAGAAACTGTCGCTGGAAATCGTCGAATCCGTCATCCTCGATGACGAAAAGACGGGTATCGCGGCCAAGCTGCGGCACATCCGGGCAGCCGGCGTCCATCTCGAACTCGATGATTTCGGCACCGGCTATGCTTCGCTCAGCCATGTCAACCCGAACGAGATCGACCGGCTGAAGATCGATCGCCGCTTCGTCCAGAACATCCATGAGAATGGCGACAACTCGAAGATCGTGCGCGCCATCACCGAGCTGGCGCGTGGCCTTGGCATCTCGATCGTCGCAGAGGGCGCCGAAACCGAGGCCGAGCTCGATTCGCTGATGGCGATCGGCTGCGACCAGGTGCAGGGCTACTCCATCGCCTTCCCGATGCCGCACGACAAGGCGCTGGAATGGCTGACCGCCCGCATGCCCAAGAAGGCCAAGCTGACGGTGCTGCAAGGAAGCCTGGCATAGGTAAGGCCATAGGTAAGGCCGGCTGCCTTGACAACCGCGTGTGAAGATGGCGGCCTTGTCGTGATCGCAACCGGATATCGGGGCTGATGACACCGTTTCGGTTTGTGCTGGCGGCGGTTTTGATTTTTGCGGTTCCCGCCCAAGGGGCCGATCGCATAATATATCTTACCTTCGACGATGGGCCGCTGAACGGCACAAGCAACATCCTCGATGTGCTGGAAGCCGAGCAGGTTCCTGCAACCCTATTCATGGTCGGCATGCACGCACAGGCGAGCGCCGCCAACAGAGCGCTCGTCCAGCGCGCCAGGCAGCTTCCTCTGGTGACGCTCGGCAACCACAGCTACAGCCATGCCTACAATCACTACCGGCATTTCTACGGCGACACCGAAGGTGTCGTCGCCGACATGGTAAGGGCAAACGCGGTGCTCGGCTTGAAGCCCGTGGTGCATGCAAGGCTGCCGGGGCGCGACGTGTTCAGGCTGCCCTCCATGTCGAAGAACGACACTTCGCTTGGCCTCGCCCAGGAGGGGCGTGAAGAGCCCGACTACGAATTTGTCGCGGCCTCAGGCTTCTATCTCTACGGCTGGGACCATGAATGGGTCCACAAGGACAACGGCGAGCCGGTGCAGAGCGTCGATCATCTGGTCAGCGAGATCGATCACCTGTTCGGCTATGGCCGCTTCGTCAAGCCCGGCAAGCTGATCCTGCTGATGCATGACGAGATGTTCCAGGACGGTTTCGACGGCAAGACGAAGCTGACCAATTTGATCACCGCGCTGAAGCTGCGCCGTTACACCTTTGGGGCAATCCAGGGCTATGACGACTGAGGCGACAAGGACGGCCAGTTCTCAGCGGTTTGCGCGTCGCGGGATCAGCAAGGTGTCAAAGCACCTCGACCGATTCGCCGCGTAACTTGTGGCGGCGCAATTTGATGTATGTGCGTAAATTTGGCGTAATCTGAAAGCCAATCAGCTTCGTCTCCTGGAGGGGAGCAGCCCACGCCATGGTCTCGTAGCGGGCACCGTAACCTTCGATAGTGACGGCAAGATTTTCGCGGCCCAGATACCTCGCCAGAGTGGCACAGGCAGCAACCCTCGATCGTATGGACTGACCGTATTTGGGCGCAAACGCCAATCCTCCGTCCGCCAGGTCATCCACCTCATGGGCAAGCACTAGGAACAAGATGTCCTCGTCGCCGGCCGGCACACCGGCATCCACAAGGCGCTCGGGGTCTCCGGTATCGAATTTCAGTCCGACCAGGCGGGCGACAAGACCTTCAACCCGGGGACCGATTATTTGCTCCAGCCATCTGCGGTGTGCATCGGTGCGCCTGCTGGACTTTCCGTCCGGATAGTGGCCGCTGTCGTAGGCAGCGTGAAACATCGCGGCCAGGACAAGATCGACGCTTTTATCGAAATGCGCGGCCGATGACGCAGCTCCCACCGCATGGCAGATGAACGGCCGTCCTGTCTTGCGGTAGCGGCCGTTGAACATCGCGCAACACACACGATACGTCTTTTGCACCCGGGCGATATCGGCAACCGGATATCCAGCCTCGTATAGCTGCATGTAGAGCGCCGTATTGGTCTGGCGCGGAACGAACAGATCTTCTGTGGTCAACTTGTCCCCCCGGACTTTCTTAGGTTTTCGTCAACTTTTCTCGGCAGAAGACGCACTGCTTCGCGATTTCCCTGCAGACTTGCAGTAGAATGAAACTGATCCCAAGCGTTTGGATCACCCTAGATCGTTACAAGTACGACAGGGAAAGTCCAGTCTAGGGGCTCTTGCAGGAAGCTTCGGCCGCGCGCTACCGATCCTGGCGATAGCTAATTTCAGATCCGCAAGCCGAACCTGATGCCGTCATAGATGGCGGCGTGGATGTTGCGCGAGGCGACCGCGTCGCCGATGCGGAACAGAACAAAGCCGCCTTCTGGATTGCGCTTGGGAAAGATGTCGCCACCGCTCACCAGCCGTTCGTAGTCGACCGCACCGCCATTCTTCGACAGCGGCTTCAGCGAGAGGTAGAGATCGTCGAGCGGCAGCGTACCGTGCTCGACCACCACCTGATCGACCCTGCGCTCGCCGCGCCAGCCATCGGCGAAATCCGAAGCCAGCTCTGCGATCAGCTGGTTGCCCTCGCGCCGCACCGAACGCAGCCGCGTGTTGATGGTGATGGTGACGCCCTTTTCCTGAAAGGCCCTGATATAGGGCACATGGTTCATGCCGCCCATTTCCGGGGCAAAGAAACGCTCCGGCGAGACAAGTTCGAGTTTAGCGCCGGCATTGGCGATCAGTTCGGCGGCGCCCATGCCCTGATGGCCGCCATTGTCGTCATAGAGCAGCACATTTTCGGCCGGCTTGACGCTGCCGGCCATGATGTCCCAACTCGAGGTGACAAGGTTGTCGCCTGATGTCAGCGGCGGGTTCTGCGGCAGGCCGCCGGTAGCGACCACCACCACATCGGGCGACAGCGCCAGAACATCGTCTTTTTCCGCCCAGGTGTCGTAGCGGATCTCGACACCGAGCCGGTCGAGTTCAGCCAGCCGCCAGTCGATGATACCGATCAGCTCCTTGCGGCGCGGGTTCTGCGTCGCCAATCGCACCTGGCCGCCGGCCTGGCTCGATGCTTCAAGCACCATCACCTTATGGCCGCGCTCGGCCGCGACCCGCGCAACCTCCAGTCCGCCGGCGCCGGCCCCGACGACCACGATTTTCTGCTTCGGTCCTTCGGTCTTGACGATGATATGCGGGATTTCGGCCTCGCGGCCGGTCGCGGCATTGTGGACGCAGAGCGCTTCGCCGCCCTCATAGATGCGGTCGAGACAATAGGTGGCGCCCACGCACGGGCGGATCTCATGCTCGCGCCCCTCCATCACCTTTTTGATGATGTGCGGATCGGCGATATGGGCGCGGGTCATGCCGACCATGTCGAGCTTGCCGGTGGCGATGGCGTGGCGTGCGGTGGCCACGTCGGATATGCGCGCCGCGTGGAAGGTCGGGAATTTCGTCGCCGCCCTCACCTCTCCGGCGAAATCGAGATGCGGCGAAGAACGCATGCCGGTTACCGGGATGACCTTGGTCAGCGCCGCATCGCTCTCGATCGAGCCACGGATGATGTTGAGGAAATCGACCTTGCCGGAGCCCGCCAGCCGCCTGGCGATTTCGATCCCCTCCGCCTTCGACAGGCCTTTTTCGAAATCTTCGTCGGCGACCATGCGGATGCCGACGACGAATTTGTCGCCGACAGCTGCCCGCACGGCATCGAGCACCATGTTGGTGAAGCGCAGGCGATTGTCCAGCGAGCCGCCGAATTCGTCGTCGCGATGATTGGTGGCTGGCGACCAGAAGCCGTCCATCAGATGGCCGTAGGATTCGAACTCGATGCCGTCGAGGCCGGCGGCCTCGCAGCGCTGGGCGGCTGAAGCATAGTCGGCGACGATGCGCTCGATGTCCCAGTCCTCGATCGTCTTCGGGAATGCGCGATGCGCCGGCTCACGCACCGGCGAGGCCGAGAGCACCGGCAGCCAGTCGGCCTTGTTCCAGCCGGTACGGCGGCCGAGATGGGTGATCTGAATCATCACCTTGCAGTCGTGCTCGTGGCAGGCGTCAGCGAGTTCGGCGAGCCACGGCACGATCCTGTCGTCATAGACATGCAGATTGCCGAAAGCGGCCGGGCTGTCGCGCGAGACGATCGCCGAGCCAGCGGTCATGGTCAGAGCCATGCCGCCCCTGGCCTTCTCGGCATGGTAGAGCCGGTAGCGCTGTTTCGGCATGCCGTCTTCCGAATAGGCCGGCTCATGGCTGGTCGACATGACCCGGTTCTTCAGCGTCAGGTGTTTCAGCTGGTAGGGCTGGAGAAGAGGATCGTTGCTGGTCATCGTCTTCCTGCGGTTTCAAATTGTGCTAATGAGCGGCAAAATTCGTTTTCAAGCATGTCGTCCCGCACGCACTCCGGGCGCTTGCGACAAGGATTGGCCCATGATCGACACCAAAACCCTCACCCAACTCGGCGCGCACGTCGAGACGCCACAAAGCCCCGAAGCAGCGGTCCTGGAGACCGTACCGTTTTCGCGCGGTGACGGACCGCCGGCGATCGTGCGCTTCACCTGCCCGGAATTCACCTCGCTGTGCCCAGTCACCGGCCAGCCGGACTTCGCCCATATCGTCATCGACTACGCACCCGATGCGGCTCTGGTGGAATCGAAGTCGCTCAAGCTGTTCATGACCTCGTTTCGCAACCATGGCGCCTTCCATGAAGACTGCACCGTCATGATCGGCCGCCGCATCGTGGCGGCAACCAAGCCGCTGTGGTTGCGCATAGGCGGCTATTGGTATCCACGCGGCGGCATTCCGATCGATGTGTTCTGGCAAACCGGCGCTCCGCCCGAAGGCGCCTGGCTGCCCGACACCGGGGTAGCGCCTTATCGCGGGCGGGGTTGAGCGAACGTCAACCATGGATGGCACCCGTCCGGCAGAGCTTTGTTGCAAGAAAGGAAAAGATAGCATCGCTGTAGCGCAGTTGGTCGTAGCGCAGCAGATCGACATGGCCTGCGCCTCCAAACCAGACGAGTTGTGAACCAACGGCAGCATTCTGCAGCGCCAGCACCTGTCCATGATCGATGAAAGGGTCGTTGCTGCCTGCAAGCAGCATCAGCGGCTTGCCGATAGCAGCAAGATGGTCGACCGGCTTGACATCATCGGCGCTCAACCCGAGACGAAGCGGCATCTGTGCCAAAAGGACATCGGCTTGGAAACCGCGCCAGAAGTGGAAAGGCATTCGCCACGCTGTGGTTTCGCGCAAGGTTGCGTAGAGCTGCTCCAGCACATAGGCATCGGCAGGCGCTTGCGGCGCGGCAAAGACAAGTGCGGCGGCGCCAAGCGACGAGCCGATGGCGCCAAGCTTCTGGCCTGGAAAGCGTTGCCGAGCAAAGGTAATAATACGGGCGGCGTCCGGGCCTTCCGAATACCCGAAGCCCTGAACGGCGCCACCGCTCTCTCCATGACCGGAGAGGTCGAACAAGACAACGGAATAGCCAGCGTCGAACAAGAGCTTCGCCCTTTGAACCAAGGTCAGCCTGTTGGCGCCGCGCCCATGTAGCAGCACAATCGCACCGCAACTGCCCTTTCGATCGGCTACCCAGCCGACAAGCTCGGGCGCATCGGCCTGGCCGAGTACGATGCGCTCGACGGAGAAGTCGCCAGGCGCTGCCAGAGCTTGCCGCGGCTGGCGAGCGACCAGTATCGTGCCGATGTGCCAGTCGAACACGCCCCCGGCAACGCCGAGTCCGACCAGCACGATGGCTAGCGAAAAGCAAAGCTTCATCGCCGGTTCATTCGCACTGATACTGGCTGAGTGCCCATTCGCCGGTCACCGACAATAGGTCCGATATCTTCCAGTCGCCGTCGACCCTCTTGAATTTCCATTCCAGCCGGTGCGGGTTGCCCGATATGACGAAGGCGACGATGACCTTGGCCTGGTCGCCGTTGATCGCCTCGAGCGTCTTCAGGCTCTTGTCGATCTCGGCCTTGTCGTAATCGGCATTGTCGAGCGCCATGTTGGGGTCGAGGCACTCGCCCTGCCCGGATTTGCGCAACGCGTCGCTCTTGTCGAGCACGGTTTTGGCCGGGTCGATGAAATGGCTTCGCTCGGCCGGATCGATCTCCAGCCCGACCTGATCGTAAAACGGCCGCACCACGGCGGTCGGCGAGCCCGGCTGGATCGGTGCGGCGGGCGCGGCTTCGGCTGGCGACCATCCCACCGGCGGCGTGGCCGGTTCCGCCGCTCCGCCCGGCGCATTTGCGGGCGGTGCCCCGCTGTCGCCCGGCTGGGTGTCGGCCGCGGCGTTTGCCGGCGGCGCACCCAACAAGCCTTGCGCGGCGGCCCCGTTCAGAGCCGCCAGCAGGCACACACCCGACAGCGCCAGGAACCGGCGATGGGCCATCGCTTCACTCCGGCGTCTGGCCGGCCATGCATTCCAGCGCGCTGAGCGTCCAGTCGCTGGTCTTGGAAGCGATGTCCGATACCTTCCACTTGCCGTCGATCTTCTTGAGCGACCAGAGCATTTCACGTTTGGAATCATCGCCCTCGGAGAACAGGCTGAAGGATGCCGTGACCTGTGCGTTATCGCCATCCAGCTTCTCAGACAGTTTTAGCGTTTTCGAGACGGTTTTCTGATCGAAATCCTGGGCGTCGAGACCAGGATCGAAATCGATGCAGGCGACCTGGTCCGGGTTCGTCTTCGTTGCCTGGTCGTTCAGCTCGAACAGTTTCGTCACCGGTTCGGTGAACCGATCCCGATATTGTTCGTCGGCCTCGAACTTGACCGCCGGGACATAGAAGAACTTCACCGCGTCGGACGCCGGTCCGGCGACGGCGGCGCCCGGCAGGGCTATCGAAAGGGCGGCAACGAGCACTGTCAGTCTCATGCAGAATCTCCGGCTTTTGATGGCTTGAGCCTATCAATACCACGCATCCTGCATATCGGCTTTTTTGCGGCTCATGAAGTCCTGCCGCGCCTTGTTTCAGCCGTCCAGCCAGACGTTCTGAAGGTCCATCTCGAATGTCTGGTGGACACCGTAGTTCTTCACCTTCTTGTTCTGGTGGCTGTAGAGCTTCTGCCAGAACGGCTGAATAATGACGCCCGAATCCTGCAGGATCTGCTCGACATCCTTCATGACCTCGCGTCGTTTCTCCACGTCGATGAGCGATAGCGCCTGCTTGAGCTTGGCGTCGAAATCGGGGTTGGAATATGCCGATTCATTCCAGGCCTCGCCGGTGCGATAGCCCAGCGCCAGCACCTGGACGCCAAGCGGGCGCATGTACCAGATCGTCATCGAATAGGGATATTTCGTCCAGTCGTTCCAGAAGGTCGAACCTGGCAGTACCGTGCGCTTCACCTTGATCCCGGCATCGCGCAGCTGGCCGGCAATGGCGTCGCCGGTATTCTTCTGCCAATCGTCCTCGATGGTGATCAGCTCATGCTCGAAGTTAGTCTGTCCGGCTTCCGCCATCAGCTTCTTGGCGCCGGCGGCGTCGCGTGTCTTCTTGGGCAGCGGATAGTATTCCGGATGGATCGGGGCAACGTGGTGGTTTTCGCCAGGGGTGCCTCGCCCGGCATAGCCGAGTTGGAGGACCGCATTGTTGTCAACGGCCATTTGCAGGGCGTTGCGCACCCGCTGGTCATCATAGGGCTTGTGGGTGATGTTGGTGCGGGCAACCAGCGTCGTCGCCGTCGCCACCTCCGATTTCACCATATCCATCTTGTCGAGAATGTCGATGAAGTCGGCGGGCGACTCGAAATTGAGGTCGATCTCACCGGATTCGAACGCGTTCACGGTGGCGTTGAAATCGGTGCCGTAGTCGATGAACTCGACGCTGTCGAGCGGCGCTTCACCACCCCACCATTTGCCATTCTCGCGACGCTTGACGACCGCCTTCTGGCCGACATCGTAGGAGACCAGTTCGAACGGTCCCGTGCCGATCGGCTTCTTGATCGGATCGGCACCGTCGGCATCGAAGTTGCGATGCACGACGAGCGCCGGATAGTCGGTGAAATTCGGGATCAGTGAAATGTCTGGTTCGCTTAGCTTCAGCTTGACCGTGTTGTCGTCGACCTTGGTGATCGCGCCATCCCTGGCCTTGCCGGTCTTTGCGTCGATCAGCGCGCCGACACGGGCGGCCATGGAATTGCCGGCGACATTCTTCTCGCACCAGCGCGTCAGATTGTGAGCGACGTCATCGGCGTTGAAGGCATCGCCGTTGTTCCATGTGATGCCCTTGCGCACATGCAGCACGTATTCGGTGGCGTCGTCATTGATATCCCAGCTTTCGAGCAGAACCGGCTCGAAGGTGAACTGCCTGGTATAGCGGACAAGCGGCTCCAGCCAGCAGCGCGAAATGTTCGCCAGCTCAACCCAGTCGTAGGTGCGCGGATCCTTCTGCCCCTTCACCGACATCGAGACGCGCAGCGTTCCGCCTTTCTTCGGCTCTTCGGCCAAGGCCCGATCCGGCACGGCAAGGCCGATCATGGCGTAGGCAAGCGCCGTCGATGCGCCGAAGGCGCTTGCCAGCGCCAGGAACTCGCGCCGATCGACACGACCCGCGCGTGCTTCGACCGCCATTGCCTCGATAGCGCTCGGCACGCGATCGCCACTGCTTCTGAAGAATGCCATTTTTTCCTCCCGTCTGGTTCCCTTTGATCTTGGTTCTTCGCGTCAACTGACGCTGTCCGGCAGCCTCTCCTCGCGCCGCGCGATGAAATCCATCAGGCCATCGGCGATGCCTTCGTCGAGCTTCGGCTCCTCGTAATCCGCCAGCATGTTGCGCGCCTTCTCGCGACCGCGCGTGTCGTGGTCCTTCGCCCCTTCTGCCTTCCACTGTTCGTACGAATTGAAGTCCATGATCGAGGGTATGAAGAAGGCCGACTCGAAATGTTCGAGCGTGTGTTTGGTGCCGAGGAAATGGCCCTGCGGCCCGACTTCGCGGACCGCTGCCATCGCTTCCTTGAAATCGTCGAACGGAAGGCCGCCTGCATATTTGTACCAGCCAACCAGCTGTTCGCAGTCCGTAGCGAACTTCGAATAGCCGCAGCTCAGGCCGGCCTCCAGCCACCCGGCGGAGTGCCAGATGTAGTTGGCGCCGGCGAGGATGGCGGCATGCATCAGCATGTTGGCCTCGTAGCCCGCCTGGGCGTCGTTGAGCTTCGATCCGACATGGAAGCCTGAGGTGCGCCACGGCAGTTTGTATTTCCGCGCCAGCGCGCCCATCAGGTACATCATCTGGGCCGCCTCCGGCGTGCCGCCCATCGGAGCGCCGGTCTTCATGTCCACGGTGACCATGAACTGTCCGTAGATCTGTGGCGACCCTGGGCGCAGCAGTTGCGTGAAGGCGACGCCCGCCAGCGCTTCCGCATTGACCTGCGCGACTGCCCCGACGGCCGACGCCGAAGTCGAGGCGCCGCACAGTGCGAAGGGTGCGAGGATCAGCGGCTGGTTGCTTCGGGCATAGACCTTCATCGCGTCCAGCATGGTGGCGTCCCACACCAGCGGCGAATTGCAGTTGGTGATCGACACCAGGACCGGATTGTCGCGGACGTAATCCTCGCCGAACACGATGCCTGCCATCGCCATCGTGTCTTCCGCCCGCTCCTTGGACGTGACGATGCCCATGAACGGCTTGTCGGAATGCTTAAGCGCGGAATGGATGATGTGGAGGTGACGCTTCGGTACCGCGATTTCCATCGGCTCGCAAATGACCGAACTCGATGAATGCAGCGCCGGCGCCATGTAGGCGAGCTTGTGGAAATTGTTGAGGTCCGCGAGCGTGCCGTAGCGCCTGTTGTTGTCGAGGTCACGCACATACGGCGCGCCATACATCGGCACGAAGATGGTATTGTTGCCGCCCACCCGCACCGTACGCTGCGGATTCCTCGCATTGAGCGTGAACTCCGACGGGACCTTCGATACCAGTTCCATCAGCAGGGCCCGGTCGATCCGCACACGAGTTTCCGAGACATCCGCGCCCGCCGCCTTCCACAGTGCGATAGCCTCGTCGTCACGGAATTCGCATCCCACCTCTTCGAGGATCAAGAGCGACTCCTCGTGGATCAGCTCGACCGCCTCATCGGGGATCATCTGGTAGACGGGGATCTGGCGGACCAGGGTCGGAAACGACGTTACCGGAGCTCCGCGCAGGGCCTTGCGTCCCAGGCGGCCGCCACTGCGGCGGTTGGCATGTTCGGTCACTTCAGGGGCCGGTGCGTTCATGGCAACTCCATTCCACTCATGAAGGAGCCTAACGCGACAAAATGGTGATGTGACGCTGGAAAATCCTGATCTCTTGTATAAGCTCAGCTTATGCGAAGCCTGCGCCACCTCCTTCCCTCGGCCGGCAGCCTGATCGTCTTCGAGGCGGCCGGGCGGCTGTCGAGCTTCACCGCCGCCGGGCGCGAGCTCGGCATGACGCAGGCCGCCGTCTCCTATGCCGTGCGCGGGCTGGAAGAACGGCTTGGCGCCAAGCTGTTCCAGCGCCGCCACCGCCAGGTTCTCCTGACCGAGGCCGGCGAGCGCTTCCATGCCGATGTCTCGCTCGGCCTTTCGCATATCCGCAAATCGGCGGAGGATCTGCGCCTGCAGGCAACCGGCGGTCATGTCACGCTGGCTGCCTCGACCGCGTTCGGCTCGTTCTGGATGATGCCGCGCCTGCAGCAGTTCCGCGACGAACTGCCGGGCATCGACCTGCGTATCCAGACCGCCGACCGCGACCTCGACATCATCGCGGAAGGCATTCCGCTCGGCGTGCGCGGCGGCGCGCCGCGGGACTGGCCGGACTATCATTCGTTGCCGCTGGCCGACGAGGAGATATTTCCCGTCGCCGGCACCAGTTATGCGGCAAAGTTCGGCCTGCCCCAATCCGCTGCCGAACTGGCCACGCACCGCCTCATCCATCTGGAGGAGCCGTATCGCGAGGCGGCCAGCTGGGACGAATGGTTCCAGTCGGCGGGCGCCAATCTCAGCGATACCGCGCGCGGCCTGCGCATCAACGACTACGGCCTGGTGATCCAGGGCGTCATGGAAGGCCAGGGCATCGCGCTCGGCTGGCGGCACCTCGCCGAGCGGCTGCTGGCGTCGGGCTTGCTGGTGCCGGTGACGGATCATGTGCTGAAGACCGGCAAGGCGTTCTATGTCGTCTGGCCGAAAAACCGGGAACTCAGCGACAACGCCCGCAAGGTGCGAGACTGGCTGGCGGAGCAAGCGTGAGGGGCAGCGCCTCCCAGCCAGCCTATCCACTGTTCCGCAACACCGAATCCTTCCGCATCAGCCTCGAATCCGCCTATAGTGCTGCCATGCCCATCCGCCAGCTTTCCGAAACGATGATCAACCAGATCGCCGCCGGCGAAGTCATCGAGCGTCCGGCGAGCGTCGTCAAGGAACTGGTTGAGAATGCGCTCGATGCCGGCGCTTCGCGCGTCGAGATCGTCACAGCCGGCGGCGGGCTGAACCTGATCCGCGTCACCGACGACGGCTCTGGCATTCCCGAACGGGAGCTGGCGCTGGCGATCGCACGTCATTGCACCTCCAAGCTCACCGAGGATATCAACGACATCCGCTCGCTGGGCTTCCGCGGCGAAGCGCTGCCGTCGATCGGCTCGGTGTCGCGACTGTCGATCCGCTCGCGCACGGCAGCAAGTGACAGCGCCGCCGAGATCGGCATCGAGGGTGGCCGCGTCCTGCCTGTCAGGCCGGCGGCGGCCAATCGCGGCACCACGGTCGAGGTGCGCGACCTGTTCTTCGCAACGCCGGCCCGATTGAAGTTCATGAAGGGCGAGCGCGCCGAAAGCTCGGCCACCAGCGATGTGGTCAAGCGCATCGCCATCGCCTTCCCCGCCGTGCGCTTCACGCTGGCCGGCTCGGACCGCTCTACGCTGGAATTGCCGGCGACGGATGACAGTGCGGAAGGCAGCCTGCGCCGTGTCGCCCAGGTGATGGGCGCCGACTTTCCCGACAATTCGATTGCCATCGATGCGATGCGCGAAGGCGTGCATCTGACCGGCCACGTGCCGATCCCCTCCTTCACCCGCGCCAACGCGCTGCAGCAATATGCGTATGTGAACGGCCGCCCGGTGCGCGACAAGCTGATCGCCGGCGCCATACGCGGTGCCTATGCCGACGTCCTGCCGCGTGACCGCCATGCGGTGACGGTGCTGTTCCTGACGCTCGACCCGGCCATCGTCGACGTCAATGTCCATCCAGCCAAGGCCGATGTGCGCTTCCGCGATCCCGGCCTTGTGCGCGGATTGATCGTCGGTGCAATTCGACAGGCACTGGCCGATGCCGGCGTCCGCGCCGCCACCACGGGTGCCGCCGGCATGATGGCCGCGTTCCGGCCAGGGGCCGCATCCTACGGCCACGGCGGACCGGCAAACGGCCACCGCAGCTACGACGCGGCCTACCGCGCGTCGGGCCCGTCCGGCTTCGACGCCGCCCGGTCGCCGCAGCGGCCACTCGACATGGGTTTCCAAGGCGCGGGATTCGATCAGCGCGGTTTGCGTGATAACGAGCAGGCGGCGTTCGATGCCGGCGCCAGTGCCGATGCGCGCGCAGGGCAGGATGAAGCGGCCGAGACCCTGCTCGGCGCGGTGCTGGGCGCGGCGCGCGCCCAGGTGCATGAGAACTACATCGTCGCCCAGACCAGGGATTCGCTCATCATCGTCGACCAGCATGCGGCGCATGAACGGCTGGTCTACGAGGCGCTGAAGAATGCGCTGCACTCACGCCCGGTGCCCTCGCAGATGCTGCTTTTGCCCGAGATCATCGACCTGCCGGAAGAGGACGCCGAGCGGCTTGCGCTGCATTCGGAAACGCTTGCCCGCTTCGGTCTCGGCATCGAGCGCTTCGGCCCCGGCGCCGTCGCGGTGCGCGAGACGCCGTCGATGCTGGGCGAGACCAATGTCGGGCAATTGGTGCGCGACCTCGCCGACGAGATCGCCGACAACGACACGGTCGACACGCTGAAGGAGCGGCTGGACAAAATAGCCGCGACCATGGCGTGCCACGGCTCGGTGCGCTCCGGCCGCCTGCTCAAGGCCGAGGAGATGAATGCCCTGCTGCGGCAGATGGAGGCGACGCCTGGCTCGGGCACCTGCAACCACGGCCGGCCAACCTATATCGAACTCAAGCTGGCGGACATCGAACGGCTTTTCGGGCGGCGATAGCTGCGGACGGATTGCGGGCCATCGCTTCACCGCTCGTAGGTGCTGGTGTTGACCAGCAATGCCGAGATTATCGTCCGCCCCGTTCGCCCGTGGGCGAACGCCGCGCCGGCTCCACGCACCGCTGTTGCCAGAAGCGCGGCGGTCAGCAAATAGCGTGCCGCCGCCAGCAGGAGCGGAGGCACGTCATCGAGACCGAGCTTGATCGCCGCCCAGGTCAGACCCCAGATCAGCGACATCACCGCGAAGAAGGCGAGATTGCGAACCACCAGATTCGCCGTTCAGCGCAGTCCCTGGCGATCGACGAGTATCCGGTGGATGTCGATCCGCTCCGGCAGCTCGATCAGGAACTCGGCATCGCGGTCCAGATGATGGACTTTGGTCGGTTCGCCTTTGGTAAAGGCGGTCATCGCTTGCATGTCGGCCCAATACGAGATGGTTGTGAACCACGTCTCCTCACCTCGGTCTTCGCGCAGCAATTGGACACCAAGCGCCGTCTTCTCGAGGGGCGGAATACCCTCGGCACGGAGGTATGGCTCATAGGCGTCGGCGATGTCGCGGCGGGTGCGACCGCGCCAGATGCGCGCGATGGTCGGTTTGGTCGGCATGAGGTTCTCCTTCAGTCAGGCGGACGCAAACTGAGCAGGGCAGACGCCGGCTGTGATCAGCCGTGAACACGAGCCAGGAAATCGCGGACCAGCGGCAGCGCGTCGTCGAAATGTGTCTCCAGCAGCCAGTGACCCGCCCCCTCGATCAGATGCAGTTCCGCATCGGGCAGATCGCGATGATAGGCCTGCGCCGACGCCGCGGGCATATAGCCGTCCTCTGGCCCCCAAACGATCAGCGTCGGCGGATGGTGTTCACGCAAATAAGCCTGGTAGCGCGGAAACCAGGTGAGATTGGCTTCCAGCTTCTCCATCAGACCGACGGCGATCTGCCGACGAACCGGCGTGTTCATCAATGGCCAGTGAAGGCTCCAGAGATCGGGCGGCACGCGCGTGGCGACGTCGTCAGACACTTCCCCGATGAACTCGGCCCGGAACCCGTCCTCACTTATCGCGGCCTCGAGCGGACGGTGCTTGTCGGGCGTCTTGTCGGTCCACCAAGCCTTGATCGTGGCGTATTTCGGACCAAGCACGTCCTCGTAGATGTCGCCGTTCTGGATGATCAGGGCACTGATCCGCTCGGGGTGCGAGATCGAATGCCGGAGTCCTATCTGCGAGCCGTAATCATGCAGCCACAAGGCGTAGCGTTCGAGACCGAATTCATCGGCAAGTTTGGAAAGCACGTCGCAATAGGCGTCGAAATCATAGCCAAAGGCGGCCGGATCGGGCGTGCCACTGTATCCGAAGCCCGGCCAGTCGAATGCAATCGTTCGCCAGCGGTCGGCGAGCGCCGGCATCAGTCGGCGGAATTGGAACGAAGAGCAGGGATAGCCGTGCGGCAACAGCAAGACAGGTGCTTCTGGCGGCCCTGCCTCGCGATAGAAAATGGATAGATCACCCAGTTGCATGCGTCGGTGCGTCGTTGCACCCGGCATTCGGACCTCCGTCGAATAAACACCGGCTAAACGCGTTTGACCGAGGCATCGTTCCCGAATGAGGGAAGCGGACGGCCGGCAATATTCATCTCTTCAAATTCACCACGATGACACCGCCCAGCGCCAGCGCGCCGCCGATTATGCCGAGCAGCGTCGGGACTTCGCCCAGCCAGAAGAAGCCGATCAGCGCGGACATCGGCGAGACCAGATAGAGGAAGTTGGAGGCACGTGCGGCGGGCAGACGCGACAGTGCGGTCGCCCAGGCGGCATAGGCGATCAGGCTGGGCACGATGCCAAGAAAGATGACGGCGCCGAGGCCTGCTGCGTCGGCAACCGCCGCCTGCGAAAAGGCCGACGGCAGGAAGGGTGCCAGGCATAGTGCGCCGAGCACCATGTTCGAAGCGGAGATGGTCAACGGATGATGGCGGGCAAACAGCGGCTTCTGGACGATGGTGTTGACGGCCGAGCACAAGGCCGAACCAAGCACCAGAAAAGCACCGGTGTTAAAAGACAGTCCATTCCCGTCGGCCATGGCGATGACGCCAATGCCGGCGAAGGAAATCACCGTACCGGCCCAGGCCATGCCCGAAAAGCGCTCGCCCAGCAGGACCATCGCCATGATGGCGGTGAAGATCGGGCTGACATTGATGATGAAGCCGGCGGCACCGGCAGAGACGGTCAGTTCGCCGAAATTGAGCATGACGGTGTAGAGCGCGACGAAGATGGCGCCGCCAAAGACCAGGCGCCACACTTCGTCGAGCCTTGGCAGCGCCGGGCGCTTGATGGCCAGGAAGATCGCCGCCGGCACCGCGGCGATGGCAAAGCGCAACGCGCCGAGTTCCAGCGGTCCGAAGGCGGCGAGACCGGCGCGGATCGCCGGAAAGGCGGAGGCCCAACCAACCACCGTCAGTGCGACAGCAATGGCTGCCGTGGTGTCCATCCGCTGTGTCGAATTCAACGTGCCCGTCATTGCGTTCATCTCACTGCCCTCGCATTCTTCGGTCCTGAAAGGCAGAAAACGCCATTTCAGGCCAGTTGACAAACGACCAAATCGAGGATCACCTGTGACTATGGATCACAGCTCGGACACAATGGTACCGCTCGAAACACTGCGCGCCTTCGATGCGGCGGCGCGAACAGGCAGCTTTTCGGCGGCCGCCGAAAAGCTCAACATCACCCATGGCGCCGTCAGCCGGCAGATCGCCAAGCTCGAGGACTGGCTGGGATTGAAAGTCTTCGACCGTGGGGCGCGCGGTGTCTCGCTGACGATCGAGGGCAACCGGCTGCATCTGCGCACGGCGGAAGCCTTTGCGCTGATATCGACCCATTCCGACCGCTGGGTCGAGCCGCGTGGCACGGCGGTGGTGCGGCTGACCTCGATCCCCTCGGTCAGCGGACTGTGGCTGATGCCGCGCATGGCGGCTCTGGAGAACAACCCCTCGAAGCTGCGCATCGTGCTCGATGTCGACATCCGCCAGGCCGATCTTGCCGATGAGGGCATCGATCTCTCCATCCGCTGTGGACGCGGCGGCATTCCGGGCCGCGTCTCGGTGCAGCTTTTCGAGGAACATGTCTTCCCCGTCGCGTCACCCGAGCTTGCCCGCGAGATCGGCCGCGGCGACCCTGCCCGGCTGCTCAAATATCCGCTGATCAACGATTCCGACGCGTCTGCCTGGCGCGCCTGGTTTGCCGCGCAAGGCATGGATTATCGCCCGCGCCCGCAGGACCGTCGCTTCGAGGACTACAATCTGGTGCTCGACGCCGCCGCCTATGGGCTCGGCATCGCGCTGGCACGCCCACCCCTGACCGGGCATCAATTGCAATCGGGCCGCATCACGCCCGTCGATGAGCGCACCGCGCTCAATCCGGTGTCCTACTGGCTCGACCGGCCGATCGGGCGGCCGCGTACCGCAGCCGCCGACCTCGCCCGCCGCATCGCGGCGGAGGCCGGGCTGGCGCCGGAAAAGATCGAGGCGTTCATCGAAGCCGAGCGGTAGGCCTTCCGCCGGGCATATATCGAGAACCAGCCGATTCGAAGCTCAGCGAAGCAACAACAGAACGAACCCAAGGATCACGGTTCCCAGCAAACCGGCCATTATCGAAACAAAGCCGACCTTCACCAGCAAGTGCTCAGGGTTCGGCGCCGCACCATGGGATTGATTGGCCGGCCTGTGCCTGCCCGCCAATGCACCCAGAGCGGCAGCGTTGCGCGGGACTGGAGCCTGCGGCGGGATAAGCGACAGCAATGACAGCCCCGCAACCCTGGCAGGAGCATTATCATTAGCCGTTGTCGAAGGCGGCAAGAAGGCTCGCGGCGTTTCGGCTTCGGGTTTTGCCTTTCTCGCCGCGATCGTTGCCAACGCCGCCTCTTCGCCCGTCTCAAGTTGGGCAAGATAGGCATCGACGATGCCAGCCGATGCGATCTGCTGCGATTTGACGGCCATTGGCGCGGCCGGCAAAGTCAACAGCGCTGGCGCTGTCTGTTGTGCGAGCAGAGACGGCGCCGGCGGTTGGACCAGCGCCTTGACCAGTGCCGTCATGACTGGATCAGCCTGCCCCGAGGGCACGGCCTGCGGCGTCATCACTTCCCTGAGCAAGGCGGGAAGACGAGTGGAGGAAATGTCCATTGCGGCCCACCAACACCATTTTTCCGCCTCACAATAAGCGTTCAGCATTGTCTCAGGCTTGTCGCATGCTTGACCTCGCCGGGAATTTATGGCGATGAAATCCTCATGAACCCTGGCGTCCCCGCATGATGAACCGTTTCGAAGGCCCCGGCGGCAAGGAAGCCCGCATCCGCTATCTGGATGGCGACTTCCAGGTTACCAGTCCCGGCGCGTTCGTGCGTTGCGCGGTGACAGGCGAAACCATTCCGCTCGACGAGTTGAAATACTGGAGCGTCGCCAGGCAGGAGCCCTACATCAGCGCCACCGCCTCGCTGCGCCGCGAAATCGAGATGCATCCGGAGCTGCGCAAGCGCGGTTAACCCTTCAGCTTGCGCTGGCGCCAGGCATCGAGCGTCTCGTCGATGATGCGCTCGGGAACGTGATCGAGTTCGAAGACCGTGTCGATCTCCAGCACCTCGAGCCGGTCGAGAAAGTCCTGTGAGGCGCCGTGGCGCAGTCGGGCGGCGTCCTTGGCGGTGGTGATGAGCACCAGCCCTTCGGCGCGTGCGGTCGCCACCAACTCGGCAAGTTCGTCCTCGGCATAGAAATGATGGTCCGGAAACGGCCGCGTCAACGCCAGTTCGCCGCCGGCTTCGCGCACCGTGTCGAAGAATTTCTCGGGATGGCCGATACCGGCGAAGGCGAGGAACCGCTTGCCGGCAAGCCCTGCCTTGCCGCTTGGCTCTGTATGGGCCTCGAAGATCGGCCGGCCGGCGCGTGCGGCCTGGCGGACCACGCTGTCAGCGGCAGTGCCCTCGCCCATTTTCAACAGCCCACTGGTGAAGACCAACTGGTCGACGATTTTGGCCCTGAGCGGCCCCCCCGGAATGACGCGGCCATTGCCGATCCCATAGCGCGCGTCGACGACGACCAGCGCGTAGTCGATGTGGATGCGGGCGCTCTGGAAGCCATCATCCATGATCAGGAAATCGCAGCCATGCCGTTCCAGCAGCAGCCGGGCGCCGGCGGCGCGGTTCGGCGTCACCGCCACCGGCGCGTGTTCGGCGAGCAGCAGCGGTTCGTCACCGACATGCCTGGCACTGTCATGGTCGATATCGACCACGTGAGGCTCGGCGAACGAGCCGCCATGGCCGCGCGACAGGAAGCCTGGTTTCAGATGCATTCGCTTCGCCTGCTCGGCGAGCGCGATGGCCACCGGTGTCTTGCCGGTGCCGCCAACCGTGAAATTGCCGATGCACAGAACGGGTGCTTGGATCTTCTCGCGCTTGGCCCGCCGCATGCCGCGGCCGGCGGCGGCGGCATAGATGGCCGATAGCGGCGACAGTGCCAGGACCCGCCAGTCCGGCTCTTCCCACCAGAATGGTGGTGCTTCCGAGGCCACGCTAGCGACCGTTCGCGCCCTTCAGGCGCGACTTGACGACCAGCGGCTGGATATAGGGCTCAAGCGATTTCAGCGTGCGCGCCAGCGCGCCACGCATCTCGTCGACGGTCGCCACACCCGCCGCCATCATCTCGTGGCGCGCCACTTCGTTGGTCAGGAGGAAATTGACGGCGCCGGCCAGCATGTCGCGATCGCGCACCAGCTTGGCGCCGCCGCTGTCGAGCAGACGCTGGTAGGCCTCGCGAAAATTCTGAACATTGCGCCCGGCGAGAACCGCCGTGTCGAGCATGGCCGGCTCCAGCGGGTTCTGGCCACCCTCGGAGGTCAGCGAGCGGCCGACGAAGGCGATTTCGGTCAGCCGGAGATAGAGTCCCATTTCGCCGATCGTGTCGCCGAGCAATATATCCGTGTCGGCGGCTATCCTGTCGCCCTTGCTGCGCCGCGCGACCTTCAGGCCCATGCCGGAAATCTGCGCCGCAAGCGCCTCGCCGCGATCGGGATGACGCGGAACGACGATCGTCAGAAGACCATGGTGGCGTTTGTGCAGCGTCGCGTGGACTTCAGCCGCGACCACTTCCTCGCCGTCATGGGTCGAGATCGCCGCCCAGGTCGGGCGCGTGCCTATCTGCCGCCGCAGCGTCGCCAGCGCCCGTTCGTCGACGGGCGGCGGCGAGGTATCGACCTTGAGATTGCCCGACACGGTGACCGGCCGGGCGCCGAGCGCCAGAAACCGCTCGCCATCGACATCCGACTGCGCCACGACGTGAGCCAGGTTCTCGAACAACGCCTCAGCGATGTTGGCGCGTTTCTTCCACGATTTGAACGAGCGGTCGGACAGCCTGCCATTGACCAGCACCTGCGGCACGCGGCGCGCGCCAAGCTCGAGGATGGTCATCGGCCAGATCTCGGATTCGGCGATGATCGCCAGATCCGGCTGCCAGTGATCGAGAAACCGGCTGACCGCCGGCTTGAGATCGAGCGGTACGTATTGGTGGATGATCCGGTCACCGAGACGCTCGTCGGCGACCTGCGCCGAGGTGACCGTGCCGGTCGTCAGCACGATGTTGACGCCATAGTCGAGGATGCTTTCGACCAACGGCACGACGGCTATGGTCTCACCGACGCTCGCGGCATGGATCCAGATCACCGGCCCGTCGGGGCGCGCGCGGCCGGCGACGCCATAGCGCTCGCGGCGGCGGTAGCGGTCTTCCTTGCCGCGTGAGGTGCGCCAGGCCACATAGGGCCCGACCAGCGGATAGGCGGCCGCACCCGCGAAACGGTATGCCGACAGCATGGCTCGCGCCCAGCGGCCGCTCATCGCGGGGCATCCACGAGACGGTAGGCCTCGGCGGTCGCGGCATTGAGCGCGGTCGTCACTTCCTGGCGCTTGCGCTCCATTTCGGCCTCATCGGCGCCGGCCGCCACGAAGATCGGCTGACCGATGACGATCGACGAACGGCCGAACGGCAGGTTGATGGTGGTCTTGTCCCAGCTCTTCTCCAGTACCTTGCGGCGGCTGGTGGTGATGGCGACAGGCACAAGCGGCCGGCCCGAGAGGCGCGCCAGGAGAACGATGCCAAGCCCTGCGTCTCGCGGCGTGCCGTGCGGAATATCTGCGATCATGGCGACGTTCTTGCCGACGGCGAGCGACTTTTTCAGGGCGATAAGCGCTTTTGCCCCACCCTTGTCGAGGTGCCTGGCATTCTCCCGCCCGCCCGAGCCGCGCACCGCCTCGATGCCGAATTTTTCCAGCATCAAGGCGTTGAGCTCGGCATCGGCGCTGCGCGAAACCATGGCGACCAGCGGCTTGCGCTTGGGGTAATAGGCTGGCGTCAGCAGATGCTGGCCATGCCACAAGGCGATGATGCCAGGCTCGAATTCGGTATAGGCACCGCCCGAAAACCGTGCCGATCCCTCGACGACGCGATTGGTGAGGCGCACGAAGCGCACGAACTGGGCGAACAGGCTGGCGATGGCGTTCTTGACGAATCGCGACTGCGCCAGCGGTTGGCGAATCTTGCGCCAGAAGGCCTTGGTCGTGCGGCTGCGTCCCCTGCCCGTGGGCGCGGCATCGCTTGCTGGCCCTTTCGCCAGGTCATGCTCCATCGAAGTCAACCGGCAACCTTGTTGTCGGGGTCCAGCAGCCGGTGCAGATGAACGACGAAGTAACGCATGTGGGCGTTGTCCACGCTGGCTTGCGCCTTGGCTTTCCACGCCGTGTGCGCGGATTGATAGTCGGGATAGATGCCGACGATATCGAGGCCCTCGAGATCGCGGAATTCGGTGCCGCCAAGCTTCTTGAGTTCGCCACCGAACACCAGATGCAAAAGCTGTTTCTTTCCGTCTTCCGCGGCCATGTCGGTCCTTCACATATCGTGAGTTTGTCACAGGTCTAGACCAAAGCCGCCAACTTTGGAACCTTTAGGGCGAGATGAATTCATCTCGCCGGGGAAAACGCCTTCACGCGTCCAGGCCGGCGATGACGCCGGCGAGCACGGCCAGCAATTCACCGCTGCCGGCAGCAAGGGCGCCGTGACGGGTCACCTCGCCGGCATAGAGCGGAGCGCGACCGTGCTGGTCGAGCAGCTGGCCGCCGGCCTCGCGCAGGATGAGGTCGGCCGCCGCAATATCCCAGTCATGCGCATTCGGCTTGACGAAAGTGGCATCCAGCGCGCCATTGGCGATCATCGCCAGCCGATAAGCCAGCGAAGGGCTGTAGGGCGCCCGCTTCAGCCGCGCCTGCCATTCGGCCGGCATCAGGTCGGTCAACTGCTTCAGCCCGGAAATCTCGGCCGTGTCCGCCAGCTTGCGAACCGCAATGCGCTTGCCGTTGCGGAAGGCACCCTGGCCGGGCAGCGCCCAATAGGTTTCCTCCATCGCCGGGCATTCCAGCACGCCGGCCAGCGTACGGCCACGCTCGACGACGGCGACGCTGACGCACCAGGTGCGCTGGCCTTCCAGAAAACCGCGCGTGCCGTCGATCGGGTCGACGACGAAGGTGCGGCGTGCCGAAAGCCGGACCGGATCGTCGACCGTCTCTTCCGACAGCCAGCCATAATCGGGCCGCGCCGCCAGCAATGTTTCGCGCAGATAGGCGTCGGCGGCGTGGTCGGCCTCGCTGACCGGCGATGTGCCGCCCTTCATCCAGACTTGCGGGCTGTTGCCGAAGTAGCGCATGGCGATGAGCCCCGCCTCGCGGGCGGCATCGCGCAGCAGCGGCAAATCTTCGGTGGCCCCGGCTATGGTGAGGTCATGCTCCGGCAAGGGTCATGCCTTCGATCAGGAGCGTTGGGGCGGCGGTGCCGAAATTGCGGTCGAGGTCATCGGCCGGCACCATGTTGAGGAACATCGTCTTCAGGTTCGACGCGATGGTGACCTCGGCGACCGGATAGGCCAGTTCACCGTTCTCGATCCAGAAACCCGAGGCGCCACGGCTGTATTCGCCGGTGACCATGTCGACGCCCTGGCCGAACACTTCGGTGACGTAGAAGCCGGTCCTGAGCGATTTGATCAGCTCTTCCGGCGACCGCTCGCCCGGTTCGATGGCGAGATTGGTGGAGGATGGCGTCACGGAGGAGCCGCCGCGCGCGCCGCGGCCGTTGGTGACGAGGCCCAGTTCCCTTGCAGCCGAGGTCGACAGGAACCAGTGGTTGAGCACGCCCTTCTCGACCATCAACAGCTTTTCGCCTTCGACGCCTTCGCCATCGAACGGACGCGAGGCCTGGCCACGCCGCCTAAGCGGCTCGTCGGTGACGGTGATGGCGGAGGCGGCCACCTGCTTGCCCATCATGTCACGCAGGAACGAGGTCTTGCGCGCGACCGAGGCGCCGTTGATGGCGCCGGCCAGATGGCCGGCGATGCCGCGCGCGACGCGTGGGTCCAACACCACGTCGACCGGCCCGGTCGCTGCCTTGCGCGCGCCGATGCGGCGCACCGCGCGTTCTCCGGCCTTGCGGCCGATGTCCTCGGGCGCATCGAGATCGGCAAAGTGCTGGCGCGATGAGAATTCATAGTCGCGCTCCATGCCGGTGCCCTCGCCGGCGATGACGCTGGCCGAGCGCGAGAACCGCGAGCCGACATAGTGGCCGAGGAAGCCGTGCGAGGTGGCCAGCACCAGGCCGCCGAGGCCGGCACCGGCGCTGGCGCCGGCCGAATTGGTCACGCCCCTGACGCCAAGCGCTGCCGCCTCCGCCGCCAATGCGGCTTCCTTCAACTGGTCGGCGGACACCTCGGTGGCGTCGAACAGATCGAGATCGCGTGTCTGTTTGGCCAGCAATGCCGGGTCGGCCAACCCCTGATAGGGATCCTCAGGCGAGACTCTCGCCATGGAAACAGCGCGTTCGGCCAGCGTTTTCGGGTCGGACGCCGCTGTCGCCGAGACACTCGCCACGCGGCCGCCGACGAAAACACGCAGCGCCACATCCTCGCTCTCGGAGGCTTCGGTAGCCTCGACTTTGCCGAGACGCACCGACACGCCGGTCGAGCGGCCGCGCACGGCCACGGCGTCGGCGGCATCGGCGCCGGCCTTCTTGGCAGCCTCGACCAAGGCCGCGACGCGGTCGGTCAATTTTGCTGCGTCTGATATATCGGTCATGCCTGAAATCCTGCTGGTGCGGCCGGTGTGCGGCCGTTGCCCACCCATCTATTGTTCCGGTCCGGCTTGTGCAATGGCATAGGCTTCAATCAAAATGCAGGGTGGGCGGTTCAAATCGCGAACCCTGTCACGCAAAATCGGTTCGCAGCCTGCACGGAGCATTTCGATGACGCCTTTCCATCTCGCCTTCCCGGTCCGTGATCTCGATGAAACCCGCGTTTTCTATGGCGAGGTGCTGGGCTGTGCGATCGGCCGTTCATCCGCGACCTGGGTCGATTTCGACCTCTACGGCCACCAGATGTCGGCGCATCTGCGTCCGCAGGCCGCACAGGCCCCCAGTGACGGCAGGGTCGACGGCATTGTCGTGCCGATTCCGCATTTCGGCGCGGTGCTGCTGATGGACGACTGGCAGCGCCTGGCGACGCGGCTGGAGGCGCGCGACGACATCGACTGGCTGGAACGGCCGATGGTGCGTTTCAAGGGCGAACCCGGCGAACAGGCAACGCTGTTCATCCGCGACCCCTCGGGCAATGCCCTGGAATTCAAGGGTTTTCGCTCGCTGGAGCAGGTTTTCGCGCACTAACTCAGATCGAGGGCATCGGTCGATCAACGGCCGAAACGGCCCGCCGCGAAAGGTGCGAGCCGAGCCGGATCGCCGCGTCCGCCGATCAAGTCGGCGACCAGCCGCGCGGTGATCGGAGCCAGCGTCAGGCCGAGATGGCCGTGCCCGAAAGCATGAATTACGCGGGAGCTGCCGCGCGAAGCGCCGATGACCGGCCTGGAATCCGGCAGGGACGGCCGGAAGCCGAGCCATTGCGAGGCAGGCGAGCCGAGCCTGGGAAAAATTTGCCTGGCGCCACGGTCAAGCAGCGCCAGCCGGCGCGGATTTGGCGGCGCGACCAGGCCGCCGAGTTCGACGGTGCCGGCGACCCGCAAGCGGCCAGCCATCGGCGTCAGGTAGAAACCAAGATCGACGGGACAGACAGGTCGGTTGAGCAGCGGCGCGTCGGTCTGGAATTCCAGATGATAGCCGCGCTCGGTCTCGAGCGGAATCCTGTCGCCGGCCTGCGCGGCCAGTGCGCGCGACCGTGCACCGGCGGCGATCACCACCGTGCCAGCCTTGATGCGAACGCCGGGTCCGCTGAGCTGGACACCGTCAGCCTCGACCTGCAGCCCGGTGATCCCAGCCTGCTTCACCGATGCACCACGGGCACTCACCGCGCCCAGCAACCGCCGCATCACCATTGCCGGATCGGTGACATTGATCGAGTCGGGAAAATACACGCCATGCGCTGCTGTCGCCGGCAGGCCCGGCTCAAGCGCCGCCACCTCTTCGGGAGTCAGCACCTCTTGGTGGATGCCAAACCCAGCGCGCATTGCCCGGCCGCCGGCGCCAGCGGCAAAATCGCTCTCGCGGCGATAGAGGTAAAGACAGCCATTGCGGCGCAGCTGGTCCTCCAGCCCGGCCTCCCCGACCATGTCTTCCCAGGCCGGGAGGGCGTCGGCCAGCAGTCCGGCGAGCGCCAGCGCATTGGCCCGGGTGGCCGCCGGCAGCGATTGCCGCATGAACCGAACGAGCCATGGCGCCAGCTGCAGCAGCGCCGGCCAGCGCAGCGAAAACGGGCTGTCGGGATCAAGCAGCAGCTTTGGCAACGCCCGCAGCACCGCAGGAGTGCCGACCGGCATGCAGGCATATTCGGCGATCGTTCCGGCATTGCCTGATGACGCGCCGGAGCCCGGCTCGTTCGGATCGATGAGCAGGACTTCACGGCCGTCCGCGACAAGGCGAAGTGCCGTCGCCAGCCCGACAACTCCGGCGCCGACAATGGCGATTTCGACCGTTTCAGAAGCAGCCACTGTAGATCTTCCCGATTGACCAGTACCGATCATGTGGTCTCTTGGTTCGGGGTCGCGGTCCAGTCTTGATCCCTGGAATCGAATAGGCCAGATCTTTCCGCGCCTCAGGCAACGGGCGTCCAGATCACGTCCTCGATTTTTTGCGCGCCGGTGGCCAGCATCGCCAGCCGGTCGAAGCCGAGCGCGATGCCGCTGGCCGGCGGCATGATGGCAAGCGCGGCGAGGAAATCCTCGTCGAGCGGATAGCGCTCGCCATAGATGCGCTGTTTCTCATCCATCTCGATGATGAAGCGCCGGCGCTGCTCCTTGGCGTCGGTCAGTTCGCCAAAGCCGTTGGCGAGCTCGACGCCGCAGCAATAGAGCTCGAAACGCTCCGCCACGCGCGGGTCGCGTGGGCTCGGCCGTGCCAGTGCCGCCTCGGCCACCGGATATTCGCACAGGATGGTCGTTCGTCCCTGCCCGAGGAATGGCTCGATTTTTTCCACCATCACCCGGCTGAACAGGTCGGCCCAGCTGTCGTCGGGCGCGGTACGCATGCCGGCCCGGATCAAGGCGGCGTATAGCGCGTCGCGATCGGTGCTGCCGTCGGCGGCGACCGTGGCCAGCAGATCGATGCCGGCATGGCGAGAGAAGGCATCTGCCACCGTCAGCCGTTCCGGCTCGGCGAACGGATCGCAGTCGCGGCCCCGGAAAGAGAAAAGAGTAGCCCCTGCCCTTGTCGCGGCCAGCGCCAGAAAGGCCGCGCAATCCAGCATCAGGCTCTCATAGGCCTGGCCCACCCTGTACCATTCGAGCATGGTGAATTCGGGATGATGCAAGGGGCCGCGCTCGCGGTTGCGATAGACCGGGCCGAAGCTGAATATCCTGACCTCACCGGCGGCGAGCAGCTTCTTGCAGGCGAATTCCGGCGAGGTGTGGAGATAGAGCGGCGCCCTTGCACCGTCCGGCCCGACCGCTTCGGTGGCGAAAGCCGCCAGATGCGCCTCGTTGCCGGGTGAGACCTGCAGGGCTGCCGTTTCCACCTCGACGAAATCATGGGCAGCGAACCAGTCGCGCAGGCTGGCGGCGATGCCGTTGCGCAGCATCAGCCGCGGGCGGCGGTCGGCGTGAACGTCAGGCGTCCACCAGGGCGAAGCTTCGGTCATGCGGCTCGGATCATGGTGGAATGGGGCTGGCGGCGGCGGCCAAGATGCGGTAGGCCCCCATCCAGCGCCGCACAAGCCGGCAAACGCCAGTCAACTCTTCTTGCAGGATTTAAAACCGTGGTGAAAGTCATCGCCAGTTCGCTCCGCAAAGGCAATGTCGTCGACAAGGACGGCAAGCTTTATGTGATCCTCTTTGCCGAAAACATCCACCCAGGCAAGGGCACGCCTGTAACGCAGCTCGACATGCGCCGCATCGGCGACGGGGTGAAGGTTTCGGAGCGCTACCGCACCACCGAACAGGTGGAGCGCGCCTATGTGGAAGAGCGCGAACACACCTTCCTCTATCGCGACGGCGAAGGCTTTCATTTCATGAACCCGGAAAGCTACGACCAGGTCGCGGTGTCGGAAGCCGTGGTCGGCGACATGGCGCCTTACCTGCTGGAAGGCATGGCCGTGCAGGTGTCGCAGTTCAACGGCATCGCCATCTCCCTGGTGCTGCCGCAGCGCGCCACCTTCGAAGTGGTGGAAACCGAGCCGACCACCAAGGGCCAGACGGCGTCATCCTCCTACAAGCCGGCCGTGCTGTCCAACGGCGTACGCACCCTGGTGCCGCCGCACATCGCGCCGGGCACCCGCGTGGTGGTGATGACGGCAGATGGGGCTTATGTGGAGCGGGCGAAGGACTGAGGGGGGGGGCGGCTTTTAGCTTCAGGGGTGAGCGAGCGAAGGCGGTTATTCCTGAGCGACCGCTTCGCGCATGAGCTACCCCTCAGGGACAAGGCATCGAATAGCCGCCGTTGGGCCGGGAGCTGACAGGCTGGTTCTGGCGAGCGATCATGGGATAGCTGCCGTACCGCCCCCGACCTCGTTACTGTTGAAACGGCAGCGCTGGTCTCACCAAAAACGGCCACTAGAATAGGTTGCTGATATGGCGGTTTCAGATCAATTGCGGACATTGGCAGACGTTCGCGCCCGATACGCCCTAATCCAGCCTGGAAACGGGGATCAGGGCGTTTCCATCTCGAAAAATTTCAACTAGGTGCACGTTCTTGAGCCCGTCCCAATATCGCGGATTTATGTGCTCGAAGACGATCATCTGGAACTCTTTTCCCATTGCATTTGCCGTAGTGATGAACTGGTCCAAAAGCTCCAGTGCCAACTTGACCTTTGCGACATCGCTCTGGTCGACGTCCTTCTCGCCCTCCCCGTCCTCCTGATCATCCTCGCCCCAGTAGGGCCTAGAGAACTGATCAATAATCAGAAACGGTGCCACGTGAATGCCGTCGTTCCGCATAATCAGTTCATGCAGACCAAGGAACAGAAACAGGTGGAGGAACATGTGGTTGGAACTGCTGCCGACGTTCTCGGTCGATGCTGTTCTTGGCTTGCGCAGGTGAAGCTTCTTTTCCGAGTAATTGAAGGCGGAACCATATTCGCCATAGTTCCCGAGCGCTGCCTTTGTTAGAGAAATATAATCTTGGATTGCCTCATCAAGGGCCCTGGTGAACAGCTCTTGCCGGTCGTTGACAGGTGACACAGCGAGGTCTTCGATTTCAGCTTCCAGGTTTGCGATCAACTTACTGTTGTCTGGAGCCTTTTCTGACTCTGGATCGCCGTACAGCTCAAGCTTGGCCTTTGTTTCGCCGATGAAGATATACTTATCTTTGTCGGTCTCGAAGCTCTCCATCTCGGCGGGAAGGGCTTGAAGATCTTTTTCGAGCTTCTGGCGCTGAGTTTCCAATGCCTTGATAATTTCGGAGATGTTACTGTCCAACGGCGTCTTTCGAGCAGTAGCGTCTTTAATCTGCTGTAGACCCTCGGAAAGGTTCCTGAGGATGTCGTCGAATACGGATGTCCGAACCGTCTCCTCGTAGTTCCTCATCAGATATTCAACGGGCTGGAGGCTATCCGCTGTCTCCCTGAGGGTCATCCTTATGATTTCCGTACTCCGAAGCGAATTTGCGAAGCCCCCTGATCTTTCGAGAAACTCGGTATATCTGTGAAGAAATTTCCTCATACTGCGCGGACACATACAGATCGGGGCCACTCTCCCGCTCTGTCACCATTCGCTTCAACGCGGCGACTGAAGCATCTGCGTCTGCATCGTCGGCAAAGAGTCCGTACCCCTTCGCCCGCGCGACGGTTTCAGCCAATTGGGCGTTAAACTGATCGCGCTTTTCCTGCGTTTTCGCGGCCAGTTTTTCAAGGCGGGCGAGGCTTCGCTCCAACTCAGCCCGCTTCTCTCGCTTCAGTATGTTCTCGACCGTGTCGATCCCCACAGCAATGTCGAATATGCGCGGTAACGCCTCTTGGTAGCGAGGCTCGTTCTGCTTGTCGAAAAACTGATCGCTATGCGTGATTATATCTTGAGAGATCGTGTTGAAGAGCAGGAAGTATCGCAGCGACACCCTAGAACCGGTTTGCAGCGTTCTCCCGCCAAAGGGAATTTTGACGTCTTGGTCGATGCCGAAATCAGCGCTCAATTGCTTTTTCAAAACGCTTTCGCTGATATTCGGGATCGGCGCGGAGTCCGGCACTTCCCCTATTGAGGAGAAGTAGTAATCAGACGATGTGGTCGTTCCTGCCGGTGCCCGTCTTGCCAGCGTATAGATTTTATCGTTCACATGAATGCGCAGTCCGTACCAGGCGACATTTTCGTTGATAATGCTCTCAGAAATCCGATGCTTGCTTGCGAACATGCAATAGTCGGCGATGTCTAGGATGGCGGTTTTACCAGTGTGGCTGTCTCCGGTAATCACATTCACCTTGTTCGGCAAGAAGGTAACGGACCTTCTTTTTTCGGTTTTGAGCCACAGGTTCAGGCTTTCGATGTAGAATTTCATAGCTCGATCCTCGCATTGAGGTAGAAAACTTCAGCATCGCTGGAAACCAGGGCAGCTATGTTTGGTGACGCGCGCTTAACGCGCTCGGCGCGTTTGCCCATCGATGCGTCGAAGGGGAAGTCAGACGCAATAACCGCGCCGTCGCCTTTCAATTGAAGCACGCCCATCTCATACAAAAATTGGAGGGCATTGACGGTCGGAGTAAGCGACGCAAAGTATCGCTCATTGAAATTGTAGAAGAATTCGATGTTATCGATCAGATACTGCTCAAAACTGACAAATCGGAATCTACCATCTGCGAGCTTTTTAACCATCTTACGATGCGCAACAACTGGCAAAATCAACGCAATTTGGGAAATCTTTAGAAATTCCGCTTCTTTCAGCACAGAGGAGATCGCGAACGCATTGATCCCAAGATTGTTGTAATATGAACTGAACTTCACTTGTAGCGGTCTTTCCAGTCGCTCAACCAGCCAATCACCGGCCGATCAGAGAGATCGTAGAACCCGCCATGGCTCATGGGTATCGGAAGCTCCTGCGAAGCAAGCGTCAACTTTCTTTGCCGCAGATCTCCGACAATCGCACGGGCAGATGCGCCCTCGTCACCAGTTGACTGTTGGCCTGAGTAGGCCTGGAGGAACTTGCCTTCCCACATGACGGAAGCCTCTTCCTCCAAATCGTCAATATCAGATTGGGTGATATCCCCGTCCTGGATCAGTCGTTCCATGTTGTCGCGAAAGTGCAGCCGCCTGGTGGTGAACTTCGTATGAAACTCGATGTTATCCTCCGGGACGTCATTGATATCCACCAATTGCTTGATGAACGTCTGGTCGAGGAGATTGTCCGGCAAAATACGCGGAAATTTCCTGAAAAGCAGACTGCCGCTCCGAGCTTTATCGAAATACCGTCGGTATTTCTGGGTGAATTCGTCAAAGCTGATCGTGATTTTCTGCCCTGCCTTGACGGTGGCGTAGGAATTTTGCCGTAACTCTGAGTCGATGGCGTGAAAAACGTCGTCAATACGGGATTGGTGTATCTGCTTCTCGGCGATGGACACTCTGCATAGGTTGATGACTTCGTCCTTCCCCAAAGCGAACGACAGGTGTTCAAAAAACCTCTCTGACACGGCGGCGTCGAGTGAGAGCACGTCATCGATGTAGCCTTGAATCACCTGGTCTTTGCTTTTCGCCTTGAGCGACGTGATATCAGCGACAAGCTCAGCATGACTTTTGGTGGTAGCTTTGAAGGCTTCAATGGATATCAGAAGGGCATTTTTGTCGTTTTCTGACTTGTTGGATGCAAGCAGGAAGCTGGTCTTTTTAAGAAAGGCAAGCTGAGAATCCACGAACGCCCGTCCATCCGCCGGGTCGATGATCAATTTGCACCAGTTCGAAATGGATTTCCAAAGATCACTGTCCATCGTCGTAAGATTGATAGGAGCGCCCTGTGCACTCGTCTGAACTGTGTGCTTCAGTTGGACAAGTAGATTAGTGCCGTCTGGACGCTCTATATGAACATCATCTAAAACTTCCAAGCCAACAACTTGGCCGATTTTCAGATTTAGCAGCTCATTCAAAAAGTAATAATACTGGTAGTCGAAACCGATTGATTTATCTTCTGCACTAGTCGTATCGACACGCGACCTTCCGCTCATGACCTGCCAACAGAATTCGAGAAAACACGCCCCAAGTTGTTACTCCGACACCTAGCAGCTGCTAATCGCTATTTCAATTTACTAACAGTGGGATTTGGAGCTAAGATCCATATCAATTTAATCGATTCAGTCACCGACTTCGCCTTCTCGGGTATTGAGAAGGAATATCTGGAGATTCTCGCTCCGTTGAATAAATTTCGTCCCGTCCGGAGCCGACAGGACTCTGGAACTTTCTGTCCAACTCAGCCTGCGCGGAGGTGGCGAGCATGTCCGCTTTCAGTGGAAGGTTCCGACCGTCCGAAATGACCGATAAGAGGCGCATAGCCGCCATTCGGCCGTGAACTCGACTATATCCGCATCGGGTCAAATGCGACCGTTCCATAGGCCGCCTTTTGCTCGCTTAAGACAGTTCGGCAAGCAGAGTAGGCGTCAGGCCTCAGCGGCACGCCATCACCCTCACGCGCCAACATGGTTCCCGCGTTTGCCTCTCCCACCCCTCGCCTCCACCACCCTCTCCACCTGCCGCTTCAGCTCGTCCTTGATATCCACCGTCTCGTTCATCAGCGCATCGATCTTCAGGAAATCGAGGACGCGGTATCTCGAAACCGCCGGGCGGACCAGGATGTCGGGGCGGCATTGCTTCAGCTTGTTGGCGATGATCGACTGCATCATCAATTGCGTGGCGCCGAACATCAGGTCGACGGAGGTCGGCTGTTTGCGATCGGCCTCTTCCGGCGCGCCGACCACGTCGACGCCGATGATGATGTCGGCATCGTTCTCGATCAAGTCGAACGGCACAGGGTTGTAGATGCCGCCGTCGATCAGCAGCCTGCCGTCGCGCATCACCGGCCGGAACACGGCGGGGATGGCCGCCGAGGCCGCCAGCGCCGAGTGCAGGTCGCCGTCTTCGAAGACCGCAAGCTTGTGGCCGAAATAATCGGTCGCTGTCACCTTCAGCGGGATTTTCAGCTCGGCAAAGGTTTCGGGAATGGCCTCGGGAAGAAAGGCCTTCAGGATGCGCTCGACGTTGAACTGGCTGACGCGGATGCCGTTCTGCATGGCTTCGGCGATGGTGCCCGGCCGCGCCCGCCACATGCGGCTCGCCACCTCGGCGCGGCGGCCAAGGATCGAGCGGGCGTAGTCGTGAATGTCCTTGCCGGCCATGCCCGATGCCATGCCGGCGCCCATGATGGCGCCGATCGACGAGCCGGCGATCGCCACCGGCCTGATGCCCAGCTCGTCCAGCGCCTCGATGACATGGATATGCGCCAGCCCGCGCGCGCCGCCGCCGCCGAAGGCGATGCCGAAGCTAGGCGCCATTTTGCGTGACTCCTGCCTCGTTTCTGGCCGGCGACGGAGACCGCCAATTGTTGAAGTTGGCGCCGCCCCTCACCTGCCTGCCGGCATCCTCTCCCCGTATAGTGACGGGGAGAAGGGTGCTGCCATCGCCGATTTCGCCAATCACCAAGGTTGCAAGGTGGGGGCCGAGGTTGCGGCCAACCCCCTTCTCCCCGTTACTATACGGGGAGAAGTGCCCGGCAGGGCGATGAGGGGCGGCGCCGGCGTCCGGAAAAGAGAAATGCGTGCCGGGGCTCATCCCTTGCCGGCTCCGGCCAGTTTCGGCCCGATGACCATGATGGTCGGCTCGGCGGTCAGCAGCTTTTTCGCCGCCGCCTTGACCTGATCGAGCGTCACCGCGTTGATGTAGCCGGCGCGGCGCTGCATGTAGTCGATGCCGAGATCGTCGAGCTGCAGTTCGACCAGCGTCGAAGCGATGGCGCTGGAGGAGTCCAGATTGTTGATGGCGTAGGCGCCGATCATGTATTTCTTGGTCGCCGCCAGCTCGGCTTCGGTCGGGCCTTCTTCGGCCAGTCGCTTGACCACGTCGCGGACGATGCCCAGCGTCTCGACCGCGCGGTCGGAGCGGGTGCCGGTGCTGACGATCAGCGCGCTGGCGTGGTCCTGGTTGATGAGCGAGGAGTTGACGCTGTAGGCCAGCCCGCGCTTCTCGCGCACCTCCTGGAACAGGCGCGAGGTGAAGGTGCCGCCGCCGAGGATCTCGTTCATCAGCGCGGCGGGGAAGAAATCCGCCGCCTTGCGTTTCACGCCGGGAAAAGCGAGCTGCAGGGAGGTCTGCGGCAGGTCGTAGTCGACCTCGATATGCTGCGCCAGCTTCGGGTCGATATCGGCCACCGGCCTAAGCGCCTGGTTTTGCGGTAGGTCGCCAAACACCATGTCGAGCTTCTTCTTCAGCGTCTCCGCGTCGATGGCGCCGACAACGGCGACACGCAGCCCGCCGCGCGCGAACACCGCTTTGTGCAAGGCATTGAGATCATCGCGCGTGATGGTGGCGATGCTTTCCTTGGTGCCCTGGTCGGAGCGGGAATAGGGATGATCGCCATAAAGCGCTCGCGCCCATTTGTTCTGCGCCACCGTGTCGGGATCGTTTTCGCCGGCGATGATGCCGGACAGGATTTGGGCGCGGATGCGGTCGATCGGCAGCTGGTCGAAGCGCGGCTCGTTGACCGCCAGCCGCAACAGGTCGAAGGCCTGGTCGCGCTGCTCGGCCAGCATGCGCATCGAGCCGTAGATGCCGTCGCGGCTCTCGTCGAAGCTCATCTCGGCGCCGGCATCGTCGAGCTTGATCTGGAAGTCTTCGCTGTCGAGCGGGCCGGCGCCTTCGTCGAACAGGCCGGTCATCAGATTGGCCAGCCCTTCCTTGCCGACAGGATCCTGCGTCGAGCCGCCGCCGAAGACGAAGCGGATGGCGACAACCGGCACGGAATAGTCCTCGACCAGCCAGGCGGTGATGCCCTTTGGCGAGGTGACGGACTGGATGTCCATGGCCCGCGCGGTGAGTGCCGGCAGGATGAGGAAGAGGATGGAGAGAAGTAAAGTGATCAGCGGGGCGATGGCGCGGCTCGGGGTGGTCGTTCCAAACGAACAATTGTCGAAGTCGGCGCCGCCCCTCATCGCCCTGCCGGGCACTTCTCCCCGTATAGTGACGGGGAGAAGGAGGCTGGCCGCAACCTCGGCTTCCGTCTTGCAACCATGGTGACTGGCGAAACCGGCGATGACGGCGCCCCTCTCCCCGTCACTGTACGGGGAGAGGATGCCGGCAGGCAGGTGAGGGGCAGCGCCAACGCTCGATCTCTTCATCAAATCAATTCCCCGCCTGTTGCTGCGGCAGCAAATAACCGGTGGTCGACCGGGCGAGCACGAGATAGCGCGCGGCGGCGGCCTTGACCTCGTCTGTCGTGACCTTGCGGATGCGGTCCGTCCACTGCTGGACGTCCTGCACATTGCCGCCGGTGGCCAGCGTCGAGCCGTAGATGTTAGCCATGGAATCCTGCTTGTCGCGGGCAAAGGTCATCGATCTGATATAGCGGTCCTTGGCCTTCTCCAGCTCCGATGGCGTGACGCCATCCTTGACGATGCGCACCACTTCGGCATCGACCGCCGCTTCGACGTCGGAGATTTTGGCATCCCCGCGCGGCGCGCCATAGACGGTGAAGTTGGTGTCGTCGAGCATGGTGCCCTGGAAAAAGGCGCCGGCGCTGGATGCGATACCTTGCTGGACGACGAGCGCCTGGTAGAGCCGGCTGCGATTGCCGCCGCCAAGGATCTCCGCCAAGAGGTCGAGCGCTTCCGCCTCGCCCGGCTTGCCGGTGTGATAGGACGGCACCACCCATTGGGTGGAAAAGCTCGGCACGCTGACGCGGGCATCGGCGAGCGTCACCGTGCGCTTGGTGTTCTGCTCCGGCTCGACCGGGCGTATGCGCGGCGGCAGTTCGGGGCCGCGCGCCACCTTGCCATAGGTCTTTTCGGCCAGCGCCCGCACCGTGTCCGGTTCGACATCGCCGGCAACGATCAGCACCGCGTTGTTGGGCCGGTAATATTTGTCATAGAAGGCGACAGCGTCGGCGCGGTTCAGCTGCTGCATCTCCTGCATCCAGCCGATGACCGGGATGCGATAGGGCTGGTTCTGCCACAGCGTCGCATCGACCTCCTCGTCCAGCACGGCCTCGGGGCTGTTGTCGATGCGCGAGCGGCGCTCCTCGAGGATGACATCGCGCTCGGTCTTGATGACATCGTCGGTGAGAATGAGATTGCGCATGCGATCAGCCTCGAAACTCATCATCAGCTCGAGCGCCGACGGCGCCACCGTCTCGTGGAAGGCGGTGTAGTCGTAAGAAGTGAAGGCGTTGTTGGAGCCGCCTATATCGGAGATGGCGCGGTCGAACTCGCCCGCCGCATGGTTGGTCGTCGCCTTGAACATCAGATGTTCGAAGAAATGCGCGATGCCGGATTTGCCGGGCGGCTCGTCGGCGCTGCCGATCTTGTACCAGACCATGTGGGTGACGATCGGCGCACGATGGTCGGGAATGACAACCACCTCCATGCCGTTGTCGAGTAGGAAATCCGTAACCTTGAACTCGGCCGGAACCGTGTTGGGCAAGACGGGGCTCTCGGCCAGCACCGGGCTGGTCATGACAAAAGCCAAAGAGGTCGCCAACAGCGTTCCCCGCAGCCATTCAATCCTGGATGTCATCAACGGCTCCGGTTCTGTCTGCAGACTAGGCAAGGTACTGGCGACAAGCAAAGTTAATTGTTGGTCATTTTAGAGGCGGAGCTCGGTTCCTCGCCCCCGTGAAGCGGGGGAGAGGAACCGCCAATCGCGAAGGCGTATCAGGCCGCCTCGATAAAGCGGATGACGGTCTCGCCATAGTTGCGCTCGTCCAGCACGGAAAAGCCGGGGCCCGGCTCGAAGGGCGCCACTGCCGCCTCTTCGACCACGCACAGCGCACCAGGGCGAAGCCAGCCGCCGGCTTTCGCCGACTGCAAGGCGCGCTCGCCAAGGCCCTTGCCATAGGGCGGGTCGGCAAAGACGAGGCCGAACGGCGCCAGCGTGCCCGCTTCGCCAAGGCCGGTGGCATCGCGGCGGAAGATCTTGGTGCGGCCGGTCAGGCCGAAGGCCTCGACATTGTCGCGGATCAGGCCACGGCCTTCGGCCGATTCCTCGATGAAGACGCCGTAGGAGGCACCGCGCGACAGGGCTTCCAGCCCCAGCGCACCGGTGCCGGCGAACAGGTCGAGCACGCGCGCGCCGTCCAACTGCTCGGCAAAGCGATGCGCCAGCACGTTGAAGACCGCCTCGCGGGTGCGATCGGTCGTCGGCCGGATGGCGTCGCTGCGCGGCGTGGCCAGCGGACGCCCGCGAAACTCACCGCCGACGATCCGCATTACTTGCCCTTGGGGCCGCCGCGCGGCCGCTCACCGCGTGTGCTGGTCGGACGGTCGCCGCGCGGCTTGCCGAACGGCTTTGCGCCGGCCGGTTTGCCATAGGTCGGTTTGAACGATGCCTTTCGCGCCTTTGCTTCAGCGGCCTTGGCTGCGTCTGCATCGGCCCTGCCCTTGCCGATCGGCCGCGCGCCCGGTGCCATCCAGACATTGGCCTTGCGCTGGCCGGGCGGCTCGATCGGCCGCTGCTCGCGCTCGGATTTCTTGCCGCCGCCCGGCTTGCCGCCAAAAGCACCACGCGGCTTGTCGCCGAAGCCGCCGCGCGGTTTGTCTCCAAAACTGCCGCGTGGCTTGTCGCCAAAGCTGCGTTCGGGACGCGGGCCGCGTTCGCCAAAACTCTTCTCCGCGCTTCTGTCGGGGCTTGTCGACAGCTTGCCCAGAGCCTCGTCGCGGCTGCCTTCGCGGCGTTTGCGGTTCTTGATCAAACCGCCCTCGCCGATCGGGCGGCGCTCACCGTCGCGGGTGAATTTCGGCCGCTCCGGCTCCGGCTCGCGAACTTCCGTGCGCCGCACCGGCTTGTTGGAAAACGGCTTGGTGACATCGGCGTCGAAATTGGCGCCGGATTCCTCGACCAGGCGCTCGCCGAGTTGGTCACGCAGAACCCTGCCCTTGATCTCGAGCACATGGCCCTCGGCGAGGTCATCGAGTTGGAACGGCCCGTAGGAGATGCGGATCAGCCGCGTCACGTCGAGGCCGAGCGAGCCGAGAATGTTTCTGACTTCGCGGTTCTTGCCCTCGCGCAGGCCGATCGTCAGCCAGGCATTGGTGCCTTGCTCGCGGTCGAGCGTGGCTTCGATGGCACCGTAAAACACGCCGTCAACGGCAATGCCCTCGCGCAGGCCCGCAAGCGCGCTTTCCTCGACCTTGCCGTGGACGCGCACCCGGTAGCGGCGCAGCCAGCCGGTGGCCGGCAGTTCGAGCACGCGCGACAGGCCGCCATCATTGGTGAGCAGCAGCAGGCCTTCGGTGTTGATGTCGAGCCGGCCGATGGTCATCAGCCGCGGCAATTCAGCCGGCAGCACGTCGAAGACGGTCTTGCGGCCCTCGGGATCGCGGTTGGTGGTGACGACGCCGGCCGGCTTGTGGAACAGGAACAGCCGGGTGCGCTCGATCGGCGGGATTTCCATGCCGTCGAGATGGATGATGTCATCAGGCATGACGTTGAAGGCCGGTGAAGTCAGGGCGCGGCCATTGACCTTGACCCGGCCGGCAGCGATCAGCTCCTCGGCATCGCGGCGCGAGGCCAGGCCGGCGCGGGCCAACCGCTTGGCGATGCGCTCGCCTGCCTCTTCCGCGCCCTCGGCGGGACGCTGGCGTGGCTTGAAGCTGCCGCCTGCCGCGCCTTGCGGCCGATCGTTGAAATCCCGCTTCGGGCGATCGCCGAAATCGCGCTTGGGGCGATCGGCGAAGTCACGCTTCGGGCGATCGCCGCCGTCGCGCGGCGCGCGGTCACTGAAATCACGCTTGGGACGGTCGAAACGCTTTTCGCCGCCCGCTGCCGCCGCAGCCGGCCGGTCGCCCCGCGGTGCATAGGGTTTGCGCGGTCCTTCGCGCTTTTCATAGGGCTTGCGCTCGCCTTCGGCGGCCATTGGCCGGTCGCCACGTGGCGCATAAGGCTTGCGCGGCCCCTCGCGCTTTTCATAGGGCTTGCGCTCGCCTTCGGCCGCCACCGGGCGATCGCCGCGCGGTGCGTAGGGCTTGCGTGGTCCCTCGCGCTTCTCATACGGTTTGCGCTCACCCTCGGCGGCCATCGGGCGGTCGCCGCGCGGTGCGTAGGGCTTGCGCGTCCCTTCGCGCTTCTCAAAAGGCTTGCCTTCGGGACGCGGGTCTTTGCTGAAAGGCTTGTCGCCGCCCTTGAAATCGCGCTTCGGCCGCTCGCCATCGGCAGCCATCGGCCGATCGCCACGCGGTGCGTAAGGTTTCTTGGCGCCAAAGGACGGCTTGCCGCCCTTGCCCGCAGCGCCATCACGGCTGCGCGGTCCCGCGGCTTTCGGCCCACTCTTGGCCGGACCCTTCCTGGGTCGGAATTTCTTGTCGCTGTCGTCCATGTGGCCTTTATCCGTTTGCGCTGCTACAGCGTGGCGCATCCTTTCGGGCGCGCAACGAACGCTGTAGCACTTTTGATGTGGCGCATGATCATTTTCGAAAACCGAGTCCCGATTTTCGAGGTCCTGCGCTCAATAACAGGATCACTGGAGTTTGTCAGGGAAAAGTGGAGACCGGTTTTTCCAAAAAGACAAACGAAAATCAAAAGCCTGGAGCAAGTGCGGTTCATTCGAAACGAACTTGCTCCGTCAGGTGGCGAGGAGATAATCGGAGTGGAAATCGCGTGAAGCGGCCCGATTTCATGGCGCTGGCGCTGAAGGAGGCCGAGGCTGCCGCCTTGCGAGGCGAAGTGCCGGTCGGCGCCGTCATCGCCAATGGCGCTGGTGTTGTCGCCAGCGCCGGCAACCGCACACGCGAACTTGCCGACCCGACCGCGCATGCCGAGATGCTGGTCATCCGCGAAGCTTGCCGCAAACTGTCGGCCGAGCGGCTGACCGGCCATGATCTCTATGTGACGCTGGAACCTTGCGCCATGTGCGCCGGCGCCATTTCCTTCGCCCGGCTGCGCCGGCTTTATTTCGGCGCCGCCGACGACAAGGGCGGTGCCGTGGTCAATGGCGTACGTTTTTTCGCCTCGCCGACCTGCCACCACGCGCCCGACATCTATCCGGGCATGGGCGAGACCGAAGCGGGTCTATTGCTCAAGGAATTTTTCCGGGAACGGCGCGGCTGAACCGGGCGCAACGCCCGGCGACACAACGTGGTGTTCTTACAGAGACGGCATCCAGTCGAACCAGCCGCTGCCCTTCTTGCCTTCCGCCTCTTTCTTGAGGCGGCGTTCCTTCTTGTACTCGTCCTCGCCAAGCTGATCTTGCGGCGCCGTGCCGGCCGCGACACGATATTGCACTGGAGGCTCGCTCAGATATTTTCGGGTGTTCGGATCGCCTTGCTTGCTGTCGGCAAGGCGGCGCTGGATCTCGGCGGCACGGCCCTTGTCGGAATCGGCCGGTGTCCATGCCGGCGGGTGGCTCGACCCTGACTCCGCCATCGCCCTCTTCACCGAGGCCGGGTCCGTCTGCACGTCGTCGATGATCTCCGACTGATAGGCCGGGTCGTTCTGATGGGCGGTGGCGTCGGCGCGCAAGCGGGCGCGGCGCTGCTCGGGCGATTCGGGCCATTCGGCGCTCGCCGTCTCGATGCTGTCCTGCGGGGCCGGCAGCGCTTCCTTCTGGCCTGGCGCCGGCTTCACGAGCGTCGGACGCGGCTTGTAGTCGATCTGTTCCTTGCGCTTCGGCGCGAACGAAAAGGCGCCCGAAATATCGCCGGCCAGCTGTTCGCCGGCGGTCTTGTCGGTGCCGTAGGTCGGAGAGCCCATGCAGCCGGACAAAGCGAGGCCCGACGCGACAAGCGGCGCCAGCAGCGCCAAGCGCGCATTATATCTCTCGGTCATGCGAAAAAGTCCCACTCTAGACAGCCTCTCGATTGCCACCAGCCTTGTGGCCGGTCCCCATCGTCCAAGCACTTGCGACGGAAATCCGGCGACAATTTGTCTTCCGGAGTTTCGCGTGTTTACCTCAACCACTCGTTAAGGGCAACGCGCGGGCGGTTTTCGCCCGCCCGGCGTGGCATTTGTGCACCGATCCAGCCGACTAACCGTTAAAGCCGGCCAAGCGCCTTCAATTCATGCAGCACCGCCGCATCCCTGGCCGAAACATCCGGGAATTCCGGATCCTGGCCGACATCGGCGGTGTAGCGCCAGGAGCGTGCACATTTTAACAGGCCACGATCCTCGGCCTTCTCGACCACCACGGCGACACCCTTGACGTCGTCGATCGCGAAGGCGCCAGCCGGTGCCTCGCCATGAGCGATGACCAGATCGCTGGTGATCGCCATCTCGGCCATGTCGACATCTGAAATCGCCGCTTCGAGCGCTGCGTCGTTGATTGTGACGACCGGCACCGCTTCCAGCGACGATCCGATCACCTTCTGGGCGCGTGCGATCTCCAGCGCGCCGGTGACGACGCGCCGCACCTGCCGCACCTGGCGCCACTTTTCCGCCAGCGCCTCGTTCTTCCAGTCCGCCGGGATTTGCGGGAACTGGTCGAGATGCACCGAGACGGCGTCGGGATGACGGTCAAGCCAGGCCTCCTCCATGGTGAAAGGCAGCATCGGCGCCAGCCATTTCACCAGGCAGTCGAAGAGATGGCGCACCACCTGCACCGAAGCCTTGCGCTTCAGGCTCGACGGCGCGTCGCAGTAGAGCGCGTCCTTGCGGATGTCGAAATAGAACGCCGACAGCTCGACCACCATGAAATCGAGCAGCATGCGGGTGATGCGCTTGAATTCGAAGGCGTCGTAGCCCGAGCGCACGACCTCATCGAGCTCGGCCAGCCGGTGCAGCATCAGCCGCTCCAACTCCGGCATTTTCTCCAGCGGCACCTCTTCGCCATCGTCATGGGCAAGCGTACCCAGCATCCAGCGGATGGTGTTGCGCAGCTTGCGGTAGGCGTCGATGTTGGTCTGCAGCACGTTCTTGCCGAGCCGCTGGTCCTCCCAGTAGTCGGTCGTCACCACCCACAGACGCAGTATATCGGCGCCCGACTGCTTGATGACGTCCTGCGGCACCACGGTGTTGCCCAGCGACTTCGACATCTTGCGGCCATCCTCGTCCATGGTGAAACCATGGGTGACGACGGTGTCGTAAGGCGCCCTGCCCCTGGTGCCGCAGCTTTCCAGCAGCGACGAATGGAACCAGCCGCGATGCTGGTCGGAGCCTTCGAGATAGACGTCGGCCGGCCATTTCAGGTCAGGACGATCTTCCAGCGTGAAGGCGTGCGTCGAGCCCGAATCGAACCAGACGTCGAGGATGTCCATCACCTGCTTCCACTTCGAAGCGTCGTGATTGCCAAGGAAACGCTCCTTGGCATCAGCCGCGAACCAGGCGTCGGCGCCCTCCTGCTCGAAGGCGTCCATGATGCGCTGGTTGACCGCTTCGTCCTTCAGCACATTGCCGTCGGCATCGGCGAAGACGGCGATCGGCACGCCCCAGGCGCGCTGGCGCGACAGCACCCAGTCCGGGCGCTCCTCGATCATGGCGCGGATGCGGTTCTGGCCGGCGGCGGGCACGAAGCGGGTGTCGTCGATGGCCTTGAGCGCCCGGCTGCGCAGTGTCGAGCCGTCGCCGAGGTCCTTGTCCATGTAGACGAACCACTGCGGCGTGTTGCGAAAGATGATCGGTTTCTTGGACCGCCAGGAGTGAGGGTAGCTGTGCTTCAGCCGGCCGCGCGCGAACAGCGCGTTGCGCTTGATCAGCTCGTCGATGACGGCCTGGTTGGCGTTGCCCTTCTTGCCGTTGTCGTCGATGACACGCGCCGGTCCACCCTCCCGGTCGGGGCCGAAACCCGGCGCGTCCCTGGTGAAGAAACCGCCGTCGTCGACGGTGAACGGGATGGCGGGATCGATGCCGCGTGCGCGCAGATCCACCGCCGCATCCATCCAGGCGTCAAAGTCCTCGCGGCCGTGGCCGGGCGCGGTGTGGACGAAGCCGGTGCCGGCATCGTCGGTGACGTGGTCGCCGGCGAGCATCGGAACGGCAAAGTCGTAGCCGCCGCAAAGGCCCTTGAGCGGATGCGAAAGCGTAAGGCTTCCAAGCTCTTGCGCCGAAACACTGCGGAGACGATTCAAGGTGACCTTGGCCTTGACCGAGGAGTCTTCAGCCAGCGCGTCGGCAAAAATCAGTTTTTCACCCGGCTGCGGGCCGAATGCGTTCTCGGCTGCCGTGACCTCATAGAGGCCATAGTTGATGCGCGGCGAATAGTTGACGGCACGGTTGCCGGGGATCGTCCATGGCGTCGTCGTCCAGATGACGACATGTGCCTGCAGCAGATCGAGTGCGCCCTCCGTCAGCTTGGTCTCGCCATCGACAGGGCGGGCCAAGCTGGCGACCGGAAACTTCGCCCAGATCGTGTCGCTCTCATAGTCGTGGTACTCGATCTCGGCCTCGGCCAGCGCCGTACGCTCGACCACGCTCCACATTACCGGCTTGGAGCCGCGATAGAGCTGGCCCGACATGGCGAATTTCAAAAGCTCGCCGGCGATGCGCGACTCGGCATGGAAGGCCATCGTCGTATAGGGATTCTCGAAATCGCCGATGACGCCGAGGCGCTGGAACTCGGCCCCCTGCACAGCGATCCAACCCGCGGCGAACTCACGGCATTCCTTGCGGAATTCGTTGACCGGCACCTCGTCCTTGTTCTTGCCCTTGGCGCGGTACTGCTCCTCGATCTTCCACTCGATCGGCAGGCCGTGGCAGTCCCAGCCGGGCACATAGTTCGAGTCGTAGCCGCGCATCTGGAACGAGCGGGTGATGACATCCTTGAGGATCTTGTTCAGCGCATGGCCGATATGGATGTTGCCGTTGGCGTAGGGCGGCCCGTCATGCAGCACGTATTTCGTGCGGCCGGCAGCGCTCTCGCGCAGCTTTCGGTAGAGATCCATGTCCTGCCAGCGCTTGACCAGCAGCGGCTCCTTCTCCGGCAAGCCGGCGCGCATCGGGAAATCCGTCTGCGGCAGGTAAAGCGTCTTGGAATAATCGATCGTTTCAGTTGTATCGGTCATTGGTCTGCCATTTGCATTGCCCGGCGGGCGTACAAGCTCGGGCGTGAACTATCATGTTATGGAAAAAGCGCGAGGGGGCGCGCAGAAACTCCCGGCGGCTCCGGCGGCGCTCAGGCCACCCGGAACACCGGGCCTGTAATTCGTATCGCGATCGCGAAAAGGCGCGAAAAGCTGGTCATGGCTGGGCTTTTAGCCGAAGCCACGGCAGGAATAAAGCGTCTCGTTCGATTCACTTACATCGTGAAATCGAAGCGATAGGTGGTCGACACGCCGACCGTGAACTGGTTGCGGTCGCCACGCTCCTTGACCAGGCTGGAATCGGCCGCCGGTCCCATCAGGCGCGAATATTCGCCAAACAGGCTGGCGGTCATCGGCTCGGTCACCTTCCAGGTGATGGCGCCGCCGAGGCCTGTCGATTTAAGCCCGCCACCGGGATGATATTCGCTCAAGCCCGAGGCCACCGCTTCCTGCGCATTGACGCCATAATAGGCGTCGAAATAGTTACCCGACGCGAAGGAAACACGCGGTCCGCCCGAAATCCGCACGGTTGGCGTCACATCGTAGAAGGCGTCGGCAGCGATGTCGGCGACAAAGCCGTTGTGAGCGCGAATGCCGTGGCGCAGTTCGGCGCGGGCGCGCAGCCAATCCGTCGGATAGAATTCGAAGAAGCCGCCGACTTCGCCGCCCCAGCGCACCGGATCGAGGCCCTTCAGCTCGTCGGCATTGTCGTCGTCACGGGAAAACAGGAATTTGCCGGTCAGGCCGGCGCGGAAACCGCCATCATCGACCAGCGCCAGCGAGATGTTGTCGTTGCGCGAGACAAAGCGGGCAGCAGGTCCGGCCTTGCCCAGCGAAATGATCGGCGAGGCGCTGAGCAGGTACTTTTTGCCGCCCTCGAAATTCGGCGCCACCATGCCGGTGGCACCTACGGTCAGATACCAGTCGCCGGACAGCCAGCTGCCCTCGCCCGCATTGGCAGCGCCCGTCCCACCCAGCACCGCAGCGGCCAACACAAGAGAGATTCTTCCGACCGAACTCATGGCCACTCCACTAACACAACGCATATGATTGCCGATGACAGCTTTGACGGCCGTTTGGTAAAATTTGATTTAAACCCGAGACATATGCTCGCCCTTTGCCGCGATCCCGCTGCCGGTCATCGGCTGGACGTTGGCTCGCGCCCGGATTACCTTCCATCCGCAGTATTCCGCAGCCCTCGATGGAGACCGCGACAATGACCCTGCATGGCGATGCCTTGAAGATTGGGATCGAACAGACACGGACAAAATGGGGATGGTTTGTCGCACTCGGTGTGCTGCTGCTCATCTTCGGCGGCATTGCCTTCGCCAATCTGTTCGTCGCCACGGTGGCTTCCGTCTACGTCGTGGGATGGCTGATGCTGATGGCGGGTATCATCGAGATCGTGCACGCGTTCGGCGTCAAGTCCTGGAATCGCTTCTTCTACTGGCTGCTCAGCGGACTGCTGTACGCCGTCGCCGGCTTCTTCGCTTTCGGCAATCCGTTGCTTGCCTCGGCGGTGCTGACGTTCCTGCTGGCGATCGCGCTGGTCGCGTCAGGGGTGCTCAGGGCCTGGGTCGGCTACAGCCACCGGCCGGAACGCGGCTGGGGCTGGCTCGTCGCCGCCGGTGTCATCAGCGCGCTTGCAGGTCTGATCATCGCCATGGGCTGGCCGGTCAACAGCCTGTGGGTGCTCGGTCTGTTCCTTGCGATCGATCTGATCTTCCAGGGCTGGACCTTCATCGCCGTCGGCCTGGCGCTGAAAAAGTAGGGATCATGCCTGGACTCAAAAAGCCATGGCCGCGTCGAGATCGGAGAGCGGCTTGACGCCGGCAAGCAGCGCGCGTGCCTCGGCTTCATCGCGCTTCATCTGCGCGACCAGCGCGTCGAGCCCATCGAACTTCACCTCCGGGCGCAGGAAACCGAAGAAGGAAACCTGACAGACCTCGCCATAGAGGTCTTCGGAGAAGTCGAAGACGAAGGTTTCCAGCAGCGGCGCGCCATTGTCGTCGACGGTCGGGCGACGGCCGAAGCTGGCGACGCCGTCGTGAAGCGTGCCGTCGGAGCGGCGGAAGCGGACGGCATAGATGCCCTCCTTGAGTGCGGCTTCAGCCGACAGCCTCATATTCGCGGTTGGAAAGCCAAGGGTGCGGCCAAGCTGCTGTCCGCCCACCACCTCACTTTCGACGGTGAAGCGGTAGCCGAGCAGACCGGCGGCTTCAGCCACTTCGCCCTCGCCCAGCAATCCGCGGATGCGGCTGGACGACACCACCTCGGCGCCCTCGTCCCGGAAGGCGTCGACGAGCGTGACGCCGAAGCCGTGACGCTCACCCGCCGCCATCAGGTAGGCCGGGCCGCCTTGACGATCCTTGCCGAAGTGGAAATCGAACCCGGTCACGGCGTGGGTAATGCCAAGGTTCGTTTCAAGCACGTCCGTCACGAACGCTTCCGCCGACAGCGAGGCGAAGTCGTGCGTGAACGGCTGCTCGACCAGCGCGGCAAAGCCCAGCAGCGACAGGAGCCGCGCCTTCATCGGCGGCGGCGTCAGCACGAACAACGGGATATCAGGCCTGAAGATCTTGCGCGGATGCGGTTCGAACGTCAGCACCAGGGCCGGTACGCCGCGCCGTCCGGCCTCGGCAGAGGCGCGCTCGAGCACCGCCTGATGGCCGCGATGGACGCCATCGAAATTGCCGATCGCCACCACGCCGCCGCGCAGGTCGGCGGGAAGCGGCGCGGTTGCCAGGACGCGTTGGAAGGCTGCCATCGTCACCTACCGAAGTCTGGGAATGACGGCCACCGGACCATAGCCATGCTTTTCCAGGAACGCCGCCAGTCTTGCCGGATCCGGTTGCAGGGCATCGCCATAGTCGCGGGCATGGATGCCGCCGGAGACATAAAGAACATCGAAGCCATTGTCGGCGGCGCCCTTCACATCGGTCATCATGCCGTCGCCGATGGCCAGCACCTGGCCGCGCTCGACCGGCTGGCCAAGAATCTCGGCGACCTCCTTCATCGCGAGATTGTAGATCGGCGCGTATGGTTTTCCAGCGATCAATGTGCGGCCGCCAAGCTGGGCATAGTCACGCGCCAGCGCGCCGGCACACCAGATGATGCGTTCGCCACGCTCGACCACGATGTCGGGATTTGCGCAGATGAAAGGCAGGTTCCTGGCGCGCAGCCGCCGCAGGAGCTCCGTGTAATCCTCGAGTTTTTCGACCTCGTCGTCGAACAGGCCGGTGCAGACGACGCCGGACGCCTCGAACTCCTCGACAAGCTCGACGTCGAGACCTTCATAGAGGGTGAAGTCCCGGTCGGCGCCGATATGGAAAATCTTGCGCGGCCCTTCGGCGATCAGATCCCGCGTCACGTCGCCTGAGGTAACCACCCGGTCGTAGGCTGACGGTGGAACACCGATCGCGTTCATCTGCGCCACGACATCGGCACTTCTGCGCGGCGAATTGGTGATCAGGACGACGGGGATTTTCGCCTCTCGAGCCCTTGCCAGTGCGGAAGCCGCCACCGGGAAATGCGTTTCACCATTGTGGACCACGCCCCAGACATCGCACAGGATTGCCGAATAGGCTTTCGACACGTCTTCGAGCGAGCCGATCATTTCAGGCGAATCCGCCATGCCGTTTCCTTCAGTCATGATCGTTGCGATCGCTGCCACCGACGGTTCGCCGCAGCCGGTTCGGATTAGCCGAACCGCCCCGGCCTGTCACCAGTTTTCGCCAGGCGCGCGAGCGGCAGTGGATGTCTCGCGCGAAAGGCTGCGATGGGTAAGTCCAAGGTTTCCTCGCTTCAGTAGCTGCAATGGCGGCGCACTATCGTGCCGTGGGGCCGGCATGGTTAACTAGCCTCCAAAAAACTGGCCGGTCTTTGACGCATCCAGCAACGTGAAAATTAGCGTTTTATGAGCATCGTCATGCCGACCACTGGTTTCTGGGCTGGGATGCTAAAAGCGATGATCCTCGGATTCGCGCGCGACAGGCGCGGCAACTTTGCCTTGGCAACCGCCATGGCGATGCTGCCGATGATGCTTGGCGTTGCCGGAGTCATGGATCTGGTGGGCACCAGCGAGGATGCCGCGCAATTGCAGAACTCACTGGACGCGGCGGGGCTCGCCGTCGGCACAAAGTATTCGCCCGGCATGACGGCAGGTGATGTCCAGGCGCTCGGGCTGACATTTTTCGCGGCCAATATGAGCATTGCCGACCAGCAAGAATATTCGGGCAGCGTCTCCGCCTTTTCGGCAGCCGCGAGCGGCGACCCGAGCGCCTACTACATCTCGGTTTCGTCCAAAATCAGCCGAGCAAGCTTCATCAGCGGCGCGCCCGCTTGGCAGGCTCATCGCTCGGCCTCGGTCAAACTTGAGCCTGGCGCGCAAGCCTGCGTGCTGGCGCTCGATCCGCAGGCATCCGCCGCCGTGAGCCTGCAGGGCTCGACCAGCGTCTCGATGAGCAACTGCGTGATCGCGGCAAACTCGGATGCGCCCGACGCCGTGAACAGGGGCGGTTCCGCACTGGTTTCAGCGGGCTGCGTCTCGACTGTCGGCGGCACTTCCGGGCTTTCGTCACCCAACGCCACACTCACCTGTGGAATGCCGCTCGAACATCAATATGCGTCTTTTGATCCTCTGGCCGACGTCGTCCCTCCCCCCTTCACATTGTGTCTGCCGGTCCCGAACGGCAAAACCTACACGCTGTCGCCCGGCACGTATTGCGACAAGACATTGTCGGGGGACATCACACTTGATCCGGGCGTCTACATCCTGCGCGGCACCACCATCAAGCCCGGCGGCAACGGTAGCCTGACAGGCCACGGCGTGACTATATTCCTCATGGAAGGCGCACAGCTCTACATAAATGCCAATGAGAAAGTGGACCTTTCCCCGTCCACCAGCGGCCCCTATGCCGGCATCACCATTTTCGAGGATCACGGGAACACGTCCGCCTTGACGCTCAATGGCGGGGCAAATTCCACGATCAGCGGTTTCGTCTATGCGCCTGACGCGCCCATTTCCTACGCTGGCAACTCAGATATGAGCAGTCAGGGCGATTGTCTGAGGCTTGTCGGCAAGACCGTGCTGATGACGGGAAACTCGTCCGTCAGGACGGATTGCACGGCCATGCTTGGAAATCGCGAGATGTATGCCAGTCGCCGCATCACTCTCGCGAAATGAAGAGGCCACGTTTCGTGCGTCAGCGGTAGTGAAAGCGCCGGTCGCCCACCGTCTCGATCGGCACATCGGTTGCGAAAATCGGTCATCCGGCGCCGGATGATGGCACGGTGCGGAAGGCACTCGCGCTGAAGATGGCGACAGACGCGCAGCGCTGAGAGTGCAAAACGGCAGTCGCCACTATCAGCCGCCGAAGACGTCTTTCAGGAATGCATGAGAGGCAAGGATGGATTGCTCGGCCGCATTGTACTGCATCCGGTGACCATAGGTCTCGATGCCAGTCTTCAATCCTGCGGAGTCAAATCCGTGACGAGCACCCGGGTAGACGTCAGCTGTACGGAGCTTCCCTTGCCGCTGCGCTGCGTAGCGCCGATCAGTATCAAGGTCGGGGCCGCCATGTCGCCATTCGTTGCCGAACAATCCGGATAGTAGGCGATCGCAGCCTTGAATTTGCGCTCCATAAGCCGCTCGTCTCCACCAGATTGCAAGGCCTCGAGCGTTGCGTTCCCGCCAGCGGAGAACCCCATCAACGCAATGCACCGCGGGTCGCAAAACTGTATTTCGATAGGAATTCCAGAGCGCCGTAGGCGTCATATATGCGATCAACAGAGTGGAGGCCATCACAGGTCTCCTTTATGCCGCGGTTGCTGAAGCTGTCGACGACGAGGACGACGTAACCCCAGGAGGACAGTCGCTCGGACCAGGTTTTCTTTACACTTCCGGGCAGACCTGAACATCCGTGCAGAACCACGACAGCCGGCAACGGCCCCTCACCCGGCGGACGCGTTAAATACCCCTGCAGCGGCGTGCCGGGAACGGCCTTCGGGACCTTGCCGCCTGCTTGCGCAATGCGCTTCTGAAATGACGTTGGCTTCGAAGCCGCGCTTTCAAACTGCACCGGCTGGTCAGCGCGCGCTGGCGCGGCAGGCAGATAGCTACCGATACAAAGGCAGGCCAGACAGACGATCTTGTTGGGCAGGCTCGGCAGGGTGAAGGCCATGGGTGCCTGCTTCGTTACATCGGCCGCCTTATCTGCTGTACCCGCTCGGGCTCGACCACCTTGCGGTAGAGATGCCAGGTGGCATGGCCGAGCACCGGCATGACGACGGCGAGCCCGGCAAACAGCGGGATCGAACCGATCACCAGAAGCACGGCGACCAGCAAGCCCCACAGCGCCATTTGCAGCGGGTTGGCCATCACCGCCCGGGCCGAGGTCTCGATCGCTGAAACGGCGCCGACGTCACGGTCGAGCAGCAGCGGGAAGGCAACCACGGTGGTGGCCAGCACAACTACGGCGAAGACAAAGCCCGCGGCATTGCCGGCAAGGATCAGCGTCCACCCCTTGCTGGTGGTCAGCACGTCGCGGATGAAGCCACCAATCGAGGCCGGCGGCTGGTCGCCAAACAGCCCAGTGTAGATCGATTGCGCGGTGTAGAGCCACAGCAGGAACAGCGCCACCAGCATGACGCCGATGACAGCGATCGACGGAACCGCGGACGAGCGCCGCACGTCAAACGCGTGCCGCCAGGAGGTGTTCATGCCGAGCTCGCGCCGGCGGCTGATCTCGTAAAGGCCGAGGGCCGCAAATGGCCCAAAGCAGCGCGAAACCCGACATCAGGGGATAGATGAGCTGGATGGCATTGGCGCCGGACGTCCACTGCGTCAGGATCAAGCCGACAATGGGATAGATCAGGCACAGGAACACGTAGTGCGATGGTTTTGCCCAGAAATCCTCGAAGCCGAGACGCAGCGCGTCCCAAAGGTCCGACGTGGTGATGCGGCGCACCGTTGGCTGCACATGCATTCCACGTGCGTCCGCCATGACATGAAAGCCGGCCATAACCTTCCTCCCGTGTGTCGGGGCGGTGTGTCGGGGCGGTCACCGCCTGGATGGCCGCCCGGAGCTGCCATTTCTCGTACAGCGTTATCCTAGCCGATTTAGAAGCAGTTGTCGCCAAGTCCGCCGGTAACGGCTGGTTGAACCGGGCGGCAGCAGACTTGGCGCCGCGCGCCGCCATGCACTTGGCGCCGCGCGGCTGGCAACTTATGAAGCGAAGCGATCGATCACCTCAGTCAGGGGGACGTGGCCAAGGCAGGCGCCAGAACCGGCGGGCTGTTCGCCATCCTCGACAGCCAGCGCATAACGCACGGCCGGATCGGATTCGATGCGAAGGCGCAATCCGGCCAGCTTGGGATAGGCAGCGCCGTCGATCGCCTGGTGAAACTCCGCCCAGCGCGCCACGCCGATCAGCGTGGTATCGGCCAGCGTCAGCCGGTCGCCGACCAGGAAATCCGTGTCGGCGATCATCGCCTCGAGCCGATCATGACGTTCCGCAACGGCCTTGCGGCCGAACTCCCGCAAGGTCGCCTTCAGCGCCGGTTCATCCGCCGCCATTTCCAATGCCACCCAGAGCGGGCTGAAGGCGGCGGTGAAACCGGTGTTCACGAAGGCCATCAGCTGGTGCATGCGGTCGGCTTGCGGCGTGCGCGGTTCGAAGCTGATGCGGCGCTGTGTGTCGCGGGCTTCGAGCCACGAGGCGATGGCCATTGTCTCGGTGAGCACCCGGCCTTCGTCGGTGATCAGCACCGGCGTTTCCTGACGGTCGTTGATGCTGGCATAGGCATCGTTTTTCATCTCGGTGAGCATGTCGACGCGGCACAGGCGATAGGGTTGCCCGACGCGTTCAAAGGCAGCGACAAGCCCCATCGAGCTTCCCGCCGGGAAGCCGTAAAGGAGGATAGGTTCCATTTGTTTTCTTCCGTGATTGAGAGGATCACGCCGCGCAGCGAAACTTGACCCTAAACGCTTGTCGTCCCATGTAAATTACGCACAATTCTGTAACCAGGATCCGCCCATGAAAGACGTCGTCTCACGCTGCCCGATCGAAGAGACCATGCGCGTGCTCAGCGGTCGCTGGCCCACACTGCTGCTCTATTATCTGAAGGACGGGACCAAGCGGTTCAGTGAACTGAGACGTGACAACCCGACCGTGTCGCATCGCATCCTGACCCTGGAACTGCGCAAGCTGGAAGAAGCCGGCATCGTGCGGCGCACGGTGCGTCCGGGTTATCCGTTGCGGGTCGACTATGACCTCACGGCGCCTGGCCGCCGGCTTGTACCGCTCATCGACGCGCTCGGGTCGTGGTGGGTGCATACGGAAGACGACCGGATGGGCGGTTCCTCGGACGCAGATCTCGATACTGCCGCCTAACATCTTCGATTTTCGCGGCCCTGCCCGGCAAAAGCCATGATCGACGTTATCTCAGGGGCATGACCATAGCGAAAATCGAAACCCACCCGATCCCGAATCTGCACAGACGCATGGTGCTGACCGGCCTCGCAGCCTTGGCGGGCCTCGCCGCCTGCAGCACCGTTTCACTGCCGTCAGGCGAAGGCGCCGGGGTCTCCTCCTCCGCCACCAGCACGCTGGCCAGCATCCGCGCCTCGGCGGGGCTCGCGCCGCTGGTCGCCGACCGGCAACTCGAACAGGCTGCCCTGCAGCAGGCCGGCTACATGGCGCAGCGCCGCCGCATGAGCCACACCACCGGCTGGGGCAAGGATTTCGCCTCGCGCGTCAAGGACAATCGAATCTCCGGCGCCGCGGCGGAGAACATCGCCGAGGGTCGTTTCGACCTCGAGAAGCTGTTCGACATCTGGGTGCATTCACCTGGCCATCGCCGCAACATGCTCGACCCGCGCTTCACCCGCTTCGGCCTTGCCTATGTGCGCGACGGCGGCGACAGCAAGCTCCGTTACTGGAGCCTCGTGCTCGGAAAATAGAGCTAGTCCATATGCGCTGCCGGCGCGCCGCCGGCAGGCGCCTGCTTGGGCTTGCGCAGCAGGAAAACAAACGGGATGGCAAGCAGCGTCATCACCATGAGTATTTTGAAGTCGTTGACGTAGGAAATCATCATCGCCTGCAGATTGACCATGCGATCGACCTGCGAAAGCGCCGTCGGATCGCCGCTCGCGGCGGCAGGAGAGACCGCCCAAAGATTGGGGTTGAATGGGTTGATGAAGGCCGAAAGCTCGGTGTGATTGATCTGCGTGTTGCGCACCATCAGAACCGTCACGACCGACACGCCTATGGACGAGCCAAGATTGCGCACCAGGCTGAACAGGGCCGTGGCATCGGTGCGGAAGCGAACGTCAAGCGTGGCGAAGGCAACGGTCGACAGCGGCACGAACACCATTCCCATCCCCAGGCCCTGGATGACGCCGGAGCTGATGATCAGCCAATTGTCCATCTGCGGCGTGAAGCTGGACATGGTGTAGAGCGACTGTGCGGTCAGGAGGAAGCCGATGACCACGAGGATCCTGGCGTCGATCTTGCTCATGAGCCGGCCGACGACCAGCATTGAAATCATGGTGCCGACACCGCGTGGCCCTATGACGACGCCGATGGTGACGGTCGGATAGCCGAAGATGGTCGACAGCATTGGCGGCAACAGCGACATGCTCGCCAGGATGAGCACACCCATGATGAAGATGAACGCCAGCCCGGTCACGAAATTGCGGTCGAGGAAGATCTTGGGATCGATGAAGGGGTGTTCGGCGGTCATGGTGTGAATGATGAACACCCAGAAGCCGGTGAGCGAAAGACCAAGTTCGATCCAGATCTCGACCGAGGAAAACCAGTCGACCTCGCCGCCGCGATCGAGCAGCAGCTGAAGCGCGCCGACGCCGAGCGATATCATGGCGAAGCCGAAGAAATCGAAGCCGCGCACCCGCCGGGCAACGGCCGGCAAGTAGGCGGCCATGCCGAGAAAGGCGACGATGCCGACCGGCAGGTTGATGAAGAACACCCAGCGCCAGTTGAAATTTTCGGTCAGCCAGCCACCCAGCGTCGGGCCCAGAATCGGCCCCAGCATGATGCCGGCGCCCCAAATAGCCATCGCCTGGCCATGGCGTTCCCTGGGGTTGATGTCGAGCAGGAAGGTTTGCGACAGAGGCACGATCGCCGCGCCGAACACGCCCTGCATCAGCCGGAAGAACACTATGCTCTCCAGGCTCCAGGCGATGCCGCACAGCATCGAGAATATGGTGAAGCCGACCACTGCCGTCAGGAACAGTTCCTTGCGGCCGAAGCGGTCGGCCAGCCAGCCAGTGACCGGCGTCATGATGGCGGCGGCAACGATGTAGGAGGTCAGCACCCAGTTGATGTTGTCCGGCGAGGCGCCGAGATCGCCCGTCATTGTCGGCAGAGCGACGTTGGCGATCGTCGTGTCGAGCGCCTGCATGACCGTCGCCAGCATCAGCGCGACCGTGATCAGGCCGCGATGCGGCACTTCTTTGAAGGGTTCGGGCGTGCTCATGGCGTGGAACTTCCAGCAGGTAACAAAAACGTGTACAAGGGGTTTCCGGGCGGCAACGCCTTCCGTTGAGAGACCCTCGTCGCGGTGGGACGCGATCGTCGATGTGGGGGTTACATCGACTGAAAGTCTCTGATGAGCGGATGCCTGCCGCCCGGAAACATGAGGACCGATGGGTCCGCGTCGGAGATTTCAGATTTCGGCCAGGCCGCGACGCGGCAGCGCCAAAACGCTGATCCTTCCAGCTCTTCCCATCAGACCAATCCTGCTATTCACCTCCGCTGCTGGTCCTGCGGCATTCTGTTGACGTTACTGCGCGGCCTCGCCAGCCGTGGCGTGACCGAAGATCGAAGGCAGGCCACGCGCCACGCCGGTGTCGACGGTAACGGTGGCGCTCATGCCGGTGCGCAACGCCATCTTGGCGTCCGCATCGATCAGTTCGAGACGAACCGGGATACGCTGTGTGACCTTGACCCAGTTGCCGGTGGCATTTTGGGCCGGCAGCAGCGAGAACTCGGCTCCCGTGCCGGCGCCGATCGCCTTGACCGTCGCCTCGAAGGTGCGCCCTGGATAGGTGTCGACCACGATCTCGGCCTTCTGGCCGGGCTTCATGTGGGTGAGCTGCGTTTCCTTGAAATTGGCATCGATCCAGGTGTCACCGGTCTCGACCAGCGAAAACAGCGGCGTGCCGGAACCGACATACTGACCGACCTTGAACGACGAGGCCTGGCTGACGATGCCGTCCGCCGGCGCCTTGACCGTTGTCTGGGCCAGGTCGTAGGCCGCCTTGTCGCGCGCGGCGAGCGCGGCCATCACGGTCGGGTGCTTGTCGGTCTCGATGTCGGGATTGCCGCCAAGGCCTGCCTTGGCGCTGATGATGCCTTGCTCGGCAACCGCCAGCTGCTGCTTGGCCTTGTCGAGATCGTTCTTGGCTTCGTCGAGCGACGATTTGGCGTTGATGCCCTTCTGGGCGAGGTCGGCGGCGCGGTCGAACTGCGACTGGGCGAAGGCGACCTGGCTGGCATCGGACTTTTGCTGAGCCATCGACTGGCCATAGGCCGCGCGCAACTGCTCGACATTGAGACGCGCGCCCGCAACCGCGGCGTCGGCCTGCGCCAGCGCGATCCGGTACGGCTCGGGGTCGATGGCAAACAGCTCGTCACCCTGCTTGACCAGCTGGTTATCGAAGATGTCGACCTTAACGATGCGGCCGGCCGTGTCGGAAGCGATCGACACCTTGGCCTGCTGCAGATTGGCGTTCTCGGTCTCCTGATAGCGGCCGCCGGTGACCCAGACATAGCCGCCGCCGACAGCCAATGCCGCAGGCAGCGCTACCATCAGCAGGAAGCGGCCCAGCCGGCGCTTTTTCTTCACGGGCACTGGGGCCGGCTGCACCGGGGGAGCAACCGCCGGCGGGGCCGCGGCCGGCTGCGCCGGCGCTTCCATGTCCAGTTCGGTCACTTTCTCGTCTATCTTGGCTACCGCGTTCATGCTGCTGCGCCTTCTGTATTCTTCACTTTTTCAATGGACGGCGTCTCGTCGTCGGTCAGGTTGCGAACCATCGCCTCGAGCCCTTCGATGAGGACGCGACGGGCTTCCGGCTTCACGCCGACCAGCGATTCCTCATAGACTTCTCCGGCAATGCTCTTGATCACGGCGTAGGCATCGCTTGCCTTGGGCGTCAGGAAGATCATGCGGACGCGACGATCGGCGGCGTCGGACCGACGCTCGATCCAGCCTCCCTCTTCCATGCGGTCGACCAGGCGCGAAACGCTGATCGGCTCGATTTCGAGAAGTTCGGCCAGCCGCGCCTGCGCCACACCGTCTTCCTTGGCAACGCGGACCAGAAGCCGCCATTGCGCCGAAGAAAGCCCCAAGCCACTGGCCCTCGCCTCGAAGCGCTTGCGCATCAAGCGCTGCACGTCGTGGATCAAGAAGCCCAATCTGTCGATGCCATCGGAAACCATGAGCGAGATATATAATAAGCGTGCTCACTATTCAAGACGCCGCGTTGCACGAGAAGCCGGCAAATGTGCATGGCAGCTTGCCGGACCAATCATGGTTAGCGATTTGCGAACGCATGATGGCCGCGCCGCCTCTACACTGGTCGCGTCTGGCATATTGATGTACAGCCGCTGAACAGGATCGGGGGATCAACGCAATGCCGACGCTTTACGCTCTCAAGCCGGCCTTCCAGGGTCGACTGCGGCCGCTGGTCAACCGGCTGGCGGCAATCGGGGTCACGGCAAACAGCATAACCATCCTGGCGGCCGCGATGTCGATAGCCGCCGGCGCGGCCATTGCGATCTGGCACGAATGGCGCTGGCTGCTGTTGCTTATCCCCGCGGTGATGTTCGTGCGCATGGCGTTGAATGCCGTGGACGGCATGCTGGCGCGCGAGCATGGCCAAGCCTCGACGCTTGGCATGTATCTGAACGAGTTGTGCGACGTCGTTTCCGACCTCGCGCTGATTCTCCCTTTTGCCGTCTTTCCGGAATTTGGCGCATGGGGCGTCGTCGCCTTCGCGATAGCGGCCGTGCTGACCGAGTTCGCCGGCGTGCTCGGCATCGCTGCCAAGGTCGGGCGTAATTATGCCGGGCCGTTCGGCAAGAGCGACAGGGCGCTGGCGCTCGGCGTCGTCGCCGTGCTGTGCGCCGCCGGGCTGTGGCCGGCATCGATAGCGGCGTTTGTGTTTCCGGCCATGGCAACGCTTTCGCTGCTGACCGCCATAAACCGGATACGCGCCGGCATTATTGGCAGCGCCAGCTGAGCATCGAGGCTCGCCATGCCGCCAGAGGGGAAGACCATGATGCACGAACCGATCGCCGCCGCGGCCACGGAAAGCCTTGCGCGGCAAGCACAGGAGCGGGTTTTCCGCAGCCATGACGGGACGGAGATCTTCTACCGATTCTGGCCGGCGGCCTCCGCCGATGCCAAGGGCGCAGTGGTGCTCTTCCATCGCGGCCACGAGCATGGCGGCCGCATGGCCCATCTCGTCGATGAATTGCAGATGCCGGACCACGCCTTCTATGCCTGGGATGCCCGCGGCAATGGCCGCTCGTCCGGCGAGCGCGGCTATGCGCCCTCCTTCTCGGCCCTGGTGCGCGACATCGACTGCTTCATGCGCGAGATTGCAGCCAGGGATGGCTTTGCCACTCGGGATATCGCGCTGATCGCACAATCCTTTGGCGCCGTGCTGGCCGCCGCCTGGGTGCATGACTATGCGCCGAAGCTGCGCGCCATGGTGCTGGCCTCACCGGCCTTCTCGGTGAAACTCTACGTGCCCTTCGCCAAGGAGGGCATCGCACTCTGGCAGAAGATCAAGGGCCGCTTCTTCGTCAATTCCTATGTCAAGGCGAAATTCCTGACCCATGATCCCGTGCGCATCGCCTCCTTCGAGAGCGATCCATTGATCACGCGGCCGATCGCTTCCAACATCCTGGTCGAACTCTACCAGCATGCCGCACGCATCGTCAGTGACGCCCGCGCCATCACCGTGCCGACCCAGCTTCTGCTTTCGGGCAGCGACTGGGTGGTGCGCCACGGCCCGCAGCACGAGTTCTTCGCCAATCTCGGCAGCCGCACCAAGGAACGCCATGTGTTGCCTGGTTTCTTCCACGACACGCTGGGCGAGCGCGACCGGGCAAAGGCCCTCGAGTTGATCCGGCCATTCCTGGCCAGGCAGTTCACGGCACCGGACGCGCCTGTCGACCTTAAGCAGGCGGACATTGCCGGCCACACCCGCGACGAGGCGGACCGACTTGCCTCGCCGCTCGCTTTGATGTCGCCAAAGGGCCTCTATTGGGCATTCAGCCGTGCCTCCATCCGCATGGGCGCCTGGGTCTCGCAAGGTATGAAGGCCGGCGTGACCACCGGCTTCGATTCCGGCTCGACGCTGGACTACGTCTACGAGAACAATGCGCGCGGGCTTACGCCTCTTGGCCGCGTCGTCGACCGCATTTTCCTGGAGGCCATTGGCTGGCGCGGCATCCGCCAGCGCAAGCTGCATCTCGAAGAACTGATCGGCTCTTGCCTGGCGACGCTCAAGGCCGCTGGCCGGCCAGCGCACATTCTCGACATCGCCGCCGGCCACGGCCGCTATGTTCTCGATGCCATCGTGAAGAGCCCCGATCAGCCGGCGAGCGTTCGCCTGCAGGATTATTCCGACCTCAACGTCGAGCTTGGCCGCAAGCTGATCGCCGAGCGGCAATTGCCGGCTGATGTCTCTTTCCAGCGCGCCGATGCCTTCGATGCCGACATGCTCGCATCGAGCGATCCAGCTCCGGATCTTGCCATCGTTTCCGGCCTTTACGAGTTGTTCTCCGACAATGCGATGATAGCCCGATCGCTCGGTGGATTGGCCAGCGCCATGCAGCCGGGAAGCCTGTTGCTCTACACCAACCAGCCCTGGCATCCGCAGCTCGAGATGATCGCCCGCAGCCTGACTTCGCATCGCGGCGGCGAGGCCTGGGTGATGCGGCGGCGCACGCAGGGTGAGATGGACCAGCTCGTCGAAGCCGCCGGTTTCGAAAAGCTCGACCAGCGCATCGACCAATGGGGCATCTTCACCGTCTCGGTCGCACGGCGCCGCTGAGCAGCATGGCCTCGTCGCTTGCACCCATCGCGCGCACCGAGCCTTATGGACGGGTGGTCGTCAGGGCCGCGCTCTGGCTGGCCTTCCTGGCGCCGTTCTTCTACCTCAGCTACGGCTTCGCCAACTGGCTGGCCTCGCGGCGCGACGAGGTCGGCAGCATCGTGTTCTCGTGGGAACACAGCATTCCGTTCGTCGCCTGGACCATCGTGCCCTATTGGTCGATCAATCTGTTCTATGGCCTGTCGCTGCTGCTCAACAACGACAAGCAAGGCGTCGACCGCCTGGCCGGGCGCTATCTCACCGCGCAGGTCGTCGCCGTTATCTGCTTCATCCTGTTCCCGCTGACCGCGACATTCGTGCGACCTGCAACGACCGGACTGCCCGGCTTCCTGTTTGCCGTGCTTGGTGGTTTCGACAAGCCGTTCAACCAGGCGCCCTCGCTGCACATCGCCCTTTTGGTGATCATCTGGGATCATTGGCGCCACCGGCTCCGCGGGTTGCTCCTGCCGCTCTGGCATGGCTGGAGCTTCCTGATCGGTGCCTCGGTGCTGACGACCTGGCAGCATCACTTCATCGACATTCCGACCGGCGCGCTGCTCGGGTTCTTTGCGCTGTGGCTGTTTCCGCGCAGCGGCGCGTTGCCGTTTTCAGGCTTCCGGCTGACCAGCGATGTGAAAGCGCGGCGGCTGGCGCGGTTCTACGCGCTGGGCGCGGTCCTCGCGCTGGCCGGTGCAGCGCTCGGCGCCTTGTTCTGCGCCGTCGCGCTCTTCCTGCTTTGGCCGGCGCTGGCGCTGGCCATCGTCGCCTTCGCCTATGCAGGAGCAGGCGAAAAAGTGTTCCAGAAATCCGCCGATGGCAGCATCACGCTCGCAAGCCATGTCCTCCTCTTGCCTTACCGTCTCGGCGCCAGGGCAAACATATGGGCCTGGACGCGCAGTCTTACTCCTAAGGTGGCGATTGCTGACGGCGTCTTTCTCGGGCGCTTTCCCACGGCACGCGAGGCCAGCAGCTTCGGCACGGTCATCGACCTCGCCGCCGAACTTAAGAGGCCTGCGGCAGCCGATTGCCGCTGGATCAGCTTTCCGATGGTCGACCTGTTGCCGCCGCCAGTGGCGATACGGCAACAGGCAGCCGGCGCGCTGGAGAGTGCGCGCCGCGACGGCACCGTGCTGGTGTGCTGCGCGCTCGGCTTCCAGCGCAGCGCCGGCGTCGTCGCCGAATGGCTGGTGGCGACCGGCAGGGCCAAGACGCCGGCGCTTGCCCGCGAAATGCTCGCGGCCCTCGGCCGGCCGGTTCATCTTGCCGAGGCCATAGAGCGCGCGGCGTCATGACCGGCAATGCCTACCAGGACCGCACCGACCGCTTCGCCGGCATGCTGATGCGGCAGGCAGCGTGGCCGGCCGCAATCGTGGTGGCGGCAAATATCCTTGCGCCGCTGGCTGCCTCGACGCGCGGCGGCTTCGAGACTTTGCCGGCGGCCGTTGCGCTGTCGATCACAGCCGCGAGCGCTGTCGCCGTTCTGGCGCTGTCGGCATTGCTGGCATTCGACGCCCTGTTGTTCCGGGTCATGGCTGGCCATGATGACGAAGCTTCCGGCGGTGCCGCGGTGGACGACATGCTGGCGCGCATGCGCCTGAAAACGGCCCCGCCCGCGACACGCTCGCTCGATGACCGCATTGCTGGCACGCGTCGCCTACTGTTCAAGCAGCGCGCCGCCCTGGCTCTGTTTGCCGCAGCACTTCTGGCGGCAGGGTTCTGGGCGCCGCGATGAACAGGCTTTCGCTCAAGACCTTCACCTTGCTGCAGACGGCAACCTCCGTCGGCCTGTCGGCGCTGGCCCGGATGGTGACGGGCGTGCGTCCGATCTGGAACGGCAGCCTGCCCTCCGACCGGCAGCGCATCTATTTCGCCAACCACACCAGCCATGGCGACTTCATCCTGCTGTCGGCCTGCCTCAGCGAAGGGGAGCGCGCGATCACCCACGCGGTTGCCGCCGGCGAATATTGGGGAAAGTCGCGGCTGCGCCGCTTCATCGCGCAGGACATGCTGTCGTCGGTGCTCATCAACCGGCAGTGGACGAGACCTGAGGAAAATCCGATCGAGATCATGCTGTCGGTTCTCGACCAGGGCCACTCGCTGATCCTGTTTCCCGAAGGCACCCGCAACATGACCGAAGAGCCGCTGCTGGCCTTCCGCTCCGGGCTCTACAATCTGTCGACGGCGCGGCCTGAGGTCGAGCTGATACCGTGCTGGATCGAGAACATGTCGCGCGTGCTGCCCAAGGGCCAGTTCCTGCCGGTGCCGCTGCTGTGCCGTGTCGTCTTCGGCCCGCCGGTGGCCGTGGCGCCTGGTGAAGAACGCCGCGCCTTCCTCGAACGCGCCCACGCCACGCTTCTGGCGCTCAACCCGCGTCCCGAGCGAGACGATTGATGCGCCACGAAATCTCCATCCTGATCATCGGCCTGCTGGCGGTTTTGACCACCGCCAGCATCGTCGCCACCATCCTTTCGGCGCGGGCGCCGAAGCCGCTCAGTTCGACGCTGGTCAATCTGACCCAGCGGATCAACGCCTGGTGGGTGATGGTGGCGCTGATGACGGTCGCCTTCTTCTTCGGCCGTTACGGGATGACCATCCTGTTCGCGCTGATTTCTTTTGCCGCGCTGCGCGAATTCGTGACGCTGACGCATACGCGCCGCAGCGACCATTGGGTGCTGCTCGGCATGTTCGGCATCATCATACCGTTTCAATATTGGCTGGTGTGGACCGCCTGGTATGGGCTCTTCGTCATCTTCATTCCGGTCTATTGCTTCCTGTTGATGCCGGCCATCACGGCGCTGCATGGCGACACCGAACGCTTCCTCGAGCGCATCGCCGCGCAGCAATGGGCGGTGATGATCTCGGTCTATTGCGTCAGCCACGTCCCTGCCCTGCTGACACTCGAGGTGCCGGGCTTCGAAGGCCGCACCCTGCTGCTGATCGCCTTCCTGATCATCGTGGTGCAAGGCAGCGACGTGCTGCAGTACATCTTCGGCAAGCTGTTTGGAAAACACCGTTTTTCGCCGAACGTCTCACCGTCGAAAACCTGGGAAGGGCTGATCGGCGGGCTGGTGTCGGCGAGCCTGCTCGGCGCGCTGTTGTCGTTCGTCACCCCCTTTTCGCCGCTGCAGGCGGCGGCCGTGGCCTTCGTCGCCTGCTCGATGGGATTCCTCGGCGGGCTGGTCGCCTCGGCCATCAAGCGCGATCAGGGCGTCAAGGACTGGGGCCATCTGATCGAAGGCCATGGCGGCATGATGGACCGCACCGACAGCCTGGTCTTCGCCGCCCCGGTGTTCTTCCACATCGTGCGCTATTTCTGGACGGTCTGAGCCGGCGGCCTGTTGCAAGAGCGGTTCATTGGCGCGCTCAGAGCCGGTTTTGGATCAGCATGGTGACGACGAAGAACGCGCCGACGGAGCTGGTGATGATGCCGATCGGCATCTCCTGCGGCAGCAGCAGCGTTCGGGCCAGAAGATCGCTGGCCAGCAACAGCACCGCGCCGGGTCAGTTTGGAAGCCGTTTGACACCCTTTTTTCATACGCCGAGATAGCGGTCCTGAATTTCTGGCGTCAGCGCCTCGGGCGTGCCTTCGAAGACGGTCATACCCTTTTCCAGAACGAAGCAGCGGTCGGCCACAGGTAGAAGCTCGGCAAGCGTCTTGTCGACGATAAGGATCGACTGTCCGCTCGACTTGAGCTTGCGGATTGCTGCCCAGATGTCCTGGCGGATCACAGGTGCCAGACCCTCGGTCGCCTCGTCCAGAATGAGCAGGCTCGGATTGGTCATCAACGCGCGGCCGATGGCTACCATCTGCTGCTCGCCGCCCGACAGTGTACCGGCATATTGGTCGCGGCGTTCGCCGAGACGCGGAAACAGCTCGACAACTTTTTCCAATGTCCACGCGCTGCCGCGTGCTGCGGCCAGCAGGTTCTCCAGTACGGTCAGATTGGGAAAGCAGCGCCTTCCCTCCGGCACCAGACCCAGGCCAAGGCGCGCGATGCGGTGCGGGCGCATGCCGGCGACTTGGCGGCCGCCAAAGCTGATCGAGCCTGAGCGCGGTTTCGCGAGGCCGAGAATGGAATTGATCGTCGTCGTCTTGCCCATGCCGTTGCGGCCCATGAGCGCCACGACCTCACCCGCCCTGACGTCGAGCGAGACGCCGAACAGCGCCTGCGATGCGCCGTAGAAGGTTTCGACGCCGTTGAGTTCCAGCAGGCTCACGCAGCTTCTCCGAGATAGGCCCGGCGCACTTCGGGATCGTTGCGGATCTCGTCCACCGTGCCGGTGGCGATGACGCGGCCATAGACGAGGACCGAGATACGGTCGGCAAGCGCGAAGACGGCATCCATGTCGTGCTCGACGAGCAGGATCGGCGCTTCGTGGCGCAGGCCGTCGAGGAATTTCGTCAACGCTTTCGATCCGTCTGGCCCCATGCCGGCCATCGGCTCGTCGAACAAAAAGGCCTTCGATCCAAGGGCCAACGCAATGGCGATTTCGAGTTGACGGCGTTCGCCATGCGACAGCTCAGCGGCTGGCACGTAGGCGCGCCCGGCAAGGCCGACGCGCTCCAGCATCGCCATCGCCGGTTCTGTCAGGCTCTTGTCGCTCATCACGGGGCGTAAGAAGCGGAAGCTCGTTCCCTGGCGTGCCTGCACCGCCAGCATCACATTGCGCAGCGCGGAAAACTCCTGCGCGAGTGATGAGATCTGGAAGCTGCGGCCGAGCCCAAGCCGCCCGCGGGCCGCCATGTCGAGCCCGGCCATATCCTGGCCGAGAAAGCGGATACTGCCGCTGTCTGGCCGGAGCGAGCCCGAGATCTGGTGGATCAGCGTGCTTTTGCCGGCTCCATTGGGGCCGATCAGCGCGTGGATTTCGCCCGGCTTGAGATCGAGGCTGACGCCGTCGGTGGCCTTCAGCGCGCCGAAAGTCTTTTTGAGATCGCGTATTTCGAGGACCAGCTCAGCCATGACGCGCCTCTCCAGCCAAAAGGCCAAGCAGCCCGCCGCGCGCGAACAAAACGACGCCGAGCAGGATCAGGCCAAGGAAGAACTGCCAGCGTTCGGTGAAGCCGCCAAGCGCGAATTCGAACAGCACGTAAAGCATCGCGCCCGCAACCGGGCCGAACAGCCGACCCTTGCCGCCAAGGATGATGAGCACGATCAGCTCGCCCGACATGTGCCAGGACAGCATCGAGGGGCTGACGAAGCGGTTGAGATCGGCAAACAGCGCGCCGGCGAGGCCTGTGACCATGGCAGAGATGGCGAAGGCAACGAGCCTGATGTTGAAGGGTGCGATGCCGACGGCGGACAGCCTGGTCGCGTTCTGCCGTGCCGCCTGCAATGCGGCACCGAAGCGCGATCCGCGCAGCAGCCAGAACAGGCCAAGTGCTGCCATCAGCACGACATAGCAGATCAGGAAATAGGTCAGGGGCTGCGCCGTGTTCATACCGGGAAAGCCATTGCGGACATAGATCGACAGCCCGTCCTCGCCGCCATAGGCCGGCCAGGAGATGGCGAAGTAGTAGATCATCTGCGCGAAAGCGAGCGTGATCATGATGAAATAGACGCCCGTCGTGCGCAGGCTGATCGCGCCGATCGGCAAGGCGACAAGGCCGCAAACCAGGATAGCCACCGACCAGATGACCGGCATCGAGGTCGTGCCTTGCAGGCCAAACAACAGCGGTTCGGCGTTGAAGGCATGGGTCGCCAGGATGCCGGCGGCATAGCCGCCAAGGCCGAAGAAGGCGGCGTGGCCAAAGGATACCAGCCCGCCAAGACCAAGCGCGATGTTGAGCCCGACAGCAGCGAGCGCAAGGATCGTAATGCGCGTGGCAAGCGTGACGTAGAATTGCTCGCCCATTGCAGACGCACTGAACGGGATCGCTAGCAGCAGAAGTGCCAGCAGTATATTGATGATGGTTTCGCGGCTCATGGTGGCCCTTACGACTGCGCCGCAAACAGGCCGCTTGGCCTGAAAGCGAGGATCAGGGCCATGACTATGTAGATCAGCATGGAGGCAAGTGAGGCACCGATCAGCCCGGCCTGTGCCGTCGGCATCATCAACGCCAGCGCCTTGGGCAGGAGGAAGCGGCCCATCGTGTCGACGAGGCCGACGAGGATGGCACCGAACAGCGCGCCCTTGATCGAGCCGATGCCGCCGATGACGATGACCACGAAGGCGAGGATGAGTGCTGGCTCGCCCATGCCGACCTGCACCGATTGCAGCGCACCGACCAGCGCGCCGGCAAGGCCGGCAAGGGCAGCACCTAGCGCGAAGACAACAGTGTAGAGCGTGCGGATGTCGACGCCGAGGGCTGCGATCATCTCGCGGTCGGATTCGCCGGCGCGGATGCGCATGCCGAGACGGGTGCGCGAGATCAGCAGATAGAGCCCCACAGCAACGGCGATGCCGACGCCGATAATGGCGAGGCGGTAGAGCTGGTACTGGCCACCGCCGGGCAGGGGCACCGCGCCTTGCAGCAGCGGTGGGATGTCGAGATAAAGCGGAAACGAGCCAGACAGCCAGCGCGTGCCTTCCGAAAAGATCAGGATCAGCGCAAACGTCGCCAGCACCTGGTCAAGATGGTCGCGCTCATAAAGCCTGCGGATGACAACGATCTCCATGACCGCACCGGCGGCTGCCGCAGCGATCAGGCTCGCCACCAGACCGATCCAGAACGAACCAGTGGCGGCGGCGACCGTGGCACAGGCAAAGGCGCCGACCATGTAGAGCGAGCCATGGGCGAGGTTGATCAGGCCCATGACTCCGAAGATCAGCGTCAGGCCGGCGGCCATGAGGAACAGCATCACTCCGAGCTGCAGCCCGTTGAGAAGTTGTTCGATCAGAAGGGCGATGGACAAATGAAAGATCCGGACTGTGGTTCAAGGCGGGGAATGCCGAAGCAAGCCGCTGCAAGATACGGCGATGCGGCCTCGCCGCGGCCCCGGCCCCGTCGATGACGAGGCCGGCACTTTAGCAAAGCGGATGCAGCCTTGGGCTACATCTTGCACTGGTCGGCATAGGCGTCCTTGTGGTGTTCGAAGGCGGTGGCGATGATCTTGTTGGTCAAGACATCGCCTTCCTTTACCACCTCACGGACGTAGATGTTCTGGACCGGATGATTGTTGGTGTTGAAGGTGAACTCGCCGCGCACCGACTTGAAATCGGCTGCCTTGAGGGCCGCGCGGAACGCGTCCTTGTCCTTAACACTGGCCTTGGACAGCGCGGACAGGATCAGGTTCGCCGTATCCCAGCTCTGGGCGGCGTAGATTGAGGGCAGGCGATTGTATTCGGCCTTGAAGGCCTCGACGAACTGCTTGTTGGCTTCGTTGTCGAGGTCCCTGGACCAGCTCGCCGAGTTCTTGACGCCGAGGGCTGCGTCGCCAACCGCGGGCAAAATGTCCTGGTCGAAGGAGAAGCCAGGACCCATGACCGGGATGTTCACGCCCGACTGGGCGTACTGCTTCATGAAGGAAATGCCCATGCCGCCAGGCAGGAAGAAGAACACCGAGTCGGCACCGGAATCGCGGATCTGGGCGATCTCGGCGGCGTAGTCGGCCTGGCCGATCTGGGTGTAGGCCTCGCCTGCCAGCTCGCCCTTGTAGTAGCGCTTGAAGCCGGTCAGCGAATCCTTGCCAGCCGGGTAGTTGGGCGCGAGGATGAAGGTCTTCTTGTAGTCCTTGTTGGCGTACTGACCCATCGCCTCATGGAAATTGTCGTTCTGGTAGGCGACGTTGAAATAGTTCTTGTTGCACTTGGCGCCGGCAAGCGCCGACGGGCCGGCATTGGGCGACAGATAGATGACGTCCTGCGCCACCGCGTTGGGCACCACCGCCATCGCCAGGTTCGACCAGATGATACCGGTGAGCAGGTCGACCTTGTCGCTCTGGATCATCTTTTCGGCGAGCTGCACCGCGATCTCGGGCTTCTGGGCATCGTCTTCGATGACCAGCTCGACATCTTTGTTGCCGGACTGTTTCATCGCCAGCGTAAAGGCATCGCGCATGTCGACGCCGAGACCCGCACCGCCGCCCGAAAGCGTGGTGATGACGCCGATCTTGACGGGTTCGGCATAGGCAAGGCCAGATGTGGCCAGCGACAAAGCGAACATGCTGGATGCCAGGATATTCTTCATTTTTCTCTCCTTCCCAGTGTTTTCAATATAGATAAAATAGCTTTAGAGCCGGGTGCGAACTTTCCAGAGTTCAGTGAACAGTTCAACCTCCAGCATCTCTTCAGACACGAAGCGCCCGACGTGCCGCCGGTGCTGCGTTTCATGCCGATGATGCGTTCGACTGTGGTGACATGATTGAAGCGCCAGCGCCCGGCCATTGCCGATCGGCGCGGTGTGGTCACCCAGACCCTTTTCGACCAGACGTCGGTCAGTTCGACACCGGCATTAAGGTATTCGGGGTAGTCGAAGCCATCGAGCAGGAAGTTCGGCCACTGTTCCTCGGGCGGAAGGTTGTCGCGCGTGAAAGTGTCGATATGCGCTGACGGTCCAAGCATTCTGCGGCTGTCCCCTAGATGCTCGTTGCCACGGTCTTGTCGCCGTGCGTGTGTTTGAATACGCAACTTGCCGGGAGGCTTTGCGCCGACGCCGGGCTGGTCATCCGCATATGCGGCAGCACCCGGCGCGATCGAATATGCGACCGGCATTTGGCACAGCGAGACCTCCCACGCTCTCGACTGACGATTGAGAGTTGCACCAGACCAAATTTATTTCAAGCCTAAACTTTTTACCCTGCCCGAGCGTTGGTGCACAAATGCGGCATGTTCGCCATCTTCGGCAAGCTCTTTGGAAAACACCGTTTTTCGCCGAACGTCTCGCCGTCGAAAACCTGGGAAGGCCCGATCGGCGGACTGGTGTCGGCGAGCCTGCTGGGCGCGTTGTTGTCATTCGTCACGCCCTTTTCGCCGCTACAGGCAGCGGGCGTGGCCTTCGTCGCCTGCTCGATGGGATTTCTTGGCGGGTTGGTCGCCTCGGCCATCAAGCGCGACCAGGGCGTCAAGGACTGGGGCCATCTGATCGAAGGCCATGGCGGCATGATGGACCGCACCGACAGCCTGGTCTTCGCTGCCCCGGTGTTCTTTCACCTCGTGCGCTATTTCTGGACGGTGTGATCCGGCGCCCAGTTGCCCACCGCACTCACAGCCGGTTGCGGATGAGCATGGTGACGACGAAGAACGCGCCGACCGAGCTGGTGATGATGCCGATCGGCAGTTCCTGCGGCGGCAGCAGCGTTCGGGCCAGAAGATCGCTGGCCAGCAACAGCACCGCGCCGAAGACGGCACAGCTGGCAACCAGGCGCAGATGCAAGGGACCCGCCAGCGGCCGCGACAGATGCGGGATCATCAGCCCGACGAAGCCGATGACGCCGGCGACCGAGACCAGGATCGCCGTCGAGAAGGCGGCGACGAGAAAGGTCATCCGGCGCATCCGCGCCACCGGCACGCCCAGGCTTTCGGCGGCGTTTTCGCCGGCCAGGAAGGCATCGAGCCGGCGGTGGTTCCATAGCGCGTAAGCCAGAATGGTGCCCGCACCCAGCGCGCCCAGCCAGATATTATCCCAGCGCGCCAGGCCGAGCCCACCCATGGTCCAGAACAGCACGGAGTGGGCGGCGCGCTGATCGCCGGCAAAGACAAGATAGTTGGTCAAGGCGGTGAACATGAAGGACACGGCAAGGCCGGCAAGGATCAGCCGCTCCGGGCCTTGCCCCCTCACCCGCGCAACCAGCAGCAGGACGACACCGGCAGCCAATATGCCGCCGGTGAAGGCCGCGACCGGCAATGTCCAGATGCCGAAACTGTCTCCGAAAACGGTGATGACGGAAACGGCACCGGCGGCGGCGCCCGACGACAGGCCGAACAGGAACGGATCGGCAAGGTCGTTGCGGGTCACCGTCTGCAGCAGCGCACCGACGACGCCGAGACCGGCCCCGACGCAGATGGCCAGGACCGTGCGCGGCAGCCGCAGGTCGACGACGATCTTGCCTACCGGCCCGGCCACGTCGTGCCCGCTGAAGCCAATCGCACGGCCAAGCGAGGCAACGACGTCGGCCAACGGGATCAACGTCGAGCCATAGGCGATCGACAGCAAAGCAAGAGCGGCGATCGCCGCCGCCCCTACCAGCATGGCCAGCGCGAATGCCGGATGGCGCAAACCTGGAAATGCGTCGTGTCTGTCAGGACGCGTGCGACGCACTTCCAGGATCTTTTGCTCATGCATGTCGTTGCCCCAAAACCGCTGCGCACTTTTGGGCGACAGGCATCAAAACGCTTCCGGATGCATGGCCTTGGCGATTTTGTCGATCGCTTCGATATTGGCGGGTCCGGGCGTCAGCTCGGCATAGCGCAGGGCGACGAAGCGCTCGTTCTTGACCGCGTCCGTTTCTTTCATCGCCGGGTGGGACTTCAGGAAATCAAGCAGTTTCCTGTAGCCGCCGCCGTCCTGGTAATCGAGCAGGATGAGGAATTGCGGATTGCGCGACGCCACCGTTTCCCAGTCCGTGTTGCCCCAGCTGGTGTCCATGTCGGCCATGATGTTGTCGCCGCCGGCGGCTGATATCATGGCGCTGGGGATGGCGAACTTGCCTGCGGTGAAGGGCTTGTCCTCGCCGGAATCATAGAGAAACACTCGCGTTGCCTTGCCGTTGCCGACCTTGGCGGTGATGTCGGCGAGCCGCGTCTTCCAGCCGGCAACAAGCTTCTCCGCCTCGGCCTCCTTGCCGAAGATCTTGCCCAGCTTTTCGACGTCGCCATAGAGCAGGTCCATCGAGGCGGCTGGACGGCTCTTGTCGAGATGCACGCAGCTTTCCGTCAGCACCAGCGTCTTGATGCCGTGCGGGGCAAGCGTATCGGGTGTCACCTCGCCGCCCGGCTTCATGCCATAATACCAGCCGGCGAAGAAGAAATCCGGCTCGACCGCGACGAGGTTTTCGAGCGTCGGATATTTCGGCGCCAGTTCCGGGATCGAACCCTGCTCGGCCTTGAATTCGGGACCCACCTTGTACCATCCGGTGATGCCGGTCAGGCCGACGATCGACGGCTGCAGTTTCAGCGCGAAAGCCATCTCGGCCATGTTGAGATCCTGGATGACGGCGCGCTTCGGCGGCGCATCGAAGGTCAGCGGCTTGCCGCAGCTGTCGACCGTGACCGGGAAGGCCAGGGCTGTCGAGGCCAGCAGCGAGAAGACAAGCGAAAAGGCCAGGCGTTTCACGGGTTTGCTCCTTGTGGATGGGATTGGGTCGACTACGAAATGGCTTCAATCACGTCGGCGGCGCGGCACGGTTCGGCACATCGAACACCGTCAGTTCGCGGTCTTCGGTCGGATGGCGCAGACGCAGCACATCGATGCCGAAAATCTCGCGGATCAGCTTTTGGGTCAGCGCTTCGCGCGGTGCGGCGAGCGCTTGCAGACGGGCATGGTTCATCACCGCCACCCTGGTGGCGAACGGTGCCACCAGCGCCAGATCGTGCAGCACCGCGATCACCGTCATCTCGAAGCCTGCCACGAGGTCGAGCAGTTCGCCGCGGGCACGCGGGTCGAGATGGTTGGTCGGCTCGTCGAGGAACAGGATTTTTGGCTGCTGGGCGATGGCGCGCGCAAGTTGGGCGCGCTGGCGCTCGCCGCCCGACAGCGAGCCGATGGTGCGGCCAAATAGCGGCAGCAGGCCGGTCCGGCGCAGTGCATCGACGACGATCTCGCGCTCCTCGCTCCTGCGCCGCAGCCCGGCGTGCGGAACCCGGCCAAGCTCGACATAGTCGATCACCGCCAGCCGCGGATCGGGCTGGTCGGTCTGGCCGACCACGGCAATGTGCAGCGCCCGTTCGGCGGCTGAAATCCTGTCCAGGCGGCGCCCGCCGAGCTTCACCTCGCCGGAGCTCGGCCGCAGCATGCCCGACAGCATGCGCAGCAGCGTCGTCTTGCCGGCGCCGTTGGGACCGATGATGGCAAGGCGATCGCCGGCGGCCACCGAGAAGCTGACCGCCTGAACCAGATCCCGCCCATTCGCCGTGACGCAGAGGTCACGGGCTTCGAGAAGCGCTACGGTCATCGGCTGCTGCCCGCCGGCTTGCCGGGACGGCAAAGCGTATATACGACGATGCGATGGATGGAGCCGTCCAACTTTCCGTCACTTTCCAAAACTGGCGACGGAAGGAAGCTGGCGAACCGGCCGACAAGACCGGGATTCGCGTTTCCTCCCGGCACACCCCGTCCGGTCAACTCAGTGATGGCAGGTCTCCTGGCTCACGGGTCGTTGCGCCATCCAGCCTTCCCAGCCTTGCCGGCCAGTGGCATTCACGGATTTTGCTCGCCGCTTACAGTTGCGGGGGCAGCCACGGTCTCGACCTGAGCAGGCCTCACCGCGTTCCCTTTTCACCCCTCGCCTTTCGACTCGGGGACCATCACCGCTTCAGCGTAGATTTGCGCCGATCGCTTCGCAATGGATTTCTCGGACGGAGTGGTGGGCCAGCTAACGGAAACAGGCATCGCATGCTCTCTTTATGTAATAATATAACATACCTAAGAGATGACGCCGGTCGCTGTCAAGCGAAAGCTCATGGGGCGGTTGGCCGGATGGCGACCGGCGTCGGGGCAGATTGCACGGGATGCGCAATTTCGATCAAACTGGCCGTGCCAGGAAACGGCAGGATGATCCGGCCAATGCGAGGAGAAAATGGACCCGACCGAGAAAGCGCTGTGGTTCGTCGAAAGCCATCTGCCGGAGGCGATCTCGCTTGATGATGTCGCGCAAAGCAGCGGCGTGTCGCGTTTTCATGTGACGCGCGCCTTCGGCGCCGCCACCGGCCGGTCGGTGATGGGCTACATGCGCTCACGCCGGCTGACCGAGGCGGCGCGCAAGCTGGCGGGCGGGGCGCCCGACATCCTCGCCGTCGCGCTCGACGCCGGCTACAACTCGCATGAGGCGTTCACCCGCGCCTTCCGCGATCAGTTCGGCACCACGCCGGAACTGGTGCGCGCGCAGGGCACACTCGACAAGCTCGACCTCGTGGAGCCGATCCTGATGGACCAGTCCCTCCTCACCAATCTCGAACCGCCGCGTTTCGAGACCAGCCGGCCGTTCCTGATCGCCGGCCTCGGCGAACGCTACAGCTGCGAAACCAGCGCCGCCATCCCGATGCAGTGGCAGCGCTTCGGCCCCTATATCGGCAACATTCCGGGCGAGACCGGCGACGTCGCCTATGGCGTCTGCGTCAACGGCGACGATGCCGGCAATTTCGACTACATCGCCGGCGTCGAAGTGTCTGACTTCTCCGACCTGCCCAGGGACTTCTACCGGGTGCGGGTGCCGGCGCAGAAATATGCGGTCTTTGCCCACCGCGAACACATCTCGACCATCCGCCGGACGGTCAATACGATCTGGAACAAATGGCTGCCGGCCTCCGGGCATGAGATCGCGGACGCGCCGGAATTCGAACGCTACGGCCCCGAATTCGACCCGCGCAGCGGCAAGGGCGGGCTGGAGATCTGGATACCGGTGAAGGCGTAGTCGGTCAGGCCATCGGCAACGCCGGCCAGCGATCGGCGATCCGGCCGCCGGAAAACACCGCGATCGACCCGAACTGCTGCAGCACGGCTTCACTCTGCGTCGGCCTTAGAAACGCGTAGTCGCCGGGCTTTGCGGTCGCGTCGGCGGGCAAGCCCATGAATTGCTGGTTGGAGGACAGGCCGAGCAGCCCGTTTGCCTTCATGCCTTCTGGGAAGACCGGCTCGGCCATCCACTTGCCGCCATAGAGGTAGCAACCCTTGCGCGGGAACCGGCCGAGCGCCTGCAGCAGGCGGGTGACGGCCGGCGGGCCGGGCAGCATCGGCTCGACCATTTTCAGGATCGGGGCGGCGATGAAGGCCGCCGGCTGGAAGCCGTCGAGACCGGGCGTATCGAAATCGCTGGGCAGCACAAAGGCCGAGCCCATCGAGACCTCATTGGCCGCGCCGCCATGATGAAGCAGCGCGGTCTTGCTGCCGCCGATATTCAGGATGCGGCGCTGGTCGGCGCCGAGACAGGCGACGAATGCCGCAGCCTGCGCCGACGCCTTGGTCAATGCCTTTGCCGGTCCGCCGAAAAGGCCGGGGATGAGCGGCGCATGCGCCTCGTAGGCCATGACGCCTTCGCAATGCAGCCGGGCCGGCAACGCGCTCAACGCCTTCGACAAGGCTGCGGGATCAGCAAAACCGCCGCGATGCAGCCCGACATCGATCTCGAAAGCGATGCGCAGGCCGATGCCGAGTTCGCCAGCGAGGGCGCCATATTCCGCCAGTCTCTCCTCGCTGTCGATCAGCCAGCAGACACGCGACCAGTCGGTATCGGCTTTCACCAGCGCCGCCCTTGCCGCGCCGATCGGCATCGGCTTGCCGTAGAGCAGATCGGCATCCGGGAACGCCTTCAGCACCGCCTCGCTGATCGGCGGGTGGAAGGTCATGAAGCGCTCACTGCCAAGCGCCTTGGCAATATACGCAAGCAGCGGCATGCAGGCGAGCGATTTGTCGACCAGCCGCACGGCCAGGCCGGGATCCACTCTCCCCTTCACCAGGGCAATGTTGCTGTCCAGCCGGTCGCGATCGAGCAGCAGGCAGGGTTGGAAGATGCCGGCTTCCTTCAGCGCATCCGAGAGGGTGGAAAAATAGGTGGTCATCATTCGATGCCGAACAAGCCGGCCATATAGGGCGAGACGAAGCGGTTTTGCGGATCGACGTCGCGGCGCACCGCCATGGCGTCGTCCCAGCGCGGATAGAGCTTTTTCAGATCCGCCGCTTTCAGGCTGTGCATCTTGCCCCAATGCGGCCTGCCGCCATATCTGCGGAAGATCGGCTCTGCCGCCCGCATGAACGGCAGAGGATCGTTCGCTGCATCATGGTGGATGGCGATGGAGCAGGTCAGCCTGTTGTAGAATGGCGAAAGCCAGAACTGGTCCGGCGCGACCGAGCGCACCTCCATCGGGAAATAGACCTCGGGAAAACGCTTCTCAGTCAGCTCGATGATCTCGGCCAGCGCCTTCGGCCCCTCCTCGAACGGCAAATGATATTCCATCTCGTTGAACTTGGTCTGCCGGTCGCTGGCATAGACGTTGAGCCAGTCCTGCACGTAGTCCTCGGCGGGAAATCTGGCGGCCGCCGAACGGATCAGGCGGCCACGCAGCGATGGCAGCCAGGCAAGTGAAGTGCGCAGCCTGCGCAGCGTCCTCAAACCCGCCTCGTCCTCTTCCGGCGGCCGTGCGGTGGGTGCGGCGTCGCTGAAATCGCTGGCGATGAACTGCGCATAGCCGGAGAACGGAATGTAGTAGAATTCGGCCGAGCGATGCGCGGCCATCATCGCCTCGAAGTCGCGCAGCATCTCAGTGATCGGCAGCACATATTTGCGGCGGCGCAACCGGTAGGTCGCGATGTTGTTCAGCGTCACTTCGGTGAGCACGCCGAAAGCGCCGAGCGCGACACCGATGGCATGGATCATGTCCTGATCCCCTGCCTGCTTGAAGTCGCGGACCTTGCCGAGCCCGTCGACGATCTGCACCGTCTCCAGCTGCGTGTGATAGGCGCCGAGCGTCGGTCCGGAGCCGTGCGTGGCGGTGCCCAGCGCGCCGCCGATCGCCTGGCGGTCGATGTCGCCCATGTTGGGCAGGCCCTGGCCAATGCCTTGCAGGATGTGCATCAGCGGGCCGAGCCGGGTCCCTGCCCGCACCCGCGCCTGATGTTTTTGCACGTCTTGCGAGACCAGCCCTTCCAGCCTCTCCAGGGACAGGATCGTGCCCTGCGATTTCACCAGCGGCGTGAAGGAATGACCGGCACCGGCGACGCGCACGGGGCCAGGCGCGGTCCGGACGAGATCACCGAGTTCACCGGCGTCGCCGGGGCTGGCGATCAGCTTGGGCTCGGCGCTTACAAAGCCCGACCAGTTGCTCCAAATGTTTGACATGCCACCTCCCCGCTCAGGCAACCGCACGACGGTGACGCGACACAAGGACGAAGAGACCGAGCAGCGCCACGCTGGCCACCGCGCTGGCGGCGGCGAATTCCGGAACTGGCCGGAAATCCTTGCCATCGATGAGCAGCGACGCCGCGATCGGTCCGATCGCCAGGCCGAAAAGCTGGGCTGCCGGCACCAGCAGCACAGCGGTGCGCGTCTCGTCGGCGGTGATCGCCAGACGGATCTGGTAGGGCACGATGAACAGCAGGATAAAGCCCATGGCCAAGGCAGCGACCCAGAACGTTGTCAGGCCAGGGCTACTGGCAAGAACCAGGGAGCTGACAAGCGCGACGACGCCGATCGCCGCGATGGCAAGGCGATAATCGATGCGCGCCTCGAACACGGTGGCCGTCATAGCACCCAGGACCTGCACGGCGAGGCTGGCCGAGACGATCAGGCCGACGGTGCGGCCATCGATGCCATACTGTGCGCCAAGCGGTTCCAGAAAGGCCCAGACCGCGCCGAAGAACATGAAATAGCAGAAGACCGACAGCAGCGCGGTCGTCGAGGGAAGCGTCAGCACATTGACCAGGTTCTCCTCCTTGGGCAGGTCGGCATAGTCACCGGGAACAGTGAAGGCGACCACCAGCGACGCGACGCAGACGACGGCAAGAACGATGAAGCCGCCCGCCGATCCTGCGGCCGGGATGACATAAAGCGCCAGCAACAAGGCGAGCGCGCATTGCGCCAGCGTCTGCATGGTGACGAAATAGCCGCCGATGCGCTCGGCGCGCCGCGAGCGGGCGTTCAGTTCGGTGGCGATGGCGACCAGACCGCCCTCGGCGAGCCCAGCCAGGGCGCGGGCCGCAATTAGCGTGCTGGCACTCGCGGCATAGGCCGTCCACACATGGGCGAGCGCCAGCAGCAGCAGAAGGACGGCACTTTTCCAGCGCATGTGGTGCGCCGAAAGCAGCATCGCCACGACAGCCGAACCGATGGCAATGGCGATCATCTCGGCTGTGGCGACCAGCGCCAGTTCGTCGCCGCTGACATGGCCCTCAGTGTAAAGGGCGCCGAGCAGCACAGGTTGCAGGCCGAGAATGAGCAGGCCGACCGAACCGATCCACAAGGCCGAGGCGAGCTGCCAGCCGGTCGGATTGCCGACCAGCCAGTCGCCACTGCCTGCGGGGCCGGTATCTGTCGAAGCCAAAGGCGCCTCCCAACGTCCTTGCCGTGCGGCAAAAAAGCTGACAACCTGTCAGTATTTCAGAAACTGATACTTGATCATATTTCTTGTCAACCGGAATTTGGGAAGCCGTGCGAAAGATCGGTGCATGACGGAATTGAAAAGAATGGCGACCGAGCCGAGGCGCAGGCCCAAGCAGGAACGCAGCCGCGAGCGCATCGACGCGATCCTGTCGACGACCATGCGGCTGATCGGGGAAAAGGGTATCGACGCCGTCACCATGAAGGAAGTCGGCATGCTGGCGGGCGGGCCGATCGCCACCGTCTACCACTATTTTCCCAACAAATCGGCGATCCTGGCGATGCTCTATGAGCGGTTTTCAGAGGTCAGCCGGGCACGGCTGACGACGACCATCGCCGATGTCCGCGAGGCGAAGGACGTGATCGTGGCCGCCGACCGGCTGCTTGACGACTATCTCAGCCGCGTCGCCGGCGATCCGGCCATCCAGGATCTGCAGAACGCCATCCAGGCCGACAAGGCGCTCAAGAATCTCGACATCGCCGAAACCCGACATCAAGCCAAAATGTTCTGCGACCATGTCATCGCCCTGCTGGAGCCCGAGAAGCGCGAGCAGTTCGAACGCATGGTCCTCCTGATCTTCCAGCTCGCCGGCGGCGTGGTGCGCCTGGCGCTCGCCGAGGGTGAAGCGGAAAGCCGCCAGACCATCGAGGATTACCGGTCTATCATTCACACGCAGCTGCGACTGTTTCTCTAGGGCGTCCGCGGCGATCTCAGCCGCGCCTATTTCGCCCGATGGATGAGGCCTTCGAAGCCGTGAGTCAGATCGGAAGCGCCGGCCGCGAACATCTTGACGAGGTTTTGCGGACGGCCGGGAGTCTTGTTTGCATCGAGGAGGACGGCCCTGCCCTCATGCATGACGAAATCGAATTTTCCATAGTCAAAGCCGAGTTCACGCCGGCGCTCACGCAATTCGTCGGGCACCGGGACGGACTCGCGCCGGATCGTCTCCGATGCCTTGACCAGCCCGTTCGGGGAGACGTAGCGGGTGCAGCGCTCGCGCTCTCCGCAAAACACCCAGAAACGAACAGCAAAACCGTCGGGTTCTCTCTCCGGAATGAACTTTTCCACGACGAGATCGTCGCAATCAAAGACGCCATCTGGAACGTCGCCGAGAGATCGATGGACCTCATAAGGATGCAAGGCTGGCAAGCGCGGAAACGGCTGCTGTTTCCCGGCGCGCTCGGATCGCCGGTTGAGGAGCGTCTCCGGAATACCCCGATTGTTGAGATTGCTTTTGACGATCACCTGACCTTGCCAGCTGTCGGTTCTGTCGACCAATGCGCCGCTGATCCGCCGCTTGGATATGTCGGCGGCGCCGATGTTGAGGCAGAAGGCAAAACTCCGGGCGTAGTCGACATAGTCCGCGGGCGTCACCGTGGCATCGACATGCAATACCGCCATATCGCCGCTGACCGGCTTCGACAGGCCTTGCTGAACCTGAACCGAGTGGCCGCGCCTTTTCAATTCCGCAAGAATGTCGAACAGCATGTATGGGCTGCTCCTGCGCAACAGGATGTCGCGCCTGCCCAGGAACCTGTCATGCTCGTGCGTTATCACAACGATGCGCGCCACTATCTACCTCTTGGACCGTCTGTAAATTCTTGAAATGTCTTGGCTTGTCCGACGACCTCTATTAAGCCCCGGCGGGTATCCAAATCCAGGCGTCCAAGGGCCAATAAATTGCATGACAAATCATTGGGACGATTACCACCGCCATTGGAAACTTCTGGAAGCGCCGCTCCGGCCAACAGCGGAAACCGTCGCTATATTCGATCGCGAACTTGATCTCGGAAATGCCGATGTCCTCCTCTTGGGGGTGACCCCGGAATTGGCAATTCTGGGCAAGTCGATGTTGGCGGTCGACCAGTCGGCGGCCATGATTTCCGGCGTATGGGCCGGCGATGACGGCTCGCGAAGGGCAATCGCCGGCAACTGGCTTAACCTGCCCGTGGATCACGCAAGCATCGACGCCGTCATCGGCGACGGATGCCTGTCGGCGGTCGATTCCCAGGCGGCGCGCAGTTCGTTGTTTGGCGAGGTTGCCAGGGTGCTGAAGCCTGGCAGGCGCGCAGCGATCCGCGTCTTCGCACGACCGGAAACGGCAGATGATCTGCGCGGCGTCGAAGCTCTGGTTCTGGCCGGCGGGGTCGAGAATTTCCACGCGCTCAAATGGCGGATCGCGATGGCGTCCACGACGAACGACCCCGATTTCGCCATCAAGGTGGCAACGATCCGCGATACGTTCGGCAGACTGTTCCCAGACCGCGAAGCTCTTGCCGCAAGGACGGGGTGGAGCATGAGCTCGATCAACACGATCGACGTCTATGCCAGCTCGGACATAGGCTACAGTTTCGCGACGCTGGCCACGCTGATCGAAGAGGCCGCCAACTGGTTCGGCGAGGTGCGCGTCGTGCCGAGCGGCAGCTATCCGCTGGCCGAACGGTGCCCGCTTCTGGTACTCGGTTCGGCCAGGCACCGGTAAGTTCATCATCATGCCGCCAAGAGGCGCTCCGAGCGCCTTGACTCCGGCGCGCCGCCAGCCTATTTCAGCGCCACGTTAGCACTCGCCTTTGGTGAGTGCTAACCACATGTCCGGCGCCGCCGGATGGAGGAACTGTTTCTCACCGTTCTCATCGAGGAAGAAAAAATGGCAAAGTCGAAGTTCCGCCCGCTTCATGACCGCGTGGTCGTTCGCCGGGTCGAAT
>NZ_JBVVQW010000013.1:0-148002 GCF_055811655.1 Mesorhizobium sp. WSM4809
CCCATCATAAGGGGGAAAACTGTTACCTATGTATCCGGTTCAAACTGTTACCCATCTATCGGCTGGACACCGGCAGGGCGATGAGGGGCGGCGCAGAACGACCAAGATTTGGGCCTACCATCCGAGCCAAGCTCTGAAACAAAACGCAGCGAAAATGAAACAATCCCGCCACGGGTACGGCATCGTGCCGACACAATCGCAAGAGATAAACGCGGGAAATGAGGGGTTCGCGGCCATGACCAGCACAGCAAGATTCCACGCCATCGACAGCGATGCCGAATTGCCCGCACGCCTGCGCCCGGCCGACATCAACGCCCCGAAAATGATCAGCCAGGCTGCCGGCCCGTTCGAAGTGCCCGGCGAGACCGGCAAGGGACCATCCATGCGCGACGCGTTGATGACCGGCCTGCTGGTGATCTATCCGACCGTGGCCACGGTGGTGGCGATCGTCGCCGGCCTGGTGCTGGCCAGCGCCAACGGCACCTGAGCCTATTTCGGCCGCCTGAAAGCCTTCCGCTGCTTCTCGACCTCTTTGCGGCAGACGCAGCCCTCGAGGTGGTCGTTGACCAGGCCCATGGCCTGCATGAAGGCGTAGACCGTGGTCGGGCCGACAAAGCTCCAGCCGCGTTTCTTCAGCTCCTTCGAAATCCGCACCGAGACGGCCGTTGTCGGGTTGGCGCGCAGATGGGCGAGGTCGACGATTTGCGGCCGCTCGTCCTTACCGGGTTCGAACTTCCAGAACCAGGCGGCCAGCGAGCCGAATTCGTCGGCCATTTCGCGGGCGCGCTTGGCGTTGTTGATGGTCGAGACAATCTTGCCGCGATGGCGGATGATGCCGGCATTGCCGAGCAGGCGTTCGACATCCTTGTCGGTGAAGGCGGCGACCTTGTCGAACTCGAAATTGGCGAAGGCTTCGCGAAAATTCTCCCGCTTGCGCAGGATGGTCAGCCACGACAGGCCCGACTGAAAGCCTTCGAGGCAGATCTTTTCGAACAGCCTGCGGTCGTCGGCCACAGGCCGGCCCCATTCATGATCGTGGTAGTGCAGATAGTCGGGCAGATTGCCGTGCCAGAAGCAGCGCGCGACACCGTCGGGACCGGCGAGCAGGCCGGTGTTTTCCTTGTCCATAAGCCAAAATCCGTTCGTTAACGCGCTTTTGCGCGGCATTTACTGCGGCTTTACCAGATTCCTGAACCCGGCGGTAACCACACCAAAAGGTTTACTGACAAAGCCGCATTTTATGCATTCCGATTCATTTTTCGGTTGCTGCTTGCGCGCCAATGATCGCCGAACCGGGAGGACGTTTCCACCCGTTTTGTATCAGACGATCAAGGTGCGTTACGATGAAGACAGTTCTGTTTCCCGTGCTCGGCGCCGTGGCTGTGTTTGCCGCCGGCGTCACACCGTCAATCGCCGGCGACCGCTATGCCGACAGGCCGCCGGTGATGGTTAGCCCCGACCTTTCCGCACCCTGGGTGCTGCAGCTTGGCCAGGCGCCCGGCGTCGTGCGCCAGAACCGCCAGGTGGTGCAGCAGCAGCAACAGAGACGCCTCCTGCGCCCGGCGCAGCCCGACCGGGTGCAGACTGCGGCGGTGCAGCCGCCGGCCAAGCGCATGGTCGCGCGTCCTCAGATCAACCCGATCTACCTGCCGCGGGAAGTCGACTATGACGGAGGCCAGAAGCCGGGCACGATCGTCATCGACACCACCCAGAACTTCCTCTACCTCGTCGAGAAGAACGGCAAGGCAAGGCGCTATGGCGTCGGCACCGGCAAGCCGGGCTTCGAATGGTCGGGTACGCACAAGATCACCAACAAGCGCGAGTGGCCGGACTGGCGCCCGCCGGCGCAGATGATCAAGCGCGAAGCCGCCAAGGGCCGCTATTTGCCGACCTATCTTGCCGGCGGCGCGGAGAACCCGCTTGGCGCCCGCGCGCTCTACCTCGGCACGACCGAATACCGCATCCACGGCACCAACCAGCCGTGGACGATCGGCGGCGCGGTGTCGTCGGGCTGCATCCGCATGCGCAACGAGGACGTCGTCGACCTTTATGAGCGGGTCAATGTCGGAACCACGGTCGAGGTGATATATTAACCTTTGCGAATCACCTGGCCGGCAAAGCAGTCCGCTTTTCGGGCCGGTTTAGGGATAACGGGGGACGGGCCGTATGGGGATGCGGCCGGTCAGGAAGGGCAGCACGGGAAACCGCGCTGCCCTTTCCGTTTTTGAGCAGAAATCGAGGGCAAAGGTCACCCACGCGTCGCGCAACGGGCATAGCGTTTCGCTTTCATGCTGCCCTTTACCGCATTCTTTTGCTATCTCGGTGGCTAGTTCCACAAAAGAGTTCACCCATGCCCCTGTCCGAAGACAGCCGTTATCTCAAGGGCGGCCCGGTCGCCCAGCGCATCATCGCCGCCGTTGCCGAGGACGCAGCGATCGCCAAAGCTGAGGGCTTTCCGCCCAAGCTGATCTCGATCACCGTCGGAGACACCGATGCGGTGGATGTTTATGTGCGCAACCAGCGCGCCAAGGCTGAGCTCGCCGGCATCGATTTCGAGGAGCGGCGCTTTCCCGCCACCATCACGGCAGGCGAGTTGGAAGCGGCCATTCACGGCCTGAATGCCGATCCGCGCGTCACCGGCATCATCATCCAGCGGCCGGTCCCGGTGCATATCCCGATCAGGACATTGCAGGCGGCGGTGCATCCGCTGAAGGATGTCGAAGGCATGCATCCGGCCTCGATCGGCAACATCGTCTACAACCAGCTCGATCTCGCGCCTTGCACGGCGGCGGCCTCGGTCGAACTGCTCAAGGAAACCGGCCTCGACCTCAAGGGACTGGAAGTCGTCATCGTCGGCCATTCGGAAATCGTCGGCAAGCCGATCGCCTTCCTGCTGATGAGCGAAGGCGCGACGGTGACGGTCTGCCACCACATGACGCGGTCGGTCGCCGCCCATGCAAGGCGCGCCGATGCGCTGTTCGTCGCCGTCGGCAAGCCGCGGCTGATCAAGGCCGACATGGTCAAGCCGGGTGCTGCCGTCATCGACATCGGCATCAATTCCGAAATCGGCCCCGACGGCTCCAGCCGCATCGTCGGCGACGTCGACACCGAAAGCGTCCGGGAGGTCGCCTCCTGGATTACCCCGGTGCCGGGCGGCGTCGGCCCGATCACGGTCGCCATCCTGCTGCGCAACACGATGGTCGCGCTCAGCCGCCAGCGCGCGCTTTATGAGGCGACCTACGGCACGGCTGACAGGCTCGCGGCGGAGTAAGGACAGGGCGACGCCAAAGGCCCCCTCACCCAGCCTCCGCTTCGCTCGGCTGACCTCTCCCCGAGGGGAGAGGAGGCTGTCACCGCCGGCGCAAATCTCTTCTCCTCAACGGGGAGAAGGTGGCCGCGAAGCGGCCGGATGAGGGGGATTTGCCGTAACTCAGACAGCGCGCCACGCTACTCAGCCGCAACCAGCCCTTCCTCCGGGGCACCTTCCGGCCTTGGTCCGCCATAAGCCCAGTCGAGCAGCTTGATCGTGTGCACCACCGGCAGCTTGGCGGCGGAAGCGATCTGGGTGATGCAGCCGATGTTGCCGGTGGCGACGATCGAAGCCCCCGTCGCCTCGATGTTTTTCACCTTGCGATCGCGCAGCTTGGCCGAGATCTCGGGCTGCAGGATGTTGTAGGTGCCGGCGGAGCCGCAGCAGAGATGTCCTTCACGCGGCTCGCGCACGATGAAGCCGGCCTTGGCCAGCAGTTCCTTCGGCTGGCGGGTGATCTTCTGGCCGTGCTGCATCGAACAGGCCGAGTGATAGGCGACAACCGTGCCCGGCTTGCGCACCGGTTCAGGCAGATCGAAGGTCGAGAGATATTCGGTGATGTCCTTGGCCAGCGCCGAAACGCGCGCGGCCTTGTCGGCATAGGCCGGATCCAGCCGCAGCATGAAACCGTAGTCCTTGATCGTCGTGCCGCAGCCGGATGCAGTGATGACGATGGCATCGAGCCCGCCTTGTTCGATGGCGCGCGTCCAGGCATCGACATTCTGCCTCGCCGAGGCAAGCGCGGCCTGCTCGCGCCCCATATGATGCACCAGCGCGCCGCAGCAGCCCTCGCCCGGCGGCACCACGACCTCGACGCCGAGCCGCGTCAGCAGCGAAATCGTGGCGTCGTTGATGGCGGGATCGAGCACCGATTGCGCGCAGCCAGTGAGGATAGCGACGCGGCCTCTTTTGCTCCCCTGCCCGGCATGGATGCCTGGCGAGCCCATCGGCGAAGCTGCCGGGATCGAGGCCGGCGCGAGCTTGAGCATCGCACTGAGCGGCTTCAGCGCCGGAACCTTGTCGAACAAGCCTATAAACGGCTTGCCCAGCTTCGCCAGCTTGAGCGCGGCGCGAAACCGCTGGGGATAAGGCAGCACGAAGGCCAGCATGGCGCGGGTCAGTCGATCGAGCAGCGGCCTCTTGTAGGTTTCCTGGATATGGGCGCGGGCATGGTCGACCAGATGCATGTAGTTGACGCCCGACGGGCAGGTGGTCATGCAGGCGAGGCACGACAGGCACCGATCGATATGGGTGACGATCTCCTTGTCGGCGGGACGGCCATTTTCCAGCATGTCCTTGATCAGGTAGATGCGCCCGCGCGGTGAATCGAGCTCGTTGCCAAGCGTCACATAGGTCGGGCAGGTGGCGGTGCAGAAGCCGCAATGCACGCATTTGCGCAGGATCTTTTCCGATTCCGCGACATGCGGATCGGCAAGCTGGGCAAGCGAAAAATTGGTCTGCATCGCTAATGTCCTAGGCCATTCGGCCGGGATTGAGGATGTGCTTCGGGTCGAATTCTTGCTTCAGCCGCTGGCTGAGTGCGGCAAGTGCGGGCGGCTGCGGCTCGAACACCGGCAGAGCGGCGCGATGCGAAGGTGCGGCACGCACCAGCGTCGCATGGCCGCCGCCATGTTTTCTCAACAGTCCGCGCAGCAGGGCGGCTTCCGGATCGCCCTGTTCCATGCGCAGCCACACCAGCCCGCCCTGCCAGTCATAGTAGGCGCTGACGGCGGCCTGCATGCGCAGCGTCAGGACCATCTGGTGGCACTGTCCCGGCGTCATCGAGACACGCCAGACCGGTTTCTCGCTGTTGTCGGCGAAGGGCCTGCAATCGCGTACATCGCGCCAGATCAGCCGTGAAGCGTCACCGGCAATCTCCTGCAGCGGCCCAGCCTTGCCGAGCAGCGTTTTCAGCGCGGCGATGCGGTAGGCGACGGACGGGCCGAAGCCTTCGACACGCAGCAGCGTCGCGGCCTCACTGCCGAGACTGCCGCCGGCGACACGCGCGGCGATCCGCTCGGGCAGATGGGCGGCACTCGACACTTCAGCACTCGAGCCAAGCGCCAGGGCCATGGCGCTTGCTGCCGCATCGTCGAGCAGGCCACGAATGGCGAGCGTGACTTCAGCCTCGGCTGCCGGCAGCACCTTGAAGGTGACGTCGGTGAATACGGCCAGCGTGCCCCAGCTGTTGGCCATCAGCTTCGACATGTCATAGCCGGTGACATTCTTGACCACGCGACCGCCCGACTTGAAGGCCTCGCCGCGACCGGACACCACATTGATGCCCAGGATATGATCGCGCGCAGCCCCTGCCTTGAGCCGGCGCGGCCCGGAGAGGTTCGCGGCGAGCACACCGCCGATGGTGCCTCTGCCAGGCTCGCCGCCAAGCAGCGGACCGTAATCCATCGGCTCGAAGCCAAGCTGCTGGCCGTTTTCCGCCAGCAGCTTTTCGATCTCGGCCAGCGGTGTGCCTGCCTTGGCCGACAGCACCAGTTCAGCCGGTTCATAGAGCGTGACGCCAGAGAGTTTCGACAGGTCGAGCGTGTGTTCGGTTTGCAGCGGCCGGCCGATGCCGCGCTTGGAGCCGTGGCCGAGGATTTCCAGCGGCGAGCCTTCCGCCGCTGCCCAGGCGACGGTGGAGAGAACTTCGGATGGGGTGGTCGGGGTGAAGGTGGTCATGTCTGTCTCTGGTTCCTCGCCCCCGCGAAGCGGGGGAGAGGTGGCTCGGGCGAAGCCCGAGACGGAGAGGGGGCCATCATAGGGCGCTGCCTCCGATCTTCTTGGCGGCGAAAACGAACCTCAGATCCGAGGCGACCACGTCTTCGGCTAATCGCCCATCCAATGCCGCAAGGATAGTCTCGCAAATACTTGTCCGGTTCTTCAGCACATCGACATTCCAGAAACGCAATACCGAGAACCCCTCACCGCGCATGAACTCATCCCGTCGTCTGTCGTAGGAATTCTCGGCATGCTGACTTCCGTCCAACTCGACAACCAACTTTTCTCCGCGACAGGCGAAGTCAGCGAAGTATGGCCCAATCGGCATCTGCCGAACGAATTTGTAGCCGCCTAGCCGTTTGGCCTTCAATTCGTTCCAGAGGGTTGCTTCCGACTGGTTGTCGCCATGGCGAAGCGCACGAGCACGGGCGATCTTTTCAGGCGAACGTCGGCTCGGCGTATCGGGCGTCCCTCTCTCCGTCTCGGGCTTCGCCCGAGCCACCTCTCCCCCGCTTCGCGGGGGCGCGGAACCCCCATTCTGAGACACCATCACCTCAAAACCTCGGAATGTCCGGAAACGGCAGCTTGCCGCCGGAAATGTGCATGCGGCCGAGCTCGGCGCATCGCCGCAGCTGCGGGAACACTTTTCCCGGGTTGAGCAGATGGTTGGGATCGAAGGCGCATTTGACGCGCATCTGCTGGTCGAGATCGATCTGCGTGAACATTTCCGGCATCAGGTCGCGTTTTTCCACGCCCACACCGTGTTCGCCGGTCAACACGCCGCCGACCTTGACGCAGAGCCGCAATATGTCGGCGCCGAAGCTTTCGGCCTTGTCGAGTTCGCCCGGTACGTTGGCATCGTAGAGGATCAGCGGATGCAGATTGCCGTCGCCGGCGTGAAAGACATTGGCGACGCCGAGACCGTATTTTTCCGACAGCTCGCGCATGCCCGCGAGCACGCGCGGCAGTTCCTTGCGCGGAATGGTGCCGTCCATGCAGTAGTAGTCGGGCGAGATACGGCCGACGGCCGGAAACGCCGCCTTGCGGCCGGCCCAGAAGCTCAGCCGTTCCTGTTCGGACTGCGAAATGCGGCAGGTGGTCGAGCCGTTCTTGTAGGCGATGGCCTCGACAAGGCCGATCAGATGATCGACCTCGACGCCCGGCCCGTCGAGCTCGACGATCAGCAGCGCTTCGACATCCAGGGGATAGCCGGCGTGGACGAAATCTTCCGCCGCGTGGATCGCCGGCCGGTCCATCATTTCCATGCCGCCCGGGATGATGCCGGCGCCGATGATGTCGGCAACGCACTGGCCGCCCTGCTCGCTGGTCGGGAAGCCGATCAGCAGTGCACGTGCCGTCTCCGGTTTCTTGAGGATGCGCACGGTGACCTCGGTGACGACGCCGAGCAGCCCTTCGGAGCCGGTCATGACGCCGAGCAGGTCGTAGCCTTCCGCATCGAGGTGACTGCCGCCCAGCCGCACCACCTCGCCATTCATCAGCACCATCTCGATGCCGAGCACATTGTTGGCGGTGAGGCCGTATTTCAGGCAGTGCACGCCGCCGGAATTCTCCGCGACATTGCCGCCGATCGAGCAGGCGATCTGGGAGGATGGATCGGGGGCGTAGTAAAAGCCCTCCTGCTCAACGGCGGTGGTGATGCCGAGATTGGTGACGCCCGGCTGGGCAACGACGACGCGATTGGGGAAATCGATCCCAAGGATACGGTTGAAGCGGCTCATGACCAAAAGCACCGCGTCCTCGAGCGGCAGCGCGCCGCCCGACAGCGAGGTGCCGGAGCCGCGCGGCACGACGCGGATGTTGCGATCGTTGCAGTATTTCAGCACGCGCGACACCTGCGCCACGGTTTGCGGCAGAACAACAACCAGCGGCAGCTGCCGATAGGCGGTCAGGCCGTCGCTCTCGAAGGCGCGCATGGAATTGGCGGCGTCGACGACGCCCTCACCCGGCACGATGATGCGCATGTCGGCGACGATCTCGTCGCGCCGGCGCATCGTGGCGTCGTCTGGTTTCGGCATGGCCAGGCCGGACATCAGCAGCCTCATTTCGCTTGACTGGTCAAAATCTTTTACCAGTGAAGCGCGTTGGGTGCAAATCCTGTGATAGCGGCGAATCCACTTCAAAGCAGAGACAGGCTTACGCAGCGGCAATCTGCCGCTGCTATTCGCCGGGCGGCTTGCCGGGTTCGGAGTGCATCTTGCGCACGCGGCGTACGCCCCACCAGACCAGCAGGATGGCGACAGGCACCGAAGCAGCGGTAATGATCTCCGGCGCGAAGGCATGGCCGAAGATCGAGGCACCCTTGGCGACATAGCCGACAAGGCCGACCACATAATAGGAAACTGCGGCGACCGAGAGCCCCTCGACGGTCTGCTGCAGGCGCAGTTGCAGGCGGGCGCGATTGTTCATCGAGGCAAGCAGATCGCGGTTCTGCTTCTCGACCTCGACATCGACCCAGGTGCGCAGCAACGTCGTGGCGCGGGTCAGTTTTCGCGATAGATTTTCCTGCCGCTCCTCGACCGAGCGGCAGGTGCGCATTGCGGGCGCCACCCGGCGCTGCAGGAACCCGCGCCATGTATCATAGCCGGGCACAGCCTCTTCCTCGAGCGCCTCCAGCCGTTCGCCGACGATGCCGTCATAGGCGCGGCTGGCGCCGAAACGGTAAAGGCTCGACGCCGCGTCCGCCTCCAGCTCCGCCGCAAGTTCGGTCAGATCGGCCAGCAAGGTCTGGCTGTCGCGTGTCCCGGCGACCTTCATCTCCAGCGTGGTCTGCGCCAGCCGGTCCTCGATGCGGCGGGCGCGGCCGGACAAGGTCAGCGCCAGCGGCAGGCCGAGCATGGCCAGCGTCCGATAGGTCTCGATGTCGATAAGCCGCTGCGACAACGCGCCGGTACGCGCCGGGGTCAAGCCGCGATCGAGCAGCAGCATGCGCGTCAGACCATCGCCGTCCTGGCGAAAATCGGTGATGATGGCCGCGTTTCCGCGCTCGACCAGCGAGTAGCACAAGCTGGTCGGATCGAAACCGGCTATCAGCTGCTCGCTCGCTTGCGTCCATTTGCGGATTTCGAGCCTGATGCCGGAGATGCAGGTTCCCGGCGGCGAAAACCCGTTGCCGAAGGGGGAGTCCTCCTGCGTCCTGCCGCTTTCGGAAAGCGGCCCTTCCCACAAATAGGTCGAGAACTCGGTGTGACGCTCCCAGCGCAGCGAGCCCTTGCCCCATTTCATGGCATGATGGCGGGCCTGGCGGTCGGGCGCGGCGATGCCGAGGCGCCGCGACAATTCGGAAAGCACCGCGTGGTCGACGCCCGAGCCACCCTCCGTCATGAAGGCGAGTTGCATCAGGACGCGTGGCTTTTCGATCAGCGGGTGCGGCCGGGCATGAACCTCGCCGAGTGCGCCGGGCCGGCCCTCATGCGCGGGAAAGCCCATGACGCTGCCCTTGGCGCGCGGCTGGAATTCGAGATCGGACGGGTCGTCTGACACGGCTTGTTCCCTGAGTTTCCTTGAACCTCTTGCACCCGCGTCCCTCTAGTGCCAATGGCCTGATGACGCAAACGGCAAAGGGAGCCGAAGATGATGGCATCGGGCGGAAAATCGGCCCGCTTTTGTCAATTGGATAAATAATTTGACCAGTTGGCGAGGCAGGCTCTATTCTGCGACACCGGTTCACCTTCCAGGCATTCTGTTGAGCGACATTTTTTCCAGGATCGAGCATTCGCGCACCGCCGACGAGGTGGTGCAGCAAATCGAGAGCCTCATCCTCGAAGGCGTGCTGCGCACCGGCGACCGGCTGCCGGGCGAGCGCGAGCTTGCACGCCAGTTCGACGTATCCCGGCCGATCCTGCGTGATGCGCTGAAGTCACTGGAAGGACGCGGCCTTTTGACGACAAGGCCCGGCGGCGGCACGCATGTCGCCGATGTCATCGGCCAGCTCTTCACCAAACCGGTGACGGACCTGATCTCGATGCACCGCAAGGCAGTGACCGATTATCTGGAATATCGCCGCGAGATCGAAGGGGTCGCGGCTGAATACGCGGCACGGCGCGCCACTGCGGACGACATGGCGCTGCTCGACAAGATCATGGCACGTATGGACGATGCGCACCGGACCGGCGACTTCGACGACGAGGCCGAGATCGATGTCGAGTTCCACCACGCGATCTGCGAATGCGCGCACAACATCATCCTTTTGCACACGTTGCGTTCCTGTTACCGGCTGTTGTCGGAGGGCGTGTTCCAGAACCGGCTGCTGGTGTTCAGCGTGCCCGGCGCGCGCGACGCCCTGCTGGCGCAGCACCGCGCGATCCATGCGGCGGTGAAGGCCGGCGATCCGGATGCTGCCCGGCAAGCGGCGATGGACCACATCACCTATGTCGAACGGTCGATGGCGGAAGCCGAGCGCAGCGGCGACTGGCAGCGCGTTTCGCGACTGAGGCTGAAGCAGCGGGTCGAAGCCACCGATACCGAACCTGCACGCAAACGCTCCTAGCTATCGAAACGGGAAGCCCATGAGCCAGATCCTGACCATCGCCGACCTCAAGGACCTCGCCCGCCGGCGCGTGCCGAAGATGTTCTTCGACTATGCCGATTCCGGTTCGTGGACCGAAAGCACGTATCGGGCCAACGAAGAGGACTTTCAGAAGATCAAGTTCCGCCAGCGCGTGCTCGTCGACATGGACAACCGTTCGCTGGCATCGACGATGATCGGCGAAAAAGTGTCGATGCCGGTGGCATTGGCGCCAACCGGCATGACCGGCATGCAGCACGCCAATGGCGAGATGGTGGCGGCTCAGGCGGCGGAGGAATTCGGCGTGCCGTTCACCTTGTCGACGATGAGCATCTGCTCCATCGAGGATGTCGCCTCGGTAACCACGAAGCCGTTCTGGTTTCAGCTCTATGTGCTGCGTGACAAGGAGTTCGTGCTCAACCTGATCGATAGGGCAAAGGCGGCGAAATGCTCGGCGCTCGTGCTGACGCTCGACCTGCAGATTCTCGGTCAGCGCCACAAGGACATCCGCAACGGGCTTTCGGCGCCACCCAAGCTGACGCTGACGAACATCGTCGACATGGCCATCCGCCCGCGCTGGTGCGCCGCCATGGCCGGCACGAAGCGGCGGACCTTCCGCAACATTGTCGGCCACGCCAAGGGCGTCGGCAACATGGCCTCGCTGGCATCGTGGACGACGGAGCAGTTCGACCCGCATCTGTCGTGGAAGGACGTCGCCTGGATCAAGGAGCGCTGGGGCGGCAAGCTGATCCTCAAGGGCATTCTCGACAAGGAGGACGCGCTGATGGCGGCCAAGACCGGCGCCGACGCGATCATCGTTTCCAACCATGGCGGGCGCCAGCTCGATGGTGCGTCGTCGTCGATCGGCGTTCTGGAAGAGATTGCCGACGCGGTCGGTGACACGATCGAAGTGCATATGGATGGCGGCATCCGCTCCGGCCAGGATGTCCTGAAGGCGCTTTGCCTAGGTGCCAAGGGAACCTATATCGGCCGGCCATTTCTTTACGGCCTGGGTGCGCTTGGCAAGGAAGGGGTTACCAAGGCGTTGGAAATCATCCGCAAGGAGATGGACATCACGCTGGCCCTGTGCGGAAAGCGTCTTGTCACCGACATGGGCAAGGACCAGCTCCGGCGCTAAGCCCGTGACCGCACGACCACGGAGACACCGAAAAATTGGCAGAACCCGGCATCCATTTTCTCGACGCGCATGGGCCGGAAGGTGTGCGTCTTTACGCGATCGGCGATGTCCACGGCCGGCTCGACCTGCTGGCCGCCATGCATCGGCGCATCAGGACCGAGATCGAGCAGGAGGCGCCTGCCGACTGGCGCGTCATCCATCTTGGCGACTATGTCGACCGCGGGCCGGACTCGAAGGGCGTCATCGATTTCCTGATCGAAGCGGAAGAGCGCGACCCTCGTCACCTGATGCTGGCCGGCAACCACGACATCGGTTTTCTCGACTTTCTCAAGACCCCTGACCCGGAAGGGCTTTTCATCCGGTTCGGCGGCATCCAGACGGCACAGTCTTACGGCGTGGCGATCAGTGAAGGCACAAGCGTGTGGTTCGGCAAGGCCGAATCGGCCGTGCGCAAAGGACATCAGGCCCTGGTCGAGGCCGTGCCGCAAAGCCACATCGACTTCCTGCGATCGCTGCCGTTCTCCGCGACTTTCGGGGACTTCTTCTTCTGTCATGCCGGCATCAGGCCGGGCAATCCTCTGGAGAAGCAAAGCCCGCAGGACCTGATCTGGATCCGCGACGTCTTCCACAACCACCCCGACCTCTATCCGAAGATCGTGGTGCACGGCCACACGCCGGTGCCGGAGGCGGAAGTGATGGCCAACCGCGTCAATGTCGACACGCTTGCCTGGCAATCAGGCATGCTGAGCGCGCTCGTCGTCGACGGCGCGGACAAACGCATCCTGACAATGACGATCAAGGAAGCTTGAGCGTCGCGCGTCGGAGGACGCGAAAGGCGCTTTCCGCCTTTAGCGCAGCGAGGCGGTGACGCCGTAACCGTCGACGGCGTTGTGGTTGTTGGCTGCGTCGGCGGCATAGATGCCGAGACCGCACAGCACGATGGCGGACAACATGGCAAAGGACAGAAGCGCTGCTTTCACGGAGGTCATCTCTTGTTGAGCTTTCTGCATCTGTGCACCAGGCGGTTACCAATGCGTTGAAACGGAGAATTCGCTTCAAAGTTTCGACGATTTTGCGCTTCTAGGCATGTTCTGTATCAACGGTGTGTCGCGCGGGTCACACAAAGGTTCATAGCCGTTGCACAGAAGATGCAGAGCGCGCGCCTTCTAGGATGGCGGGCGGACACAAGCCAAGAATGAAACGGTTTTCCCCAGGCGGTTTCACCGCTGCGTGCCAATTATGTCACGCTGGAGGGTACGGAGAGGCCAACACTCAGATGGTCGCTACCCAGGCACGGGCAATGGCGAGGCCAGCGGCATCCGCATCGGGCCCGTTGCGGGCCATTTCGCCATCGAGCTTGCCGGCCCAGTCGGGATGGCGAGCGGCGATGGTCGGGGCAAAGGACGTGCTCCAGTCCTCGACCATCGGCCGGTCGGCCTCGAAATGGAACTGGAAACCGTAGACGGCGCGTCCGACGCGAAATGCCTGGTTCTCGGCGACATCGTTGCCGGCAAGCCGCACGGCGGCCTCGGGCAGCACGAAGGTGTCGTCATGCCACTGGAAGATCGGGAATTTCTCCGGCAGCGCGCCCAGCACCGGATCGCCCTTGGCGTCCGCCGTCAGCGATACGCCGTGCCAGCCGAACTCATTGGCGCCGCCGATGCGGTTTTCGCCGCCGAAGGCACGGGCGACGAGTTGGCTGCCCAGGCAGATGCCGAGCACGGCGCGATCCTTGTCGGCAAAGTCGCGGGTCAGTTCGAGCAGTGCCGGGAAATAGGGGTACTCATCGTCGGCCAGCGCGTTCTGGCCGCCGCCGAGCACGATCATGGCATCATGCCCGGCCGCGTCATCCGGCAGGGGATCGCCCCTGTAAGGGAGACGCAGGTCGAGATCGGCACCCGCTTCCGCAAGTGCTGCGCCGACCTGGCCGAGGCCGGTATTATCGTAGTTCTGCACCACCAGCACCCGCATCACAAAACCCTGCTGACATGAAAAAGATGCGACGAGCGATATCATGCCGCTCGCATTGCAGCCAAGATGCGTGTCCGGAGAGAAAACTATGCCACTGCAGAACCGGGTCGATCCGTTCGGTACCATCCACGCCGTGCCCGATCGCGGCCTGTTCACCGGCAATCGCGGCATCATCCACGATCCCGAGACCAAGACGCTGCTGAAAAAGCGCTGGGCGCTTCCGGCCTGGATCATCTGCGTCCGCCAATTCCGCGATGTGCGGCGCGAACCGATGGGCCGCAACCGGAAGGGCGGCAAAGCGGGCTGGACCGAGCTGTTCTTCCTCGACGAGGTGACGGCACTGGCTGGCGGGCATCGCCCCTGCTTCTTTTGCCAGCGCGAACGGGCCAGGGATTTCGTCGGCCGCTTCGGCGAAGCTTTCGGCATTGCCGAACCGCGCGCGCCGATGGTCGACAAGCGGCTGCACAAGGAGCGGCTGGCCTCGGGCGGCAGGCCGCCAGGATTGCTGTTGAAGACCTTGCCGGCCTGCCGGACGGCGCCATGTTTGCGGATGGTCGCACTGTTTATGCCCTGCGTAGGGGCAAGACGCTGCGCTGGTCGTTTGCGGGATATGGCCCACCCGCAGATTACGGCCTGCTCAAAGGCAGGACGCTGTCGCTGCTGACGCCGGCCACGACGCTCGCCGTGCTGCGGCATGGCTTTCGGCCGGTGTGGCATCCTACCGCCTAGGCTTGACGCCGGCGGCCGGCTCGCTCATTCCTCGGCGATGCGCGCCAATTACAAGATGCAACGTCTGTTCGTGCCCGACGATCTCGCGCCGGATGTCGAGTTCGACGCTGGCCAACAGCAGAGCCACTATCTCCTGCATGTGCTGCGGCTTGGCGAAGGCGCCGAAATCCTGGTGTTCAATGGCCGCGACGGGGAGTGGTCAGCGGCCATATCAGCGAAGACGAAAAGGGCGGTGCGGCTGAAGGTGTCAGCGCTGCAGCGGCCGCAGCCGCCGCTGCCTGATCTCGTCTACTGCTTTGCGCCACTGAAGCAGGGCCGGCTCGACTATCTCGTGCAGAAGGCGGTCGAGATGGGCGCCGGCATCCTGCAGCCGGTCATCACCCAGCACACGCAAGTGGCCAAGCCGTCGATCGATCGCCTGCGCGCCAATGTCGTCGAAGCCGCCGAACAATGCGGCATCCTGGCGGTACCTCAGGTGCGCGAAGCCGAAAAATTCGACCGCCTGCTGACCGGTTGGGACACAGAGCGACGGCTGATCTTCTGCGATGAGGATGCTTCGACCAACAATCCGCTGGCCGCGCTGCAGGCGGTCAAGGAAAAGAAGCTTGGGCTGCTGGTCGGGCCGGAGGGCGGTTTTTCCGACGACGAGCGCAAGATGCTGCGCGCCCTGCCCTTCGTCACCGCCATTCCGCTCGGCCCGCGTATCCTGCGCGCCGACACCGCGGCGGTGGCCGCGCTCGCGGTGATGCAGGCAACTGTCGGAGACTGGTGAGACGTCATCCCTTGCAAGGGATGCAGAGTTCCAGCAACGTTCAATTCCTGTTGACCTGTGGCTCAGGATTTTTCGCTTGATCGTCTGCTGACATTTCGTCCATTTACCGCCGGCGGTCATCCGGCCGCCTCTGAGGGTACCATCATGGCGCGCGATACGACCGATTTCCGCCCGATCGAAGGTGTCGACGAACTCGTCGAGCATCTGGCCGAAGGCAACAAGCCGCGCGACAAATGGCGCATCGGCACCGAGCACGAGAAATTCCCCTTCTATGTCGACGGCAATGCACCGGTCCCCTATGGCGGCGAGCGCGGCATCCGCGCCATTCTCGAAGGCATGCAGTCAAAGCTCGGCTGGGATCCGATCGTCGATGACGGCCGCATCATCGGCCTGGTCGAGCCGACCGGTCAGGGTGCGATTTCGCTGGAACCCGGCGGCCAGTTCGAGCTTTCCGGCGCACCGCTGGAGACGATCCACCAGACCTGCCGGGAGGGCAACGCCCATCTGGCGCAGGTGCGCGAGATCGCCGAGCCGATGGGCATCCGCTTCCTCGGCCTCGGCGGCAGCCCGAAATGGTCGCTGGCCGAGACGCCGAAAATGCCGAAATCGCGCTATGAGATCATGACGCGCTACATGCCCAAGGTCGGCACCAAGGGCCTCGACATGATGTACCGCACGTGCACGATCCAGGTGAATCTCGACTTCGAGAGCGAGGCCGACATGCGCCGCAAGATGCAGGTGTCGTTGAAGCTGCAGCCGCTGTCGACGGCATTGTTCGCCAATTCGCCTTTCACCGAAAGCCACCCGAACGGCTTGCAGAGCTGGCGCGGCGATATCTGGCGCGACACCGACAACCAGCGCTCGGGCCTGCTCGAATTCTGCTTCTCGCCCGATTTCGGTTTCGCCGACTATGTCGAATGGGCGCTCGACGTGCCGATGTATTTCGTCATCCGCGACGGCCACTATCACGACATGACGCACATCACCTTCCGTCAGTTCATGGCCGGTGCCGCGCGCAATCAGGTGCCGGACGGGCTGCCGACAATGGGCGACTGGGCGAACCATCTGTCGACGCTGTTCCCGGACGTGCGGCTGAAGCGCTTCCTTGAGATGCGCGGCGCCGATGGCGGGCCATGGCGGCGCATCTGCGCGCTGCCTGCGTTCTGGGTCGGGCTGCTCTATGATGAAGCCGCACTCGATGCCGCCGAGGCGTTGACGTCGAGCTGGACGTATGAAGAAACGCTGGCGATGCGCAACGCCGTGCCGGAACAAGGCATTTCCGCACCGTTCCGCAACACCACGCTGCGCGAGATCGCGCGAGACGTGATGGTCATTTCCCGCATGGGCCTGAAGAACCGTGGCAAGAAGAACCGCGACGGCTACGACGAGACCTCGTTCCTCAACACGCTCGACGAAGTGGTGGCGCGCGGCACCACCAGCGCCGAGGAGATGCTGTCGGCCTATCACACGCGCTGGGGCGGTTCGATCGAGCCGGTGTTCATGGAATACGCCTATTAACCCTCGGATTTGACGCAGCCGATTGACCGGCAAAAGTCGCTTCAATCGGAAGTGGAAACAAACTAGGCTTCTTCGGCGAGGATTTCCGGAGGAGAGACCAATGCCTTCCTTGTTCGACATGCTGACACAGGCCCAGAACGGCAACGGCATGCAGGCGCTTGCCCAGCAATACGGGCTTTCGATGCAGCAGACGCAAGCCGCGGTTGCCGCATTGCTGCCGGCCTTTTCGCAGGGGCTGCAGCGCAACACAGCCGACCCTTACGGGCTCGGCGCCTTCATGACGGCGATGGCCAGCGGCCAGCACGCCAAGTATTTCGAGGACGCAACCCGGGCCTTCTCACCGCAAGGCGTCGATGAGGGCAACGGCATTCTCGGGCACCTGTTCGGCTCGAAAGACCTGTCGCGCGCCGTGGCCAGCCAGGCGGCGCAAGCCAGCGGCGTCAATCAGCAGATCCTGCAGCAGATGCTGCCGGCGATCGCCTCGATGGTCATGGGCGGGCTGTTCAAGCAGACGACAAATCAGATGCAGGCCGCCAGCGGTTTTGGCGGCGGCGGCAACAATCCGCTGGGCGAGATCATCGAGCAGATGATGCGGCAAGGCGGCGGCATGCAGGCCCCGGCGCCGCAGCCGCGCCAGGCGCCGGCACCCCAGAACCCGATGGACAACCCGCTCGGCAAGGTATTGCAGGACATGTTCGGCGGCGGTGCGCCTCAGCCACAGCCGCAAAGCCAGCCGCAGCCGCAGCCCAATCCCTACGGCGAAAATCCACTTGGCAAGGTGCTGCAGGACATGTTCGGCGGTGGCGCGCCTCAGCCGCAGCCGCAAGGGCGGGCGCAGCCGCAGCAGACACAAAGCCCCTACGGAGACAATCCGCTGGGGAAAATCTTCGAGGAGATGCTGCGGCAAGGTGGCGGTGGCTTAGGCGGCATCCCTGGCGGACAGCCGGCGCCGCAACAGCCTCAAGCGCCCCCACAGCAGCGTCAGGCACCGCAGCCACAGGCCGATCCGAGCGGCAGGCCGAAAAATCCGTTCGACGACCTGTTCGGCAAGATGTTCGAGACCGGCGCCCAGCAGCGTGACGACTACCAGAAGGGAGTCGAGACGATCTTCGACCAGTTCAAGCGGGATATGGACCGACGGTAGGCGACATCCGTGGGTAAGAGACTGGAGCAATGCGCCGCAATCCGCGCGGCGACTGGTCGATAGCCGATGTGAAGGCGGTTTGTGACGAAGCTGGTGTCCAATGCGTGCCGCCAAGGTCAGGCGGTTCACACTACAAGGTCTATCATTCGGCAATGACCGATATTTTGACTGTGCCTTTCAAACGGCCGATCAAACCCGTATATATCCGAAAGCTCGTGGCATTTATCGACGAGGCAAAGAGACATGATGGACAGACTTGAATATCCGGTCGTCATTGCGCCACTTTCTGCAGAGGATGGAGGCGGTTTTTCGGCTTTGGTGCCTGATCTGCCAGGTTGCGTGAGTGATGGCGACACTCCTGAAGAGGCCATCGCTAATGTCCAAGACGCCATAGCATCTTGGATAGAGGCCGCGCATGAGCTCGGCAGATCGATACCAAGGCCATCGCGAAAGCTGGCATTCGCCTGACAGCCAAAGGAAAAGCCCGGTCCTGGGAGGACCGGGCAGAGTGCAGGCGGGCCGGGGGGATCCGGCAGGGAGTGGGAGCCTGCATACTCGTCAGTCGCGTCGAACCCCGAAAAGGTTCGCGGCAACCTAAACAACAAGCATCAGATCAGGCCACCTTGCGAGCGATGTCCTCGATCGTTTCGATGCGATCGCTGGCGATTTCGCGCAGCATCGCCGTCGGGTCGCGGCCAAACGGCACGTCGATGGCGACGTGCAGGTCGCCGCGCGTCAGGCCGATATCGGCGAGTTCGGCGTCCGACATCTCGCCAAGACGGTAGAAGGCGCGGCGGTTTTTCCAGGCGCGGTAGACGTTGGAGACGGTGTTGGCCACGCGCGTCGCAACGGCCGGACGCGAGGTGATGCGCGAGGTCTCGGTGGCGAAATCGAACGTGGTCATGTCGGTCTCCTTCAGACTCGAACGGGCAAAACCAGGCGATCGGCGCTGGCGACAGCGGCCGTTCCGGCTTCGATTCACATGCCTTCATGTGGACAATGCCAATTTGCCATCGGCCGATTGATTAATCCAACGAATGTTTCTAATCTTTACCATCAACACCAGTGATGGATCATGTCGATGAAATCGCCGCTCGATCTCGATCAGTTGCAGACCTTCATCTCGATCGCCGATACCGGCAGCTTCACCAGGGCGGCCGAAGAGGTGCACCGGACCCAGTCGGCGGTTTCGATGCAGATGCGTCGGCTGGAGGAGCGGCTCGGCAAGCCGCTGTTCGAAAAAGACGGGCGCACCAACAGATTGACCGAGGAAGGCGACAAGCTGCTTTCCTATGCGCGGCGGCTGCTCTATCTCAACCGTGAGACGCTGGCTGCCTTCGACGACCGGCGGCTCGAAGGCACGATCCGCATCGGCACGCCCGACGACTATGCCGACCGTTTCCTGCCCGAGATCATGGCGCGGTTCACGCGCTCCAATCCGCGCGTCGAACTGACCGTCATCTGCGAGCCGACGCCGGGGCTGGTCGAGCATATCAAGCGCGGCAATCTCGACCTCGCGCTGGTGACGCACAACGACGTACGCGGCCAGTCGGAGGTGGTGCGGCGCGAACCGCTGCTGTGGGTCACCTCGGCCAACCATGCGACGCATGAGCAGGAAACGCTGCCTATGGCCTTCGGCCGGCCGAACTGCATCTGGCGGCGCGCCGCCGTCGATGTGCTCGACCAGCAGAACCGCGACTATCGTATCCTGTTCACCAGTTTCTCGGCCACCGTCATCACCGCCGCGGTGCTTTCCGGGCTGGCGATCTCGGTGCTGCCGGAATGCGCGCTGCGGCCCGGCATGCGGGTGCTGGGCGAAGCCGACGGCTTCGGCGCCCTGCCCGATTGCCGCATCGGCATCATGCGCGGCCAGACGTCGCGGCCGGAGATCGTCGATGCGCTCGCCCGCCATATTTCGGAAAGCCTGGACAACATCTCCGTGCCGGTCGGTGAAGATCCCGGGACATTCGATTTCGCGGCACTCGCCTTCACCAAGCTGCGGCGAACCAAGCCGAACCAGATTCTGCCCGGCTGGTAGGCGGGGTCAGGTATGCGGGTTATGAACGGCTGGCCCGACGCAACCGCCTTGACGCGGGCGCCCAACCGTTCCCCAATCGACCGATGAGCGAAGCAGCATCCGAATCACGCACCAACGCCGCCGAATATACGGTGAGCGAGATTTCCGGCGCGCTTAAGCGCACGGTCGAGGACGTTTTCGGCAATGTGCGGGTGCGTGGCGAAATATCAGGCTACCGAGGACCGCATTCGTCCGGTCATGCTTATTTCGCGCTGAAGGACGACCGTGCCCGCCTCGACGCCGTGGTCTGGAAAGGCACGATGAGCCGGCTGAAATTCCGTCCCGAAGAGGGGATGGAGGTGATCGCCACCGGCAAGCTCACCACCTATCCCGGCAAGTCCAACTACCAGATCGTCATCGACAATCTGGAGCCTGCCGGCGCCGGCGCCCTGATGGCGCTGCTGGAGGAGCGCAAGCGGCGGCTACAGGCCGACGGGCTGTTCGATGCCGGCCGCAAGCGGTTGCTGCCCTTCATGCCGCTCGTCATCGGCGTCGTCACCTCGCCGACGGGGTCCGTCATCCGAGACATCATCCACCGCATCAAGGACCGCTTTCCGCTGCACATCCTGGTCTGGCCGGTGCGTGTTCAGGGCGAGACGTCAGGCGCGGAAGTCGCCGCCGCAGTCAACGGCTTCAACGCGCTGGCATGGGATGGCGCCGTCCAGCGTCCCGATCTGTTGATCGTGGCGCGTGGCGGCGGCAGCCTCGAAGACCTCTGGGGGTTCAACGACGAGGCGCTCGCCCGCGCGGTTGCCGCCTCCGGCATTCCGGTGATCTCGGCTGTCGGCCACGAGACCGACTGGACGCTGATCGACCTCGTCGCGGATGTGCGGGCCCCGACGCCGACGGGTGCGGCCGAAATCGCCGTGCCGGTGAAGGCCGATCTCGAAGCAACGCTTGCCAGTCTCGGTGCGCGGCTGAAAGCGGCGGTCCTGCGCAATTTCGAACGCAAGCGGCAGGCCGCCCGTGCCGCCGCCCGGGCTCTGCCCTCGCCCGATCAATTGCTGGCGCTGCCGCGGCGACGCCTCGATGAGGCGACATCCAGGCTTGGCCGGGGCCTGTTGGTCTCCACCGAACGCAAGCGTGCAAGGTTTTTTGCCGTAAAGCTGACACCGGCAATGCTGTCACAGCGCATTGCCGAGGCGCGGCGAACCAACGAGCGCAATCTTATGCGAGCACAAGGCGCGCTACGCGCGTTGGCAAGAGCCCGGCGTGCGGAGCTTAACCGAGCGGCGGATCAATTGCCAAAATGTGCCAGGGCATCGCTGCAGCGGCACAAGCAGCAACTGGCTCTGCTGCAAGGCCGCATCACGATCGAGCCGACGGCACGGCGGCAACGCGTACAGAGGGATTTGCTGACAGCTTTGACAAGACGCGGCACGCAAGCAGTGGTGCTCAGGCTGGAGCGCCTGCGCGGCCGTGTCGTCCAGGCCGACAGGTTGATGGCGTCGCTGTCGCACAAGGCCGTCCTGGCGCGCGGCTTTGCGCTGGTGAGGGATGCGGATGGCGTGGTGATCAAGCAGGCTGCCGAGGTGGCGTCGGGAATGGCGCTTTCGCTCGAGTTCGCCGACGGCATCGCCGATGCGGTGGCGATCACCGGCACGGCAAAACCGAAAGCCGTGGCCAAGCCGGCGGCCAAGGCCAAAGAGCCCGGCAATCAGGGATCCCTGTTCTGAGACCATGACCGACAATCCGCATCATCTGACAACGCCCTCAGGCAAACCGCGCGCGCGAAATTTCGGCATCGGCTTCGATGGGCGGCCCGGACCGTTTAACGCGATCACCGATGTGCACGGCGTGACGGTCGGCTACGCGACGCTGATTTCGGGCGATGGCGCGCTCGTCGTCGGCCAGGGGCCGGTGCGCACCGGCGTGACCGCGATCCTGCCCAGGCCGCTCGCCGACCTCGCCACGCCGGTCTTCGCCGGCATTTTCAGCCAGAACGGAAACGGCGAACTGACCGGCTCGCACATCGTCGAGGAAACCGGCGCTTTCAACTTCCCGATCACCATCACCAACACCCATTCCTGCGGTGTCTCACGCGACGGCACGCTGCGCTGGATGCAAAGCGTGCTGCCGGCAGCGCTCGACAGCGGCTGGGGGCTGCCGGTGGCGGCGGAGACCTATGACGGCTTCCTCAACGACATCAACGGCCACCATTTGACGTCAGAGCATGTTGCGCAGGCTCTCGACGGTGCCGGCGGCGGGCCTATCGAGGAAGGCAGCGTCGGCGGCGGCACCGGCATGATCACCTTCGGCTTCAAGGCCGGCTCCGGCACGGCGTCGCGCATCGTCGAATGGCAAGGCCGTGCCTACACCGTCGGCGCCTTCGTGCAGTCTAATTTTGGAAAACGGCGCAATATCACCATTCGCGGCCTGTGCGCCGGGCCGGAGCTTCTCGAACCGGCGGTCCGCGAAGGCACACCGCGTGCTGAAAAGGGCTCGATCATTGCCGTCGTCGCCACCGACGCACCGTTCCTGCCGCATCAGATGAAGCGGCTGGCCCGCCGGGTACCGCTCGGCGTCGCCATGACCGGCGGCTTCGGCTATCACAGTTCAGGCGACATTTTTATCGCCTTCTCGACCGCCAATGCGAGCGCGGCGCTGGCGCCCTCCGGCCGCACCGCCAGCGCCGATTTTATTCCGGACACCGATATCGATCCGTTTTTCGAAGCGGTGATCCAGACCGTGGAGGAAGCAATCCTCAACGCGCTGGTTGCCAATGACGATATGACCGGACGCGACGGAAATTTCGTGCCGGCGCTGCCGAAGGCGTGGCTCAAGGAGAAGTTTGGCTGAAGACAAAAACGCGGGCCAGAAGCCCGCGCTGAAACAACGTCGCCGCTATGCGATCATTCCGCGGCTTTGATCATTCCGCGGCTTTTCCGGGGGCCTGCTGGCTTTCCTCGGCCTCGGCCGCTTCCTCAAGCCGGGATGCGATAAGTTCCTGGATATCGCCGACTTCTTCCTGGATGTCCTCCAGCGGGATGCCGACCTCGGCCGCCTCGGCGGCGCACTCCTTGGCCAGGGTTTCGGCCTGCTTGTCGATCCTTGCCTGGGAGGACTGGCAATGGACCTTTTCGCCGATCCATCCCCGCAAGAATTCGATGGCGTGTTCACTCATACTGCTGTTCCCTGGCGGCAAAGCCGGTTGGTAATCATAAACGTCGACATCCCGCAAAGGATGCATGTCCCCATTCCAGCCGAGTCGCGGTCGTCCGGCAAGCCAATGCTGTCCAAGGTCCACAGAGCCATAGGAAATCGAGGGGTCAAGAGCATTTTCTGATTCTGGAGGGGTCGGTACCGTTGGCTGGGTCACGCCCAGCGCTGCGCCACTGTTTCTATTTGCTTTTTTCCGGTTTCCGAGCCGATTTCCGTCACAATAGATGGCGCAACACACTACACATTCACAGTTGCTTCGAGGTGCTGCCCTCGGGCACGCAGGTCGAAGCCGCCGCTATATAGTGACATCCTCCTGCAATGTCGACTCCGCTCGCCATGCTGCTTCTTTCCGCCGCGCCGAAGGCTCCGCAACGGATCAAGAGCAAGTGACGATGGACGCGAACCGGGTGGAGCAAGCCTCGGCGGAATCGCTCAGACGTGCACAGCCACCACCGCCGCGCAGTCGCCGGCCTTGACCAGCCCGGGGAAATGCCGCGCCGCCAGCATGCCCGACATTTTTGCCCGGATTTCCTGCGGGGCGATGCCGGTGCGGCCGGTGGAATGGATGCGCGCCAGCACCGCGCCCTTTTCGACGGGTTCACCGAGATCGACCATGGTTTCGATCATGCCGTCATCTTCGGCGAAGGAGAAACAATCGCCCGACGGCATGTCGAGCCACTGGGTCGAGGTCTTCTCGACCGCACCATCTACAATGCCCGTATGGCGCAACACATTGAGGATGCCGTGCCGCGCGATCCGCACGGTTTGCGCGCGCGACGTGCCGCCGCCGCCAAGCTCGGTGCTGACGAAGACCTTGCCCATCTCCTCGGCTGCCGTGTCATACATGCCGACGGCGTCGATTTCGATCATGCGCATCGAAAACGGGGCGGCAAAGGCCGCGACCGCGTCGAAGGCTTTCTGTTCCAGCGCCTTGTCGGGCAAAGTATGCGCGGCGCAGAACGGCACGAAGTCCAGCGTCTTGCCGCCGGAATGGAAGTCGAACACGATGTCGGCGCGGGGGAGCAGCTCACGCTGGAAATAATCAGCGATCTTCTCGGTCACCGTTCCGTCCGGCCGGCCGGGAAAGCTGCGGTTCATGTTGCCCTTGTCGATCGGCGAGGTGCGCGTGCCAGCGCGAAAGGCCGGATAGTTCATGGCCGGCACGATGATCACCGTGCCGCTGACTTGCTTGGGATCTAGGGTCCTGGCGAGATCGTAGAGGGCCAGCGGCCCCTCATACTCGTCGCCATGGTTGCCCCCGGTCAGCAGCGCTGCCGGCCCGTTGCCGCTGCGGATGACGCAGATCGGGATCATCACCGAGCCCCACGCCGAATCGTCGCGGCTGTAGGGCAAGCGCAGGAAACCGTGCTGGATGCCGTCGCAGTCGAAATCGACGGTCGGCGCGACCGGTGATGGACGTAGATTCAACATCGGCATCAATCCTTCACCACCAGCTTGCGCGGCACATTGGCCAGGCACTCCACACCGGTTTCGGTGATCAGGATGGACTCGGTGATCTCCAGTCCCATCGTTTCCAGCCACAGGCCGGTCATGAAATGGAAGGTCATGCCGGGCTTGAGCTCGGTGCGGTCGCCGGGACGCAGGCTCATCGTGCGCTCGCCCCAGTCCGGCGGATAGGACAGCCCGATCGAATAGCCGGTGCGGTTGTCCTTGACGATGCCGTATCGCTTGAGGACACCGAAGAAGGCGTTGGCGATGTCCTCGCAGGCGTTGCCGGGTTTCGCGGCAGCCAGCCCGGCTTCCATACCTTCCAGCGTCGCCTTCTCGGCATCGAGGAATTCCTGCGTCGGCTTGCCTAGGAAGACGGTGCGCGACAGCGGGCAGTGATAGCGGTTGTAGCAGCCAGCAATCTCGAAGAAGGTGCCCTCGCCCCGCTTCATCGCTCTGTCATCCCAGGTCAGATGCGGCGCCGAGGCATCGGCACCCGACGGCAGCAGCGGCACGATCGCCGGATAGTCGCCGCCAATACCGTCGACGCCGCGCGTGCCGGCGTCATAGATTTCGGCGACGAGATCGCATTTGCGCATGCCGACCTCGATCTTGTCGAAGATGCGCTGATGCATGGCCTCGACGATGCGGGCCGCCTTGCGCATATAATCGATCTCGGTCGGGCTCTTCACCGCACGCTGCCAGTTGACCAGCGCGGTGGCATCGACAAAGCGGGCATTGGGCAAATGCTTCTGCAGCGACGCAAAGGCGGCCGCCGAGAACCAGTAATTGTCCATTTCGACGCCGACTGTCAGCTTGCCCCAGCCGCGCTCCGCAAGCACGCTGGCCAAAAAATCCATCGGGTGGCGCTCGGTCGACTGCACATAGTGATCGGCATAGCCGACGATATTGTCGTGCGCGAGATAGGCGGTGCGCTTGGCGCCGTTGGCGTCCTGGCCGCGGCCGTACCAGACCGGCTCGCCCGAAGGCGGCACGATAACCGCCTGATGCACATAGAACGACCAGCCGTCATAGCCGGTCAACCAGGCCATGTTGGAAGGATCGCTGACAACAAGAAGATCGACGCCCTTGGCCTCCATGGCCTTGCGTGTCTTGGCGAGGCGATCCGCATATTCGCCGCGCGAGAATCTCAGGTTCGGTTGCATTGTTCTTGGTCCTCGTTTGTTGGGCCCTGCGGCCGGTATCAGCTTTGAATCCAACTCGTCGTTCTTGTTTGAGCGTGATCTCTGGACAAACGGAAAACCGTTTGTCCGAGAAAACCGGTTCCCACTTTTCCGGATGCTCCTGCGGCCAGCATCAGCTTTCGAAGATGGCCCCGGAACCGGCCACCCGCGCACGGTCTCGAGCGAGCGTGGCGATCGCCGTGTCCTGGACGCCAGTGCCGGTGAGATCGGCGATGGTGATGTCGCTGGCCGAGCGCCGTCCGTGTTTCGCGCCGGCGATGATCTGGCCGAGTTCGGTCACCTCTCCCTCGGCGGCCATCACGCCCGCCGCGATTGCATGATGCAGCTCACCCAGCCGCTTTGTCTGGCGGCCACTGTCAGCGGCATAGAGATCGGCCATGCGCAGGATTGCCGGCGCGATCTCGTTCTTGTGCTCGGCGTCCGATCCCATCGCGGTGATGTGCTGCCCTGCGGAAACGAAGCCGGCCTTGATCAGCGGCTCGGTCGAAGGCGTCGTGGTGACGATGATGTCGGCGCCGGCGACCGCGTTTGCCGCGTCGGGCTCGGCATGCACGAGAATGCCGAGCTTTTCGCGCAGGGCTCCGGCGGTTGCCTCGGCCTTTGCCGCATCGCGTGCCCAGATGCGCGCCTCGGCAATCGGCCGCACCAGCATGAGTGCTTCCAATTGCAGCCCGGCCTGGACGCCAGCACCGAAGATCGCGGCAACGGACGAGTCCTGCCGCGACAGATGTTTGGCGGCGACGGCGCCGGCAGCAGCGGTTCGGATATCCGTGAGATAGCCGTTGTCGAGCAGCAGCGCTTCGACCAGGCCGGTCTTGGCTGACAGCAGCACCATCATGCCGTTGACGCTGGGCAGGCCGAGCTTCGGATTGTCGAAGAAGCCGGGGCTGATCTTGATGGCGAAACCGTCAATGCCGGGCACATAGGCGGTCTTAACGTCGACCTCGCCGCGATGCTCGGGAATGTCTAGCCGCAGGATCGGCGGCATCGCCACCGGCAGAGTGGCAAGCGCACGGAAGGCGTTTTCGACGCAGGCGACGGCATCGAGATCGAGTGTCACGATCGCCCGCAACTCTTTCTCTGTAAGGATGGTCATCCGGCTCATGCGGCACGCTCCTTGAGCGATGGCGCTACGCCGCAAACGATTGTGCGGTGCGCGTCCATATCGATGTTGCGACCGGACAGCAGAACAACCATCGGCCCGTCCGACCTGACCTTGCCGGCCAGCAGTGCGGCGATGCCGACAGCACCCGCGCCCTCGACGATTTCGCGCTCCTGCGCATAGGCGTGACGGATTCCGGCGGCGATCTCGTCTTCGCTGAGCAGGATGACATCATCGAGCAGGTCGCGGCACATGGCGAAGGTCAGCCGATTGTCGAGGCCGATGCCGCCACCGAGCGAATCCGCCAGCGTCGGCAATTCTTCCACCAGCACCGGCTGGCCCGCATCGAGGCTGGCCTTCATCGCCGCGCCACGCGCCATCGAGACACCGATGATTTTTGTGCCGGGGCTGACGCCTTTGATGGCCGTAGCAACCCCTGAGGCGAGCCCACCGCCGGAGAGCTGGACCAGAACGAGGGCGGCATCCGGGACCTGCTCGATCATCTCAAGCCCGACCGTGCCTTGCCCGGCGATAATGTCGGGATGGTCGAAGGGCGGCAGCATCACCAGCCCCTCTTGCGCCACCAGCCGATCGACCTCCTGCTGGGCATCGTCCTGGCTGTCGCCGACGATGCGGACCTCCGCGCCAAGCCGGCGGATCTCGTCGAGCTTGTTGCCGGGCACCAGGCGCGACATGCAGATTACGGCGCGCATGCCTTCAAGCTTCGCCGCATGCGCCAGCGCGCGGCCATGATTGCCGGTCGAGGCCGCGACCACGCCCCGCGCCTTCTGTTCGGCGTTCAACGAGGCGACGGCGTTCGAGGCGCCACGCAGCTTGAAGCTGCCGGTGGTCTGGCGATGCTCGAGCTTGAGGTGAACGGGGACGCCGAACTGTTCCGAGAGGCTGTGGGACAAGACGGTTGGCGTGCGCTCGACTTTACCAGCGATACGCTCACGGGCGGTACGGATGTCGGTGAGGATGACGGCGGGCATCACGAAACGCCCCCCTCTGGCCTGCCGGCCATCTCCCCCTCAAGGGGGGAGATTGGCAGCTTCGACGCTGCCGTTCTTCCTGTCACGTCGGTGATTGGCGAAAGCCGGGCAGCAGCTAATCTCCCCCCTCGAGGGGGAGATGGCGGGCAGGCCAGAGGGGGTCGCTCGTGAATGTGGGACATAATCTTACTGAACCAACGGCAACGTCATCAGCCGCCCGAACTCAGGATGCGGCGCCTCATCCCCGCACAATCTCAGGCAGTTCCAGGCGCTGGCCTGGTTGCTGGTCACCACGGGACGGCCGATCGCCTTTTCCATGCCGGTGACCGCGAGTGCACCGCGCAGCGCCGTGCAGGAGACGAACAGCGCATCGGCGCTCGCGTCGGTCGCCTCACGCGCCAGATCGACAAGCGTTGCAGGTGCGATTCGCGCCATCTCGCGGTCGTCCTCGAAGCCGAGACAGGTGAAGCTGACGATGTCGAAGCCTCGCGCGGCGAAATAGGCGGCCATCGGCCTGGATGTCTCGACCGTGTAGGGAGTGAGGATGCTGATCTTGCTTGCGCCCAGCGCGCGCAGCCCGCGCACGCCCGCCATCGGCGGGGTAACGACTGAAATACCGGGCTTGGCGGCCTGGATCGCCGCCTCGATCTCGGCATCGCCGATCACCACCGACGCCGAGGTGCAGGAATAGCAGATGGCATCGAGCTTCTCGTCCGGCAGGATCAGGGCCGCGCCCGCCGTCAGCGCCGGCTGCATCTTGCGCAGGTTTTCAGGCGTCGTCGGGTTGGCATAGGGAATGCGCGCGACATAGACGCCGACCCGCTCGCTCGCCACCATGCGGCGGAAATCCGGCTCGCTGGTGTGGTCGGTGGCCAGGATGATCAGGCCGACGCGCCGTTCAAGCGGGCGCGCCTCCAACTGCGGCCGCTTCGGATAGACCTTGATCTCGGGCAAGGGTTTCATCGGCTACCTCTCGATCTTGCCGTAGCGACGTTCCAGCCAGCGCAGCAGCACGACCGAAAACAGACTGATGACGAGGAAGAAAGCGCCGACCAGCGTAATCGGCTCGATGTAACGATAATAGGTGTTGGCGACGCTTTTCGCCTGGTTCATCAGCTCCAGCACGGTGATTGCCGACAGCAGTGGCGTCTCCTTGAACATGGCGATGAAATAATTGGCCAGCGCCGGGATCATCGGCGGAATGGCCTGCGGAATGATGATGTGTGTCCAGGTCTGCCTGGCGCTTAGATTGCAGGCCTTGGCGGCCTCCCATTGGCCGCGCGGCACATTGTCGATGCCGGCGCGATAAACCTCGGCGGTGTAGGTGCCGTAGTGCAGCCCGAGCCCGATGACACCGGCGACCAGCGGCGGCAACAGGATGCCGATGTCGGGCAGCACGTAGAAGATGAAATAGAGCTGCACCAGCAGCGGCGTGCCGCGAACGAACTCGGCGAGGAAGCCGACCGTGCGCGACAACGCCTTGTTGGGCGAGCGGCGCGCCAGCGCGATGCCCAACCCGACGATCGCCGCCAGCACCGAGCCGAGCAGCGTTGCCAGGATGGTGATCTTCACCCCCTGGATCAGCGTCGGCATGATTTCCCAGACGAAATTCCAATCCCATTCCATCAGGCACGCACCCCATCGAGGCCGCGCGCCATGCGGTGTTCCAGCGAACGCACGCCCCACGAGATGAGCAGGGCGAGGATGAAATAGATGAACAGGATGGTGGCGAACGGCACCATGGTGTTGCCGGTCTGGGCACGCACCACCTGCGCCTGGAAGGTCAGGTCGGTGAGCGAGATCAGCGACACCACGGCGGTCGCCTTGAGCAATTCGATGGCGTTGTTGCCGAAAGTCGGCAGCATCACCAGCAGCGCCTGCGGCAGGATGATGTGGCGCATGCCTTGCCACCGCCCGAGATTGAGCGCGGTGCAGGCCTCATACTGTTCGCGGCCGATCGACTGGATGGCACCGCGCACGACTTCGGCGGCGTAGGCGCCGACATTGAGGCCGAGCGCCAGCACGCCGGCCTGCAACGGGGTCAACGAAATGCCGATGAAGGGCAGCACGAAATAGGCCCAGAACAACTGCACGAAGATCGAGGTGCCGCGGAAGAATTCGATGTAGGCGGTGGCCAGCGCGCGCAGCACGAAGAAACGCGACAGCCGCCCCATTCCGGCAAGAAAGGCCATGAACAGCGCAAGCACCGACCCCATCAGCGTCAGCTCGATGGTGACAATCGCTCCCTGCAATATCAGGCCGAAATAGCCGGACCACTGGGTCATTTACGTTCCAACGTTGGGTTTAGCTCCTTCTCCCCATTTACGGGGAGAAGATGCCGGCAGGCAGATGAGGGGCGGCACTAGAGTCTCAGAACTTGGCGCCGCCCCTCATCCGTCACTTCGTGACACCTTCTCCCCGTTGAACGGGGAGAAGGAAAAATCACTTCGCCGCGCAGAGCTTGTCGCGGCTGGTCGACATCGCCGCCGCCGCCGAGAAGCCGTAGGGTTCGATAATCTTGGCGAACTCGCCCGATTTCTTCATCTTGGCCAGTTCGACGTCGAAGGCGTCGCGCAGTGCCTCATCGCCCTTCTTGAAGGCGGCGCCGTCGCAATAGACCGGTGCGCCCTGCACCGGAGCGATGACTTCGAGGTTCGGATCGTTGGCCTTCTTGACCAGATCATTGATCGACAGGACGGGCAGCGAATAAGCGTCGATGCGGCCATCCTGGAGCATCTTCACGCCACTCTGGCCATCCGGCACGACGATGACGCGATCGCGCGGCACGCCGGCATTGAGCGCGAGCTTCTCTTCGGTGCCGCCGCCCGGCGCGCCGATGGTCGCAGTCGTATCCTTGGCGACATCCTCATAGCTCTTGAAGCCCTTCGGATTGCCCTTCTTCACCAGCATCGCCTCTGCATCGCAAAGCACCGGCTCGGAATAGACGACGGCGGCGCAGCGTTCCGGCTTCATGAACAGGCCGGCGGTGACGACATCGAAGCGACCGGCCTGCAGGCCGGGGATCATGGCGCCATATTCGGAGATCGAAGCGGCGACGTCGGCGACGCCGAGCCGCTTGAATATCTCGCGGGCCACATCAGGCGCGGCACCCGAAACCTTGCCGTCGGCGGCGACCGCCGTATAGGGCGGCTCGTTGGCGATGGCGAGGCGGGCGAAACCTTGCGCCTTGAGCTGTTCGAGCTTGCTGTCGTCGGCCGAACCGGGGATCGAGGCGGCCAGCACCGCCGTCAGTGCTAGACCGGCAACGCCGGCCAGAATGCCAAGTTTGTTCATTGTTCCCAACTCCTTGTTTCTTGTCTTGCTTTGTTGCGAGGCGGCCCTCGCCACCTCGGGACGACTTCGTCGCCCTGGGCATTGCGGTCAGACGCGATGTCCGGCTGCGATGATCTTCTTCAGGAAGCCTTGCGTGCGCTCCTGCTTGGGATTGCGGAAAATCTCGTCCGGCTTGCCTTCCTCGACGATCCTGCCACGATCGAAGAACAGCACCCGGTCGGCGAAATCGTGGGCGAAACCCATCTCGTGGGTGACCAGCAGCATGGTCATGTCGGTCTCGGCGGCGAGTTTGCGCATGACGTTCATCACCTCCTCGACCAGCTCCGGATCGAGCGCCGACGTCACCTCGTCGAACAGCATGATCTTCGGCGACAGCGCCAGCGCCCGGGCGATCGCCACGCGCTGCTTCTGACCACCGGACAGCTGCGCCGGCATGGACATGGCCTTGTCGGCCATGCCGACCATTTCGAGCAGTTCCATCGCCCGCTTTTCGGCGGCCGCACGTGGCGTGCCCTTGGTCAGCATCGGAGCCAGCGTGACATTGTCCATGACGCATTTGTGCGGAAACAGGTTGAACAGCTGGAAGACCATGCCGATCTTCTGACGCATCCTTGTCAGATGCCGCTCATCGGCGGCCAGCAGCTGGCCATTGCGCTCCATGTGGTAGAGCTGCTCGCCGTCGATCTGGATATGACCGCCATCGATGCGCTCAAGCGTCATCAGGATGCGCAGGATCGTCGTCTTGCCCGAGCCCGACGGGCCGATCAGCGCCAGCTTCTCGCCGGGCATGACCTGCATCGACAGGCCGTCCAGCACCTTGAAGCTGCCGAAGCTCTTCGAGATGTCGTCGATCTTGATGATGGGCGCTGATGCGGACAAATAAATTCCCCGTGCTGGAGAAGCCTGTGCCCCTTAACGATGCGGAACGCGCCAAATCATGTCAATCGGGAAAATAATATCATGACAATATTTCCCATTCCGCACAATTCTTGAGCAACCAGTGCCGAAGAGTGCGCCGGGATTCGGGTCAGGCCGAGCCGAGAATGGGAGCCTCCGAGAACCGGAACGGAGCGTACTTTTCGTACGTGAGTACCGGAAGCGCAGGAGGCTGCCTTTCGCAGGCCGGCATCACCCGGATAGCGGCGCACTCGCTAGATAGCGAGCAGCAGGTGCTCGGGATCGCCGAGCAAAAGCTTGGTGACAACGCCGAGGCCGGCGCGCAGTTCCCCCTCGGTGGTCGAACCCAGCGAGATACGTACCGCCGGATGCCAGGGCGCAGCCGAAATACGGAAGGACGTGCCGGGTGCAATCGCCACGCCCTGCAGGCGAGCCTGGGCGACAAAGCTTTCCTCGGCCCGGTCGGCCGGCAGTTGCAGCCAGACATGCAACCCGTCGCGCCGGGCGCGATAGTCCACCCCCGCCAGCACTTGCGCTGCAATATCCTGCCGGCGCCGCAAAGCCGCGCGCTGCCAGTGGACAAGCTCCATCGCCGTGCCGTCGGTCACCCATTTGGTGGCGATCTCGGCCACCAGCGGCGTCGCCATCCAGTTCGAGACCAGATGCCGGTTGGCGACGGCGGCGACGTAGCGGTCGGGCGCGGCCAGATAGCCGATGCGCAGACCGGGCACGGTGATCTTGGTGAAGGAGGTGACGTAGAGCGTGCGCTCCGGCGCGAACGCGGCAACCGGCGGCGGCCGGTCTTCGACCAGCGGACCGAGCACATCGTTCTCGATGATGGCGATGTCGTGCTTGCGCGCGACCGCGGCGATCTCTTCTCGCCGCCGCGCATCCATCAGGGTCGCCGTCGGGTTGATCACCGAGGGCTGCACGAAGACCGCGCGGATGTCGGAAAGCCGGCAGGCCTCGTCCAGCGCTTCCGGGATCAGGCCGTTATCGTCGATCGGCAGGCCTTCCAGATTGAAGCCGAGATAGCGCGCCAGCGGCACCAGCGTGTGGTGGCCGATCGCCTCGGTGGCAACCGTCGAGCCCGGCGGCGCGACGCTCATCAGCGCCACGGTCATGCCGGCGGTGGCGCCGTTGGTCAGGCTGACGTTCTGCGGCGATGCATCGAGGCCACAAAGCCTCAGCCATTCGACCGCCACCGCGCGGTGGCGGGGAAACACCATGTTGGGCCGGAACGAAAGTGCTGAACTCGACGGCAGGTTCTCAGCCAGCCAGCCCAGTGCCTGTTTTAGCCGCTCCAGATGCATCGGCTCACAAACCGGTTTCAGGATCGACAGGTCGATGACTTCGCCGAGCCGCTCCGGCAGGTAGGGCGGCTCCGGCTCGCGGCGCTGCGTCTGGACGAAGCTGCCGCGGCCGATCTCGCCCGAAATCAGGCCGCGACGGATTAGCTCTTCATAGGCGCGACTGACCGTCTGCACCGAAAGTTTCAGATCGTCGGCCAGCCTGCGATGGGTCGGCAGCCGCGCGCCATTGGCAAGGCGCCCGTCATGGATGGCGCGCGCGAACTGGTCGGCCAGCGATTGATATGCCGGCCGCCTGATGAGTGCGGGATCGGGTTGCCACAATGTCATGACTTATTAGAGATCGAAATCAGTGCAATTGACAATCGAAATAATGCGCCGTCATGGTACTCGGACGAAAAGTGAGCTCTGATGACATCAGCGAAACTCGACCCGATCGACCTGAAAATCCTCGACGCCATCCAGCGCGACGGACGCATCACCAAGCTGGCGCTGGCCGATCAGGTCGGGCTGTCGCCGACGCCGTGCTGGATGCGGCTGCGCAAGCTGGAAAAGGCCGGCATCGTCTCGGGCTATCATGCCAGGATCGCCATGCGCGTCGTCGCACCCGTCGCCACCGTGCTGATGGAGGTGACGCTGGCCAACCACCGCCAGGCCGATTTCGACCGCTTCGAGCGCGTCATCCGAGACATCCCAGAGATCGTCGCCTGCTGGTCGGTGGGCGGCGGCGTCGACTATGTGCTGAAGGTGATGGCGCGCGACATCGACGCCTATCAGCGGCTGGTCGACGGCTTGCTCGACCGCGAAATCGGCATCGATCGGTACTTCACCTACATCGTCATCAAGACGGTGAAGGACGAGATCGCGCTGCCTATAGCCGACCTGCTGCCGGCGTCGGCTTAAGGCCGGAGAGATCGTCTGCCGAGGCGACGCAATAGAGAGAGTCTCTCTACTTCAAGGCATCCAAACAGCCTCTCTATCTGCATCGGGCGGATAGTCTTCCCGTATCAGTCCGAACCGGGAGGTCTCGACCATGTCCGCGCATTTCGCCCGCTCGCATCGCCATGAAGCGCTCGACCGCCTCGCCGACCGCCGGCTGCTGCGCGAACTCGCCTATGTCGACGGCCACTGGACCGCAAGCGAGGCCGCCGAGAGCTTCGAGGTCACCGACCCGGCCACCGGCACCACCGTCGCTTTCGTCGCCGCGCTCGACGGCCGGCAGACGACGAAGGCAATCGATGCTGCCGCAAGCGCCTTTCCGGCTTGGCGGGCGCTGTTGCCGCAGGAGCGTTCGAAAACCTTAAGAAAATGGTTCGAGCTGATCATCGCTGCAAAGCAAGACCTCGCTCTGCTGATGACGCTGGAACAGGGCAAGCCGCTGCAGGAATCGCTCGGCGAAATCGATTATGCCGCCTCCTTCATCGAATGGTATGCCGAGGAAGCAAAACGCCTGAACGCCGAGAGCGTCACCAGCCATCTGCCGAACGCCGAAATGATGGTGCGGCGCGAGGCGCTCGGTGTCGTCGGCGTCGTCACGCCGTGGAATTTTCCGTCGGCGATGCTGACCCGCAAGGCGGCGGCAGCCCTTGCCGCCGGCTGCACCATCGTTGCGCATCCGTCGTCGGAAACGCCGCTGTCGGCGCTGGCGCTGGCCGAGCTCGGCGAACGCGCCGGCTTGCCCGCTGGCGTCTTCAACGTCATCACCGGCAAGGCTTCGACCATCGTCGGGCGGATGTGCGAAGACCCGCGCGTTCGCGCCATGAGCTTTACCGGCTCGACCGAGATCGGCCGGCTGATCGCCGCGCAAAGCGCGCCGACCATGAAACGGCTGGTGATGGAGCTTGGCGGCCATGCCCCGCTGATCGTCTTTGCGGATGCCGATCTGGACAAGGCGGTTGATATCGCCATCGACGCCAAATTCGCCACGTCGGGCCAGGACTGCCTCGCCGCCAACCGTATCTATGTTCAGCGTCCGATCTACGATCGCTTCTGCGCCGCGTTCACCGCGCGCATCGAGGCGCTGCGAACCGGCAATGGCCTTGCAGATGGCACCGACATCGGCCCGCTGATGCATGAGCGCGCGATCAAGAAGGTCGAAGAGCAGGTCACCGATGCGCTGACCCATGGCGCGCGCTGCCTCACCGGCGGCAAGCGGCACCAGGCTGGCCCCCTGTTCTATCAGCCGACGCTGCTGGCCGATGTCACCGATGAAGCGCTGATCATGCGCGAGGAGACTTTCGGTCCGGTCGCCGCCGTGACGGCTTTCGACAGCGAGGACGAGGTGATCGCCCGCGCCAACGCTACCGAATATGGCCTCGTTGCCTATGTCGTGACCGAGAATGGTGGCCGGCAGCAGCGTATGGGCCGCGCCCTCGATTACGGTATGGTCGCCATCAACCGCGTCAAGATCACCGGCGCGCCGATTCCGTTCGGCGGCGTCAAGCAATCGGGCATCGGGCGCGAAGGCTCGCGCCACGGACTCGAGGCTTTCACCGATCTCAAATATCTCTGCCTCGATGTAGCTTAAGCTGCGCCGGAATCACCGTTTTGTCAGGAGTCAAAAGAATGCTCGACCAGTCCAACGAACTCGCCGCCTGGGATCGCGACCACTTCTTCCACCCCTCGACCCATATGGGCACGCATGCACGGGGCGAGAGCCCGACGCGCATCATGGCCGGCGGTGAAGGCGTCACCGTCTGGGACAACAATGGCAGGAAGAGCCTCGATGCCTTTGCCGGGCTCTATTGCGTCAATGTCGGCTACGGCCGCCAGAAGATCGCTGACGCCATCGCCAACCAGGCGAAGAACCTCGCTTACTACCACGCCTATGTCGGCCACGGCACCGAGGCCTCGATCACGCTGGCCAAGATGATCATCGACCGCGCGCCGCAGGGCATGTCGCGGGTCTATTTCGGCCTCTCCGGTTCCGATGCCAACGAAACCAACATCAAGCTGATCTGGTACTACAACAACGTGCTCGGCCGGCCGGAGAAGAAGAAGATCATTTCGCGCTGGCGCGGCTATCACGGCTCGGGCGTGATGACTGGATCGCTGACCGGGCTCGACCTGTTCCACAACGCCTTCGACCTGCCGCGCGCGCCGATCCTGCACACCGAGGCACCCTACTACTTCCGCCGTGCCGACCGCTCGATGAGCGAGGAGCAATTTTCTCAGCATTGCGCCGACAAGCTCGAGGAGATGATCCTGGCTGAGGGTCCGGAAACCGTCGCGGCCTTCATCGGCGAGCCGATCCTCGGCACCGGCGGCATCGTGCCGCCGCCGGCCTTCTACTGGGAAAAGATCCAGGCGGTGTTGAAGAAGTACGACGTGCTTCTGGTCGCCGACGAGGTGGTGACGGGCTTCGGCCGTCTGGGCACCATGTTCGGCTCCGACCATTACGGCATCAAGCCCGACCTGATCACCATCGCCAAGGGCCTGACCTCGGCCTATGCCCCGCTGTCGGGCGTCATCGTCGCCGACAAGATGTGGCAGGTGCTGGTTGAGGGTTCCGACAAGCTCGGTTCGCTCGGTCATGGCTGGACCTATTCGGCGCATCCGATCTGCGTCGCCGCCGGCGTCGCCAATCTCGAACTGATCGACGAGATGGACCTGGTGACAAATGCCAAGGAGACCGGCGCCTATTTCCGCGCCGAGTTGGCCAAGGCAGTCGGCGGCCACACGAATGTCGGGGACGTCCGCGGCGACGGCATGCTGGCGGCGGTGGAATTCGTTGCCGACAAGGACGACCGGGTGTTCTTCGACGCCTCGCTCAAGATCGGGCCGCAGGTGGCGACGGCACTTGCCGCAAGCGGCGTCATCGGCCGCGCCATGCCGCAGGGCGATATTCTCGGCTTCGCGCCGCCGCTCTGCCTGACCCGCGAGGAAGCCGACATCGTCGTGTCGAAGACCGCCGATGCCGTGAAGAGCGTGTTTGCCAATCTCTGAGATCGACTATGAATGCCATGATCAGAACCCTCCCCGCCACCATGGCCGCCGTGCTGCTCACCGGGCACGGCGGACCGGAAAAACTCGTCTACCGCAGCGATGTGAAAGTGCCCGGGCCCGCTCCCGGTGAAGTGCTGGTCAAGGTCAGCGCTTGCGGGATGAACAACACCGATGTCTGGGTGCGCCAGGGCGCCTATGGCACGGAGGAGGACGCTGCCGCCGTGTCGACATGGCGCCGCCAGGGCAACACGCTTGTTTTCCCGCGCATCCAGGGCACGGACACCGTCGGTATCGTCGCCGCCGTCGGCGAAGGCGTATCGCCGGACCGTATCGGCGAACGGGTGATGGTCGATTTCTCGATCTACAACCGCGACGACGATTCACTCGCCGACATCGATTATATGGGCCATGGCCGCGATGGCGGTTACGCCGAATACCAGGCCGTGCCGGCCGAGAACGCTCATGTCATCGACACCGACATGAGCGATATCGAACTCGCCACCTTCTGCTGCGCCTACCTGACCGGTGAACAGATGCTGGAGCGCGCGGCGCTCAAGGCCGGCGAGCGCGTGCTGGTCACCGGCGCTTCGGGCGGTGTCGGTTCCGGCATCGTGCAGTTGGCACGGGCGCGCGGTGCCATTCCCTATGCCGTCGTCGGCAAGGGCAAGGAACAGGCGGTGCTCGACATCGGCGCCGAGGCCGTCATCACCCGTGGTGTTGCCGACCTGCCGCAAGCCGTGAACGAGGCGACCGGAGGCCAGCCGATCGACGTGGTGGCCGACCTCGTCGGCGGCGCCATCTTCAACGACCTGTTGCGTATTCTCAGGCCCGAGGGCCGTTACACTACCGCAGGCGCGATTGCCGGCCCGGTCGTGCAGCTCGATCTCAGGACCATGTACCTGAAGCAATTGCAGCTGCACGGCTCGAGCCAGGGCACGCGTGCGGATTTCCGCCGCATCGTTGGGTACATCGAGGCGAAGAAAATCCGGCCGCTGGTTGGCGGCGTCTACAAGCTCTCCGATTTCCACCATGCGCAGGCGGATTTCATCGCCAAGGCTTTCGTCGGCAAGCTGGTGGTGGTGCCGGATGCCATGTGGGGCTCGGCTGGCTGAACAACGCTCATCTCAACCATGCTGGGCCGCCCTCAACAGCATGCCGAACAGGTCGCGCGGCTCGTCGGGGTCGGCCAGCATGTCGAGTTCCTGGTAGAGGCCAGTCGAGCGCAGCTGGTCCCTGACATAGCGCAGTGCCGAAAAGTCCTCGATGGCGAAGCCGACCGAATCGAACAGCGTGATCTGGGTGGCATCGCGCCGGCCTTGCACGGCGCCTGACATCACCTGCCACAGCTCGGTCACCCCATGATCCGGTGCAAGCTGCTGGATCTCGCCCTCGATGCGGGTCTGCGGCGGATATTCGACGAAGATGTCGGAGCGCAGCAGGATATCGCGGTGCAGTTCGGTCTTACCGGGGCAGTCGCCGCCGACCGCGTTGATGTGCACGCCGGAGCCGACCATGTTGTCGGTGAGGATGGTGGCGTACTGCTTGTCGGCGGTGACGGTGGTGATGATGTCGGCTCCCTCGACAGCCTCCTGCGCGGTGCCGCAGGCGATCATGTCGAAGCCGAGACCGGCGAGATTGCGGATGCATTTTTCGGTGGCAGTGCGGTCGATGTCGTAAAGCCTCAGCCTGTCGACGCCGAGCAGCGCCTTGAAGGCCACCGCCTGGAATTCGGCCTGGGCGCCGTTGCCGATCAGCGCCATGCAGCTGGAGCCGGCCGGCGCCAGGTATTTGGCGGCCAGAGCCGACATCGCCGCCGTGCGCAGCGCGGTCAGGATGGTCATTTCGGATAGCAAGACAGGATAGCCATTGTGGACATCGGCGAGCATGCCGAAAGCCGTCACCGTCTGGCGCCCCTCGCGCATGTTCTTGGGATGGCCGTTGACGTATTTGAAGCCGTAGACCTCGCCGTCGCTGGTCGGCATCAGTTCGATGACACCTTCGGCGCTGTGCGAGGCCACGCGCGGGGTCTTGTCGAACAGCTCCCAGCGGCGGAAATCATCCTCGATGTAGCTGGCGAGTTCGACGAGGAAGCGCTCGACGCCGATCTTCAGCACCAGCTTCATCATATGATCGACGCTGACGAAGGGCACGATGTTGAGATTGGGGATCATTTTTTCTTATCCTTGCCGCATGCAGGCGGTCAGTCCTGGCGATACGCGTTGTGCGCCTTCATCATCGCCGCCAGCGCCGGATCGTTTTGCTCCAGCGCCCTGATGGCTCCGCCTGTGTCATAGAGGCGCTCATCCTGCCCCATCTTGAACTTGGCTTCGAGCCGCCCGATCGGCAGGTCAAACCCCATGATACCAGGTATACGCCGCTCCATGCCGCCAGGTCCCAGCTCGCGCATGCGCCAGCGGTCATCGCGATCTTTTTCCAGCACCTCGACAAGCTGCAGGAGATGCCGGGCGGTGGCGTGCTCGTCGAGCGGCACCGGATGCCCATGACAATGCACGACAGCAAAATTCCAGGTCGGCGCGCTGTCGCGCACCGGATTGCGCGGATACCAGGACGGCGAGATATAGCCATGCGGGCCGTGGAAGATGGCGACGGTCTCCCTGCCTTCGCTGATCAAGGTGCTGTGCGGATTGGCCCTGGCGAGATGCGAGACCAGAGTTCCGTTTTCACCCCGCGCGCGATCGAGCACGAAGGGAAGATGCGAGACGACGAGCCCTTGCGGTCCCGCTGTCACCACCGCGGCGAAGGCCGCGGCCTCGATCAGGCCGAACACCTCGTCGTGCGACAGCGGCGCAAATTCAGGCTTGCTGTACATAGATCAGCTTCGCTGGGCGCGGACCGCCGGGATCAGGCCTTGCGGGCGAACCAGCAGCACGGCGATGACGCCCGACAGCACGATGGCGTCGCGATAGGGGGCGATCGCTCCCGGCAATGTCGCCTGCAACAGCACCTCGATGATGCCGAGCAGAAAACCGCCGGCGACAGCACCTGGCAAGCTGCCGAGCCCGCCGACGACGGCGGCGATGAACGCCTTCAACACCGGCGTAAAGCCCATCAGCGGATCGACCGAGGCGCGCTGCGCCACCCACAGCATAGCCGCCAGCCCGGCCAGCAGGCCGGAGAGCAGGAAGGCGGTGGCGATGATGCGGCTGGCCGGAATGCCCATCAGGCGCACGACGTCGAAATCTTCCGCCGCGGCGCGCATCGCCGTGCCGGTCACCGAGCGGCGCAGGAAGACTTCCAGCGCAATCAGCGCCAGTGCGGAGACGACGATGGAGATGCTGGGACCGACGCCTATGGTGAAATCGCCGAAGGAGAAGGCGCCGGTCATCCAACCGGGCATTGCGACAGCTTGCGGCCGCGCCGAAATGCCGTTCTGGAAGACGACTTTCAACAGGCTGGAGACGGCAAAGCTGGTCAACAGCAGGCTGGTGACGCTGGCGCCGCGCATCGGCCTGAACGCGATACGCTCCATGATGACCGCGGCGAGCGCGCCGCAGGAGACGGCGACAAGCACCGCCACCGGGAAGGGAAAACCCAGCACCAGCGAGGCCAGAAGCGCATAGCCCGACAGCGTCATCAGCTCGCCATGGGCGAAGTTGATGAGGCCGACGATGGAAAAGACGATCGCCAGCCCGAGCGCCAGCAGCGCATAGACGCCGCCGAGGCTCACCGCATTGATGATCTGCTGCGCGATCATGCTTCTTAAGCTCCCAGATAGGCTTGGCGGACGAGGTCCGATGAAGCGAGTTCTTTTGCCGTGCCCGACAGCACCACCTCGCCATTGGCGAGCACAACGGCGCGGTCGGCGATTTCGAGCGCCAGCGCCACATTCTGTTCGACCAGCAGGATGGTCAGGCCCTTGCGGCGCAGGTCGGCGATCAGGTCGAAGACGGTGTCGATCAGTTGCGGGGCAAGGCCGAGCGAAGGTTCGTCGAGCAGGATCATGCGCGGCTTGCCCATCAGCGCGCGGGCGATGGCCAGCATCTGCTGTTCGCCGCCCGACAGATTGCCGCCCTTGACGCGGTGGTAGCGGCGCAGGATCGGGAACAGCTCCAGCATCTCCTCTTCGCGCAGCCTTGCCTCGGCCGCCGGCTGATGCACTGCGCCGCCGAGACGCAGATTATCGGCCACCGTCAGGCTGGCGAAGATACGGCGGCCTTCGGGAACCAGCGCGACGCCCTTGCGGGCAATCGCCTCCGGCGCCAGGCCGGTGATGTCGACACCGTCGAAGACCACCTTGCCCGATGCCGCCGGCACCAGCCCGGCGACGGCGCCGAGCGTCGAACTCTTGCCGGCGCCGTTGGCGCCGACCAGCGCGATGATCTCGCCGCTGCCGACGGTGAGGTCAACGCGGCGTACCGCCTCGACCTCGCCGTACCGGATTTTCAGGGCTTCGACGCTCAGCATGACATCACGGCGCGGGAACGTCGGCAGCGTCGGGGATCAGGGTCTGGACATGCTTGCCCTCGCCGCCCTCGTAGCGCATCAGCGCCACCGGCCGCAGCGGCATGCGGTCCGTGCCGGCATAGGTGATCTTGCCGGTGATGCCTTCGAAATCCTTGAGGCCGGCGATGGCGTCGCGGATCGCCTTAGGGTCGTCGGAGCCCGCCGTCTTGACCGCCTGGTCGAGGATCAGGCCGATCTCGTAGCCATTGACTTCATAGGTCGATTCCGGTGCGTGGCCGGCATATTTGGTGAAGGCTGCGTTGAAGGCCTCGAGCTTGCTGCCCGGCTCGGCATAGCCGGCCGCGGTGTAGACGACGCCATCGACCAATTTGCCGAGCGCCTTGATGGTCGGCGTGCCGATGGCATCGGCGCCATAGACCGGGATGGTGACGCCGGCGCCGCGCAATTGCTGGATGAAGGCCGGGAAATCCGGCTCGTAGGCCGCCGTCATGATCAGGTCGGGCTTGTCGGCCAGGCCCTTGATGTTGGTGATCTCGGCGGAAAAGTCGGGCTGGCCCATGCTGAAGGTGCCGCGGCCGACAATGGCGCCGCCCTTCTTCTCGAACACCTTGCCGAAATATTCCGGCAGATTGGCGGTGTAGGTGGAGTCCGGCGAAGTCAGCAGGAACACCTTCTTCTTGCCTTCCGAGACGGCGAAGTCGGCGACCGCCGTCGCCTGCACATTGTCGGCCGGATAGGTGCCGAACATGACGTCGCCGACCGCGCCGGTGAGCACGGGGGCGGAGCCGCACAGCGTCAGGGTCGGAATACCAAGCGGCTGGGTCAGCTGGCCGGCGGAAATCGAGGGATCGGCATCGCACGGCGTGATCATGATCTTGGCGCCGGCGTCGATCAACTCCTGGGCGACGGTTGCGGTCTGCGCGGTGTCGGAGCGGGTGTCCTTGATCAGCAGCTTGACGGTGTATTTGCCAGCGAGGCCACCCTTGGCGTTGAGCTCGTCGAGCGACATGCGCAAGCCGGCAAGTGCCGGCTGGTCGTAGGGAGCGAGGCCACCGGTCTGCGCGGTCGCGGCACCGATGATGATCTCCTCGGCGCTGGCCGTCGAAATGGCGGCGATGCCGAACACGGCCGCGCACAGGGCGGCGCGATGGAGGCGATAGAGGCTTGGCATGTCGGTTCTCCTTCTGGATTTCTTATGGTTGGCTGTCGTTGCGGGTCATGCGGTCTGGTTTTCAGGCGTTGCGGTCTTGGCGCGCGACGTGCGGCTGCCGAGATAGGCTGCGATCACGGCGGGGTTCTTCTGGACATCGCCCGGCGTGCCGTCGGCGATGACGCGGCCATGATCGATGACGACGATGCGCTCGCACAGGTTCATCACCAGCCGCATGTCGTGTTCGATCAGGACGACGCCGATGCGGCGCTCGGTGCGGACTGTCGAGAGGATCGAAACCAGTTCGGCGGTCTCGACGGCGTTCATGCCGGCGGCCGGCTCGTCGAGCAGCAGGAAGCGCGGCTTCAACGCCAGTGCACGTGCCACTTCGAGCCGACGGCGCTGGCCGTAGGCAAGCCTGGCGGCCGGTTGATCGGCAAATCTCTCCAGCCCCATGCGCGCAAGTTCACCCATTGCCGCCGCCTCGGCATGGCCAAGATCCGGCTCCACCTGGCGGGCGGCGACGACGACATTTTCGAGCACGGTCATGTGCGGGAAGACGCGGATGTTCTGGAAGGTGCGGGCAACGCCGGAGCGGGCGAAGCGGAAGGCCGAAGCCTGCCGGACCACGCCACCCACCGACACGGTGCCGGCACTCGGCTTGATATCACCAGCCAGCATGTTGAGCAGCGTCGTCTTGCCGGCGCCATTGGGGCCGATGATGCCGGTGATGCTGTCGGTCTCGAAATCCAGGCTGACGTCGTCGACGGCGACGACGCCGGCATAGCGGCGCGACAGATGGACGGCGGTGAGCCGGTCACTCTCGACATGCCGCGGTGGCGCCGTTGAAGCCATCACGGCCTGGCGTCCGGGTCGGCGCAGCAGGTTCAGTTCACGCTCGCCGAACAGACCGGTCGGCCGCCGCCAGATAACCAGGATCATGGCGATGGCAAGCACGCCCTGGGTCAGGCCGAACAGGACGGGCAGATGCAGGCCGAGCACCTCGCCGCCGCCTTCGAAGCGGCGCACCACTTCGACCAAAACGATGGTGACGATGACGCCGGCGAAAGCGCCGAGCGACGAGGTCATGCCGCCGACGATCAGCATGGCGAGCATGGTGAAGCCGAGGTCGAAATAGAAATCGCGTGGCGAGAACGCACCCAGAAACTGCGCCATCATGGCGCCGGCGGCCATGGCGGCGACGACACCCGCCACCCAAGCGGCCAAACGCGCCGTGCGCTGGTCGACGCCGACGGCGGCGGCACCGCGCTCGTCATTGGCGGCGGCGCGGGCGGCAAGGCCGAAGGAGGTTTCGCGAAACAGCCTCGCCGCCACCAGCGCCATCGAAGCGACAGCGGCAGCCGTCCACAGCCCTACCTCGCGCGGCACGCCATAGAATGGCTGACTGCCGCGCGTGATCTCGCGCCCGGCCACCAGCAGCGTGTAGACGATGATCAGCATGGCAAGCGTTGCGATCGAAGCGCTCGATCCGGAAAGCCTGAGCAGCGGCGTGCCGGTCAACAGGCCGACGATGACCGCGAGAGCAAGGACGACGGCCAGCGCCGCGAAGAAGGAGAGTTGATACCCGGCGAGGAATTGCGGCAGGTCGCGCAGCGCCGTTCGCTGCAATGCGGTCGGCATGGTGAGGATGCCGGTGGCGTAGGCGCCAAGGCCGACAAAGGCGGCCTGACCGAACGAGACGATGCCGCTGTTGCCAGAGAATATCTGCAGGCCGAGCACCGCCGTCAGCATGATCGCGGCATAGGTGACCACACGTTGCATGGCGGCGCTGCCAAAGATGAAGGCGGCAAGCGCCACCAGCAGCAGCACCGCGACCATGCACAGGGCATCGGCAGTGGCGTTGCGAAACGCGGCCGGCATGAAGCCACTGGGCTTGCTCTCGCTCATCGTCACCGACGCCATTACGCGGCCCTGAAGCGATCGGGTGAAAACGGCGCCAGGATCGGTTGCGCGCCTTCGGTGACCAGCCTGGCCACCGCCTCGCCGACTGCCGGCCCGGTCTTGAAGCCGTGGCCGGAGGATCCCGCCGAAACGACCAGCCCTTCGACGTCAGGCATGGCGCCGATGACCGGCAGATCGTCGGGGCTCATGTCGTAGAGTCCGGCATAGCCGGGCCGGATGCCAAGCTCGGCCATGGCAGGGACTCTGTCAACGAAGGTCTCCAGAATCTCGACCGATTCCTGCTCCTCGACACCTTCCATGTAGTTGTCGGGATTTTCGACAAAACGCGGGCGGCCCGCATGTTCGTGGCGCAGGCCGGTGCCACCGCCGGCCCACGTGCCGGCCAGGATGACACCGTCATTGTCGGGCCGAGCATAGTTGCAGTAAATGTCGTCGCACCAGGCGAACGGCATGACCTGCCTTGCCTTGCCGGCAGCGTCGAGCACGGCCATCGGATGGCGCTCGACATGCAGCGGCAGATCGAGGCCGACCGTCGCCAGCAGGCGGCGCGTCCACGGCCCGGCGGCCAGGACGACGGTACCGGCTTCCAGCACCGTTCCATCAGTCAGAGTGACGCCGGTGATGCGGTCGCCCTGCCGCTGGAGGCTCTCGACCAACGTGTTCTGCATGATCCTGGCACCGTTGGCGCGGGCGGCACGGGCGATAGCGTTGGTGGCGCCGAAGGCATCGGCGTAGCCATATTCCGGCTCCCACAGCGCCATTGCGACATTGTCCAAGGCAAAGCCGGGTGCCGCGTCGGCAAAGGCCTGCGGTGACAATGTCTCGATGCGCGCGCCCTCGCCGCGGATGCGTTCGGCTGCCGCCGTCCAACTCACCTTGTTGTCGTTGCCGCAGACCCACATCATGCCGATTTCGGTGACGAAAGAGCCTTCGCCCGCGATTTCCGGCAGCGACACCAGGATCTCGCGGCCACGTATGGAAAGCTGCGACAATTCCGGCATCAGGTAGAAGGCGTGCAGCAGCGCCGACGATTTTCCCGACGGGCCGCCGGCGGGATGGGTCTGCTCGACCAATGTGACCTTCACACCGGCCTTGGCCAGATGATAGGCGGCGCTCGATCCGACAATGCCGGCACCGACGACGATGACGTCGCTTCCGTTTCGCATGGCTGTTCCCCACAGTCTCTTGGCTGCTTTCCGACAAGGTAGGGCCAGCGATCACGCAATGTCAACATCTCTTCATTGTTGACCAAGATTTAAATCTCTGTAATAAACTCGACAAAACAAGAGAACACGGATTTCGGGGAGGCCCATGGCGATACGCGATGTTCTGATGCGCGGGGATCTTGCGCTGACGCCGTCGGAAGAGAAGATCGTCCGACTGCTGTTGACGGACTATCCGACCTCCGGCCTCGGCACCGCCTCATCGCTCGCCCGGCGCGCTGGCGTCAGCGATCCGACCGTGGTGAGACTGGTCGTCAAGCTCGGCTATGAAGGGTTTCCGGATTTCCAGGCGAAGCTTCTGGCCGAAGTCGAGGCAAGACTGCACTCGCCGCTGCTGATGATGGAGGCCAAGCGGCAGAGCGGCTCCAACGACAGCGCCGTGCTGGCCTATCTCGACAGCGTCACCACGGCCTTGCAGAAAGCCACCGCCGCGACACCTGTCCAGACATACGAGCGGGCGGCCCGCCTGCTGATGGAGGTCAAGGGCGAGATTGTCATGGTAGGCGGCCGTTTCAGCCGTCACATCGCCGGCATGCTGGCCGGCTATCTCGTACAGTTTCGCTCCGGGGTTCGCGATCTCGGCGTGCTTTCTCCGCAGACCTTCGACACGCTCGCCGACCTCGACCGCCGCGACGTGCTCGTCGTGTTCGACTATCGCCGCTATCAGCTCGATGTGATGGCCTATGCGAGCCAAGCGGCAGCGCTCGATGTGCGCATCGTGCTGTTCACCGACCAATGGCTGTCGCCGATATCAGATCTCGCCGAAGTCACCATCGTCAGCCCGCTCGAAGTCGCCTCGCCCTACGACACGCTGGCGCCGGCGATCGCCCAGATGGAGGCGCTGGTCGCCCATATCGTTTCGACGCTGGGCGACGACGCGCGCGCCCGCATCGAGCGGCTCGAAAGGGTGCGACATGCCAATGCCGTGACACTCGACAGCGACCCGCAAGAGAACGGCGCGCGCAAGATACCCGGACCCCGCAAGACGCCGGGACCCAAATCAGCAAAGCAGGACGACAAAGCATGACCCAGGCCCTACCCAAACGAGACGACGCCTTCCGTGCCGGCGAAACGGCCCTGCTGCTCGTCGACATGCAGCGCATCTGGCTGGAGCCGGGCGCAGATCCGTCGCATCCGGAGCGTGGGCCCGATCACTATTTCTACCGGCAGACAACGTCACAGACGATCCCCAACCAGGAGCGCCTGCTGGCCGCTGCGCGGGCCAATGGCGTCGAGGTGCTGCACACCATCATCCAGAGCCTGACCGAAGACGGCCGTGACCGCTCGCTCGACCACAAGCTGACGCCGATCCATGTCGCACCCAGCCTCCCGGAGGGTCTGCCGGTGCCGGCGCTGGCGCCGGTCGGCGACGAGATCATGCTGCCGAAGACGTCGTCGGGCATCTTCAACTCGACCAATGTCGACTATCTCCTCAAGAACCTCGGCATCCGCTATCTCGTCGTGGTCGGCGTGCTGACCGATCAATGCGTCGACATGACGGTGCGCGACGGCGCCGACCGCGGCTATCTTGTCACCTGCGTATCGGATGCCTGCGCCACCATTACGCAGGAACGCCACGACATCGCGCTCAAGGCCTTCGGCGGCTACTGCTGGGTGGCCGATACCGACACGGTCGTCGGCCGCTTCAACGCTTTGGGAAAACCGGCATGACATCGACTGTCGAGCCTCTGGTTGCCGTCGTCACCACGGATCTCTCCGCCGTCACGCGGGGCCGCTTCGTTGCCGAAAGCAAGTTGCAGAAGACCGCCACGACCGGCGTCGGTTGGCTGCAGGCCAATCTGTCGCTGACGCCGTTCAACTCGATCGTCGATCCCAACCCCTGGGGCTCGTCGGGCGACCTGCGGCTGATCCCCGATCTCAAGGCGCGCTTTCGCACGACACGTACCGGATCGGCGACGCCGTTCGACATGGTCGCCGGCGACATCGTCGAGCTCGATGGCAGCCCATGGCTCGGCTGCACCCGCACGATGCTGAAAGAGGCGTTGGCCGATTTGAAAGCCGCAACCGGCCTGTCGGTCATCGCCGCCTTCGAGCATGAATTCAATGTCGCCGACGGCGGCTTCGCGCCGGCGCATTCGATGTCTTTCGCCGCATTGCGCCGCACGGACCCCTTCGCGCCCAACCTGATGGCGGCGCTGGAGGAGGCCGGCGTTGCACCCGAAGTGATCATCGCCGAATTCGGCGACGAGCAGTTCGAGGTGACACACGAGCCGGCGGACGCGCTGAGGGCGGCGGACCGCGCCGTCGCCATCCGCGAAATCACGCGCGAATTGGCGCGCAATGCCGGCTGGCGTGCGAGCTTCGCGCCCAAAACCGCGCCAACTGCCGTCGGCAACGGCGTCCACATCCATTTCAGCTTCGTCGACGAGGCCGGCAAGCCGGTGACATACGATCCAACGCAGCCCGGAGGTCTTTCCGCCAAAGCCGGCGCCTTCTGTGCCGGCGTGCTGCGCCATCTGCCTGGAATGACCGCGATGACGGCGTCGAGCGTGTCGTCCTTCTACCGGCTGAAGCCGCACAGCTGGAGTTCGTCCTATACCTGGCTTGCCGACCGCGACCGCGAGGCGTCGCTGCGCATCTGCCCGACTGTGACGATCGGCGGACGCGATCCGGCGCGGCAATACAACATCGAATACCGGGCCGCTGACGCCACCGGCAATCCCTATCTGTCGCTGGCGGCGATCATCCGCGCCGGGCTGGAAGGGCTGAAGGCGGGCCTGCCGTCGCCGCCTTTGGTCACCGGCGACCCGACACTGATGAGCGAGGCTGAGCGGGCGAGTCTCGGTCTGGTGCGCCTGCCCGAAACCCTGCCGGCGGCACTGGACGCGTTGCTGGCCGACGGCATCGTGACGGGATGGTTCGCGCCTGTCTTCATCGAAACCTTCGTCGGCCTCAAGCGACATGAAGCCGAGCGTCTTGCCGGTCTCGATCCGGCCTCCATCTGCGATCTCTACCGGACGCTCTATTGATGACCGCGCAGGCCGGAAAAGATTGGCCCGAGGCCGTCGAGGTCCTCAACGAGCACGGCCGCTCCGATATCGTGCTGTTGTGCGAGCATGCGTCCAACCACATGCCGGCCGAGTATCGACAGCTCGGCCTCGATGCCAGCCATCTGCAGCGCCACATCGCCTGGGATATCGGCGCCGCCGAAGTGACCCGCCTGCTGTCGTCGAAGCTCGATGCACCGGCCTTCCTCAGCGGTTACTCGCGGCTGCTGATCGACCTCAACCGGCCACTGGGCACGTCAGGCAGCATTCCGGTGCTGTCGGAAGATACCGACATTCCCGGCAATGTCGGCATCGATGCGACGGAGCGGACCCGACGCGCCGAGATCATCTTTTCGCCGTTTCATGACCGGGTGACCGCGTATCTTGACCACCGGGCGCAAGCAGGCCGGCAGACGCGGATCGTGACGATCCATTCCTTCACGCCGGTCTTCCTCGGTGTCAGCAGACCCTGGCATGCCGGCGTGTTGCACGACCAAGCGAGAGATCTCGCCGAAACGATCCTTTCGGGCCTGCGCACCGACGCCGGGCTCAATGTCGCGGCCAACGTGCCCTATGTGATCAGCCGCGACGCCGATTACGCCGTGCCCATTCATGGCGACGATCGCGGCATCCCCGCCGTCCTCGTCGAGATCCGGCAGGATTTGCTGTCGACGCGGTCCGGCATCGAAGAATGGGCGGACCGGCTGGCGGCGGCACTGCCGGCGCTCGAAACGGAACCCGTGTCGTGAGCAATCTCAGCCTGCGCGAACGTGATGCCGCGACCATCGCCCAGATCGGCAAGCTGCGTTTCTCCCCGCTCAGCGTCATCGGCGGCCGGGGCAACCGGCTGATCGAGGAAGGCGGCCGCTCCTTGCTCGACCTGTCGGGATCGGCCGGTCCGGCGGTGCTCGGCTACGGCCATCCGGCAATCGTCGAAGCGGTCGAGACGTCGATCCGCGACATGGCGGGCGCCAGCCTGCTGCTCTACCCGAACGAGCCGGCTGTATCGCTGGCGGAGCGGCTGCTGGCGATTACGCCCGGAGAAGGCGAACGGCGCGTCTGGTTCGGCCATTCCGGGTCGGATGCCAACGACTGCGCGGTGCGCGTGCTGCAGGCAGCCACTGGCCGCTCGCGCTTCATCTCGTTCATCGGTTCCTATCACGGCAATCTCTCCGGCTCGATGGGCATCAGCGGCCATACCGCCATGACCCACACGCTGCCCCGGCCGGGCGTGCTTCTGCTGCCCTATCCCGATCCGTTCCGACCGAATTTCAGCAGCGAGGACGTGCTGGCCCTGCTCGACTACCAGTTCGAGACCACCTGCCCGCCCCATCAGGTCGCGGCGGTGTTCATCGAGCCGTTGATGTCGGATGGCGGGCTGATCGTGCCGCCGCCCGGCTTTCTCAAGGCATTGCAGCAGCGTTGCCGCAAGCACGGCATCAAGATTGTCGTTGACGAGGTCAAGGTCGGGCTCGCCCGCAGCGGCATGATGCACTGCTTCCAGCATGAAGGACTGACGCCCGACCTCGTCGTCTTTGGCAAAGGCATCGGCGGTGGCTTGCCGTTGTCGGCCGTGATCGGCCCTAAGGAGATCATGGACCATGCGCCGGCCTTCGCGCTGCAGACAACCGCGGGCAATCCGGTGGCGACATCGGCCGGCAACGCGGTGCTGAAGACGATCGAGACGGACGGCCTGGTCGAGCGCTCGGCGCGAATCGGCATGCTGTTTTCCGACGCGCTGCGAGCCCTTGCCGCCAGACACGAGATCATCGGCGACGTGCGCGGGCGCGGCCTTGCCATCGGCGTCGACCTGGTCAAGGACCGCACGACACGTGAGCCGGTTGCGGCGGCGACCACGGCCAAGATCATCTATCGCGGCTATGAGTTGGGTGCAGCCTTCACCTATGTCGGGTTGAAGGCCAATGTGCTGGAGTTCATGCCATCGCTGACGCTGACGGAAGACGAGATGACCGAGGGCGTCGCGATCGTCGACCAGGCAATCGCTGACGTGAATGCCGGCAAGGTCTCGGATGCGGACGTCGCCTCCTTCATGATGTGGTGAACAAAAAAGGCGCCGCGCCGGGCTGCGACAGCGATTGTCTCGGCAGCCCCGGCTCATCGTTGTGCAACAATTATTCCGCGATACGCACGATCAGCTTGCCGAAATTCCTGCCTTCGAGAAGGCCGAGAAAGGCCTGAGGCGCATTTTCGATGCCATCCACGATATCTTCCCTGTAGCGGACGCGGCCGGACGCTATCCATTCGGCCATCTCACGATAGAAGGCCGGGCGCTGGTCGACAAATTCGCGCTGGATAAAACCCCTGATCGTCAGGCTGCGGTGCAGCACTTGCTGCATCAATGTCGGCAACCGGTCGGTGCCGGCATCCGCGATGACGTTGTACTGCGCGATCAGCCCGCAGACCGGCACACGCGCAAATTCGTTCAGCAGCGGAAACACCGCGTCCCAGACAGGACCGCCGACATTTTCGAAATAGATGTCGATGCCGCCGGGGCAAGCTGCCTTCAACTGCTCTGCAAAATCGTCGGCCCGGTGATCGACGACCGCGTCAAAACCGAGCTCTTCTCGCACGAAGGCGCACTTTTCGGCACCGCCGGCAATGCCGACGGCACGCGCACCCTTGATGCGCGCGATCTGGCCAACGGCCGACCCGACCGCGCCGCTGGCGGCCGCGACGACGACCGTCTCGCCAGGCTTCGGCTGCCCGATGGTGAGCAGACCGGCATAGGCCGTGAAGCCCGGCATGCCGAGCACGCCGAGCGCGGTTGTTATGGGTGCAGCCGCGGGATCGAGCTTGCGCAGCCCGGCACCGTCGGACAGGGCGAAACTCTGCCATCCGGAGTGGGACAGGACGATGTCGCCTTCAGCAAATTCCGGATGGCGAGAGATCATCACACGCGCGACGGTGCCGCCTTCCATCACGCCGTCGACATCGACCGGCTTGGCATAGGATTTGGTGGCGTTCATACGACCGCGCATATAGGGATCGAGCGACAGATAAAGGATCTGCAACAGCAGTTCGCCCTCTCCCGGCTGGACAAGGTCCACTGTTTCGATGCGGAAATCGCTTGGCTTCGGCCGGCCTTGCGGTCGCGCCGCGAGCACGATGCGGGTGTTGGTCTGGGTCGACATTGGAGACCTCTCTGCGAAGAACGCTCTAATCGAAAAACCGGTTGGGCGGCCGCTTCAGGCCGAGATTCTCGCGCAGCGTCGATCCCTCATACTGTCGCCGGAAGATCCCTCGCCGCTGCAGTTCGGGCACGACTTTCTCGGCAAAATCATCGAGCCCGGCGGGCAGATAGGGAAACATGATGTTGAACCCGTCGGAACCCTCGCCGACCAGCCATTCCTCCATCTCGTCGGCGATTGTTTCAGGTGTGCCGACAAAGGCAAGGCCGGAATAGCCGCCCAGCCTTTGCGCGAGCTGCCTAACCGTCAGGTTTTCTTGGCGCGCCAATTCGATGACGCGCTCGCGGCTGCTCTTGCTCGCATTGGTCTCGGGGATTTCCGGCAAGGGCGCATCCAGGTCAAAACCGGATGCGTCATGCCCGATCGTGATCGACAGCGAGGCAATGCCGCTCTCGTAATAGACGAGGCTGTCGAGCTTCGCCCGCCTGGCCTGCGCGTCCTCGACGCTGTCGCCGACAACGACAAAGGCGCCCGGCAGGATCTTGATGTCGTCGCGTGACCGGCCAAGTCTCTCCGCACGGCCTTTGACGTCGGGGAAGAAGCGCTGCCCCGAGGCGAGATCGGCATGGGCGGCAAAAATGACCTCAGCTGTTTCGGCCGCCAGCTGGCGGCCTGCCTCCGAGGCGCCGGCCTGGACGATGACCGGCCAACCCTGCACCGGGCGCGCGATGTTGAGAGGACCGCGCACCGAGAGATGCTCGCCCTTGTGATCGAGCACATGCAGCCTGGCCGGATCGAAATAGAGCCCGCTTTCGGCATCGCGGATGAAGGCATCGTCGGCAAAGCTGTCCCACAAGCCGGTGACGACATCGTAGAATTCCCGCGCCCGCCGGTAGCGCTCGTCATGTTCGACATGCTCGTCGAGGCCGAAGTTGAGCGCGGCATCCGGATTGGACGTGGTGACGATGTTCCAGCCGGCGCGCCCGCCGCTGATATGATCGAGCGAGGCGAAGCGGCGGGCGATATGATAGGGCGCATCGAAGGTGGTCGATGCGGTGGCGACCAGACCGATGTGGTCGGTGACGGCGGCGAGCGCCGACAAAAGCGTGAACGGCTCGAACGAGGTGACCGTGTGACTGCGCCGCAGCGCCTCGATCGGCATGTTGAGGACGGCCAGATGGTCGGCCATGAAGAAGGCGTCGAACTTCGCCGCCTCCAGGGTCTGAGCGAAGCGCTTCAGATGCGCGAAATTGAAATTGGCATCGAGATAAGCGCCCGGGTAACGCCAGGCGCCGGTGTGCAGGCTGACGGGGCGCATGAAGGCGCCGAGGCGCAATTGTTTCCGTGTCATGAAAGTCGTTCCGAGCGATCGATACAGTCGAGCAGCAGTGCTCGAATCCTTACCTCAGGATCGGACGGTCCGCCCAACTCGGGAAGGTATTCTGTTCCGCAATGCCGGGCTTTTGCAGCATTTCAGTTTTGTGCCCGAGACCCGAGATAAAAAATGGCCGGGCTCGAATACGGCCCGGCCAAAAGAAGGTTAAAACCTTCAGAGGGGAACACCGCTCGGCGGAATGGGAGGAAACCACCGAACGATTTTACCTGTTTGGGCTTATTTCGAAGCCTTGGCGACGAATGGCATTCCAAAAAACACCCAAAACGGCAAAAATTCGTGCGCCATATTGTAGAATCCTTACGAGCCCGCGGCTCCGGTCTCGAGAAGATCGGCGTAGTGGCGGCGTGCCACGTCGGGATGGGAACGCAGCCGACTTTTGAGCACATTGGTGCCGACATCGCGGAACAATGGGTTGTCGGGATCGCTTGCCGGTCCCCGTGCCTGCGCCGCCAGTTCCTCGGAAAGGCCGAGAAGCGGAATGGTCGCATCGAGCCGGGCGCTGAAGAAGAAGGGAACGGAAATCCGCTCAACGCCGGCAGGCGGCGTCACGACGCGGTGCACGGTGGCGCGCAGATATCCATTCGATGCCAGTTCGAGCAGTTCGCCGATGTTGACGACCAGCGTTCCAGGCAGCGGATCCACATTCACCCAGCTTCCGTCATATTCGACCTGCAGCCCCTTGTTGTCGTCCTGCAGCAGCAGGGTCAGGAAACCGCCATCCTTGTGCGCGCCGACGCCCTGGTCGCCTTCGGTCGCGTCACGGCCGGGATAACGCACGATCTTCATGCGATGGTTGGGCGAGTCGCGGTAGATCGCGTCGAAGGCATCCTCGGGTTGATCGAGCGACAGCGCGAAGGCCTTCAGCAGCCGGATCGCCACCGCTGTCGCCTTGGTCTGCCATGCAAGCAACGCCGGCTTGAGTTCAGGCAGTGCAGACGGCCACTGGTTCGGCCCTTGCAGCCGTGTCCACGGTGCAATTCCAGGCCCTTGCGCTATGGGCTGGCGCTCGACACCAATGTCGAGTTGCTCACGCCAGTCGGCCGCGCCCTTTGTCAGTTCGCCACCAGCGCGGGTGTAGCCGCGGAACTGCTGGGATTTGACCATTTCGATCGCCAGCTTGTCGGACTGAGGCAGCGCGAAGAACCGGCGTGAGGCATCGAGCACGTCGTTGATCTCCGAGGTCGAAATTCCGTGGCCGCTGAGGTAGAAGAAGCCGACGTCCCGCGCCGCCGTGCGCAGGTCCAGGAGAAAGGTACGATATTCGGACGCACCTTGTTCGAGACGGCTCAGATCGAGCACCGGCACAATTCTGGGCATGGTCAGGTTCCTTCTTTTCTCTGCCTTGGCTTAGGAGAAGTAGAAGCGACCACCGGCAAGAGCTTCGAGAATGAATGCATCTCAAAGTGACACGCAAGGCGTGCCGATCAAAGCAACAAGAAGTCCAATCTGGCCCGAATGGAAGAACGTCAGCGCTGCATATTGTGAACTGCCGGCAAATAATTTCCCGACACGTGCTTTACCCGCCATGCCTCTCGTAGGCCGCACTTTCCAGTGCGACATCGTATAAGTCACAGCGGAAGCGCAACCGCGCGTGATCGCCTGTAAATCCGCCAGCCGACCGGCCGGAGCGCATTCAAGCCAGCTCGAACCGCTCGATGGCGCGCATGATGCCACGCAGCTCGGCGAGGCCTTTCAGCCGGCCGATCAGCGAATAGCCAGGATTGAGCCTGGTCTTGCCGATATCGTCGGCGAGCAGATGGCCATGGTCGGGCCGCATAGGAATGCGCCAGTCGGCGCGGCCTTCCCGACGGCGGCGCGCCTCTTCCTGCATCAGAGCCAGGATAACATGCGCCATGTCGGTGCCGCCCTCGAGATGCTCGGCCTCGTGGAACGAGCCGTCATCCTCGATGGTGATGTTGCGCAGATGGGCGAAATGGATGCGGTCGGCGAACTCCTTGATCATGGCGACGATGTCGTTGTCGGCGCGCGTGCCATAGGAGCCGGTGCAGAACGTCAGGCCGTTGGCGGGGCTGTCGACGGCGTTGAGGATGAAACGCGCATCCTCGGCGGTCGAAACGATGCGCGGCAGGCCATAGAGCGAGAAGGGCGGGTCGTCGGGATGGATGCACATGCGCACCCCCTCCTCTTCGGCCACCGGAATGATCTCGCGCAGGAACCAGGCAAGGTTGTCGCGCAGCTCCTTCGGTCCGATCGCATCATAGTCCGCCAGGGCCTCGCGAAAACTGTCCCTGTCATAGCTGCGCTCGGTCGCAGGCAGGCCGGCGATCAGGTTGCGCTCGATCCTGTCGATCGCTTCGCTGCTCAATTCCTTCAGCCGCGCTTCCGCCTCGGCAATGCGGGCGGGGGTATAGCCGGCCTCGGCATTGACGCGCTTCAGCACAAACAAATCGTAGGCCGCGAAATCGATCGCGTCGAAACGCAACGCATAACCTGTCGTTGGCAGCCGATAGGCGAGATCCGTGCGCGTCCAGTCGACCACCGGCATGAAATTGTAGCAGACCGTCGCAATGCCGGCCTTGGCGAGCGCGCGAATTGAGTCACGATAATAGCCGGCATAGCGCTCGCGTTCCGGCGCGCCGATCTTGAATGAATTGTGGACCGGAATGCTCTCGACCACCGACCATGTCAGGCCGGCGGCCTCGATGACACGCTTGCGCTCCAGAATGCTCTCGAGCGGCCAGGCGCGCCCGTCATAGATATCGTGCAAGGCGCTCACCACGCCGGTCGCACCGGCCTGCCTGACATGATCGAGCGTTACCGGATCGTTCGGTCCATACCAGCGCCAGCACTGTTCCATTGCCGCTTCCTTCTGCGAGAGAACGGCAACCTATTGTTGGACCACAATGGGTGTCAAACTAGGAACGGTTTCGGACAGCGAATGAAGGAGTTTTCCCAATGAAGGATTTCGACGGCAAGGTGGCTTTGGTGACGGGGACGACCGGGATTGGCCTCGCAACCGCCAGACGCCTCGCTGCAGGGGGTGCTGCGATCGTCGCCTGCGGCATCGACCGCGCGGCCAACGCTGCGCTGAAAGCGGAACTGGAAAGCTCCGGAGCCGGGGCGCTGGTCATAGACGCCGACGTCTCCGTGCCCGATCAGGTTCGCGACGCGGTCGCGGCCGGCGTGGAGCGGTTCGGCGGCCTCGATATCATCGTCAATTCGGCGGCGGTGCATCCGTACGGAACCGCGACCAGCACCGATTTCGAGACCTGGAACAGGGCGATGTCGGTCAATGTCGGGTCCATCTATCTGACCGCGCATTTCGGCATTCCGGAAATGGTCCGCAGGGGCGGCGGCGCCATCGTCAACGTCGCTTCGGTGCAGGGCTTTGCCTGCCAGCAAAACGTCGCCGCCTATGCCACCACCAAGGGCGCCATCCACACGCTGACGCGTGCCCTGGCCCTCGACCATGCGCGCTCCGGCATCCGCGTCAATTCCGTCAGCCCCGGCTCGATCCGCACCCCGATCCTGGAGAAGGCCGCCCGCGGCGAGAACGGCACGGATGCCGATGTCGAGGCCGCCTACAAGCGCTTCGGCGAAGCGCACCCCATCGGGCGCATCGGCGAGCCGGAGGAAGTGGCCGAACTCATCGCTTTCCTGTGTTCGTCGAAGGCCGGCTTCTGCACTGGCGCGGACTACAAGATCGATGGCGGCCTGACCGCCGGCATCGGCGTGAAGTAGATCGCGAAGATTGGGGCTTGTCCGTTACCGGGAGCAGCCAGCATCCGACCATTGGTTTGCCGATCTTCTTGCAGATCAATGCCCAAGCAAATTGAACACCGCACGGGCCACGCCGACATGAAAGGGGCGTTCGATCGATGAATTAATAGGCATTCTTGCCGATTGACAAAAACATCAACAGGCGACCAAGATCATATGACCATCAACGATATTGGTCCCGAGGTTGCCCCTCGGCATTGGCGTAAAGGAGAGCCAGATGCCCCTTCAGCAGAGAGTGACCCACCGTCCGAAACAATGTCCCGCCGCTCCCATCCTTGCCACCGCACTGCTAGGCCTCGGCCTGATTACACTGCCCGGCATCGGCCACGCCGAAGGGATCACGCTCAAGATTTTCGGCGGCTCGGCGCTCGACGAACTCGCGCCGCGTCAACCGCCGGACGAGCAGAAGAAAATCCAGCAGCAGGTCATCGACGGTTTCCTCAAGGCCAACCCCGACGTCGCCGCCGTCGAGTGGGATGCCCAGGGGCCGCAAACCGATTCCATTCAACGCGTGATGACAGCCAAGCTTGCAAACCAGGAAATGGATCTGATCGCCTGCCCGGCCTTCTACACCAATGGCGCCTATGTCAGGCGCAAACTGGTGATGCCGATTACCGACAAGATCAAGCCGTTCCAGGACAGGATCGACGCCGCTGCACTTGGCGCCTTCACGGTCAACGGCCAAGTCTACGGGGTGCCGATCTCGACGCTGTCGACATCGACGATCTTCTACAATGTCGATCTCTTTCAGAAGCTCGCCATTCCTGTCCCGCCAACCTATGACGATCTGAAGGCAGCCGTGCCGAAGTTCAAGGCCGCGGGCGTGATCCCTCTGCTGCATCAGGGCTCGAACACCGTGATGTGGCCGATGTGGTACTTCGAGACCTTTTCGCAGGCATCGGGCGACCCGGTCGGCAAGACGCAGAAGAACCTCGAAGGCACGGCGAAATTCACCGACGCGCCCGATGTCGAGGGATTCAAGCTGATCAAGCAGTGGGTCGATGACGGCATCCTTTCCAAGGATTCGCTTTCCGTCGACCAGGACGGCATGCGTGCGGCGTTCGCCGCCGGCAAGAGCGCCATGTATTATGGCGGCACCTGGGAAATCCCGTCGCTCCAGTCGAGCGTCAAGGACTTCAAATGGGGCGTCTTCGCCTTTCCGAAAATGGACGGAACGCCGGGCGCGCCTGGCCATGGCGGCGGCGCCGACAACGGCATGTGCGTCGCCTCCTCGATCCCGCCCGAGAAGCTCGATGCCGCGGTCAAATTCATCGAATATCTGACACGGCCTGAAGTCGCGACGCTCTACCTCGCGCCGGAACAGCCGATCGCGGCCTCGATCAAGGGCGTGCCGCAGGTGGACGATGCCTATGCCGTCGAATTGCGCAAGCAAGCCTTCCCGAACACGATCAAGTTCCTCGACTGGATCTGGCCATCCGAGGTCGCGAGCGCCACGTCTTCGGCAATCGCCGGCATCGTCGGCGGCACCACGACGCCCGAAGACGCCGCCGCATCGATCCAGACCATCTTCGATGACCTCAACGCCCAGGGCAACTGGCCGCCCAAATGAGGCCCTGAAGTAGCGCCTGCAAGCGAGCGCCCATCCAGCCGGGCTGATGTGCCAGGCAAGAAAAACAGAGGCTGCCTGCTTCGGGCAGCCTCGCCCATCGGAGAAAACACATGATGACACATCGCGCCGAACGGCAGCGCTTCTCGATCGGCTATCATCTGAACAGCTGGGACCTGACCGGCCTTCCGCTCAGGCCGGCCATCAAGTTTCTCGCCGACCAGGGCTTCGGCTGGTTCGAAATCCTCGCCTTCACCAGCCTGTCGGACCAGTACGCTCGCAAGTACATGCAGCTCGGCAACCAGGCGCCGATGGGAGTGACCACCGACACCGACATCTTGCGGCGCTATGCGCTGCTGTCGGAAGGCCAGAGCGAGTATGGCATCAAGCTCTCCTCCTTCTACGTCAATGCGATTTTCACCAACCCTGTCGCCTGGACCTATGAACGGGACGTTCTCGTCGCGCTGGCCAGGCTGCTGAAGGGGTTCGGCTCACCGGTGCTGGTTCTCGGCGGCGGTCCATCGGAAGCCGCTGCCGGGGCGCACACGGCCGACGACTACCGGGCCTTTTGCCGGGCGCTCGAGGATATCGGCAAGCGGACGAAGGACCTTGGCATCGAGACGGTCTATCACCCGCATCTCGACACCTTCATCGAGCGTCGCGACCAGCTCGATCGCATGATGGATGAACTGGATACCGGTCTGGCCGGCCTGTGCATCGATCCGGCGCATCTTGCCCACACCAATTCCGATCCGGTCGACGCGGTCAAGACCTACATTTCAGCCGTGCGCTACATGCATTTCAAGGACACCAGGGTCGATCCGGCGCTGAAGGGCTATGACCGCTATGGCGCCTTTTGCGAGCTCGGCGCCGGGGTCGTCGATCTCGCTGGCATCGTCGACGTCCTGCTGGATGCAAACTACGATGGCCTCGCCATCATCGAGCTGGATGCGTCCAAGAAAACGGCAGAGCAAAGCACGCTCGAGAGCATCGCCTATGTCAGGGACACGCTCGGGCTGGTGCTGACCCCGCAAGGCGCGAAGGCCACATGAGCACGCGACCGCAAGAGGCGGCTCCTGTTTCGAGCCGATCCGGCACCTGGCGCTTCAATGCCGGGGACGGGGCGGTCGCATTCGTCATGATCCTGCCCGCCGCGATCCTCTTCGGTCTTTTCTACCTCTGGCCGTTCGTCAACGGCTTCTGGCTCAGCCTGCACAATTGGGACGGGTTTTCCGACCCGACCTGGGCAGGTATTTCCAACTACAAGCGGCTCGTGCACGATCGGATCTTCCTCGGTGCGCTGCGCAACAATTTGATTTTCGTCTTTGCCGTCGTCGTCCTGAAGAACGTGCTCGGCCTCGGGCTGGCGCTGCTTCTGAACCGGGCGCTGCTTGGCCGCACCTTCTTCCGCGCCGCCGCCTTCGTCCCGGTGACGATGTCCTTCGTCGCCGTCGGCCTGCTCTGGTCCTGGATCTACAATCCGGTCTTCGGCCTGCTCAACAGCGGGCTCGATCTCATTGGCCTCGCCGGGCTGAAACGATCATGGCTTGGCGACGCCGACATCGCGCTCTACTCGATCATCGTCGTCGATGTCTGGAAATGGCTTGGCTTCCATGCCGTCATCTATCTGGCCGGGCTGCAGACGATTCCCTCGGAGCTTTATGAATCGGCGAAGATGGACGGCGCCGGCCCCTTGCAGCGCTTCCGGCACGTCACCGTTCCGATGATGATGCCGATCATCTTCATCAACACCATCCTCGGCCTCTCCGGCGCCTTCGTGCGCAATTTCGACATCGTCTATGTCCTGACCAAGGGCGGCCCGAACCACGCCACCGAAGTGGTGCTCACCTACATGATGAGCAAGGCCTTCCAGGACGGCGCCATGAGCTACGCCGCGGCGATCGGCTATGTGCTGTTCATGATCGTCGGGCTGGCCAGTGTCGGCCTGCTGGCCCTGATGCAGCGGCAAAGGCTCGACGTCTGATGAGAGCCGCCAACCTTTCGCTGAACGATGGCGCCGCCGGCTCTCGCCGTCGCGGGCTCATGCAGCGCCTCGGCATGCGCGGCATCCTCGAAATTGGCGGCATCTATGCCGCGCTCATTCTCGTGCTCTTCGAGACCCTTTATCCGCTGCTTTGGGTGCTGTTCGGTTCGCTCAAAACCAAGCAGGAAATGCTCAGCAATGTCTGGGGTCCGCCATCGAGCCTGGTGCTGCAGAACTATGCCGATGCCTGGCGGATCGCCGGCATGGGATCGCGCATCGTCAACAGCATCTTCGTCACCGGCTCGGCATTGATCATCCTGGTGGCCGTCGCGACGCCGTGCGCCTATGCGGTGGCGCGTCTTCGTTTCCCCGGACGCGGTCTTGTGATCGCAGTCGCGGTTGCGGCCATGCTGGTGCCGCCGCAGGTGATGGCCATTCCGCTGTTCCTGGTGGCGCGCGATCTCGGCCTGATAAACAGCCGGCTCGGCATTGCCTTCATCTATGCCGCGACGTCGCTGCCGCTTTCGGTCTTCATCCTGCGCAGCTTCTTCATCACATTGCCGGCCGACCTCGAAGATGCCGCGCGCATCGATGGCGCCAGCCGGCTCGAGATCCTGATCCACATCATGCTGCCCCTGGTGCGGCCGGGCGTGGCGCTGATCCTCATCTTCGGCTTCATCGAGATCTGGAACGATTTCTTCCTGGCCTTCCTGCTGTTGCGCGACCCTTTGGTGCAGACCATCCCGCTAGGACTGGTCAGCTTCTTCCAGCAATACGACTCGCTCTGGACGCTCTATTTCGCCGCGTTGACGATCACGACACTGCCGGTGATCGTCGTCTTTGTCGCCATGCAACGGCAGTTCATCGCCGGCCTGACAGCCGGCGCCGTGAAGGGTTGACATGCAGGATCGCGTTATTGGCGTCGGCGTCATCGGCTGCGGCGAGATCGCCCAGCTGATGCACTTGCCCTATCTCATGGAATTACCGGCGTTTCGCATCGCCGCCTTGTGCGACATCTCTCCCGGCACGGTCGACAAGGTCGCGGAACATTATGGCGTCACTGCCAGATATACCGACCATCGCGCGCTGCTTGCCGACCCGAATGTCGATGCGGTCGTGATCTGCACCTACGATCATGGCGAGATGGTCGCCGATGCAATCCGAGCCGGCAAACACCTGATCGTCGAGAAGCCGCTTGCCTTCACGCCGCAGGAGGCGCGCCCGCTTGTCGAGCAGGCCGAGCGGAGCGGCCTCGTCGCCCTTGTCGGCTACATGAAATTCTATGATCCCGGCTATGAGACCGGGCTGGAGCGCATCGCCGCTATCGGCCGGCCGAAGTCGATCCATGTCCACGATTTCGCGGGCCGCTTCGACCGTTATGGCCAACTCTACACCCAGACCAGGGTCACCGACGTGCCGGCCGATGTGTTGGCGGCGGGGCGCGAAACGGTCGCTCGGCGCATCGAGGCGGCGCTCGGTGTGGACCATGCCGGCTATCGCGATCTCTATCTTGTACTGCTCAGCCTCGCCAGCCACGACCTTGCCGTCATGCGCGGTGCTTTCGGCACGCCCGACCGCGTCGTCCATGCGCAACAGACCGGCCCGAACCAGTTGCTGGCCGTGCTCGACTATGGCGGCGTCCCTTGCCTCTTCGACATGGCACTTGCCCAGTATGAATGGTGGGACGAGTGGATCCATGTGCATGGCGAGCGCGACGAGGTGCGGATCGAATTCCAGAACCCCTATTTCCGCAATGCCTCGGCGACTGTCCGGCTACGTGAAACGACAGGCGAGGCTGCATCCGAACGCGTTCTGCCTGGCGTTCCTGATACGTCGTTCCGCCGCGAGTGGCTGCATTTCGCCGATTGCATCCTTGCCGGTGTTAAGCCGCGCACGCCGCTTTCGGGCGGGCTCGCCGATCTCGATCTTGCCGTCCGGATCATCCAGGCAATGCCGCCGAAAAGACTTTAGCGAAATTTCGGAAACGCGCCGCCGGCCGGCGCGTTGGCCCAGCTCTGCAAGGTCTGGCCGCCGTCGATCAGCCAATCCACGCCTGTGACGTGCTTCGCCTCGTCGGAGGCCAGGAAAGCCAGGGCGGCCGCGACATCGTCCGGCTGGCCGATGCGGCGCAACGGAATGCGGTCGGCGAAATGCTGGACGCTGCTCTTGAATTCGCCGTCGCCGGAAGCCGGCACGCCAAGCGTCGTCTCGATCACGCCGGGGCAGATGGCATTGACGCGTATGCCATAGGGCGCGGCATCGAGCGCCGCGACCCGCGTCAGGCCGACCACGCCGTGTTTGGAAGCGACATAGCCAGCTCCCCCCGAAAGGACGTCCCAACCGGCCATGGACGAGCCCATGTTGACGATCGAGCCACCGGTCCCGGCCTTGATCATCGCCCGAAGCGAAGCCTGCAGCACGAGGAAGATGCCGCGCAGATTGATGCGGATGGTCGTATCCCAGTCCTCGACCGGCAGGTCGTGAACGGGAGCGACGACGCCGGAAATGCCGGCATTGTTGAACACCACGTCGAGGCCGCCGAACGTCTCAACGATCGCCTCGACGGCGCGCCGCACATCCGCTTCGTCGGTGACGTCGGCTTCGATGGCAATGGCGTTTTCACCCAGTGAGCGAGCCAGTTGCTGCGCCGCCGCGCCATTGCGGTCGACAATGGCGACCCGTGCGCCTTCGTCAAGGAAACGCCGCACCGCTGCGCTGCCGATCGCGCCCGCGCCGCCGGTGACGAGAACATTCTGTTTGTCGAACCGTTTCATTGTCCGGCCTCCGGCTTCGGATAGGAACGCCACGAATGGCTTGGCTCGAAGCCGATCGTTTCGCGCGCATGGATCGTGTCGAGCACGGCGCCGAAACCGGCGATCGGCCGTGACAGGGGGACATCAGGGTAGACCCGGCGCAAAAGCGCTTCGGTTTCCTCTTCCATGAATGTGTCGGCGGCGCTGAGGAGGACGCGCAGATGGCCGTCGCCTTGCCATTCAAGCGCCCGCAGGAAGCCCTGACCGGCGTCGCGCCCATCAAGATAGGCCCACAGGTCACGGGCACTGTCGGCAGTGGCGCGGCGCGGCGCGACGCCCTCGAAAAAAGAACCCGGCGTCTGGATCCACGGCATGCGGATACTGACCGCCGAAAAGGCGCCGCGGCGCACCGCCGCGTCGACGATTTCCTCGCCCAGCCATTTCGACAGGCCGTACGGGTCCTGCGCGCCGACCGGATGGTTCAGGTCGACCGGCAGATAGGGCGGTCGAACAGGTTTCTCGAAAAAGGGATAGCCGAAAACGCTGAAGGACGAGGCATAGACGAAGCGCCTGGCGCCGGCCATGGCAGCTGCCTCGACCACATTGTAGGCGGTCGCGATGTTGGTCTTGAACACCTCGCCGCCGGCCCGGCCGGTCGGCTTTTGCGGAATGGCCGCGACATGCACAACCGCATCGCAATCGCGCACCAGCTGCAGCGTCGACCCCAGATCGGTCAAATCGGCGGTTGCGTGGCGCCATGCGACCTCACCCGGCACTACGGCATCGACACCAAGCACATCGTGGCCGGCCGCAACCAGAGCCTCGGCCACATGGCGGCCAAGCAGGCCACTGGCTCCGGTGACGATGGTTTTCATATCTCGACCTCGGCTCCGCAATTAAGCGGCTTGAATATCATTGATGGTCATACAAATCGAGCACATGCCTGACAAGCGTTGTCAAGGCCATTTCGCGATGGACAAATAGCGCATACGCTTGTCGGAGCGCGGTGCGCAAGGCCGACCAGCACGCTTTGCGTCGAACGGGATTGACTTGGCATCCACTAGGGTTTTTTGTATGAGCATCAACGATCGGTCAAAGGAGCTCGCCATGTCCGTGGACAGTTTTTCCTCACATCGGCACGATGACGCGGTGCGTCTCGATTCACGCCGTGCAGCCGTTGTCGTCATCGATATGATCAATGAATTCTGCAAGCCCGGCGGGGCCATGGTCCTGCCTGGGTACGAGACGCTGGTCGGGCCGCAACTGGCCGTGATCGAGGCCGCGCGCGCCGCCGGCGTGCCGGTGATCTGGGTCCATGACAGCCACCGGCCGGGCATGCGACGCGAGCGCGAATGGCTGAAGCGCACGCCGCATTGCCTGGACGGAAGCTGGGGGCCGGAGATCATCGAGGATCTCGGCGCCCGCGATGATGAGATCCATGTGATCAAGCGGCGCTACTCGGCCTTCTTCCAAACCGACCTCGACCTGACGCTGAAAGACATGCAGATCGATCAGTTGATCATCTTCGGCGTGGTCACCAATATCTGTGTGCGCTCGACCGTCCACGATGCCTTTTTCGAGGGCTATGAGGTGGTAGTGCCAAGCGATTGCTGCGCGGCAACGGGACCACGCGAGCAGGAAAGCTCGCTGTATGACATAGCGACCCATTTCGGCGTGATCAGCGATTCGGCTGATGTCGTCGCAGCCCTCCGCGACGGGACATCGCTTCAACCAGCGAGGGTTGCGGCTTGAGCTTTTTCCGGCCGGCGACATCCAAGACAGCGGCGATAGGAGTCCGGTGTGACGACTGAAAAGAAACCGCAATCCAAAAAAGGCGAAACGCCGGGAGGCGATGCACCCCTGAGCCGCGAGCAGGTGCTGCAGCAGTACGCCGGGACCGGCTATGAACTGGACCGCCACCCGGCGCACGTCATCCGCCGGGCGCATCAGCGCGCGACGTTGCGCTTCCAGCAGGTCATGGCCGGCGAAGACCTTTCGCCAACGCAATTCGCGGCGCTCGCCACGATCCTCAAGCATGGCGAAGTTTCGCAGAACCATCTCGGCCGGCTGACGGCGATGGACCCATCGACCATCAGCATCGTCATGCGCAAACTGCTCAAACACGGGCTGATCACGCGCAGCGCCTCCGAAACCGACCAACGCCTGACGATGATCGCGCTGACCAGCAAAGGGACCGACTATACGCTGGAGCGGCTCGAACGCAGCGTCGAGGTCGGGCGGCGGTTCCTGTCGCCGCTCTCACCGGCCGAGCAGGCGACGCTGCTTCGCCTGCTCCAGCGCATCAACGACGACGACCCATCGAATGGCGACGGCGGCAAATAAGCTGCGTCCAGTCCTTTTTTCCATAACAGCAAAAGTGAGAACCGATGTCGTCCGACCTCCAGTCGTCTGCCAACACGCTCGTCGTCCGCAATATCGGTCTCATGCTGAGTGGCGATCTAGCACAACCGATCATCGACGCCGACACCATCGTCGTGACCGATGGACGTATCACCGGCATTGGCAAGGCAGGCGACATTGATGGCGGCAGCGCGGCGACGGTCATCGATGCGATGGGCTGCGCGGTCGCGCCGGGTCTTATCGACAACCACGCCCATCCGGTGGCCGGCGACTGGACGCCTCGGCAGAACCAGATCGGCTGGATGGATTCGACCGTGCATGGCGGCGTCACCACCATGATCTCGGCGGGGGAAGTCCACACGCCGGGCCGACCGCGCGACCTGGTCGGGCTGAAGGCGCTGGCGATCGCTGCCCAACGCACCTTCTCCAACTTCCGTCCGAACGGCATGAAGATCCTGGCCGGGGCACCGATCCTGGAACCCGGCCTTACCGAGGAAGACTTCCGCAGTCTCGCCGAGGCCGGCGTGACGCTTGTCGGCGAGGTCGGGCTTGGCGGCGTCAAGGATGGGCCGACCGGCCGGCAGATGATCGCCTGGGCGCGCAAATACGGCATGACCTCGATGACCCACACGGGCGGCCCGTCGCTGCCCGGCTCCGGCCGCATCGGCGCGGATGTCGTGCTGGAGGTCGACGCCGACATTGTCGCCCACGTCAATGGCGGGCCAACCGCCCTGCCCGACGCGGAAATACGGCAGATCTGCGAGAAGGGCTCGAGGGCGCTTGAAATCGTCCATAACGGCAATTTGCGCACCGGACTGTTCGTGCTCGACCTGGCACGGCAGCGCGGCGAACTTTCGCGCGTCATCCTCGGCACCGACAGCCCGGCCGGATCCGGCGTGCAGCCGCTCGGCATCCTGCGGACGCTCACCATGCTGGCTTCGCTGGGCGGCATCGCGCCGGAAGTGGCGTTCTGTCTTGCCAGCGGCAACACGGCGCGCGTGCGCAGACTGGACGATCGCGGTTTGATCGAGGTCGGTCGCGCCGCCGACCTGATCTTCATGGACCAGGCGATCGGCGGCGCCGGCGACGGGCTGCTCGACAGCGTGGCGCTCGGCAATCTTCCAGGCATTGGAATGGTCGTCATCGACGGCGTGGTGCGGACCGGCCGGAGCAGAAATACGCCTCCGGCGCTCCGGGTGCCGGAAATCCTGGCGGCCTGACGGTCAGCCGACGCCGTCAATCCCGACAATCTTGTCCTTGGTCAGCCCGCCGACGCGCGGGTGCGGCCTGCCGGAATCGGTGACGGCGATAGCGACGACGATCTCGTCGGCACGCGGTGCGTCGGGAACACGAACCTCCATGCCGTCGAAATGGCTGCGCACCCGCGCCGCATCCTTGTGACCGAGCGGAATATCGAGCGACACGCCGAGGCCGCCGCGCTTCTTCGATGAAGGAATGAGCGCGGCGCCCTTGCCAAGCACATCGCGGAACGGGGCGCCGAGCTTTGGATGAAGGATGGCGGCGGCATGTTCGAGCTCGCCATCGGCGCCGACGGCGGCGGCCTTGCCGAAGCTCTCGACCCGGTCGCCGGCAATGCCCAGAGCAGCGACCGCGCGCCTGGGCAAGATATCGCCCAAGGCTTCGCCTATGGCGCTCAGTGCCGACAGGTCCTCGACATAGGTACCCGCATAGGGGTTGCGGATCACCGCAATGGCTGCGGCACGCCGCGTCGGCGGATCGACGGGCCGTCCGCCTTCGATCCGGGTTTCCTCGACGATGGTGATGATGCGGCGAATTTCCGGGCTCATCGCAATCCGTCCTCGCCCTTGATGTCGGCGGCAGCAAGGCCGCCGACCCGTGCATGGACGCGTGCGCCGGTGGTCATCGCCAGGATGACCGCCATTTCGTCGCCGCGCGGCGCATCGGCAATGCCTATCTCGATCGCATCGAAATGGCTGCGCACATAGGAGGCGTTTATGTGCGTGATCGGGATGTCGATGCGCGTTCCGGGGCCGCCGACCTTCTTGGTCGAAGGCACGATCGCCTTGGCATTGCCGAGCAGTTCGCGCATCGCATAGCCGCCCGGATTGTGCCAGAGCGCGCCATGTTCAAGCTCGCCGGCGGCGCCGACTATGGCACCCTTGCCATAGCCTTCGATGGCCTGGCCGCCTTCACCAATGGCGTCGATCAGGCGCCGGGCCATATCGAGACCGAGCGGCTTCAGGTCTTCCATGAAGCCGGTGATCTCCTCGACATAGCGTCCGGCAAAAGGGTTGGCGATGACCGCGACGACCGCGCCTCGCTTGAGCGGGCGTGCCGCGTGGGGTCCGCCCTCATGGAATATCTCTTCGACCTGAACCAGAAATTTCCTGACCACCACAGCCGGCATTGTTTCGCTTCCTTCATCCCGTCGTTCATGAAAACTCATTAGAGTATCAACAATTATGCCCGTCGACATTTGTCAAGCGCAGACGTCGAGCACGTGGGCGAAGGGCCAAGAAAACTGCATCGGATGACGATTGACAGCCTGTTAAGCCGCTCCTAAACTCATATGACCATCAACGAACTCGCCGTTATTACGGCGACATGTGGGGGATGGTCAAAGCGCGGCTTCAAAAGCTGAAAAAAGCTGAAGGGGAATGACATGAAAAGGGCGCTCAAGAGTTTATTTCTGGCCGGCACGATGCTTGCCATTTCGTTCGGACCGGCCGCCGCACAGGCCAAGGTTTCCGTGGCCGCCATCTCGGGATATTTTGCACAGGGTTTTGGCGTTTCGATCGTCAACGGCCTCAACAAGGCCAAGACCGATTTCGGCATCGACCTCAAGCTTGTCGACACCGGCAATCGCGCGCTCGACTACCAGCAGCAGTTCGAGAATCTTGCCAAGGGCAAGCAGTACGACCTCATCTTCGTGATGGGCTGGGAGCTGGTGGACTCGCTGCAAAAGGTCAGCGCCGAATATCCCGACCAGCGCTTCGTGTTCATCGATGGCGTCCTCGACAACCCCAAGATGATCTACGCCAATTTCGCCGAGGAGCAGGGATCCTTCGTGGCCGGTGCACTTGCCGGCATGATCGAAGCCAAGGGCACCGCCTTCGACAAGATCGGCGACGGCAAGGCGATCGGCTTTGTCGGCGGCCGCGATATTCCGGTGATCCGCAACTTCCTGGGCGGCTACGAGCAAGGCGCCAAATATGCCGCGCCCGACGTCAAGGTAAACTCCGTCTTCGCCGGAACCTTCGACGACCCGGCCAAGGGAAGCGAACTTGCCCAGGCGCTTTACGGCCAAGGCTCCGACATTGTCTACAACGTCGCCGGCCCGACGGGTGAAGGCGTGATGCAGGCAAGTGCCGCGGTCGACAAATATTCGATCGGCGTCGACATCGACATGTGCGGCTCGGCTCCCGGAAATGTGCTCGCCAGCATGCTGAAGCGCGGCGACATCGCCGTCTACACGCTGATCAAGGACGAGGTCGAGGGCCGCAAGATCACCGCCGGCACCCGCACTTTCGACCTCGCCTCGGGCGGTGTCGAGGTCAAGGTCTGCGATGATATTGCCCCAAAGATCTCCGCTGACGTGACCGCCAAGCTGGACGAGATCAAAAAGGGCATCGTCGACGGCAAGATCGTGATCGCCAAGGCAAAGTAAGCCAACAACAGCGCCTCCCTCCCAAGAAAGCGCTACACTGATCCGCCGCGGCTTGCCGCGGCGGATCAGTGTCCAATCTGCGAGAGCCACGTTGTCGAACACGCCGGGGTCGCCGACCCTCCACAGCAATGCCGCGATGGCCGTCGAGTTGACTGGCATCACCAAGCGTTTTGGCGCATTCGTCGCCAATGACGGCATCGACCTTGCGGTCCGCCGCGGCGAGATCCATGCCATCATCGGCGAGAACGGTGCCGGCAAGACGACGCTGATGAACATCCTGTTCGGCCTCTTGCAGCCGGACGAAGGCTCGATCCGCCTGAACGGTGAAGAGATCGTGATCGCCGATCCGTCCGTGGCGATAAAGGCCGGCCTCGGCATGGTTCACCAGCATTTCAAGCTGGTTCCCTCGCTCTCGGTTGCCGACAACGTCTTTCTCGGTATGGAAATCCGTCGCCATGGGCTGATCGACCACGCCGCACAAATTGCGCGTACGCGTGACCTGTCGAAGCGCTTCGGCCTGCAGGTCGATCCGACCGAGCGCGTCGGGCTGCTCTCGGTCGGCATAGAGCAACGCATCGAAATCCTTAAGGTCCTGGTGCGCGGCGCGCGCACCATCATCCTCGATGAACCGACCGCCGTGCTGACGCCGCAGGAAAGCCGTGAACTGTTCCAGACACTGCGCAGCTTCGTGGCCGAAGGCATGACGGTGATCTTCATTTCGCATCACCTGGAAGAGGTGATGGAAGTGTCCGACACGGTGACGGTGCTGCGCAATGGCAGGAAGGTGGCGACCCGGCCGACGGCCGAGCTCAGCAAGGACGAGTTGGTGCACATGATGGTCGGCCGCGAGGTGAGCTTCGACCGCCGGCCGCGCGCTTCGCTGCACGGCGACGTGGTGCTCGAAGTCAAGGATCTGTGGGCGCGCGACGACCGCCTGCTGCCGGCTCTTCGCGATGCCAGTTTCACCGTCGGCTCCGGCGAGGTGGTGGGGATCGCGGGTGTGGCCGGCAATGGACAGACGGAGCTGGCGGAAGTGCTTTCGGGCTTGCGACCGGCAAGCCATGGCGGGGCGTGGCTGAAGGGCCGGAATCTCGCCGCGCTCTCCCCCGCCGCGATCCGCCAGGCAGGCCTCGCCCATGTTCCAGGCGACCGCATGGTGCGCGGGGTCGATCGCAATGCTTCGATAGCAGCCAACACCCTGATGGGCCGCCAGCATCGCGCCCCATGGAGCCGCGCCGGCATGCTCAACTGGAATGCCATAAATCAAAACGCCGAAACGCTGATCAAGAGCTTCGATATTCGAGCGCGCGGCCCGGGCGATGCGGTCAAGCGGCTTTCGGGCGGAAACATCCAGAAGGTCGTTCTGGCGCGCGAATTCACCAACGGCGCCGATTTCCTGCTGATCGACCAGCCGACGCGCGGCGTCGACATCGGCGCCCAGGAGGCCATTCATGACGAGATCATGCGCCAGCGCGCCGCCGGCCGCGCAATCCTGCTGATTTCCGTGCAGCTCGACGAACTGGCCGCCCTTGCCGACCGCATCCTGGTGATGTTCAACGGGCGGATCATGGGCGAGGTCGCCGGCGACGAGGCCGACGAGGAGCGCATCGGCATGATGATGGCAGGCGTGGTCACGCCGGAATTCGCCGCGGAGACCGCATCATGACAGACCATTTGCGTGCCGTTTCCGGCCAGGTGATCGCCATCGGCGTGGCGCTGCTGATGGGCGCGATCATTATCCTCATGGTCGGCGAAAGCCCGGTGCGTGTGTTCATGACGCTGTTGCGCGGCGCCTTCGGCGATCAGGAGAAGATCGCCGGGACCTTGCTGCAGACGACGCCGATCCTGATCTGCGGTGTCGCCGCCTGCATCGGCTTGCGCGGCGGCATGTTCAACGTCGGCATAGAGGGCCAGCTGTTCCTCGGCGGTTTCGCCGCCGCGTGGGTCGGCTTTGCCATGCCCCTGCCCGCAGGCATCCACACGCTGGCGGCACTTGCGCTCGCGGTGGTGGCAGGCGCGGCCTGGGTCGCCATCCCCGCCTACTTCCGCGCCCGCTACAACACCAACGAAGTCGTCTCGACGATCCTGTCGAACTACGTGGCGGTGCTGCTCACGTCCTATTTCACCATCTTCCTGTTCAAGCGGCCGGGTGGCTGGTCGGAGACGCCGCCGATCCTGGCGACATCCTATCTGCCGGAGATCTTCACCTTTTCGCGGTTGAACTGGGGCCTGGTCATTGGCCTGGTGCTGGCGGTCGGCGCAGCCCTTGTCTTCCGCTACACCAAATGGGGTTACGGCGTCACGATGGTCGGGTCGGCGCCGAAATTCGCCGAATATGGCGGCGTCAACGTGAAACGGCAGGGTTTCCTGGTCCTGCTGCTTTCGGGGGCCGTCGGCGGGCTGGCCGGCGGCGTCGAGACGCTCGGCGTCCATCACCGCTTCATGGAAGGATTTGCTCCCGGTTTCGGCTTCGATGGGCTGATCGCCGCCCTGCTTGCCAATGGCTCGCCTGTCGCCACCATCTTCACCGCACTGTTCTTCGGCGCCCTGCGCAACGGATCGCTGCTGCTCGAGGTCGACACCAGCGCGTCGCGCGAAATCATCACCGTGATCCAGGCGCTGATCATCCTCAGCGTGTCGGCCCAGGTGCTGGTGAGAAAGCGTGGCGACAGCCAGGCAGGGGAGCGGCGATGGAAATTCTAGACAAGCTCATCAACGTCGCGCTGATCGCGGCGACGCTTCGCACCACCGCGCCCATCCTTCTGGTCGCGCTTGGCGGCTCGTTCACCACCAAGGCCGGCATCTTCAACATCGGCCTCGAGGGGCAGATGCTGATCGGCGCCTTCTTCGCCGTCCTCGGGTCGATCTGGACCGGTTCCGCGCTGGCGGGGGTCGCCTGCGGCGTCGCGGCGGCGCTCGTCTTCGCCCTGGTTTTTGCTGTCCTGGTGGTGAGCTTCAAGGCCAATGAAGTGGTCGTCGGGCTGGCGCTCAACATCCTGGCCGGCGGCATGACGATCTCGCTGATGAAAGCGATCTTCGGCACGCGCGGCTCGATCGTCGGTCACGGCATCGTCGGCCTGCCGAAAGTCCAGCTGCCCGGCGCCCGCGACCTTCTCGGCTCGTGGGCGCCGCTGATCTCCGGCTTCACGCCGCTCGTCTATGTCGCCTTCATCGCGGTGCCGCTGCTGGTCGTCTGCTATACCAAGACGCGGCTCGGCCTCTATATCCGTGTCGTCGGCGAAAAGCCGGAAGCCGCCGAGGCGCTTGGCATCTCGATCACCCGCGTCCGCTACATCGCATCGCTGCTTTGCGGATTGCTGGCGGGCCTCGCCGGCGCTCACCTGTCACTCGGCTACATCACCATGTTCACGGAAAACATGTCGTCGGGCCGTGGTTTCATGGCGGTGGCAATCCTGATCTTCTCCAATGGCGATCCGCTGAAAGTGCTGGCCGGCTGCCTGCTGTTCGGCTTCGCCGATGCTTTTTCGTTGCGCCTGCAGACGTTCGGCTATCCCTCCTACCTGGTTCTCACCGTGCCCTATGTCGTCGCGCTGATCGCATTGTTCGCGCTGTCCTACCGGGCGCGTCCGAGGATTATCGCGGAGACGCTGGAATCGATGCGTAAGCTGCTGTCGGTCGACAAGAACACTGAAGCCGGCGGCAAAAATCCCCAGTGAAGGAAGCCTTTATGGAACGCATAATCCTCGACGTGGATTCGGCCGGCGACGATATTCTCGCCGTGCTGTTTGCGGCGATCAATCCGAAGCTGCGGCTCGAGGGCGTGACCACCGTGACCGGTGCCGCCGGCCCGATCGAGCAGGTCACCAACGTCGTCCTCAACACGCTGACGCTCGCCGGGCGTGACGATATCCCGGTTCACGCCGGTGCATGGCGGCCGATCGTCGGCAACGCCAAGGCCGACATGGAGGCGCCGGTGCATTTCGAAAAGCGGCTTGTTGCCCGTTTCGGCGATCGCCTGAAGAAGTTCAACCCGCCGGCGCCGACGCCGGTGCGGCAGTCCACGTCGGGACATGCGGTCGATTTCATCATCGGCACGGTCATGGCCAATCCGGGCGAGATCACGCTGGTGACGACCGGTCCGCTGACCAACGCGGCGATGGCGCTGTTGCAGGAGCCGGGACTGACCGGTGCACTCAAGCGGCTGATCGTGCTCGGCGGCAATTTCCAGACGCCGGGCAACATCACACCCCTGTCGGAGTACAACATCTGGGCCGACCCGGAGGCCTCGCGCATCGTGCTCAACGCCGATGTCGAGAAGATCCTCGTGCCGCTCGACATCTGCGAGGACAACCGCGTCGCCGATTCGATGCTGACACGCGACGACATTGCCGACATGCAGGCCGTCGCCAGGGACAATCCCGTCCTGGACATGATCGCCGACAGCTTCCCGATCTACATCGACATCTGGCGCGAGTTCTTCGACCTCGTCGGGTTCCCTATGGACGACGTGATCACCGTGGCGCTGGCTTTCGATCCCGGCCTGGCGACGATGACCGAGCCGCTGTTCGCCGACGTCGTGCTCGACGGCAGGCTGGCGCGCGGCCAGACCGTCGCTTATCGCGGCCGGCAATTGCTGCCCGGCGGCGGGCCCAAGACCACCCGCATCTGCACCGGCCTGGACGGCCGGCGTTTCCTCGACGGCTTCAAGAAAACCATAGCGCGCTACGAGCGGGCGGCGTGAAAGACGACATGATGATCAAGCCAACTCCTATCCTGTTCGACTGCGACCCCGGCCACGACGACGCCATCGCGCTGGTCATGGCGCATCGCTCGCCGGCCATCGAACTCCTCGGCGTCACCACGACCTGCGGCAATGCGGAAGTCGAGAAGACGACCGCCAATGCCTTGCGCATCCTGGAGTATATCGGCGCCGGCGACGTGCCTGTCGCGCAGGGCTGCCACCGTCCGCTGGCGCGCCCGCTGGTGCTCGGCACCGCCGACGGCCCGAGCGGCCTCGAGGGCTCGCCCTACCTGCCGCAGGCGACGATCAAGCCGGTTGACCAGCATGCCGTCGATTTCCTGGCCGACAGACTGCGCGCCGCGCCCGAACCGATCCTGGTCGTTGCCACCGGCCCGCTCAGCAATATCGGCCTGATGATCCTCAAGCATCGCGACGTGCTGCCCAAGATCAAGGAGCTGATCTGGATGGGCGGCGTGTTCTACCGCAAGAGCGAGATCATCACGCCGACCGAGTTCAATGCGTTCTGCGACCCCGAAGCGCTGAAGATCGTTCTGGACAGCGGCGTGCCGATCCTGATGGTCGGCCTCGACGTCACCATGCAGGTGCTGGTCGAGGCGCCGCAATATGCCGAACTCGCCACCATCGACACGCCGCTCGGCCGGCTCGTCAACGACTGGCTGCTGTTCTACGAGAAGCTGCACCGCAACTCGATGGGCGTCGGCGGCGCCATGCACGATCCGCTGGCGCTGGCGCTGGCCATCGACCCGACATTGGTGCGCACGCGCCCTGCCCATATCGGCGTCGATCTGTCCGGCACCTACGCCTTCGGTGCGACCATCGCCGATTACTGGGGCGAACGCGGTGAAAAGGACAATGCCCGCATCGCCCATGAGGTCGACGCGGACCGCTTCTTCAAGCTGATGTTCGATCTGCTGCGGGACTGAACGGAACGCCGCAGCGGCGCAGGCAGCGTTAAACGATAGGAATTTTTTCTTGACTCGCTGCACTCAGCTATGGTACATTTTTGGCTATGGTGCTGATTTGCGCCAGTGACCCGCCGCACAGGCGGGTTTTTCGTTTGATGCGTCAGATCTCCCGCACAACAAATTCAGCCGCGTGAGATGTCAGGGTCAGTTGAGCTGGTTGAGGATTCCAGAGCTGCTCGTGACCACCAAACTCCTGTAGATCAGGAACGCCAGCGTACAGATCGCGGCCAGCGAGATCGGCACGCCGAACGGCACCACGCCCTTGCGGTCCAGATGCTGGACGACAAGCCGAAAAGCACCCGCGGGCAGCATGAACGGGTTTTTCACGATAACCGCGGTGGCCAGGGCGAAAACCAGGAGCAGCACCGAAAACACCGCGAGAGCGCTGCCGCTGATCAGGAATGGCACGACTGCCAGCAGCTTGACGTCGCCGGCGCCGATCTTGCGCAAGACCCAGAAGGGCAAGAGTGCGACGAACAGCAGAAGTCCGGCGAGAGCGCTCAGCCCCATGTCCCACCACGAGCCGGACTGGAGCGACAGCAGCAGCAGGCCCCCGGCGCCCAGGCAGAGCAGCAGCAGCACGTCGCGGTTGGAAATCTTCTGGGTGGTGAAATCGACCCAGGCAATCCTTGCCAGCAGAGGGATGGCGAGCACCTTCAGCAGCAGCGCTTCGACGAGCAGCATGCTAGCGCTCGACGTTCTGCACGCTTGACGACAAAAGCTTCAGATTGTTGGCCACGGTCGGGTCGTTGGGCGCCAGTTCGTAAGCCTTGAGGAAGTTGGAGCGGGCATCCTGCAGCTTGCCGCGCAGCAGGTAGGAATAGCCGACATTGTTGTAATATTCGGGCGTCGCGCCTACCAGCTTGAAGGCCTTGGCATAGGCCTTGTCGGACAAGTCGAAGCGGTGGATCCGGTCGGTGCAGGCGGCCAGTCCCATCCAGGCGTTACCATCATTGGGGGCCAGTTGCGTCGCCTTGAAGAACAGAGCGCCGGCATTGCCGTAATTTTCGGCACGGAACTGATTCTTGGCTTCGGCAACGGCCTGGTCCGAGGCATAGTATTCGACGTCGCTGACCGTTTTCAGCCCATCGAAAGCATCGCCAAAAGACGTCACGTCGCCCTTCGACGGCTCGTTGGTGCGAACGACACCGTCAGTGGCGTCCGTCTGGCAGCCGGCAAGCAAAACCGTCAACAGGCAGAACGCCGCCGCGATAGCCCTCTTCATACAGATTCCCCCAAGGGTCCCGGACCTCATATTAGAATCAGATCATACACGCAATTAGAAGATAATGCCCCTCATGCGGATGATCACCGGTAGCATGATAACCATCATAACCACAGGGAAGATACAAAGCCCCAACGGAATCATCATCTTTACCGGTAGAGAATTGGCGCGTTCCTCCGCACTCAGAATTCTCTGGCCACGCATCTCGGCGCTATAAACACGCAAGGCATCGGTGAGGCTGGTGCCGAGTTCTTCCGATTGACGGAACAGGACAGCCAATGCCCGCGCCTCGTCAAGTCCGATGCGATCCGAGAGTTCGCGCAGCGCTTCCCGCAACGGCTTGCCAGCACGCAACTGCAGATTCATGATCGACAGCTGTATTCCCAGCCATTTGTGGGTGGCGGCCATTTCATGGCTGACGCGTTCGACTGCCCCCTCCAGGCTCATGCCGGCATCGGCGCAGGTGATCATCATGTCCATGAAGTCGGGGAAAGCCCGGCGATAGATCTGTTTCTGGCTGCTCTCGAAACGGTCGAGCAGAATGGCGGGAAGCACGATGCAGGCGAGGCCGAACAGGGCAGAACCAGCAAAGGTGATGAAACCTGGCAGGTGCGGCGGCAGAACCCGTGACAGGAGTGCATACATCGCCAGAAAACCGACGCAGACCGCGGCAAGGCGGCACAGCGTATAAATCAGCGGTGCGCTTGATTGATAAAAGCCGGCGCGAAACAGCTTCGCTTCCAAAGCGTTTGGCTCATCGCGCTCTTTCTCCATCGACTTGAAGTAGGCATCGACCGGCCGTTGCGCCGCAAGCTTGGCAAGCTGGTCTTGTCCGAGCATCGATCGGCGGTCTGTAATTCCTTCGCCCATCAGGCTCTGCGCGACGAGCTTTCGTGTCTGCAGAGCCGGGAGAAAGATAAGCGCACCGAACAGGAAGAGGGACACCGCCGCCACAAAGACGGCAATGGACACCAAGAAGCCCAGGTCCTGAATGTTCGAAAGCAATTTCGTCCGCCGCTCCAGTCAGAAATCGAAAGTAACCATCCGGTACATGATGAAGTCGCCAAGCAGTGCCCACAACCCAAAAAGCAGAAATATCGGGAAGACGAGCGGGTTGCTCCAGACGGCGCCGTAATAGGCCGGGGCAAGGATTTGAAGTGTGAAGAACATCACAACAGGGAACAAGGAGATGATCCACGCGGAGACGCGACCTTCGGCCGAAAGCGCCCTGATTTTCATTCGCAATTTCTGCCGTTCACGCAGAACCGAGGAAAGATTGGCCAGAATTTCGGTCAAATTGCCGCCCGTCTTGGCCTGGATCGACAGCGACACCGACAGCAGTTGAAGACCCTCGAAGCCGACGCGCTGCGAAAGCTTTCGCACAGCCTGCTCGATGCTGAGGCCAAAGGTTATCTCATCGGAGACAATGCCGAACTCGGTGCCAAGCGGATCCGGCATTTCACGCGCGACCAGACCGATCGCGATCGAAGCCGGGTGTCCGGCGCGCAGCGAACGAACGATCATGTCGAGCGCATCCGGCAACTGTTTGGCAAATTTCCGAATTCGTTTGTTGCGGGCGCGCCGGAGGACCAGAAGCGGCAAGACAAACCCAACGATCAGAAAAACAATGAGCGATGCAAGGGTGGAGAAGTGGAAAAAGATCGCCAGCAGCAACGCCATCGCCAGCCCCGCAGCCAGGAACGTTGCGGCGAAGGTCAACGGATTTCCGGTGATACCGGACTGGGTATAGAGCCTGTTCAACCAGACCATGCCGAAAAGAAAATCGCCGGAGTCCGTGAGGCCACGCTCCCGCAACAATCCCTGTAACGTTTGTTCGGCTGGGACCTCGCCAGCGAGCCGCTTCAATCGGCGATTGACTGCTAGAGACCGGGAGCGGCGGCCGGCAAAGGAAAGATAAAAGGCTTCGCCGGCGAGAATGAGTGAAGCCGCCGCCAGCACGTAGATGAAGTAGAGCAGAGCTTGACCCGTTGGCATCAGAGGGCAACCTGCGGGTTGAAGGCGTCCTTGGCAAAATGATGGCCAAGCGTCGCCGCCTCCGGGGCAAACCGCGGACGGACACCGGTTGCGCGAAAGTCTCCGATGACCTTGCCATCCGCCGTGACCTCACGGCGGACGAAATGGTAGATTTCCTGGAGCTGCACGACATTGCCTTCCATGCCAGTCAGTTCCGATATTGAGGTGACACGCCGGCCTCCATCCGAAAGACGCTGTGTCTGCACGATGATGTCGATGGCCGAGGCGATCTGCGCCCGGATTGACTCATGCGTCATCGGCATGCCGGCCATGCCGACCATCTGTTCGAGCCGCGAGATCGCATCGCGGGGCGTGTTGGCATGGATTGTCGTCATCGAGCCTTCATGGCCGGTGTTCATGGCCTGCAGCATGTCGAAAGCTTCCTCGCCGCGCACCTCGCCGACGATGATGCGATCCGGCCGCATGCGCAGCGCGTTCTTCAGCAATTCGCGCTGGCGCACCTCGCCCCGACCCTCGACATTGGGCGGGCGTGTCTCCAGCCGGCCGACATGCGGCTGCTGCAATTGCAGCTCGGCCGCATCCTCGATGGTGATCAGCCGCTCCTTCGAGGGAATGTAGCTCGACAGCGCATTGAGCAAGGTGGTCTTGCCGCTGCCGGTGCCGCCAGAAACCAGGATCGATTTGCGCGCCTGCACGGCGATGCGCAGCAATTCGATCATCGGCGGCCGGATGGAATTGAAAGCCATCAAACGTTCGAGCGAATAGGGATTCTTGGAGAATTTGCGGATTGACACCAGAGGGCCGTCGACCGAGACCGGCCGCACCGCAATGTTGACGCGCGAACCGTCTTCCAGCCGCGCATCGACCATCGGCGAAGATTCATCGACACGCCTGCCGATGGCCGAAACGATCTTGTTGATGACCCGCAACAGATGCGCCTCGTCGCGGAAACGGATTGCCGTCTCTTCGATCATGCCACGCCGCTCTATGAAGACGCGCTTGTGGGTGTTGATCATGATGTCGGTAATGGAATCGTCCTTGAGCAATGGCTCAATCGGCCCGAGACCCAGCATCTCGTCGGCGGTGTCGCTGGTCAGCTGATCAAGCTCGCGTGCGTTCAATGGCACCGCACGAGCGCGAACGAACTCGCGCACGATCGGACGGATCTCGTTCAGGATCTCATCCTTGGAAGCACTTTCAAGCGCGGTCAGGTTGAACCGGTCGATCAAGTGGCGATGCAGTTCGACCTTGATCGTCAGAAAATCATTGCCATGCGATTCAATATCAGCGGCTGGCGAAAGAGCCGGAGCAACAGGCTGCACCGCCAGCTGATCGGTCTTTGACGCCACCTGCTGTTCGCTTGTCCCCTTGATGAACCGCCCCAGCATAATCGCTTATACCCCCTTAACCCCTCATTAGCGGAAACTAACTGTTAACCACGGGAGGCACAAGCGCCCAGGCTGCTCGCGCATCCGCAATACTTTCACCATAGTTAATATCATGAGCCTGAAATAACGTGTTTATTTAACACCGATCCCCGCACGTGGTGAGAGCATCAATCCGGCTTTCCACGCCTGTCTGCTTTTCAGCGCCACACCGCCCGGAGACACCGCTAAGCCTTTAGATATAAAGGAATATGCACTATTGCTAATGCTTCCACAATCCCGCCACATCCGGGGCTAAATTGTGAACGAATGGTTAAGGAAGGACAAAAAATGAGACGAATCAACCTGTTGGCAGCATTCGGAACTGTAATCTTCTTGCCGAATCATGTACAGGAAAGTTAAGGAACTCTTAATCTCGTTTGACTCTGCGTTTTCTCGGGACCTAGGATCGAGATGACGGGGGATGCTTGGGTATGGATTTCATCCTTGGCTCTGTCTCGTCGGGTTCAAACCTCCAAAGGGAGAAATTATCATGAAGAAGCTCATGACGATGACCCGGCAGTTCCGCGACGATGAGAACGGCGCTGCCATGGTCGAATATTCCATCCTTATCGGCATTATCGCCGTTGCATCGATCCTTACTGTCGTCGCCATCGGCGCCTGGGTGAACGCCAGGTTCACGGGTCTCTGCACCGCCCTCAACGCGGGGCCTGGCACCTGCGACGCGGCTGCGGGCACCGGTTCCTGATCGCCTGACTACATTCAGGCCCGGATCGTTCGAGCCGGGCCTGAATCCGATCGCAGCGGGCGAATCCCGCATTGGGGCTTGGGGCTTGGGACATGCGCGCCAACACACTTATCATGATCGTGCTCGCCGGCGTGTTCGGCGTTCTGGCAGTTGTGCTGGTCAATATCTGGCTGGCCGGCCAGCGTAGCGCCATGGCGCAAACGGGCGCGGTCCAGGGCAGCACTGTCGTGGTTGCGGCAGTACCTCTGAAATTTGGCGACGCGCTGAGCACAGAAAAATTGCGCGAAGTCGCATGGCCTGCGGGAGCGGTTCCAGCCGGGGCGTTCAAGTCAACAAAAGACCTGTTAGCTGGCGACGGTGCCAAGCAGGCATTGCAAGCGATCGGCGTCAACGAGCCGATTCTTGCTACCAAGATTACCGGCCCCGGCCAGCGCGCCACGCTTTCGGCGGTGCTCGGCGAAGGCATGAAGGCCGTTTCGATCCGGGTCAATGACGTGCTCGGTGTGGCCGGCTTCGTTTTCCCGGGCGACCGCGTCGATGTGCTGCTGACACGCACGGTGCGGGGTGATGACGGACAAGACAGGAGTTTTGTCGACGTGCTGCTGCAGAGCATGAAGGTGCTCGCCGTCGACCAGGTGGCCGATGAAAGCACGGACAGTCCGACTGTCGTCAAGTCCGTGACGCTGGAGGCCAGCACCAGGGACTCGCAGAAGCTGACATTGGCGGCAGGCGCCGGGCAATTGTCGCTGGCACTTCGCCAGGCCGCTGCCAGCAAGGGCGAGTCAACGGAACGGGTGACGCTTGCCGACCTGACCGGCGAGACGCCGGCAGATGTCGCCGCAAGGCAGGCCGAACTCGACAAGAAGGCTGCGGCGGAAGCTGAGGCCGCGGCCGAGCGCAAGAGAGCCGAAGAGAAGCTCGCGGGATTGGCACAGGCCGTGGACCGGGTGGGAACTCAGCTCGACCAGTTGAGCAAGGTCAAGCCGGCTCCGGCCGTCGCGGCGCCGGAAGTCGTTAAGGAAGTGGTCAAATATGTCACACCCGAACCACCGGCGCGTGCTACCGTGGGCGTTTTTCGGGGCGTGAAGCTTGAAACGTACGACGTGCCGCGACAACAATAAAGCGCGGCGAAACGGAACGAACTGCCGCCGGCAGCGAGTGGGGGACGGGGATGCGGGGATCTTGGTTAAAGATAGCGGCGGGCGCGTTGTCGTGCATGGCGGCGCTGTTGCTGTCGAGCCTGGCGGCCTCTGCGGCTGATCGCTTCATCGACGTGTCGACCCCTGCCGTCCATCGTATTTTCCTGCCGATGTCGCAATCGGTAACGATCCAGGTGAGTGCCAATCTCGGCGACATCGTCGTCGGCGACGAAAAGATCGCCGATGCCCAGCCGATGACCGACCGCACGCTTTATGTCATCGGCAAGGGCGCCGGCACCACCACCGTCAACCTGTTTTCGACGGACAAGCGCTCGCTCGGCGCACTTCAGATCGAGGTCGGCGTCGATGTCAGCGACATGGCGCAGGCGATCCGCCAGGTGGCGCCGAAGTCGCGCATCGAGGTCGGCTCGGTCAACGGCAGGGTCAGGCTTGGCGGTCATGTCAAGGACGGCGCCACGCTGGCGGCTATCCTGGCGGTTGCGCAGCAATATGGCCCCGACGCCGTCATCAACTCCGTCATCGTCGACGACAGCCAGCAGGTCAATCTCGAAGTGCGCGTGCTGGAAGCCAAGCGCAACACCGGCCGCGACCTCGGCGTGTCGATCAAGAGCACGAACGGCAGTGGCACGACCCGTACCGGTACCGGTGTTGCTGCCGTCGACGAGGACGGACTGGTGCTCGGGCCGGGTGGCCTGCTCAGCGGCCTCCTGTCCAACTCGGCGCCCTTCGGAGCGCTGATCACGCGCGTCATCGACAGCAACATCAAGGTCGATCTGATCATCGAGGCGCTCGAGTCCAAAGGCGCGGTGCGTATGCTCGCGAACCCCAACCTCACCACGCTTTCCGGCGAGCAGGCCAGCTTCAACGCCGGCGGCGAAGTGCCTATCCGCACCCTCGACAAAGACGGCGAGATAAGCATCGTGTACAAGCAATTCGGCGTCAATCTGCTGTTCACGCCAGTCGTACTCGACGACGGCAAGATCCATATGAGGCTGGCGCCGGAAGTCAGCGACCTGACCGGCTTCACCACCGCCGGCGACCCGATCTTCACCAACCGCAAGCTGGAAACCGTCGTCGAACTGCGCGACGGCCAGAGCTTCGCCGTCGGCGGGCTTCTTTCGAGCAAGACGACCAAGCTCCAGGACCAGGTGCCGTGGCTCGGCCAGGTGCCTGTCATCGGCACGCTGTTTCGCAGTTCGAGCAACCAGAAGGAAGAAACCGAGCTGGTGGTGATCGTCACGCCGCATATCGTGCGACCGGTGAAGCCCGGCGAGCAGCTGGCGACACCGTTCGACAAGACACGGCCCGCCAACGATCCGGAATTCTTCGTGCTCGGCCAGCTTGAAGTGACCAAGGACATGGTCCGCAAATATGAACTGGGCGAAGGCGTCACCGGCCCCTATGGCCACATGCTCGACTTCAAATCGAAGGACAAGATGCTCTATGTCAAGAAATAGCGGCTTGATCCTCATCCTCTGCGCCGGCGCGCTGTCGGGCTGCGCCGCGGACTATCTGAACCACTATGATTCGGTGACCCTGGCCGCCGGCGACACGCAGAAATTCAATTCGATGCTGCAAACGGTCGACCCGCTCAACCCGGCGTCCCGGAACACACATATCGAAGGCGACGGCGCGCGCGCCGCCGCTGTTGCAAATAACTACAAAATTCCACCACCACCGCCGCCACCACCAGCGATCACGGTCAATGTGGGTGGGTCGGGTGTGACGCAGTGAACTGAACGGAAGGATGCGGAGGGCGCCGGGCATGCGAGGGGCTCTGGCGCAAGAAAGCAGAGAGTAAGGTCATGTTGGGGACCATTCGTGCCTTCTGGAACGATCAACGCGGCGTCGCGATGATCCTCGTGGCTATCATGCTGCCCGTGCTTATCGGCTTTGCTCTGCTGGCAATCGATATGAGCCGGGCCAACGGACTGCATAACGATCTGCAGAAAGGGGTCGATGCGCTTGCGCTTGCGACGGCTGCGGAACTGGATGGCAGAGCAGATTCGATCACACGAGCCAACCTGGCAGCGACGACCCTCCTCACCAACAAGACCAAGTTTTCGACGGCGGGTGACCACACACTGGCACCGGCTGACATCACCATCACGTATTTGACAGGAATCCCTGCCAGCGACAGCACGGCGTTGACGGCTGCAGGCGTCGATGCCGATGGCGTGAACTGGGCGAGCACCGACCCCAAAGCCGTGTCGTTCTCCTTGGTGACCGTGAATCCGTCCGTGTTGGCGGCGGATGGTGCCGGGGCCTTCGAAGCGATCTTTCCGGCAAGCGTTGTCAGCGGCAACAACACCTTCGACATTAAGCCGCAGGCTGTGGCCGGATTTGTCCAGTCGATCTGCGAAACGGTGCCAATCTTCATGTGCAATCCGTTCGAGACGACCGACCCGTTGACCAGCAAGACCATCCAGCAGGCGTTCGCCGCCGGGCTCACCTATAGCCGCGAATACCGCATCCTCAAGGTTGACTCGAACCCCGGCCCAGGCAACTTCGGACTGATCGACAACAGTCTCGCGTCACTGCGGGACGCGCTCGCTGTCGGAACCGCCGGCACTTGCTATCAACGCGATAAGCTCACCACCAAGACCGGCGTCACCCTGGGCCAGGTGAACGCTGGTCTCAATGTACGCTTCGACATCTACAGCACTTCGCTGAAGAGCCATGACACCGATTGGCAATATCGGCCGGCGAGCAATGTGCGCAAGGGCGTAGACAAGACCGCGAACTGCAACAAATACAAGCCGAACACAGACGGAACAGCGATGGCGCTGCCGCCGGGCGATGGCTTCGATTCCGCCACAGGAATGACGAATTCGACGTGGGATCGCAGCAATTATTGGCTGATCAACCATGGTGCCGCATATCCCTCCATCCCAAGCATCACCAACCCGACCGGCGCTTCTGTGCCGGCTTCCAGATATGACGTCTATAAGTACGAGATTGCGAACGGGCTCGTCGGGGACAAGTCCCTGGCGCCGACAAAGGAAACCGGCGTTCCAGCATGCTTCAAAGGCGCGACGCCGACCCTAGATCCCGATCGGCGGTTGCTTAACATGGCGATCGTCAACTGCATCGCCAACCAAGCCAAGATCAATGGCCATGTCCAACTCAAGCCTGATGGCTATGCCAGTGTCTTTATAAACAGCCCGATCCAGAAGCAGGACAACAGCAAGGACGATGAGGACACCACGGCCGGGGAGAAGCCTATCAGCCTGGAGGTCGTCGACGTCGATGGAGGGTTTGCGAACAACACCCTTTTAGACAAAGCCTTTCGCAACGAAGCCCAGTTGTATCGGTAGAGTCGACATGACCAGGTTCGGCAAAATCATCAGGCGGTTCCAGGGCGATGAAAATGGCGCTGCTTTGGTGGAAGCCGCGATCACCATTCCCCTCGTGTTGCTGTTATCGGCCGGTGTGTTTGAGTTCTCCAACATCCTGAACACGCGCCTGCTTCTCGAAGCCGGCGTTGAGGATGCGGCTCGCTACATGGCACGATGCAGTAGCGATTGGGCGACTTGCAAGGGCCGGGCCGAAAACCTTGCAGCCAATGGGGTGGTCGCCAACGGCAGCGCTAGAGTGGCTGGGTGGCTTCCAACGGCAGTTTTGATCACCACGGCGGTGTCCACGCCCGCGGTCGATGTAGCCACGGGCACGCAGCTTTATCTTAGCAGCAAAAGCACGGTCGATGTCGTGGACGTCACTACCACCTATTCCTATACAGGCTCCGGATTCTTGTCGTACCTTGGCTTTAGTCCGCTGACCCTCAGCGTGTCCCATCAGGAACGAGTCATTGGATGGTGACGGAGCGCATCAAGTTTTGGGCTAGCCAGTCCGGAGCAACAATGGTCGAAATGGCCATAGTGATGCCGCTACTGTTAACGCTTCTGCTTGGCTTCGTCGATTTCGGCTACGCCTTTTACCAATGGAATGCAGGGAATAAAGCGGTGCAAGCCGGCGCAAGGCTGGCGCAGATCTCAGACCCGATCGCGCCCCAAATCGCGGCGGCTGGACTGACGACAACACCAGGCGATCCGATCCCCATCGGCGACTATGACTTTACGTGCAATGGCTCCACCAGCACTTGCAGTTGTATCGGCACCGGATGCACAGCAACATTCACCGCCGCCAATTTCAGCAAGATCTTTCGCGGAGACGCGACGGGCACCGGCACCTGCCCGCCCCTTGCTGCAGGACAGCGGCCGGGCATGTGCCATTTCTTTCCGATGCTCCAGCCGGCCAACGTGGTGGTCCGATACGCAGCCACGGGATTGGGATATCAAACCCGTCCGGGCGGGCCGGTGCCAACAATAACCGTCAGTTTGCAGGGCGTGACATTCCAATTCTTCTTTCTCGGCGCCTTGCTCGGTTTCAACAATATCACCATGCCCTCCATGCTGAGCACGGTCACGGGCGAAGATCTGAAGAGTACCGCGTCATGAATGCCATCAACACCAAGGTTACGCCGACCAAGCGCAAGCAAGTCGCGTTGTTTTCGTCGGATCCGAATTTCAAGCGCGATGTGGCGACGCGGCTCGATGCGCTGGCGATCTACGACGTCAGGGTTTCCGAGACGAGCGACTTCCTCAAGGGGCCGCCGGCCGATACGCGCCCGGGCATCGTCATCGTCGATCTCGGCAATGGCGAGCTGCTCGGCAGGGCCGGCATCGTCGAGGCGCGCGCGCTGTGGGCCAGCGTGCCGCTGATCGCGGTTTCCGACGAACTGAGCTCGGAACAAACGCGCGTGCTGGTGCGCATGAACGCCTCGGACTGGCTGCACAAGCCGCTCGACGGCAAGGAGCTGCTCAATGCGGTGACCTTCCACGACACCGGCAACCAGGGAACGAAGAGCCGGATCATCACCTTCATCGGCGCCAGCGGCGGCGCCGGCGCCACGACGCTGGCGCTGTCGGCGGCCGAACATCTCGCCTCGAAATCGGCCGAGCGCGCGGCGTCCACCTGCCTCGTCGACCTGGATTTCCAGAGCGCCAATTGCGGCGCCTATCTCAATCTGTTCAACCAGTTCGACCTTGCCGGCATCATCGGCCAGCCGGAGCGGCTCGATGTCGAGCTGATGGACGTCATCAAGCTGTCGCGCCCGTCCGGCCTCACGCTTTACGCATTCGAACGGCCGCAACTGCCCTTCGAGCCGCATGGCAGCGATTTCGTCTTCCGGCTGCTCGACCTCGTCGCCTACCGCTTCGACGACATCGTCATCGACCTGCCCAATCTCGAAACGCCCTGGCACAATTCCGTGCTGTCGACGAGCGACGAGATCTTCATCGTCTTCGAACTCAATGTCGCGTCGCTGCGGCAAGGCAAGCGGCTCTACAAGAAGATCCGCGAGCTGCGCGGCAATGCGGTCAGCATCACGCTGGTCGCCAACAAGCACAAGCGCAAATGGTTCGGGAACCATTTTTCGCGCAGCGAGCTCGAAAAGATCTTCAAGGCGCCGCACATCAAGTCGGTCGCGCTCGACAACGCCCTTCTGACCGATGCGCTGAACAGGGCCATTCCGCCTTCCGAAGTGGATGGGCGGGCGCGCTTCAACAAGGATCTGAAGCGGATGTTCAAAGAGCGGCTCGATGATGCTGCCCGATAGATATCGGATCGCCCCGAAGCTCGCCGGCGCCTGCGTGCTCGGCGTGGCGCTGGCGCTGTCCGTCCACGACTTCGCCGAGGCGCGGTCGGCTCTTTCGGAGCGGCCGCCGCTGCCGGCGATGGGACCCAGCCTGCGCAAGGCCGTTGCCTTTAGAACCGCCGAGCAGCCGGGCACGATCGTCATCCGCAAGGACGAGAAGGCGCTTTACCTGGTGACCCGCCAGGGCCAGGCGCTGCGCTACCAGATCAGCGTGGGGCGCGACGGGTTCGGCTGGACGGGCATCGTCAAGGTCGGGGCGAAGACCGAATGGCCGGAGTGGCGCCCGCCGCAGGAAATGCGCGCCCGCCAGCCGGAGCTGCCGAAAATGGTGCCCGCCGGCCCCTACAACCCGCTCGGCGCAAGGGCGCTCTACCTGTCGCGGGACGGGCGCGACACGCTCTACCGCATACACGGCACCAACGACCCGTCGGGTGTCGGCTTCGACGGGACATCGGGCTGTTTTCGTCTCACCAACACGGATGTGATCGATCTTTTCAAACGCGTCGCGGTTGGCGCAAAGGTGGTGGTCCAATGACGATGATCAGCGAACCGGACATGCCGGCGATCGATATCGGAAACCAGGAACAGCGCGAACCGGTTGCCACCGAGAAATTCAGCAAGGCAAAGACGATCGGCGTCATCGTCGCCGGTGGGGCGCTTCTTATCACTGCGGTCAACATGGCGGCCGCGGTCTATCTCTATCGGGGCATGAGCGACCTGCGTTTCGTCGAAGCGCGGCTGGAGCAGCTCGGCGCGTTCGAGCAGCGGATCGCGGCCCGGCTCGACACGGTCAACAACGGTTTTCAGAGCCGGTTCGAGAAACTGGACAGCCAGTTGCAAGGCAGCTTCAACGAGATCGATGCCAGCATTGCCCGGTTGGGACAGAGTGTGCCGGCTGCCGGCGGCGAAGCCATGTCGAGTGCGGAAGAACCGTCCGAGATCGCCACCAGCACGCTGGCGCAAGCGCCCGAAGCGCTCGACGGCGAGAGCGCGAGCGAGCCCGGCGTCATCGAAGCGCCCGCACCCCGGAGGAGAATCGCGTCGGCCTCGCCCCCTGCCCCAAGCTCCAACTACCAGCGCATCCAGCAGCCCGACGGCAAGGTCTATTACCGCCGGATCAACTAGACGCCATTGCTCTAGAGATCGCGCTGCAGCGCCAGGATGCGGATGGCCCGGACGGACCGCTCCCGCGCCTCAGTGAGGAAGGCGATGTGGCAGTAGGCACAGGCCACGATGCCCAAAAGCAACACCAGGCTGTTCTTCAAGGTGAAATCGACGGCCAGCGAATACGGAAGACCCTTGGGCGAGGTGAATTCGGCAATCGTGCTGGCCGTTTCCGAATGGCTGCCGACGGCGATCATCAGGCCAGCGAAAATCAGGGCGACATGGTTGGCGAGGAACGAGGATGCCGATCTTTTGGCGTGGCACGCCACCCAGCAGACGATCGCTGCGGCGGCAAGAATGACGGCGTCGATAGCCATGGAGCCGCCCAGCCAGACATCGACCTGCTGCCAAAGCACCGTCGACAGAGGGCGCAGTTCAAGCCATAGCCACCATGCGGTGGGGCTGGCCGGATAGGTGCCCAGCAACAAGGTCGCCATGCGCTCCCCTGCCAGGACCGCCAGAATGAGAAACGGAAAGGCGAAAAGCAGAAGCGGCTGGCGTTTCATGTTCCCTCGACAATCTGCAAGCCAGGATAGGCCGTATAGATTGCTCAAGGCTTAACAGCCTACTTACGGCCCTCTCCCGATTGCGAGCGTTCGAGGACGGCAAAGAAGATCACGGTGAGCAGAAGGACGATCAGCAGCAGCACGAACGCGGCGGCCGCGCCTTCGTTGAGCGAAAGGCCGAGAAAGGCACGGCGATAGGCAAAGAAGCTCAGCACTTCGGTCGCGTTGCCAGGCCCGCCCTTGGTCAGGACATAGGGCAGATCGTAGGTCCGGAACTCGTTGATCAGCTGGATGATGATGGTGATCGCCGCGACCGGCCGCAGCATCGGCAGGGTGATGTAGAAGAATTGCTGCCAGCCGCGTGCGCCGTCCACTTCAGCCGCCTCATAGGGATCTCGCGGCAAAGCTGCGAGCCCCGCGGCGAGGATCAGCACGACGAAGGACATTTGCTGCCAGATGTCGATCGCCGCCATCGTCCAGAGCGCCATGCCTGGCGTGCCTAGCCAGTCGAGGCGCGGCAGGCCGAACGTTTCCATCAGATGATTGGCGATGCCGAGATTGGGCTGGAGCAGCATGCGCCAGATCAGGGCGACGCTGATCGGCGACATCGCCATGGGAATGGTCAGAACCGCGAAATAGACCGGCTTCATCCGGACCGTCCGGTTGAGCATCAGGGCGATGCCCAGCCCGATCACGAACTCGCCGACCACCGTCACCGCCGAATAGCGCACGGTGAGCCAGAGCGCGTTCCAGAACAGCTCATCACCGATCATCGAGGCGAAATTCTTGAACCCGACAAGCGGCAGAAGCTGCGGCTTGATCAAGGTCATCGAGGAAATCGAGAGGATGCAGGCATAGGCCAGCGGAAAGCCCATCACGATCGCCAGCAGCAACAGGCCGGGCAAGGCAAAGGCCCAGCCGGTCCGCCACTCGCGGCCACGGGCAGCCCATCCTTTTTTGATCGCATTGTGCATCGTGGCCGAGCCTTGGTCGGTTGCTGATCTCGTCAAGATCCGGGGTCTGACAAGATCCGGCGCGGCTGGCACCGCCGCGCCGGATCTCCTTGCCGAGCCGGACCGCTATTTGTCGAGGAGCCCCTGCAAGCCGTCGGAAGCCGCCTTCAGCGCCGCGTCCGATGTCGCCTGGCCGCCAGCCGCCAGCGAGAGCTGGGTACCGAGCAGATCCTCGTATTGCGCCGAATAGGTGAAGATCGGGAACGACTTGCCGGTCGCCACCACATCCTCGGCGGTCTTGTAGAAGGGATATTTCGCCAGCACCGCCGCATCGGCATAGACATCGCTGCGCACCGGCGCGTGGCCCTCGAGCGCGCGCTTCACCGAAACATCCTTGCTCTGCACCCACTGTATGAAGGTCCAGGCGGCTTCCTGCTCTTCCGGCGACGTGTTCTTGGGAATGCCCCAGCCCCAACCGCCGCTTTCGCCATGGCCACCCGGCATCACCGACAGGCCGACCTTGCCGGCGACCGTCGGACACTTCACGGCATCGTCCATCTGCGGCAGCATCCACCAATAGGTGACCATGCTGAAGGCGGAACCGCTGCACATCAGGCGCATGGTGTCATCGAGTGTCGCCGATATGGCACCCTGCTGGGCGCCATGCTGGATGTTGTCGACATAGAGATCGAGCGCCTTCTTGGCCTCTGCCGTGTCGAGGCTCGCCTTGCCGTCGGCATTGAGATAGCTGCCGCCGGCGGAGAACAGGTAATTGGAGAATTCCATGCTGTTGGGATCGCCGCGCTGGCCCTGCATCGCGGCTCCGGCGACGCCGGCATTGGCCTTCATGAATTTGGAAATCGCCACATAGTCTTCGAGGGTCGTCGGCAAAGCGAGTTCCTTGCCGGTTGCCGTCTTGTAGGCGGCCTTGAGCTTCTCGTCGCCGATCAGGTCCGTGCGGTAGAGGAGGCCCATCGAGTAGTTGTACATGGGCACCAGGAACAGCTGATCCTTGGTCCGGCCGAGCAGGTCAAGCGTCGAGGGAATGAAGGGGCCTAGATCGTATTTGGATTTCTCGACGAAGGGTTTCAGATCGGCGAGCCAGCCGGCGGCCGGAAATTCGCCGGCCCACAGGAAGTCGACCTCGAGCACATTGTAGTAGCTCTGCGGCGCGGTCAGCTGGGACACCAGCTTGTCGTGCATGTCGGGATAGCCGATCTTCTCGAACTCGACCTTGATGCCGGTCTGCTTCTCGAATTCGGGCAACAGCGCTTCGATGATCTTGGTTTCCGGCACGTCCTCCATCAAGGCGTGCAAGGTGATGGGCTCAGCCGCCCTGGCCGGAAGCGATGCGCTGACAACAGCTGCCCCGCTCACGGCCGTCATCAGCATTTTGATCAAGGTCTGCTTGTTCCAAGTCATAACTCTCTACTCCTCTTTCCCTCTGGACGCGGCGGTGATCCCGTCACGATTTCATAACCGACTAGCGAGCCATGTCGGCTCTCGGAGCGGCCGGCCTATTTCACGCTGCCGAACGTCAAGCCCTGGACGATGAAACGCTGGATGAAGCGGGACGCCACGACCAGCGGCAGGATGGCAAGGACGACGCCGGCAGAGACCTTGGCGATCTGAACGCCGTTCGAGGTCTGCAACGCGGCGAGCGCAACCGGTATGGTCGCCGTCTTCGGCCCGCTCAAAACCAGGGCAAACAAAAACTCATTCCACGCCAGGATGAAGCCGAGGACGCCGGCGGCCGCGATACCGGGCATCGACACCGGCAGCACAATGCGCCAGAAGGCGCCCCAGGCGGTCGCGCCGTCGGTCATCGCCGCCCACTCCAGATCGACTGGAATGCCTTCGAAGAAGCCCATCAGGATCCAGGTCAGGAAAGGCAGGTTGAGCGCGGCATAGACGATGATCAGCCCGGTCAGCGAATTGCTGAGCTCCAGGCTTCGGAACAGCGTGAAGGTCGGCAGCACCAGCGCCACGGGCGGCAGCATTTGCGTCGCCAGAACGGCAAAACGCGCCCACCGACCGCCCGTACGGAAGCGGGCGAAGGCATAACCGGTGGTGGCGGCAAAAGGCAATGCGAGCAGAACCGAACCGAGCGCGACGATCAGGCTGTTGAGGTAGGACTGACCGAAGCGGCTCGACAGGAGCGCCGAATAATTGTCCGTCGTAAAGGCCGGCATCAGCTCGTTGCTGTAGGATAGCTGCTCGGGCACGAAGCTCGTCCGCAGCACCCAGAGCGGCGGCAGCAGCACGATGGCGCAAACGACAATCAGCCCGAAATGCAGGCCGAAGCGGCGACGAAAGGCCGGCCGCTCGTTTCTGTCCATGCTGGTCATCGAGTGGCCCCCATGAGGCTCGGCCGCGCGATCACCAGTTCGGTTTCGGGATCAAACAGGTGCATCGGCAGCGGGTCGATGTAGAGTTCGACGATCGAGCCGACGGGCGCCGTGAAATAACGGCTCAGGCGGGCGGCGATCTCCAACGGCTTGTCGCCTCCGGCGGGGCGGGCATCGTCCGTGCCGGTGGCCTGACCGGCAATCTGGCCGATCAGGACGTTCTCGGCGCCGAGGGCCTCGACGGCCACGACCCGTACGGCAATCTTCTGCCAGTCCGGCTTGTCGGGGCTTTCATGGAAATCCTCAGCCCGCACGCCCAGAATGACGCGGCGCCCGACACGCTCGCCATAGACGTTGCGGTGGCGGGCAGGGACGGCAAGCACGGCACCACTATCGGTCAGGACGGAGAGCCCTTCGCCAGGTGCGGCCTGGAGCGTGGCCGGAATGAGGTTCATCGGCGGCGTCGCCAGGAAGCGCGCGACGAAGGTGTTGACCGGGTCGGCATAGACTTCAAGCGGCCGGCCGGCCTGGACCAGGCGACCATCGCGCATGATGCATATGCGATCGCCCATGGTCATGGCCTCGACCTGGTCGTGCGTGACATGGACGATGGTGCGGCCGAGGCGTCGGTGCAGCTTGACGAGTTCGAGCCGCATCTCGGCACGCAGCTGCGCATCGAGGTTGGACAGCGGTTCGTCAAGCAGGAAGGCCGCCGGTTCGCGAACGATCGCCCGGCCGAGCGCGACACGCTGACGCTGGCCGCCCGAAAGCGCTGCCGGCTTGCGGCCGAGAAGATTCTGCAAACCGAGCAGGTTCGCGGCGTCGGCAATCTTGGCATCGATCACTGCTGCGTCGGTGCCGCGCATCTTCAGCCCGAAAGCCATGTTCTGCCGCACCGACATATGCGGATAGAGCGCGTAGCTCTGGAAAACCACCGCGACGTTGCGGTCGCGCGGCGCGACATTGGCGACGCTCTTGCCACCGATGCGAAGATCGCCGGAGGAGATACTCTCCAGGCCGGCAATCATCCGCAGCGTCGTCGACTTGCCGCATCCCGACGGGCCGAGAAAGATCACGAATTCACCATCGGGAATGGTGAGATCGACCTCATGCACCCCGTAATTGCCATTGCCGTAGAGCTTGGAAACGCGATCGAGCTCGATAGACGCCATAGACTTTCCTCATGAACCCGTCTGACCCGGCTGAACGCCGAAGGCCGAAGTCGAGCGAACGGTCATCTTAGAGAACAAAATGTAACATTGAAAGCCTGCCTTCTGATCATATGTGTTCACTTTTTTCGATGGCGCGTGCCAGCATCAGGATCCGGTTACAGCCGCCAAAAGCCGTCAGGTCATGTAGACGCCGCCGGTCACGTTGACGCCCTGGCCAGTCATGAAGCGGGCTTGATCCGAGCAGAGGAACACGACGACGTCGGCGACATCCTCCGGCAGTTCGAGCCGGCCGAGCGGCGTCTGCGCGATATAGTCGGCGACCACCCGTTCGGGCGTGACCTGCCGCAGATGCGCCTCCCATTCGACTTCGCGCGATTGCATGCCGGTCTTGACGAACCCCGGGCAGACGGCATTGACGCGGATTCCCTTGGGCGCGAGCTCGCGGGCAAAGGCCTGCGTCCAGCCGAGCACGGCGAACTTGGATGCCGAATAATGCGCCAGGAGCGGCGCACCGACCTTCGCGGCAAGCGAGGCGGTGTTGACGATGCAGCCCGTGCCTTGCTTGACAAAATGCCGTCCAGCGATCTGATTTGCGAGGAATACCCCGCGCGCATTGACCGAGAAGTTGAAGTCCCACTCCTCGTCGGTCAGATCGAGCGCGTGCTGCATGGTGGACACGCCGGCATTGGCAATCAGGATATCGCAGCCGCCTAGCGCTTCCAGCACAGTGGCAAAGGCCGCCTCGACGGAATCGCGACGGCGAACATCGACCGTGACGGCGGCGGCACCGCCGCCAATCTCCTCGGCCGCCTTGCGCGCCGCGTCGGGATCCAGATCGCCGATCGCCACGGCGACACCCTGCCGCGTCAGGGCGGTCGCGATCGCGCGACCGATCCCCGCGCCGCCACCCGTCACAAAGGCACGCTTGCCCGCGAGTTCGGCAAGCACTGGAGGAATGACGGAGGCAGCCGGCATGGTCGTATTCTCTCTGCTTGGTGGCGGAATGCGTTCTGTTGATATGGAGATGCATACCAATAAATTCGAACACTGCAAACATATTTTTGTTTGAAAATGTTTGATCATACGGTAGAGTTGAAGTTGCAGACCGCTTCGTCAGCGGCTTACCCACCGGATACATCGATGGCCGACGACACCGCCTCTCCTCTATCGTCCACGCATGGCGCACCGCGCGATGCCGACCGTCAGCGCCTTCTCGCGCACGATCGACAGGCACGCATCCTGGCTTTCCTGCGCCGCACGGGGTCGCTCACCGTCGCTGCGGCAGCGGCCGAACTCGCCGTTTCCGACATGACGATCCGCCGCGATCTCGTCGAACTGGAACGCGAGGGCAGGCTGGTGCGAATCCATGGCGGCGCGATCGAGGCCGACAACCCGCCGCTGGTCACCATGGACAGTGAGGAGCCGAGTTTCGATTCGCGCTTGCGCCAGCGCCGTGACCCGAAGGCCGCGATTGCCGCCGCCGCGGCCGCCTTGGTTTCGGGATACCGCACGATCGCATTGGATGTCGGCACCACCACCTATCTGATGGCCGAGCACCTCAAGGACCTTCCGCACGCCAAGGTGTTCACCAACAGCCTCAGGATCGCGGCGGCGCTGAACGGCGGTGTGCCCGAAGTCTATGTTGCCGGCGGCCGCGTACGAGCCGACGAGATGTCGACCGGCGGACCCGCGGCCATCGCCCAGTTCGAGGCGCTGTGGTTCGACGTCGCCGTGATCGGCGTCTCCGGCATCACGGCGGACGGCCTCTTCGACTATTCCTTCGATGATACCGACATGAAGCGCGCCTATCTCAGACGCTCAGGCACCAAGATCGTGCTCTGCGATTCCGCCAAATTCCTGCGCATGTCGCTGGTGCGGATAGCGCCACTGTCGGACATCGACATCCTCATCACCGATGCCGAGCCGCCGGCCAAGATCGCCGCAGCGCTCGCCGCGGCCAAGGTCGACCTGCGCATCGCGCCGCCGCTGACGCGCGACTGAGGCGCAACATTTTCACTTTATCCCCAAGGAGACGACTCGATGGTATTTGAATTTTTCGGCGACAAGAAGAAGGCTGTCATCTCGATGGCACATATCGGTGCCCTGCCGGGAACGCCCCTCTATGATGCCGATGGCGGCCTCGACAAGCTGATCGATGGCGTGCTCTCCGACATCCGCAAGCTGCAGAGCGGCGGCGTCGATGCCATCATGTTCGGCAACGAGAACGACCGCCCCTATGTCTTCAAGGCGCCGCCCGAAGGCATTGCCGCCATGACCGCGATCGTCCAGGCGGTGAAACCCGAGCTGAAGGTGCCGTTTGGCGTCAATTATCTCTGGGACCCGACTGCCAGCGTCGCGATCGGGGCGGCCACCGGAGCCCGTTTCGTGCGCGAGATCTTCACCGGCCTGTTTGCTTCCGACATGGGCCTGTGGGAGCCCGATTGCGCCGCCGCCTCGCGCCTGCGGCACAATCTTGGCCGCGACGACATGAAGCTTCTCTTCAACATCAATGCAGAGTTCGCACACTCGCTCGACCAGCGTCCTATTGAATTGCGCGCCAAGAGCGCGGTGTTCTCGTCGATGGCCGACGCCATCCTCGTTTCCGGTCCGATCACTGGCCAGCCGGCCGACCAGTCCCACCTGCGCAGCGTCTGCGAGACGATCAAGGACGTGCCGGTCTTCGCCAACACCGGCGTGAACATCGACAATGTCCGCGATGTCCTTTCGCTGGCGAGCGGGGTCGTGATCGGGACCCATTTCAAGATCGATGGCAATACCTGGAACGCCGTCGACGGCGATCGGGTCAAGCGCTTCATGGACGTTGTCGCCACTTTGCGCTGAGAACGGCTTCCACGGCGATGCCGGCCATCGCGCCGGCTCGCGGTGATCATATCGATCGTTGCGGGCCGGCGTCCGGAATGATCGACTGGTATCGAGCAGCGGGACACGACGAGGCAGACAGGTTCGCCCGCCTGCCCTTCCCGGCATTTCAATGGATTCGACATGGCGTTCGTTCTCGGTCTCGATATCGGCACCACCTCGACGATCGGCATTCTGATCCGGCTTCCCGATCAGGTGCTGGGCCTCGCCTCGCGCCCCGTCACGCTGCATTCCGAGCATGCGGGCTGGGCCGAGGAAGATCCCGCGCAATGGTGGACCAATGTCCGCGACATCGTGCAGGAGTTGCTGAGGACCAGCGGCATCAAGGCCGAAGAGATCGTGGCGATCGGCACCACCGGCATGCTGCCGGCGGTCGTTCTTCTGGACGAGCAGGGCGAGGTGCTGCGACCGAGCATTCAGCAGAGCGACGGCCGCTGTGGCGCCGAAGTGGCCGAACTGCGGACCGAATGCGATGAGGCGGCTTTCATCGCCAAGGCCGGCAACGGCATCAACCAACAGCTGGTCACCGCAAAGCTGCGCTGGATAGAGCGTCACGAGCCGAAGGTGTTCAGCCGCATCGCCACCGTTTTCGGCTCCTATGACTATATCAACTGGCGCCTCACCGGTGAACGTGCGGTCGAGCAGAACTGGGCGCTGGAGGCCGGCTTCGTCGATGTTTCGACGCACCGGATCGACGACGACCTGGTGGCGCTCGCCCACATACCGCGCTCGGCCGTGCCACGAAAGATCGCCTCGCATGAGATCCTCGGCTCCGTCTCGGCGAAGGCCGCGGATGAGACCGGCCTGATGGCGGGAACACCTGTCGTCGGTGGTGCGGCCGACATGATCGCTTCCGCGCTCGGCGCCGGAGTTGCCAAAGCAGGCGATGTCCTCCTGAAATTCGGCGGCTCGGTCGATATCCTGATCGCCACCGATCAGATCAAGCCAGATCCCCGCATGTATCTCGATTACCACCTGGTGCCGGGCCTGTTCATGCCCAATGGCTGTATGTCGACCGGCGGCTCGGGCCTCAACTGGTTCGTACGCAATTTCGCCGGCGGCGAGATGGTCACGGCACAGGCCGATGGCATTTCGGTACACCAGCGGCTCGATGCGCTGGCGGCAGAGCGTCCCGCCGGTGCCGACGGCCTCACCGTCCTGCCCTACTTCCTCGGCGAGAAGACGCCGATCCATGATCCAGCGGCTCGTGGCGTGATCGATGGGCTGACGCTGTCGCACGATATCGGCCATGTCTGGCGCGCTTTGCTCGAGGCCTATGCCTTCGCCATCGCGCATCATATCGAGGTGCTCAACGACATGGGCCACCGGACCGAGCGCTATCTCGCCTCCGACGGCGGCTCAAGCAGCAAGGTCTGGATGCAGATTGTCGCGGATGTCCTGCAAAAGCCGGTCCAACGCCTGACCGGGCACCCCGGCTCTTGTATCGGCGCTGCCTGGACGGCGGCGATCGGCGTCGGCCTGACCGACGACTGGTCGGGCGTTTCCGGTTTCGTCAGCTTCGCCGACCGGCTCGATCCCGACCCACGCAAGGCTGACATCTACCGCGACGGCTATCGCCGCTATCGCGATCTTTATGCGCGCCTGTCGGCTCCTGGCGCGACCAGAGCGGGATCGTCATCGTGATGTATCGCGCCGTCGCCTGGGACATCGACGGAACGCTGATCGACAGCGAGCCGTTGCATCATCAATCCCTCCTCGCCGGCTGCCGCAACTGGAACGTCGATCTTGACGACCTGCCCGACCAAGCCTTTCGCGGCATCCATATGGGCGACGTCTGGACAACGCTGCGTCCGCGTCTCCCGGTCGGGCTCGACCAGGCGGAGTGGCTCGCCGCTATCAATGCCCACTACGTCGCGAACCGGGCGAACGCCGTCCCGATCCCCGAGGCGGTCGAGACGATTCGGACCCTGGCTGACCGCGGCGTCCCGCAGGTCTGCGTCTCGAATTCCGGCCGGCAAGTCGTCAATGCCAATCTCGATGCGCTCGGCGTGCTCGACCATATGAGTCTCACAATCAGCCTCGACGACGTGTCGGTCGGCAAACCCGACCCAACGCCCTATCGCGAGGCCTGCCGGCAGCTCGCCATAGCTCCAGGGTCCGTAGTGGCCGTGGAAGACAGCCGCACCGGTACCAAGGCAGCACGGGCCGCTGGTCTGTTCGTGGTCGGCTATCTCCCCAGTGGCGTCCTGCTCGGCGACGTCGATCTCAGCACCAACCGCCTGTCGTCGATCCTGGACCTGTTTCCCAGCTGAGGGTTTGCGCGTCGTTCCAAGTGTGCGCTTGACCATGCATGCAGGTTTGTAGCGTGATGGCAGCTGATCGATTCACATCGATCCGGTAGGAATCCTCTTGCGCCTCGGCGTCGTGAAACCGCGAACGACACCACACCCAGGATTGGACGCTTGATGAACGACCTCCCCCAAACACTTGCAGCGGACTCGCTCGGGCCAACCGTGACGATTGGAGAAATCCTGGTAGAGATCGTCGCGAGGCAGACCGGCACCGGTTTCCGGGAACCGATCGACCTCATTGGCCCCTTTCCGAGCGGCGCGCCCGCCATCTTCATCGATCAATGCGCGCGTATGGGCGGAGCGGCGGCAATGGTGGGCGTGGTGGGCGACGACGATTTCGGCGTGGTCAACATGGAGCGCCTGAAGCGGGACGGCGTAGACATTTCCGCCATCGCTGTTTCCGCGGATTATCCGACCGGCAGCGCCTTCGTTCGCTACCGCACGGACGGGAGCCGCGATTTTGTCTACAACATCGCCAAATCCGCCGCCGCCCGGCTGGAATGGACCCCGCAGGTCGAGGCGCTGATCGCGCGTTGCGGGCATATCCACGTCATGGGAACGGTGTTCGCAAGTCCCGCAGCCTGGGCGATCACCGAACGCGCGATCCCGCTGATCAAGGCACGCGGCGGCACGATGTCGCTCGATCCGAACCTGCGCAAGGAATTGCTGGCGCACGGCCAGACCGAGGAGAAATTCGCCGGCCTGGTGGACGAAGCGGACCTGCTGCTGCCGTCGGGCAATGAATTGTTCCTGGCCGCCGGCATGGACGGCGAGGAACGCGCAATCGAGGCGCTGTTCAGACGAGGGGTCAAGGAGATCGCCGTGAAGCGCGGCGAACATGGCGCGTCAGCCCGTCAAAGCACCGGAGCCCGCGCCGATTGCCCCGGCCTCATCGTCGAGGAAACGGACCCCACCGGCGCCGGCGACTGTTTCGGGGGAGCCTATGTCGCATGCCGGCGGCTGGGGATGGCGCTGCAGACGGCGCTCGAATTCGCCAACGCGGCAGGGGCGCGCAACGTCACACGCCTCGGTCCCATGGAGGGAGCCGGCACGCCGGCCGAGCTGGAAGATTTCATGGCAAGAACGGCGAGAAGAAATTGATGCGTGTGGCGATCGACGATTTGCCGGACCTGCACAGGGACGGGAAGAAAATCGGGGTGACCTCGGTGTGTTCGGCGCACCCATTGGTGCTGAAAGCCGCACTGCGCCACGGGCGGGAAACCGGCACCACCGTCCTGATCGAGGCGACGTGTAATCAGGTCAATCATCTGGGTGGTTATACGGGCATGACGCCGGCCGATTTCGCGGCGATGGTGGAAGCGCTCGCGGCAGCCGAGCAGTGCCCGCAAGAGCTGATCGTGCTTGGCGGGGATCATCTCGGCCCCAATCCCTGGAGAGACCGGCCCGCCGAGGAGGCGATGGCGCAGGCCGGGACGATGATCGATGCCTATGTCCGCGCCGGCTTCCGCAAGATCCACCTCGATGCCTCGATGGGCTGCGCGGGTGAACCGGCGGCGCTAGACGACCACACGGTGGCCGGGCGCGCGGTCAGGCTGGCGGGCGTCGCGGAGCAGGCGGCAGCGCAGAGCGGCGGGGCCAACCCGGTCTACATCATCGGCACGGAGGTGCCGCCGCCCGGCGGCGCCGATCACGCTTTGGATGCGATCACCCCGACCAGTCCGGAGGCCGCTCGCCAGACACATGCCATTCACGCCCAGGCATTCCAAACCGCCGGGCTTGAAAGCGCATTTTCCCGCGTCATCGGGCTTGTCGTGCAGCCGGGCGTGGAGTTCGGCAACCAGAATGTGATTTTCTACGATCGGACCAAGGCCAGCGACCTGGCGGCAACTCTGAGCACATTGCCGTCGCTCATTTTCGAAGCTCATTCGACGGACTATCAGGGCGAGAGGCCGCTGCGTGAACTCGTCGAGGACGGCTTCGCCATCCTCAAGGTCGGCCCCGAGCTGACCTTCAAACTGCGCGAGGCGCTGTACGCGCTCGACCTGATCGCTTCCGACCTGGTGCCTGGCTATGGCGAGCGGCCGCTTTACCACGCCATGGAAGAGCAGATGCAAGCCACCCCCAAGAATTGGGCAAGCCACTATCATGGAAGCGATGCCGACAAGCGGACGCTGCGCCACTACTCCTATTCCGATCGCATCCGATATTATTGGGCGATCCCGCAAGCCCGTGCCGCCTGCAACCGTCTCTTCGATACGTTGAACGGCCGCAAGGTGCCGGTGACGCTGTTTCTCCAGCACCTGCCTTCTGCAGTCACATGGGCTGACCGCGCCTGCGACGTCGAGGAGATCGCGATCGGTCACGTCCGGCGGAGCATCGAGGCCTACGCCGGGGCATGCGGCACCTGAACCCTTCGTCCGGTTGTTCAAGGCCAGAGCGGATGGGCTGGCGGGCGGCAGGAACGCTTACAGCGATGGCCCCAATCGGATCGGACTGCCGTCGCTGAAACGGGATTGACGGAACCTGTAGAGATTGTGCCCGGTCTCGTTGCCTTGGACGAGGTCGGACAGCACACGGCCAATGCCGGGTCCGATGCCGAAGCCGTGACCACTCATCCCGGTCGCTATGACGAGACCTGGGATCGCAGCGGCGCGATCGACGATGGGCACGACATCAGGCATCGCATCGATCATGCCCGCCCAGCTCGCCTTGATCGGCACAGTCGTGAACTGAGGGAAAAGCTCCCTGAACCCGCGGTCGATGGCGCGAAGCGCCGACGTCTCGGGAGCGGGATTGAGGACCCGCATCCGTTCGAAAGGGCTTTCTTCATCCGCGTTCCATCTGCGCGGCGTCGACCAGCCATCCGGGTATCCTCGCGGCGCGGCCGGCAGGTAGCGCGTGCCGAAGGGATTGGCCATCAGGGCGCTGAAATATTTGCCCGCATGGCGAAATGCGTCCGGCCCTATGTAGAGTTGGCTACTGCCTCCCGATGCGAGCGTATACCCGCCATCCTGCCTGCGCCGGAAAGCGATGCATTCATCCGCGGCGGCACCGGTGTGGATTTCCGGCATCGGTGCTGTCGCGGCGACGGTCGCCCTGACGCTGAGCTGCGGAATCGAGATGCCGTGGGCGCGCAGAAAGAGCGACGTCCACGCGCCGCTGGCGACGACGACGCTCGAGGTCGCGATGTGCCCTTTCTCGGTCCAGACGCCACTGATGCGTCCCGCGGAGATGTCGAGCATACGTGCCGCGCAATTCTCGATGATCGTCACACCTTCGCGGGCCGCCAGGCGAGCAAGCGCGGGCACCGCGACCCAAGGTTCCGCCCGCATGTCCGATGGGGTGATCATTGCCCCTTTGAACGGTCGCGACATGGCAGGGATCAGGCTTGCCAACTCACCTTGGTCGAGGAGACACGTGTCGACGCCATGAGCCTGGGCAATATCGAGAAACTTGGCGAAACCGGCCATCTCCTTGTCTGTCCGCGCAAGATAGGTAACGCCCGTCTGCTTCAGTCCTATGTCCTCGCCACATTCCTGCGCCAGTTGCCGCCAGAGGCGCTGCGCTTCGATGACGATCGGCAGTTCGTCGGCATCGCGGCCTTGCTGCCGGATCCAGCCCCAATTGCGCGAGGATTGCTCGGCGGCGATGCGGCCCTTTTCCAGCAGCGTCACCGAGACGTTCCGTCGCGCCAGGAACAGTGCCGTGCTCACGCCAATGACCCCGCCGCCGATGATCACGACGTCCGAAGTCTTCGGCAGGGGCTGCTGGAACTGGATCGGGGTGGCTTCGGTGAAGGGGAAGATTGTCAAAGAGCACCGTCCTTCTTGGTATGCTGCGGCGACATCCGGTCCACGCTGGCAGCGAGATCTGGGCAGCGATATCTGGCCGCCGTGAAATGTCGATACCACGCGAGGAGATTGATCGTCAGCTAGTGCTTGCCGACAAGGACGGCGGCAGATCGCGGGTTTGGAAGAGCCCTGGACAATGAGTCCTGAAACCGCCGGCCTGGCGAGTGTTGCAAGCAGTTCCCGAGAAATCGTTGGCGAGCATGCTTATTCGCAGGCCGGCCCAACTGGTCTGAACCTTGAGCGCGAAGGCCGGAATGCAATAGGTATCACAAAACCGCCAAAATGGCTCAAGGGCCAGAGCAATTTCGTAAATTCGTCCAACCAATCAATTACTTACAGGAAAAACCCGATGGTACCGTTGGCTGGGATCACTCAGCCCGTCACTAGCTGTTTTTGTTACATTTTCCATCTTGCCGGGTGTCGTTTGTATCACAATACGTATCACAATAGGTAACACGATCTCGGCAGCGGATATTCCGCCGGCGACACGGACAGACGCACCTTGCATCGCGTACGAGGCTGCGCAATTTTTGCAAAAGCAGGAACATAGCTGCATCGCCCAAGTTAAATACCGACGGCATTGGACCACGAATTCATTTTCGCATTTTCCAGGCTGCCAGAATGCTCCGGGATTTTTGATGCTCGAACGAATGGGCAGGACAATGTATCGCTGTCACAATGGCACGCTCGATTTTGGAACGGAGCTTTTGACGAACCCTACACGATCGACTAGTTGGCCGAGAAGGTCCGAAAGGTGCTCGATCGAAAGTAACGACTGGCCAGAGGCGATGTACTCAAGTGGCCTACCCATAAGCCACTGTAGGCACGGCGGGGCGGTATGATGCCTCATGGGAACCAGGGGCACTGCCGCGAGTTCTTTGGAATGGCAAACCATACGGTCACAAGCGTGCTTACCTCAATTGGCACATTGACCTCTCGTCCCGCTGCGTTCCTGATCTTGTTGGCTTACGCAATTCTTTGGATGATCTTCGAGCGACAGAGCTTGGATTGGCACGGAGCCGCAATCACGCGGATCGATGATGAAGAGCCCGAGGAGATCGAAAAGCATCGCCATCGCCAGCAGCGGGGCGATTGACGTGCAGCCTTTCGGTTCCGTCGCGTCAGGCGCCCGCAAGAAGACCTCCGGCATTGAGCTTTGGCGAAAGGTGCTCATCTATCTGGCCATCGCCACCATGGCCAGCCTGCTCACGGTGTTGATCATAAGTCTTACTCCAGAGCCGCGCGTTCTACGATCAATCGTCCCCCATCGGTTCGACGCTACGGATCCCCAATTTTCCGAGACGATGAGCAGCTATTCGCAAGGGCAGATGTTCGATTCCAATGCGGTCCAAACTCTCATCAACGGAGACGAAATATTTCCGTCTATGCTGCAAGCAATCGGGACGGCTCGATCCAGCGTCGACATGGAGACATATATTTATTGGTCAGGAGCCATCGGCTACGAGTTCGCGATCGCATTGGCGGCGAAGGCCAGCGAAGGCGTCGAAGTCCGTGTGAACGTCGACTGGGTTGGCAGCCTTCCCTTCGACGAGGACTTGATCCACATCATGACCACTGCCGGTGTGAAGTTCGAACGCTATCGGCCTTTACGCTGGTATACGTTGGACCGTGTAAACAACCGAACTCATCGCAAGCTGCTGATCGTCGATGGCCGGATAGCATTCACTGGCGGCGCCGGCATTGCCGATAATTGGCGCGGGAACGCACGCAACTCAAATGAATGGCGCGACACGCACTACCGGATCGAAGGACCCGCCGTGTCCGCATTCCAAGCGGCGTTCGCGGAAAACTGGCTTGAGACGACCGGCGAGACATTGCAGGGCGGAAAGTTCTACCCTGCAGTTGCGCCCGCTGGTGGGCTCGATGCCCAGTTGATACTTTCTTCGCAGCCAAACGGCTCGGAGAACATGGAGTTGATGATGTTGGCAGCACTAGCCGCGGCCAAGGATCATCTGCGCATCGGCATGGCCTACTTCGTGCCCGACGACATAGCCCTGCAGCAGATTCTTGATGCAAGGAAGCGAGGCGTCTCGGTCGATGTCATCGTTCCCAATTGGCTGACGGATGTGCCCATAGTGCGAAAGGGTTCACGTTATTTCTGGGGCGAATTGCTCAAAGCCGGTGTGCGCATTTTTGAGTTTCAACCCACAATGTACCACCCCAAGCTTTTGATCGTCGACGATGTCTGGGTGAGCGTTGGCTCGGCCAATCTGGATGAGCGTTCCTTGCGCCTCAACGATGAGGCCAGTCTGAACGTCTACGGCATGGAATTCGCGCGAACGCAAATAGACATCTTCAACGAGGACCTGAAACGATCAAGGCAAGTCAGGCTGGAAGAGTGGCAAGCACGTCCGGTGAGCGAAAAGGTCACCGACTACTTTGCCAGCAGGCTACGCTCCCAGCTCTAATAGTGTGGAGATGCAAAGTCCCCGCGATTGCTCGCCAGATAGGCCTTTTGCCGCCAATAGGGCGCCCCCGAAACGGCCCGCGCAGACTAGTAGGCAGGGACAAGCCTGGTGTCCCGAAGGGGCAAGTCCATTGCAAATCTTAACCCCTTGGGGTGGTATTGCAGCTCAACCTTTGCGTCGCACTGCACGGCGACAACCCTCTCTAGCAAGGTTGTGCCAAAACCACTTCGCTGGGGCGGGTGCACCTCAGGGCCATCGCGTTCACGCCAGTCAAGATGAACCACTTGAGCATTTTTGAATTGCGCCACCGACCAGCGTACCTCAAGCCGTCCCCGAGGCCAGGACAACGCTCCGAATTTCGACGAATTCGACGCCAGCTCATGGAAAGCCATGCCCACGGGTATTGCGAGATCCGCGACAAGCGCGACATCAGGCCCTTCCAAGAGAATGCGTGACCTGTCCGTCGTGTCGTAATGCCGAAGCTCGGTTTCCAGCAATTTGTGCAGAAATGCGGTCTGCCAATAATCATCTGTCAGCATCGAATGGGTGTCAGCCAGAGATACCAGCCTGGCCGAGAAATTGCGCACGAAATCATCCACATTGCTGCTTGAGCGGGCTGTTGCCCCCATCATCGCTCTCACATTAGCGAGAGTATTCTTGACGCGGTGATGAAGCTCCCGGATCAACAGCTTCTGACGATGCGCCACTTCCTCTTTGTGCTCGAGCAAGGATTTGACTTCGAGCTGCCGCGTGCGGGCGCGCAGCGCGGAACGCACGGAGTTGGCTAGACTTGATGCCAGAAACGGCCGCTCCAGAACGATGAGATAGCGGTCGAGAAATCTCAGCCGCTCGTCGAACTCAGCGCCACGCTCGTGAGCAGAACGATCGGAAAATCAGACCAGGCCGGCTGGCTTTCAAGCCAGGCGGCGAATGGATTGCGATCCGAAGTGAGCAATGCTTCTTCTGCAACGACTAGGCACTGTGCCATATCCAGCAGCGGCAACGTCTCAGCAAGAGTGCTGCAGATATGCGTTACAATGCCCTTCGACGCGAGGATTGATGCCGCGATTTTTGCATCACGGCCGGTCGGTGAGAGGATGAGCACTCCGGGATCCGTTGCCATCACGATGATTTATCTTTGAGAAGATCGCCCTGCTTGCCCTGATAGGAGGGCACCCCCGTCAGGATGCCTCGGAACTGTTCAAGAGGTTCCCCCACGGCGAGGCCGGCGGGGCTGATCTTGAATTCGCGAATGGTGTCTTCATGGGCGCCGACGCGCTTTTTCACTACTGAGATCGCGCGCCTCAACCTCCCGTCATTCTCAAAGAAGCGCAACAACATGACCGAATCGCAGAGGTATGTCATGTCCACGGGCGCCACCATTTGCCCGAGCAATCCGTGGTTGGCGAGCAGAAGGATTGTGACGACGCCTTTTTGATTGAGGTAGGTAAGGATCTCGTGCATTTGCAACACCAGATGCTGTTCCTCGGACATCGCATTCAAGTAGCCGGTTAGGCTGTCGATCACCACAAGCCGCGCATTCGAATGGTCCACGGCGGCTTGGATCCGAGACGACAGCTCTCCGGGTGACAGTTCAGCAGGCTCGACTTTCTCCAGGAGAAGCATGTCACTCTTGATGAACGGTTCCAGGTCCAATCCAAGCCCGGCTGCGCGCGCCAGGAAGATACGCTTCGTTTCATCGAAAAGAAGCACCAGCACCGTCTCGCCGCGCAAAAGCGCGGCGTGGCAGAATGTTGAAGCAATCGTAGACTTGCCTACACCTGATGGCCCGATCAACAAGGTGCTGGTGCCTCGTGACAGCCCGCCGCCCAATAGATTGTCGAGGGAAGTGCCACTTATGGCTGGCGGGCCCTGCTTCCCTTCGTCGTGTTCGCCGGCCACGAGCCGGGGGAAGACCGATACCCCACCTGGCCGGATGACAAAGTCATGGTATCCGCCACGAATTTCCACACCTCTCATCTTGATGACCCGCAAGCGGCGGCGTTCCCCCCCATACACGGGTGACAGCTGCTCCATGCGAATGACCCCATGGCTGATAGAATGCAGGTTCAAATCGTCAAATTCGGCGGTCAGGTCGTCAAGGAGCAGAACCGTTGCGTCGTTAAGAAGGAAGAAGCTCTTCAACGCCAGCACCTGCCGCCGGTAGCGCAAGGAGCCCTGGGATAGGAGGCGTATCTCCGACAGGGAGTCGAAAACGACACGATCCGGCTTAAGACGGCCTATTTCATCCAGTGCGGATTGGACCGTTTCACCCAGTTCAAGGTCGGAGGAGTGCACCAGTGTCTGGCGTTGAGACGGATCGAGGCTGAGCTCCGGGGGTACCAGTTCCAGAATGTCTACGCCGTCTAGTGACATCCCATGACGATTGGCGACCGACAGAAGTTCACGCTTGCTCTCGGAGTGTGATGTAAAGGCACCTGTCTCCGTTCTGTGCGCCGTTGATCAGAAACTGCAGCCCGAGCGTCGTCTTGCCGGATCCAGGCCTGCCCTCGATCAGGTGTGACCGGTATTTGGCATAACCACCTCTCAGGATGTAATCGAGACCCTCGACGCCAGAAGTGATCGGTGATGCATCATCTGTTTCCAAAGTGCCCTCTCGCGCGGACCAGGACCACCGTAACGGCCAGGATTTTCAATGGTTCCCCGGCTGACTTGCAAGGCATCGGCAACACTGTGGGTACGCAAAATCCGGCGCCTACCGCATCGATATTGTTGAGCAGCTTGGTGATTGGCATTGAGGCTAGCAAAGCGTCCGACGTCAGCGTCGCGCTGGCAGACACGATCCGCAAGGATCGGCGGCACCCGCGCGCTGCTGGTTGAGGAAAGGCACGGGCCGTTCGTCCAGCGCATCCACGCAGCTTTTTTCTGGAAGTTTAATGCTTCAGTATCTGGCTGAGGAACAACTTGGTTCGATCATGGCGCGGGTGGCCGAAAAACCCGTCGGGCGTGCCCTCCTCGACGATCTGCCCAGCGTCCATGAAGATCACCCGGTCGGCAACCGCACGCGCAAAACCCATCTCATGCGTCACACACACCATGGTCATGCCGTCCCGAGCCAATCCCGTCATCGTCTCTAGCACCTCGGAGACCATTTCCGGATCGAGGGCGGAGGTCGGCTCATCGAACAGCATGACAGCCGGTTCCATGCACAGGCTGCGGGCAATCGCCACGCGCTGCTGCTGTCCGCCGGACAGCTGGATGGGGAACTTGTTCGCCTGCTCGGGAATGCGGACCCGCTCAAGGAACTTCAGTGCGGTCTTGCGCGCCTGCTTTTCCGATACGCCCTTCACCCACATTGGGCCGGCCATGCAGTTCATCAGCACCGTCATGTGCGGAAACAGGTTGAAGTGCTGGAAGACCATGCCGACGTTGGAGCGCACGGCGGCAACGTTGGTCATCTTGCCATGTAAGGCAACGCCGTTGACGACGATGTCGCCCTCTTGATGCGCCTCCAGGCGATTGAAGCAGCGGATGAGCGTTGATTTGCCGGAACCCGAGGGCCCGCAGATCACGATCCGCTCGCCCTTGTGGACGATCAGGTTGATGTTCTTCAGCGCCTGGAATTTGCCGTACCATTTGGAAACGGACTTGGCTTCAATGATGGCCGGAGCGCTCATCGCACCTTGCTCCTGTGGTAATGCCGTTCGATCCGCGATTGGACCAGTTCGAGGCAGATCGACAGCATCCAGTAGATCATGGCTGCCGAGATCAGCATCTCCATGTGCTGGAAGGTCTTCTGTCCGAGGGTGCGCGCCAGGAACATCAGCTCCCACACGCCGATGACCGAGACCAGCGAGGAATCCTTCAGCATCGAGATGAACTGGTTGCCCGTTGGCGGAATGATGACCGGCAATGCCTGCGGCAGGATGATGCGACGCATGGTCAGCGTGAAGCCGAAGCCCATGGAGCGCGACGCCTCCCACTGGCCGCGATCGATGCTCTGTATGCCGGAGCGGAAGATCTCGGTCATGTAGGCGCCGTAGCAGAGCGATAGCGCCAGGATGCCGGCCGGAACCGCATCAATGACAAAGCCGAGCTGCGGCAGCCCGAGATAGATCAGATAGACCTGCATGAGTAGCGGCAGGCCGCGGAAGAAGGAGGTGTAGAAGCTGGCGATGGCGTAGGCGAAGCCATTGCTGGAAAGCTTGGCCACCGCACCGGCGACGGCGATGACGGAAGCGATAACGATCGAAATGGCCGAGACGTAGAGTGTGGTGACAACGCCCTGGCTAATCAGGAACGGCAGCTTCTCCCTGATAAAGGGCAGGCTGAGATGGAACGTTTCGAAGAAGGCGATGAACAGGAGCAGCAGTTCGAGCCAGACGATGCCGATCTGGAACTTGAGCGGCGCGAAGCCGATCAGCACGACGTTCAAGGTGAAGATCACCGCTATGGCGAAAGCAATGGCAAAGCGGCCGTAGAAGCCACTCACCGACGGTTCGCCGATCACGGGGCGCATTAGTTCGGCAAAGCTGGTGCTCGACATGTTGAAAGCCATGAAGAGAAGCAGAACGACGCCGAACATCGTAGCCACGAACCAGGGTTTGTGGACGAGGATTTCGGCTTCGACGGTATCGGGATAGAGCATCTTTGAGCACCGGCTGTTCGGCGGCCTGCCGGGGGGCAGGCCGCCTTTGAAAGGGGCTAGTTGGTCTTCGAATAATCCTGCCCGTACCACTTTTCGGAGAGCTTGCTCAGCGTGCCATCCTCCTTCATCGCTTTCACGGCGTCGCCGATCTTGGCGGAGAGTTCGGGATCGCCGCGTTCGATGGCAATCGCCAGCGGCTCGTAAAACACCGGATCGCCTAGTTGCTTGATCGGGTAGCCGGCCTTCTCGGCGTCGAGGATCGACGGTAGCGAAGAGACCACCGCGTCCAGGCGCACGCCGTCGCCGAGGCGGAGGTCGTCAAAGGCGGTCGTCGAATTCTCGTAGGAGCGGACCTCCTTCGGGTTGAGCTTGTACTCGAATGGCGGCGCGCCGGCGGCGTCGAGCGTCAGATCCTTCTTGGCATAGGCCTCGAAGGTGGAGGTACTGGTGGCGCCGACCACCTTGCCGTCGAGATCTGCCAGCGTCTTGGCCTTGCTGTCCTTGTGCACGGCAACGGCCGCCGGCGTGTAATAGTAGACCGCCGGAAAATCGAAGATCTCGGCGCGTTTCTTGGTCGGCGTCATCGAGCCGGCATGCATGTCCCAGCGCCCCGCCCAATGGCCGGCGGTGATGATGTCCCAGCCGGGCGTGATGAACTCGACCTTGACGCCGAGGTGCTTGCCGATGGCCTTGGCGACGTCGACATCGAAGCCGTCCAGCTCGTTGCTGGAATTCACGAAGGACTGCGGCGCCCAGTTGGCATCGGTCGCCACCTTGAGCGTGCCGGCCGCCAAAACGCGGTCGAGCACCGCGCCTGCGTGAGCAGGATATGCGCCAAGCGCAAGCGCCATCGCGGCCAACGTCAGCTGTGGTCTGTTCCAGAATGTCATATCCGTATTCCCCTGTTGTTGTTCAGTTCCTTGCAGTCACTTCCGTTCAGCCGGTCATGACGTCCCAATTTCGTGCCGACCTGGTCGGCGTCCTCTCCCAAAGGCCCGCCGATTTAGCGACGTCGTGGCCGGTCCGGTCTTCCGATGTCGCGGAGGATGTTTGCCGTCGCCATTCCCCCGATCACAGGGAAGGTCTCGGCCCGCTCCCTGCGAGGTGTCGTGCAGCCAGTGATGTCCGGCGTTCGCTTTCGCATCGCGAAGGCTGCTATTCATCGGCGCCGCCCCCTTTCCCGCGGTCAGCGTCCATCAGGAAATCGCCCATCAGGGTGGCAACCCGAGCCGGCGCCTCGATCAGGATCGAATGACGAAGTCCGGGCAGGATGGCGAGTTGCGACCCTTGCACCTGTTCGTGCATCAGCCGTGCCATCCGCGGGCTGGAGCCCTGATCGTCCTCCCCGGTCACGATCAGCGTCGGGCAGGTGATGCGGTCGAGAATGCCGCCGAAATCGGTCTCGGCCAGAACGCGATAGGCGGCCGCATAGCAGTCGCGGTCGTTTTCAGCGTCACGCCGGCGCAACTCGGCGATGACCTCCGGGTTGCTGTCCTGAAAATCCTCCGTCAGCCAGCGCGACAGCGAGGCTGCATGATGCACTGAGGCATCGCTCGCCATCAGCGCCGCCAGCCGGCCACGCACCGCGTGCCGTTCCTCGGGCGTGCGGCCGGCGACCGTCGACAGCAACACCAGTTTTTTCAGGCGCTCGGCATGCGTCAGCGACAGGCGCTGTGCGATCAGGCCACCCAGTGAAAACCCGGCCAGATGGAAGGTGGCAAACCCGACATGGTCGGCCAGCGCCAGCGTTTCCTTGACGAAATCATCGATCTCGTAACGGCCCTTGATCCGGCTGGAGCGGCCATGGCCGCGCAGGTCGAAGGTGAGAACCGAGAAGCGATCTTTCAGTTGGCCCGCCACGCCACTCCAGGCTTCGAGATAGGAGCCGACTCCATGGATGCAGACCAGCGGCAACCCACCCTCACCCTCAAGGCGCCAGTTGAGCAGTACGCCCTCGACATCGAGCTGGCCGGAGCGCGCCATGGTCACGCCCTCGCCGCCTGGCGCGCCCTTTCGCGCTCGCGCGCGGCGAAGACCGGCATCACCTCGTCGACCCACAGCTTGATCGTCTTCTTCTGCAGCTCGAACGGCAGGTTGAACGTCAGGCCGAGGCAGTACTGGTCAACGCCCGCGGCTTCATAGTCGAGCAGCTTCTCGATCACCTCGTCGGGCGTGCCGAACATCAGGTTGCGACGGATGTTCTCGGGATTGTAATTGTCTTTGCCCTTGACGCTCTCGTAGGGGATAGCTTCGGGAAAGCCGTTTTGCACGGTGCCGATGTTCTGGAACAGGTTCTCGAACGCGCGGCCATAGTCAATGGCATGCCCGACCGCGATCTCCCAGTCGTGCGCTCGTTCGTAGACGCAGGTGCGCCGCTGCATCATCAGGCGCGGGCGCGGCACCTCTGGATGATCGGCGACGGCCTTGCGGAATTTCTCGCCGAGCACGGCGATCTCGGCCGCCGGCGCCGACAAGGGCGTCGACAGGATCGAAGCGCCGATGCCGACCGCCCAGTCGAAGGTTCCCGGGTCCCGCGCGGCCACCCAGATCGGCGGATGCGGCGTCTGCAGCGGCTTCGGCACGCCGGCGGCGAGCGGGAACTTCCAGTAATCGCCGTCATGGGCATAATCCTGTGCCCACAGCTTCTTCACCGCCGGCACCAGCTCCTTCAGATAGGCAACGCCTTCCTGCTGCGGCATGCCGCCGGCCATGCGGTCGAACTCATATTGGTACGAACCGCGCGCGATGCCGAACTCCAGCCGCCCGCCGGTCAGGTGATCACAAAGTGCCGCCTCCCCTGCCAACCGGATCGGGCTCCAGTAGGGCGCGACCAGCGTCGAGGTGCCGAGGCGGATCTGCTCGGTATGCTGGGCAAGCCAGGTCAGCGTCATCAGGGGGTTGGGCGAGATCGTGCATTCGATCGTGTGATGCTCCGCCGTCCACAGCGTCTCGAAGCCACCCTCGTCGGCCAGGCGCGCCAACTCGAGGAGATTGCTCTTCACCTTCGACATCGGCATGTCGGGCGAGAAGCGTTCCATGGTCAGCGAAACGGCGAATTTCATGTCGGTCTCCCCAGTGCGTCGGGTTGGTCAGCGAAGGCGGATAATGAAGGGGTCCTGCATGGCGCCCGAGTAGTCGATGACGACGTTCTTCAGGCGCGAGAACTCCTCCATGGCGTCGAAGCCGCCGCGCCGCCCGTAGCCGCTCTCCTTGAAGCCGCCATTGGCGGACATGAAGGACGAGGCGCGGTAGGTGTTGATCCAGACGGTGCCGGCTTCGACATTCCTGGCGAAACGCAGCGCGCGGTTGATGTCCCGGGTCCAGATGCCGGAGGCGAGGCCATAGCGGGTGTCGTTGGCGAGACGGATCATCTGGTCTTCCGACGAGAACGGGATGACGCCGACGACAGGACCGAACAGCTCCTCCTGCATGAAGTCCATGCCGTTGTCGGCATCGGTCATCACGGTCGGCTCGAAGTACCAGCCGCCTGCAAGCTCATCCGCCTGCGGCCGCTTGCCGCCGGCCGCAATCCGCGCGCCCTGGCGCACGCCCGAGGCGACGTAGCCTTCCACCTTGGCGAGTTGCACCGACAGCGCCAGCGGTCCGACGTCGGTTTCCTCCAGCATCGGCAGCCCGACCCGCACGCGCCGCGTGCGTTCGACCAGCGCCTCGACGAACCGATCGTAGACGCTGGCCTCGACGAAACAGCGCGAACCGGCGACGCAGGTCTGCCCAGCCGCCGCGAACACACCGGACACGACGCCGTTGACGGCATGGTCGATGTCGACGTCGTCGAAGACGACATGTGGCGACTTGCCGCCGAGTTCCATCGAACAGGGGATGAGGTTCTCAGCCGCATTGGCGGCAATCCGCCGGCCCGTCGCCGTCGAACCGGTGAAGACGAATTTCGCGATGCCAGGGTGCCGGGTCAGCGCGTCCCCCGCCACGGCGCCGGTGCCGGTCACGACATTGACGACGCCGGCCGGGAAGCCGGCCTCCATGATCAGCTCGGCCAGCGCGAGCGTGGAGGCACTGGCATGCTCGGACGGCTTGACGACCACCGTGTTGCCGAGCGCCAGGCATGGCGCCAGCGTGCCGGTGAGCAGCATCAGCGGCGAGTTCCATGGCGTGATCATGCCGACGACGCCGATCGGCTCGCGCAGGTTGAAATTGAGCATGTCGAGCTTGTTGACCGGAATGGTGTCGCCGAGCAGCTTGTCGGCCATCCCTGCGAAATAGGTGTAGCTGTCGGGCATGGCGCGCATCTGCGCCCGCATTTCCTTGAGCAGCTTGCCGTTGTCACGGGTCTCGATCAGCGCCAACTCGTCGGCGTGCTCCAGCACCAGTTCCCCCAAACGGCGCACCAGCGTGCCGCGGTCGGTCTGGGTCATGCGTCGCCAGACTGGATTGGCAAAAGCTAGGCGCGCCGCCTCCACGGCCGCGCCGACATCCTCGGCATTGGCCTCTGCGAATTGGTACCAGGGCTTGCCGGTGGTCGGATCGAAACTGTCGATGTACTGGCTACCTTTCGGCGCCACGAACGCGCCGTTGATGAACAGGTTCTGGCGTGAGCCTTCGAGCGATTCGACCGTCGTTTTCATGCTGTCTGTCCTGGGTGAAGCATCATTCGGATGCGGCTTGCGTCCACGATTGCGACTGGCCGTCGATCATGGCGACGCGGCCGCCGTCGCCGGTGTCGATGTAAATGCCGAAGCGCTTGTCCTGGCGCTCCCGCGCATAGCGGCGCAGCATGGCGCGCAATTCATGGGTGGCGACCCGCTCATAGGGCAGCACGTCGACGGAAAAGAAGGCGTGGCCATCCGGAAGTGCTGCTTCAGCGCTCTCACGGCTCAGTTCGGCGCGGTAGATGAGATAGCCCGGGTCGCTGTCGGCGACGTCGAAGACCGAATAGAGGAAGGTGTTTTCAGGGACGAGGGTCAGCGCCTCGCCGCCATCGAGGACGAGCTGACTGTCGGCCTTGCGGCGCCGCGCCGTCGGCAGCACCCAACTTCCCTTGCCATCGGTGCGCAAGAGGATGCGGTCGCCGGCTTCGACAAGATAGCCGATGATCATGTCCTGCGAGGCCAGCCAGCCGGCAGGCAGCGGATCCTTTACGCTGGCGTAACGGCCGCGGCAAAACCCGAGCGGCGCCGATGGGCTGGTTCCGAAAGCCTGGACCTGGCCGATCAGGATGATGTGGTCGCCGGCCTCGATGCGGTTGTGAACGGTGCAGTCGAACCATGTCAGGCTGTCGGTGAGGATCGGCGCGCCGGTGTGGGCGCGGTCATAGTTGACCGACTGGAATTTGTCCGCCGCTTTGGATGCGAACACCGAAGAAACGTCGACCTGGCCTTCATGGAGGAAATTGACCGCGAAGGACCGTGTTTCGTTGAATGCGGGAAAGCTCGCCGCCGCCTTGGCGACGCAGACCAGGAGCAACGGCGGGTCAAGCGAGACCGAGGTAAAGGAGTTCGCGGTCATGCCGCGCGGATTGCCGTCGCAGTCGCGCGTGGTGATGACGGTCACGCCGGTGACGAAGGTGCCGAAGGCACGACGCAAGGCGATCGGGTCGATCGTCCTGTGTACCACCGCGTCCGCCATTGCTTTCCTCCCATAGTGTCGGATGAAAGCTAGGCAAGAGACGGCCGGCCTTCTTCCTCCGGTCTGTAGGAAAGATGTCGGGGCGTGCTGCTGCCATCCCGAGCAAGTGCAGGCGCAGCGCGCCTGCACTTGCGGCGGCTGCCGCGTCGAAACAGTGGTGGCGAGGTCAACAGAGTCTAACGGGCTGTCGGCGTGCGGCTGTCGATGATGCCGCTGAGACGGATCGCGAGTTCAACCGCGAAGCGCTGTTCGGGCGTGTCGAGACGGATGCCGAACAGGTCCTCCATGCGCGACAGGCGATAGCGTAAGGTGGTGACATGCAGGCCGATGGCGTCGGCGCAGGCCTGGCTGCGGCAGCCCTCGCGCAGATAGGCAAATAACGTCTCCAGATAGGGCGTGCCGTGCTCGCGGTCATGCGCGATCAGGGCGCCGACACTTTCGTCGACGAAGCCGCGCACGTCCGGAGCGTCGGCAGCGGCGACCAATATCGGCAACGGACCGAAATCCTGGCCGGCAAAAACGCCGGTGCGTCCGAAGGAACGGCCGATCCGGATCATGCGGCGGCACCGCTCCCAGGCGATGGGATAATCGACCAGCGCGGCACAGGCCTCGGAAAGCACAACCACCGGCTCACCTTCGAAATAGCGGCCAAGCCCGGCCGCAATCTTGTGCGGCAATTTCGCGAAGCGCGCGCCATCCTGCCCGGTATCGGCCGGGACAAGACAGACAAGCCCATCCTCCACCGCGATTGCCGTGCCGGCAATGCCGGCCTGCTGCAGCAGACGCATGACCTCATGATGCGGATCGGCAAGGCCGATGGCACCGTCCTGTTCGGCGAGGTCGACGACGATCATCTTCTGTGCAACGGTCAAGTCGAGCCCCAGCCGGCGGGCGCGATTGACGATATCGGCCTCGTCGCGCCAGCGGCGCTCCGCCACCTCCAGGAAAAGCTCGGTCAGCGAGCGCGTCTCGAAACGGAAGCGCACGAAGCTGCGCATCATCTGCACACTGAGGGCGAATTTGGTGCTGTCGAGCAGCATCTGATCGAGTTGACCAGACTCGTGAGGCGTCGGGAAAATCATCAGTGCGCCAACCACTTCGGCGTCGATGCTAAGCGGCTCGATGCGCACCGAAAGCTTGAGCTGTCGCTTGCCGTCATCGACGAACAGCGTCTCGGTGTGACGCCCGTCGGACGCGCCGCGAGCTATCTTGAAGATTTGCCGGCTGAGCGTTCCGCTCACCGCCTGCTGCCAGGAGGCGGTGTCGAAATGCGCCTCGCTCGGGGAACGGCCGGCGACAACCAGATTGGCATGGAAATCGATCACCACCACAGGATTGGGTAGCAGCTCGCTGACTTTTTCGGCGAGCGAGGCCACCGATCCGTCCGACAAGGCTTGCTGGAGAAGCGAGGTGTGCGCCGAGAGGGCGCGCTGCAGACGCTCGCCGGCCTGCTTCTCCTGGCGCAGCCGATGCTGCTTCTCGACCGCGATCTCACCCAGATGCACGATCATGCCGATGAAGGCGATATCCTGCGCCGTCACTTCGGTGATCTCGCGGGAAACGACGGTCAGCACCATCGGCCGGCCGTCTTCGTCGACGCAGTTCATCGGCATGACCAGAACACTGCGGTAGTCGCGCTCGAAGGCTTCTCGGCGGTAGCCCGGGAACTCCTCCGATACGCGCGCGTCCCTGATGTAGACCGGCTCGTTGCGGTTGAGCGCGACGATCGAGGGACTGGTGGCCAGCTCCCAACGGTCCGGCAACGTGCGGTGAATGAGCGTCGGGTCGTGGCGCACGATGACATAGGCGTGGCCGTGGGGGGCGTCGATGCCCATGATCGAGCCTAGAGTCCATTGGGCATGACGACAGGCCGCCAGCACGAGATGGCGCAGCACGGACTGGAGATCGCCGCCCGAATTGATGAGGCTGGCGGCATCCCGCAAGGAGAGAATTTGCGACTCGTGGTCCACGCCTGATCTTCCGCCGCTCGCGAAGGGCGAATTTAAGCCGTCGCGGATATACGAACGCTACACCGCTTCCAAGCGGGACGCACGCCGTTTCTTCCTACGAACCGGAGGAATACCCGATGGTTGGCGTGCATTAGCTTGAGCTTCCACCTGGAGAGGCCAAATCATGGAATTGCGAAAAGTCAGCACCTTCATCGAGGAAGTGCACATCGAAGGCGGCAAAGCGGGTGCAAGGCCGGTAACGTCGATCGTGGTGGCAGCCGTCCTGCGCAACCCATGGGCCGGGCGCGGCTTCGTCGAGGATTTGCAGCCGGAGATTGTCGCCATAGCGCCCCGGCTGGGGCAGGAACTCACGAGCCGCCTGATTGGATTGATGCAGGCGGAACGCGTCGAAAGCTACGGCAAGGCGGCCGCCGTCGGAACCGCCGGCGAGATCGAGCATGCCTCCGCCATGATCCATACGCTGCGCTTCGGCAATGTCTTCCGCGACGCCGTCGGCGGCACGACCTATCTCGAATTCTGTAACACCCGCAACGCGCCGGGCGCGCTGCTATCGCTGCCGATGATGCACAAGAGCGAGAACGGTCGCCGCTCGCATTTCATCACCGCCAACTTCCAGATCGCCGACGGCCCGGCTGCCGACGAGATTGTCGTTGCCATCGGTGCTGCGGACGGCGGCCGGGTTCACCCACGGATTGCGGACCGCTTTCAGGACATGAAAGAGATGGAGCAGGAAGCAGCGATGTGAGGCTTGCGCTGGGTTCCACAACATCACCGTGGGTTCCACAACATCACCAATGTTCAGAGCCGGCGAATGCTGATGACGATCTCGCGGCCTATTTCGAAGAGCTTGCTAGGCTGCAGTGCAGGCTCTCCGGACCCGAAGGTGCTTGGCGAACTGCACAGGGGTCCTTGCCGTTCATCTCCGGCCCATCGATGCTGTCGGCATGCGGCGTTGCGATCCGGCACCTTTGATGCCGGAAGCACTGTGGCGGTACCTAGTTTGTCAGTACCCTCCAATTGCCTGCCTCTTCAAGAGCCCGCTACGCCGGTGGCGGTGTTTTGCTTTGTTGGTGCCGCAAGCGTCAGGAAGGCAGTCGCCGAATTGACGGGAACAATTTAGCGAAAAGTAAATTCAACGGTCTTCTGGTAGGAGGCCAAAGTGTCCCAGCGAAGCATCGACAAAGACCGATTGGATCGCGCAGACCGCGAGGCAAAAGTTGCTAACGCGGCCGAGAGAGAGGCGCGTTTTTTAAAAACTGCGCGACTTCGAGAACAACGCCTTGCTGCCGAAGCCAAAGGTTCCCAGGCTTCGAAGAAGGGTCGATCCAGGAGCTAAGGCGCTTAGCCGCCGACGCCGGCCGTCAGACAGCGACGCCCTTCTGATGGAACATTACGCTACGCTAATAGTTCTAACGCGCCGGAGCGCCCGACGATCCCGGCACGTCATCCTTGGCCCGCCGCTGCGGTAAATGGGAGGCGAGTTCAGAGTTCTTTACATTTCGGCCTGCGCAAGGCCCGCTCGACGCGTGAGTGAGGGAGACATCATGGATCCCGAAAACCACAGCATTTATGCGCCGTCCGCGGAGCTGCTCGCTGCCATGGCTAATGAAAAGCGCCTTCTCGCTCTAGTCATTCTTGCCAACGGAGAAATATCCGTTTCTGATCTGGCGTCGCGATTAGGGCTTAGCAACTCCGCACTCTCCCAACACCTTAGCATAATGCGAGAATTTGGGCTGGTCACGCGGAAGCAGGAGCGTCAAAAAGCGTATTACTCGTGCACTGATCGTGCCCTGAAGGTCCTTGAACTCCTGGACTGGCTTGCTGAGCGGAAAACTCTGCCTGGCCGCGACCATCATCCATAAAGCCCGAGACCTTTGGAGGGGTTTCCTCTCGGCCTTCGCTCTAACGTGCTTTCCGCATTCGTGCCGGAGAGGCGTGCCAAGAACGCTTGCGATGTCGCGACTTTAAGGCTCATCATCTTCGTCCGGACGTGGAGATTTATAGCTTCAGCCCCGCCGCCAGCGATGGCGGCGGGGTTGGATTGGTTCGTTCAGTCGTAAACCTTGATGATTTTTCGGGTGCCCGGGTCCACCAGCACCGTGCGGTTGTCGACCACCACATAGCGGTATTTGACGTTGGGGACCTCATGTATCTCAACCGTGTCTGGCAGAGCTGTCCCGACATTCAGTTCCACGCCGGGGAGCTTGACCGACGCCAGGGGCTGCTGCTTCACATATTCGCGGATGACGGTGTCTTGTTCCGGCTGGATAATGATGTCGTCCGCGGCGGCTGAGCCGATCCCAGCCAAGAGCAACATCGCTGCTGCGGTGTTCTTTAGAAGCATGTTCATATCTGCACTCCCGTGGGGACGGGCGCAACACGATCATCGTCCCGCGCCGCCCGGCAACTTGAACATGGAGCCGCCCTAAACGTTCCGCCTGAGGCACTTAGGTCTAGGCCCTTTGGGGCCTAAGTCTGGTCCTAGAACACGCATTGGTCCTGTCAGAGACAGCGACTGGAACGCCTGCCCCCCGCGGCTGTTGTCTCTCGAATTTGGGATAAACCCAGATGGATAAAAGTGCTGGCCAAGCACGCTGTTATTGGCAGCTGTCCCCTTTCTCGTGATGGCACTCGTGCTTGGCTGACATGTGGTGGATCGGCGCAGCAACGTCCCTTCCGACGCCGATAGCAGGGTTCGCGAGCCGCCCAGCTGCTCGCGAACCCTATATCTTTAACTTGGAGTAGGTGACCTGATGTTGCGCGACAAAGAGAGTCGGATCTTAGAGGCAGACTTACTGGCAGCAGTGCCTATCTGTGTGGCCATTACCGCACTGGTCGCCTTGATGACTTTGGCCCGGATATGAATCGGTTCCTTTTCGCGGCCTCCGACTTCCTATCTCGGCCGCCGGGCTTCTATGTCATTCTCATAGCAATGGTTTTGTGCACCGCCCTGGTGCCCTTTGGTCTGACAAGTGCGGTTACCTACGCCCTGTCGGTTGCCGCCATCGTGATCACTGGTGTTGTCCTTCTACAAGGCTATCGCGACACCGCCGCCATTCACGCCAAACTCGATGAGATCATCGTTTCACTGAATGAAACCAGAAATGACGTTGTCGGATTGGAGCACGCCGAGCCGGAGGAGATCCGGGACAAGCTTGTAGAACTCGAAGCAGAGGCGTCCCGAACGATCGGCGCTGCCAGGCGCGAACTTTCGAAAGCAACAGGAGAGAGATCATGAACAATATCATTTGGCTAGTCGGTCCGGTGGTCGTCGTCTTGGCGATTTTGAGTTTCTTTGGCCTTCGGTAGGGCGGCCATTTCCGCCGACAACCTGAAGGATTATCGGGACCAAACTTGGCATCGCAAAATTGCTTATCATGAATGACAATCATCCGCCCCCCGACAAGTTGGTGTCCGATCCACCGCCAGATTGGCAGGGCGTGCTTTTTGCCACCGCTGCTTTCGTCTCATCCATATGCGCCCTGCTGCTGGCATTTTGGATGTCTGTTTGATCGCTGTCGGACAGGCCCATTGTCCTATAGAGAGCCAAAAAGGTTTGGCATCAAAGTTGCATTGACAAGTTGGGGCGGATGAAGCCCGCCGCTTCGCAAATGGGGCGGCGGGCTTTCATAATCAGAAACGAGCAGCGCCGGGTGCCTTGGCCGTTCGCGCGATCACTTGGCGGAGGTCACGCATGTCGACCTGCCTACCCGCCGGCATGCCGGTTAGGCGGAGTCTGGGGCGCGACCGACGTCTTTCCGCCTTTGTGGTGCTTTTCTGACCGGGCGCGTCTGCTTCAGGCTCTTGCCGGATCGCACACCGAACTTTTCACCGTTGGATTTTTCGCCATCAGGCTCCCTCTGCGCGCAATGGCAACTCTTCGATCGGTCTGAGGTCCCGGACAATGGGATCGGTGACGCTCCGCCAGCTTCACGACGACGGGAACGGCGCCCCGAAATGTCCGACATTTGTCAACGTCCGGAACAAAGGTAGCGCCAGGAGATTGGGGTTCATCGTCCTCCTCAACCAAGGAACCTCAGCATGAGAACCAAACTACGCATGGCATCGCTCTCGATCGCGACCGTAATGACCGCTGTACTGCCTGCCTTGTCAGCAGAGAGGGCACAGGACTTCGTCACGAAGGCCGCGATCGGCGGGATGTTCGAAGTGCAGTCCAGCAAGGTCGCTCAAGACAAGCTCCAAGATCCGACCCTTAAGGATTTCGCCCAGAGGATGATCTCCGACCATGGCACTGCGAACGCCAAGCTCGAGAGTATTGCCGGCGAACAGAAATTGCAGGTGCCCGCCGACCTCGACGCTGCCCACAAGAGCGACGTCGACAAGTTGCAGTCAGCTGCGGCGCCAGTCGATGCACCCTATGCCGACATGCAGAGGACGGCGCATGCCGACGCTGTGAGCATGTTTGAAAGTTACGCCAAGGATGGCGACAATTCCGCTCTCAAGTCGTTTGCAAGCGAGACGTTGCCGACACTTAAGATGCATCAGGAGATGATCGGCAAGGTCGCGGCTGCCGCTCCTGCCCCCGACAGTTCCGCGCCAGCCGCCTCCGATGCAGACACCACAAATTCTGCGGCGCCGGTGCCTGGTGCCAACAGCTTCACCGAGGACCAGGCCAAGAGCGCCATCGAGAAGGCGGGTTACTCGGACGTCTCCGCCCTGACGAAGGACGACAAGGGGATCTGGCGTGGAACCGCCAGCAAGGACGGCAAAGCAGCGCCCATCGCCCTCGACTTTCAAGGCAACGTCGTTGCCGGCAAGAATTGATCACCAAGCAAGGAAAAATCAGATGAAAACCGTAACAGGACTCTTCGACAATTACGATCAAGCAAGCGACGCTGTGGGTGAGCTTGAAGCCACCGGCGTTCCGCACGACGATATTAGCATCGTGGCGAGCAATTCGAGCGGCCGGCTTACGGGCGAAGCGTCGGAGGCTGGCGAGGATGCGGCGGCGGGGGCTGGTGTCGGCGCCGTTATCGGAGGGGCCGGCGGCCTGCTCACCGGCCTCGGCCTGATGGCCATACCTGGTGTCGGCCCCGTGGTTGCCGCGGGCTGGCTGGCAGCGACTGCGGTCGGCGCTGTCGGCGGTGCCGTGGTCGGTGGCGCAGCTGGTGGCATCATCGGCGCGATGACAGAGTCCGGTGTGCCGGAAAACGACGCACATGTTTATGCCGAAGGCGTTCGGCGTGGGGGAACAATGGTCACAGCCAGGGTCGAAGACGACCTAGTCCCCGACGCGGAAGAGATACTGAAGCAATATAATTCCGTCGACATCGCCCGCCGTCGAAACGAATACGAAGCAGGCGGTTGGACCGGCTTCGATCCAACGGCTGATGTCTACACAGGTGATGACCTGGAGGGGGCCAGAGGGCGTCGCAACGTGTGAGATGAAATGACTGGGCGGCTAACAGGCCGCCCTCGTCCGCCCTGCGCGATGTGCAACGCTCGTATCTCAGGTTAGCGGCAAGATCGAATGTCGTTGTGACGGCTTGCAGTTCACCATGGCCCTGCCGCTGCGCAAAACACTCCTTGTGCCGACTTTTGCTTGCTTTCCCTTCGCCCCGATAAACGGCTGGAACAAAGTGTCTATCGCCGCGGGCGGGACGAGAGGGCCACCGTTGGCGACACCAACCGGAATGTAGTGTCATGTGGGATTTCCAAGGAGGGCATCCGAATATCGATGTCAGTCCACTGGCCAAACGATCATAAGCATCGGCACGGCAACAATGACTACGAGAAAAGATAGGGGCAGTCCCAGACGGGGATAGTCGCTGAAGCGGTAGCCACCCGGCCCCATGACAAGCGTGTTGCACTGATGTCCGATCGGGGTGAGAAAGTCACAGCCGGCGCCAATGGCGACAGCCATCAAAAATGCTTCCGGCCGGTAGCCCAGATCACTAGCAAATTCGGCGGCGATAGGCGCCATGACAAGGACGGTGGCGGCATTGTTGAGGAATGGCGTAACGGCCATGGCGGCGACAAGGATGAGCATCAGTGCGCCGGACGCCGGAAGAATGGTCCCTAGTTTGGCAAGCTCGCCGGCAACTACTCCCGTCGCCCCTGTACTGCGTAGCGAATCGCTTACTGGAATGATAACGGCCAGCATCACGAGTATAGGCCCATCGAGCGATTGGTAGACGTCGCGGAGCGGAATGACCTTGAAAAGCACAACCGCGACAGCGGCCGCGAAGAAAGCGACGGAGACTGGCAGCATCCCAAACGCCGTCGCCACCATGGCGAGAGCAAGGATTACTACCGGCACGATACCCTTGCGGACGCTACCAAGAAGGATTGCCCTTTCTGCCAGTGGTAAGCAGCCGAGTTCACGAAGTATCTCAGGCATCCTGGCTGCAATGCCCCGCAAAACGACAACGTCCCCGAGCCTCAGCTCGACTTCGGCCAGCCTGCGGTCGAGGCGCTCCCCGCGACGGCTGACAGCCAGGAGGTTGACATTGAAGCGATCGTAAAGGGCAAGGCGCTGGGCGGTCCAGCCGATCAAAGAGGAGCTTTCACCGATTACGGCTTCGATAGCGACCATTTCGTTGGTGGTGTCGTCACCACCAACCCTATCCCCGGTCACGCTGAGCCTGCCCTGGGAGACAAGGCGATCCAGCGCTTCTGGGTCGCCCTCGAGCAACAGGATGTCATTCACCTTGAGGATCGCGTCGGGCAGTGGCGTCATCCGCATCGTGCGATTGCGCAGAATCGACGTCACGATTGCATCGCCGCCGGCGAGCTTCATGAGGTCTGCGACGGTTTTCCCAAGCACCGTGGAGTCGGCGACAATTCGAGCCTCCGTAAGGTAGTTCTTGATGTCGAGGGCTTCGTTCAGTGATCCGCCAAGCTTTTCGCGCACCGGCAACAACCAATAGAAAAACAGAAGGAAGATCGTTCCGGCAGCGGCTATGGCAACTCCAACGGGTGTGAAGTCGAACATTGTGAAGGCGGTTCCGGTCAGTTCCTCTCGTACTCGGGACACAACGATGTTGGGAGATGTTCCCACCTGCGTCATGAGACCGCCGAGCAGTGACCCGAACGCCATAGGCATCAGAAATATCGAGGGTGAAATGTTAGACCGGCGCGCGAACTGGAAGGCGATCGGAATCATGATAGCGAGCGCCCCGATATTCTTTACAAAGGCAGAGAGGATCGTGACCACGATCACCAGCAGCGCCAGTTGCGACCGAACTCCCGATAATTTCGGAGCAAAGCGCTTGATGGCGGCCTCCATGATACCCGAGCGCGATATCCCTGCGCTCACCAGCAGAGCGCTGCCAACAATAACCACGATATCGTCGCTGAACCCGCTGAAGGCTTCGTCAAGAGGCACAATGCCAACCGCGAGAGCAAGCAACAGTGCCGCGGCCGCGACCAGATCATAACGATAGCGACCCCACACGAACGCTGCCATCATCACGAAGGTTACGGCAAATGACAAAATTTGCTGCGTCGTCATGTCTTCGAATGCCCCAGCCGCCAATGCGACTCATCAGAACGGCCAAACCGCCCCTTTTGTTGCTTCGCTGATTGCGGCTTTGCCAGCACGATCCTGAACGCCATCGGGCGATGGCCACTGTCCCACGGCTTCCAGCGCAGTCGCCTGCGATCGTCAGCTTTCAGGCGATGGCAAAAGCGACCTTACGACCATGAGGTGCAAAGCAGTCCGGCGGCGTTGGGCAGGAGCGGATCGGCAGCGTTCAGACACGGATTTTAAGAAGCGGTTCTTCGGGCCTTCACAGACATCGACGTGACCTGACCAATCCGGCCCTTCAGGCCGGAAACAAGAAGGCCGATCCGGGATCAAAAAAGATACGCTTGCCTGATGTTGTGGCGCTGTCTGCTCCCTCCGCGTCAGAGGCTGGCCTGACATCAATTTCGTCGCCGGCGGCCGTGCGCGCCATGACGCGCCGGCGGTCGCCAAAGAACGCCGTGTCGATGATCTCGACGGCGAGCGCCGCGCTCGTGGCTCCAGGCGCGAGGCGGAAGGCTTCCGGGCGCACCATCAGCCGGACCCTCTGACCCTGGCCGAACGATGTTGTCGTTTTGATACCGGTCACGATTGAGCCGTCGGCCAGGCGGATCGTGGATGCGCCACGCGCGGTTTGCAAATGCTCAGCCGGCAGAAAATTCGAGTTGCCGATGAAGCCCGCAACAAATTCGCTCGCCGGCCGGAGGTAAAGATCCTCGCCGGTGCCGATCTGTTCGATGCGGCCTTCCCTGAACAGCGCGATCCGATCGGATAGGTGCAGCGCCTCCTCCTGGTCGTGGGTGACATAGAGGATGGTGACGCCTGTCTCCCGGTGGATGCGGCGGATCTCGGCCTGGATTTCCTGGCGCAGCTTCTTATCAAGCGCCGATAGCGGCTCGTCCATCAAAAGGATCGGCGGGTCGTAGGCGAGCGCGCGGGCAAGCGCCACGCGCTGCTGCTGGCCGCCAGACAGCGCGCCCGGATGGCGGTCGGCGAAGTTTTCGAGACGCACCAGCGCCAGCATGTCGGCAACCTTGCGCTTGATCTCAGCATCCGGCCGGCGGCGCACGCGCAGCGGAAAGGCGACATTCTCGGCGACGCTCAGATGCGGAAAAAGCGTGTAGCGCTGGAAAACCATGCCGATGTTGCGCTTGTGCGACGGCACCGAAAGCAGCGACATGTCCTCCAGAAGCACATCGCCTGAGCTCGGATCCTGGAAACCGGCAATGGCGTAGAGCGTCGTCGACTTGCCGGAGCCGGACGGGCCGAGGAACGTCAGGAATTCACCTTTGGGCACATTGATGGTGACGTCGTGGACGGCGACGAAGGCGCCGAACGTCTTTCTTAGCGCGCGTATGGACAGGAAGCATCGGGTCATCTGGACAATTTTCTGCGAAGGAGTGCGGTCACGATCATCAGGCAAAACGTCAGGCCAACGAGCAGGCTGGAGGCGGCGGCGACCACCGGGCTGAGGTCTGCGCGCAGGCTGCCCCAGATCTTAACCGGCAAGGTCTGCAAGGTCGGACTTGCCATGAAAATCGCTACCACGACCTCATCCCACGAGGCCAGGAACGAGAAGATCGCCGCCGAGAAGATGCCGATCCTGATCGACGGCAAGGTGATCCTCAGCCGCGCCTGAAACGGACTTGCGCCGCAGACGATGGCTGCATCCTCGATGGATTTATCGAAACCTTCGAGCGCAGCGGTGATCGGGATGATGGCGAAGGGAAGCGCCAGGATGGTGTGGGCGATGACGAAGCCGACCGTGGTGCCGGCAAGGCCGATGCGCAGGAAGAAAGCGTAGATGGCGATGGCGAAAACGACGACCGGCAGCACCATCGGCGTCAACAGCAATCCGCGCAGGACCTGGCGTCCCCGGAACTCACACCTGACCAGGCTGAAGGAGGCGAACAGGCCGATGATGACGGCCAGCATAGCGGCCATGGCGGCAATTCGGGCACTGGTCAGCGCGGCATCGATCCAGGTCGGGTCACCCAGCAATTGCTGATACCATCTCAGCGTCCAGCCGGGTGGCGGAAAGGCCAGCCAGCGCGACGAACCGAACGACAGGAGCACGATGAAGACCACCGGCAGCAGCAGGAATGCCGCGACGGCCGCCGTGAAGCCGACAAGCGCCACCCGCAGCCATCCGAGCCGTTCATAGTCGAGCAGCATGTCAGATCCCTCCCCCGGCGCGCCTGGCACCAACCAGGCGAAGCTGGATCGCGTAGAGCGCCATGGTGAAGACAAGCAGGACGAAGGCGGCCGCACTGCCGAGCCCCCAGTTGAGTAGCGACTGCACCGTCTGGGCGATCATCTCTGCCAGCATCATGTTCGATGTGCCGCCGAGCAGGGCCGGCGTGACGAAGTAGCCGAGCGACATGACGAAGACCATCAGACCGCCGGCGGCGACGCCCGGAAGAGACAGCGGCAAGAGGATGCGGCGGAAGGCCTCGAACGGGCTTGCGCCGCAAAGGGCGGCGGCGCGCAGCGTCATAGGGTCGATGGCGCGCAAAGTGCCCACCAGCGGCAGGATCATGAAGGGCAGCATGATGTAGACCATGCCAATGGTGACCCCGGCCAGATTATTGATAAGCGGTAGCGGCTCGTGGATGATGCCGAGCCCCATCAGTGCCCGGTTGATCACCCCCGTACGCTGCAGCAGCACCATCCATGCATAGGTGCGGGTGAGAAGGTTGGTCCACATCGACAGCACGATGATGCCGAAGACGATCGATCCCATGGCCGGCGGCATGATCGCCAGCATCCAGGCAACGGGAAAGGCCACCAGGATGGTGACGGCGGTTACGACCGATGCGACCAGGAAAGTGTTGAGGAACACCCGCACATAGGTGCCGCTGCCGAACAGGGTCGCGTAGTTCTGCAGGCCCGGTTCAGGATCGGTTACGCTGCGCAGCAGCAGGGCCACCACCGGCATGATGAAGAACAGGCCGACCAGCAGCAGAGCCGGCAAGGCGCTGCCGCTGCCGGCCGGCAGGCCGGCGACTGAGCTGCGTCTGAAAGAAATTCCTTGCATCGAGCGGTCCTGTCCCGAAACGGGGCGCGCAAGCCGCGCGCCCGTCACCTGCAACGGCGTTACTTGGTCTGCCAGGCATACCAGCGCGTGGCGATCTCATCTCGATGCTCGGCCCAGTAGTTCATGTCGAGGTTGATCTGTCCCTCAACATGGGCATCGGGGAGTGCTTTGACGGCATCGGCGGGCATCTCAGCCTTGGCCTTGGTATTGATCGGCGCATAGCCGCTTGCCTCGGCGAATTTCGCCTGGCCGGTCGGGCTGGACGCAGCGGCAAGGAACTTCATCGCACTGCCCTTGTTCTTGGCGCCTTTCGGCACGACGAGCACGTCGGCGGCGGTGAGGTTCTGGTTCCAGGAGACTCCGACATCGGTGCCATCCTGCTGAAGGGCAAAGACGCGCCCGTTCCACAGTTGCCCGAAGGCGGCCTCCCCGGAAGCGATCAGCTGCTGTGACTCAGCACCGCCGCCCCACCAGACGATGTCGGACTTGATGGTGTCGAGTTTCTTGAAGGCACGGTCGAGGTCAAGCGGATAGAGCTTGTCCGCCGGCACGCCGTCGGCGAGCAGCGCGATCTCGATGACGCCGGGCGCCGACCATTTGTAGAAGGTCCGCTTGCCGGGAAACTTCTTGGTGTCGAACATGTCGGCCCAGCCGGTCGGTTCGCCCGTTACGGCACTCTTGTTCCACGCGAGCACGAAGGAATAATAGAAGCTGCCGACGGCATGCTCATTGCTGAAGCGCGGGTCGAGATCGGCCCTGGGCACCAGGGAATAGTCGATCGGTTCCAGCAGCCCGTCCTTGGCGGCCTTGATGGCGAAGTCCATCTCCACGTCGACGACATCCCAGGTAACGTTGCCGGCATCGACCATGGCCTTGAGCTTGCCGTAGTCGGTTGGTCCGTCTTGCAGGACCTTGATGCCGGAGTTGTCCTCGAAGGGGGCTGCCCAGGATTTCGTCTGCGCCTCTTGCGTGGTGCCACCCCAACTTGTGAAGGCCATTTCATCGGCCTTGCCAGCGGTGGCGGCGAGCAGTCCGGCCAGCAAGCCGGTCAGAAACAATTTCATGATATTCTCCTCTGTTGGTCTGTTCTTGTTTTTCTCAATGCACCTGCGCCCCACATCCCTCAGCGCATGACGAAGGGATCCGGGATCGGCTCGTCCGACGTCTTGATCCAGACGGATTTCGAGCGCGTGTAATCTCTGATGGCGTCGAGCCCGCCTTCGCGGCCGAGACCCGACAGGCCGTAACCGCCAAACGGAACGAGCGGCGATACGGCGCGATAGGTGTTGACCCAGACAACACCGGCATGGATGTCACGCGCCATGCGATGCGCCTTGCCGAGATTGCTGGTGAACACGCCCGAAGCCAGGCCAAAGGGCGTATCGTTGGCGAGCGCCAGTGCCTGCGCCTCGCTGTCGAAGGCAAGCACGCTGAGCACCGGCCCGAACAATTCCTCGCGCACGCAAGGCAGGTCGCTGCCGCCGGCGTCGATGATAGTCGGCGCGTAGTAGAAGCCGTCGCCGGTTGGCCGCGTTCCACCGGTGACCAGTCTGCCGCCCGCGGCAAGGCTCTCCGCGACCACCTTCTCGATCCAGTCTCGCTGGCGCAGCGTGGCGAGCGGCCCCATTTCTGTGGCCGGATCCTGTGGGTCGCCGATGCGGATCGCTTCGGCCTTGCGCTTCAGCCGGACGAGGAACTCATCTTTTACCGAACGCTCGATCAGCAACCGTGACCCGGCGACGCAGCTCTGGCCGGTCGCGGCGAAAATGCCGGCGACAACCGCATTGGCGGCGCTGTCGAGGTCGGCGTCGGCAAAGACGACGATCGGGCTTTTGCCGCCGAGCTCCAGCGTCGTGTAGGCAAGGTTCTCCGCCGTATTCCTGACAATGGCGCGCGCCGTCGAGGGGCCGCCGGTGAAGGCGACGCGCGAGACCAGTTTGTGGCTGGTCAGGCGCTGGCCGCACTCATGGCCGAAGCCGGTGAGGATATTGACGACGCCGGAGGGAAAGTCGGCTTCCTCGACGAGTTCGGCAAAAGCGAGCAGCGGCGCCGGACCATCCTCGGAGGCCTTGAGCACGATTGTGCAGCCCGCGGCCAGCGCCGGGCCGAGCTTGACGGCCGAAAGGAACAGCTGCGAATTCCACGGCACGACGGCGGCAACGACGCCGATCGGCTCGCGACGAATGGTGACGTCGAGATCCGGCTTGTCGATCGGCACATGCGCGCCTTCGTGCTTGTCGGCGAGCCCGCCATAATAGCGGTAGTAGTCGCCGACATAGGCGATCTGGGCGCGCGTTTCGCGGATGATCTTGCCGGTGTCGCGTGTCTCGAGTTGGGCAAGGCTCGCGGCATTGGCGGCGACGAGGTCACCGAGCTTGACAAGCAGCTTTCCACGCTCTGTCGCTGTCATCCTTCGCCATGGGTCTGAGCGCAATGCGCGGTGCGCCGCCTCGACGGCGCGGTCGACATCGGCTTCGCTCGCCACCGGCATCCTGGCCCAGGCCGCGCCGGTCGACGGGTCGACGCTGTCGAACGTGGCTGATGGCTCGTCGAAGCGGCCGTCGATGAAGTTCCTGAAAACAGCGTCGGTCATGGGCTCGCGATCAGAGGAAAGCCGGCATTACCCGGTCGATGAACAGTTTCAGCGATTTCGTTTTGCGCTCATGCGAAAGCCCGCTGTCGATCCAGATCGAATACTGGTCGTAGCCGAGCGCCTCATAAGCCTTCAGTCGAGCGAGGACTTCGTCGGCTTCGCCGATCACCAGATTCTGCCTGATCCTGTCCGGCGCGTATTGCGGCATGGCCGCGATCTCGTCCTCCGTCAGCGGTTCCAATATGCCTTGGTGCACCGGCTTCTTGTTTTGGAACCAGGCGCCGAACTGGCAGTAAAAGGCCGACAGGTCCTGGGTGAGGCGATCGGCATCGGCTGCGTCCTCGGCGACGAAGGTGTGCATCAAAAGCATAATCTCCGGCCGTTCGATCTCGGGATGCGCGGCGCAGGCTCCGTTGAAGCGCTGCATCAGGGTCGCCACCTCGTCGTCGCCAGAAGCCAGCGGCGTCACCTGCACCTTGCATCCATGGGAAACGGCAAAATCGTGCGAGTTCGGATCGCGCGCCGCCACCCAGATCGGGGGGTAGGGTTTCTGCAGCGGCTTGGGCGAGGAGGTGGTGGGCGGGAACTGCCAGAACTCGCCTGAGAGCTCGAAGTCGCCTTCCCAGAGGCCGCGGATCGCCGGTATGATCTCACGCATGCGCTGGCCGGCGCCCCAGGCGTCGAGGCCTGGAAAAATACGCTGATATTCATAACTGTAGGCGCCGCGCGCGATGCCGATGTCGAGCCGACCACCGCTAATGACGTCGGCCATCGCCGCTTCGCCGGCAAGTTTGATCGGATGCCAGAAGGGCGCGATCACGGTTCCGGTACCGAGACGGATCCGGCTGGTTTTGGCCGCGAGATAAGCGATATTGATAAAAGGATTGGGCGAAATGGTGAATTCCATGCCGTGATGCTCGCCGATCCAGGCGGTCTCGAATCCGGCCTGTTCGGCCATCAGGACCAACTCCTCGAGCTCGGTCACGAGCTCGGAATGCGGCTTGGCGAGGTCCGACCGTTCCATATGCACGAAGAGCGAGAATTTCATCGCTGGTCACCTGTGTTGGGTGCTGTGGAACCGGCGGTCCTGGCGAGCGGCCGGACCTCGCCTTCGACATCGTTGCCGACATAGACGCCGAATGCATCCACTGAGCATTCCTTGACATAGCGTGCGAGCATCGAGCGGATCGCCGGATCGGCGATTTTCAACTCCTCGATCGCGTGGATCTCGACCAGCCTGATGCCGCGATCGCTGGAAGCGGGCACGTCGAACGTGCCGCGATAGTAGACATGTGTGCGCGAAACATCTCTGGCATCGTCCCAGACGGCGAAAAGGAAGCCCAGCTTGGCCTCGATGGCCCTCGCGGCAAGCACCCCTCGCAGGCTTTTCCCATCGCCAGCCGCACCCAGACCCCGACCGCGCGGCAGTTCAAAACCATCCGCCGTGTCCAGGAACAGGATCCGGCCGCCATTCTCGAGGATGGCGCCGACATCGGTGCCGGGCTGGGTGGCTGCCAGCGCGTCCTGGCTGAGGCCGGGCGCGACATACGCGCCGCGGCAATAGCCGAGCGGCTGCGCGGAATTGTGCTCGAAATCGCGGACGCGGCCAATGAGGATCGAATGATCACCGGCATCGACCAGCCGCTCCATGTCGCAGTCGAAGGATGCGACGGAGCCGTCCAGCACGGGGCTGCCCGTTCGTCCCGGTCGCCAGGCAACGGCGGCGAACTTGTCGGCCGCTTTCGAGGCGAATATGCCGGACGCTGCCTTCTGATCCTCGTTGAGGACGTTGATGGCGAAGCTTTTCGATGTCGCAAAGACAGGATGGCCAACCGCCTTATGAGCGATGCAGACCAGCACCAAAGGTGGATCAAGCGACACCGAGGTGAAGGAGTTGGCGGTGAAGCCGCGCGGCTCGCCTTCGGGCCCGATGGTGGTGACGATGGTGACGCCGGTGAGGAAGGAACCCAGCGCACGGCGGAACTCGCTGCCGTCGAACCCGGTGTTCGCCGCGGCAGCGCTGTCTTGCTCGATCGCTTCGCCTTCTTTGAGGAAGTCGACGATATGGCGCGTCGTCAGGCCGGGATCCGCCACCGCCATCATATGCCGCTCGCCTGAGAGCACTGTGCAGCGGCCATGCGGCGCCAGCCGCGCCATCGCGGCCGACATTGCCGGCGAAGAATTCCTGTCCTCGGAACCGGTCATGAACAGGGCCGGTACGGCTAGCCTCGGCAGGCGGTCAGCGTGGTCGCTGTCGGCACGAGCGAACAGGCGATAGGTGCGAGCATAACCTTCCGGGTCGACGGCACCCAGTACGGCGGCCGTCTTCCGTGCAGCCGCCTCGAGCTCGACCGGCACCGGATCTCCGAACCAGCGGGCAATGGTCTGTGCCGTGCCGGTCACGTCACTCTTGCCGGTAAGCGCCACCGCGCGCTGGCGAACAGCTTCGGCCAGTTCAGGTGGCCGCCGGAACACGGCATTCAGCGAGACGATGCGGCGGACGCGCTCGGCTGCGCGTAGCGCGAGTTCCTGGGCAACGAGCGCGCCCATCGAGTGGCCGATGACGGATACTTTGTCGAGGCCGAGATGGTCGAGCAGGCGAATGGCCTGATCAGCATAGTCGGCGAGTTCTGGGTTCTGCGGCGGCAGCGGCGACTGACCGTGGCCGAGCATGTCGATGGCGATGACGTCGAAGCTATCGGACATCCGCTCGATCTGCGGCTGCCAGATCTCGGCGTTCATACCAACGCCATGAATAAAAAGCACCGGTGCGCCCGCGCCGACACGGATGAAGCCGGTGCCGTCGGGCGCCGCACCCCGTCGAACCCATGCCGATGCGGAAGCGTCAGCCATGCACGTCCCCAAGCTCTTTGAGGTCCTGGTAGCGGTCGCCGATTCGATGATGCGGGCGGCCGCCGATCGAGGCGCCGAGCGCCACAACCAGCTCGTCGGGCGCCGGTGCATCGCCGATCTGGAAATGCACGGTGAGGTAATGCGAGCGCCGCCCTTCGTCATTTTTGTCCATCAGCGGAATGATGATCGGGGTGTTCGGCCCGCCGCGCAGATTGGTGAAGGCAAGGTAGGTCTTGGCGCTTACGGCACGCCGATAGTGGTTGCCAAAGTGCAGCGTATGGATCAACGCCGACGCATGCTCGATCTCGCCCGACGTACCGCAGATGGCGGCCTTGCCATAGCCCTCGATAGCCTCGCCGGAACCGGCGGCGGCAACGATCTCGTGGGTCAGGATCTCTCCCAGCACCGGCGCACAGGCTCGGATTTGGGGCGACAGATCGTCGGTGAAGCCGCGACCGGCCCAAGGATTGGTCAGCACCGCTGCGACGCCGATAAGGCGCAGCGGCCGGGGGGCGGCCTTGCCGCCTTCGATCAGCGTGTTCTCGGTATAGGTAACGATCTTACGAATGGCGGGCTGCATGGAATTCCTCGGGTAGGTGGCGCCTCGGGACATCCAATCCCGCTATCATCTTATGGTATACCATGCTATGGAGCGCCAAGTGCCTTGTCAACCGGGCATCGAATCTGTTTTCGTAGCGGCGCAGGAGGCATACATGCTAGACGACACGCTTCGCATCGACCGCAGCTCCAAGACCTTGAGGACGCTGGCGCTGGAGCGCATGCGCGAAGCGATCATGGATTTCCATTTCCAGCCTGGCGAAAGGCTTGTCGAACGGCCGCTTTGCGACCAGCTCGGCGTCAGCCGTTCCGTCGTGCGTGAGGTACTGCGGCAGCTGGAGGCAGAGGGGCTCGTGCAGATGATCCCTGGGCATGGGCCGGCCGTCGCCAGGCCGGACCTCGGCCGTACCGACGAGATCTACGAGCTTCGGGCTCTGCTTGAAGGCATCGCGGCCCGAGCCTGTGCCCTGTCGGCCACCGGCGAGCAGTTGGCAACGCTCGAAGGGGCGCTGGCGGATTTGTTCGATGCGTGGGCGTCGGCGACGCCGCCTGCGGTGATGCGGGCGACGACCAAATTCTACGAGGCACTGTTCGAGGCCGCCGACAAGCGTGTCGCCTGGGAAATCGTCTCCGGGCTGAATGTCCGCATCAACCAGCTTCGTTCGATGACAATCGTCTCGACCAACCGGCGCGAAGCGGCGATCGCCGAGATGAACGAGATCATGGATGCGATCCGCGCACACAAGCCGGAAGCGGCGGAAGCAGCAGCGCGGCGGCATGTCGAGTCCGCCTGGAAGATCGCCCGGAACACACTACGCGTCGATTGTCCTTAGTCTCACCACCAAATTTCCAACAGAGCCGATCGCCCACGAATCGGGCTGCGTGCGGAAGCTTTACATCACCTTAAGAGTGCCGCAGCAACACCCCGCTCTATGCAGAGGGTGCCTCTGGGGCTCGTCGCGTGGAGCGAGCGGTTTTCTTCGCTACTTCGATTCTCAGGAAGCTAATCACGCGGCCTCTCTTGTGTCATCGTAGCTGACAGCAGACTTCTCGAAAGCCAGATCACTCCGTCGAGCCCAGTTCCTCTCAGCATCGAGCAGCTCATTCTCCCCACTCAAACCGTTCATGAACAGCCTGAGTACGTGCGCAGCCGTGCGCTCTCCCGCCCGCGAAGCAACAGGTACGCCGCGCTCTTTGCAGACCGTCTCACAAACACGGGCAAGCATCACAATGTCGCTCGGTTCTAAAAATCCACCTGGATACAACATACCGTCCTCTGTTGGAAAGCTACGTGAGCCTTTGATTACGCTAGGTCACCGGCAGCAACAATCAACTATGATAGTCTGCACCTCGACTGGTCAGAAAATCTGAGCGACCTTCAGACGGTGGGCATCGCGCCACTCCGAGTCGGAAGGACAGAACTATCAGGCTAGGTTTTCCCGTTAGGTCGATTCGGTCCAATCGCGTGGGCCCGGGTAATGCGAACGGTCGCTCGTCTAATGGCAAGTTGGCCGGTGAAATGCCATGTCGGCATTTTCGGGCACCTGGAATTGAAGCCTTGCAAAAGCTGGAACCCCTCGGTGTCGCAGACCGCGCAAATCAAATCGAGGCGCGCACCGCCGCCCGGTGAGAGACACCTCGACGAGTTGCCGCGAAAATCCACCTTGAAGGCCTGACCGTCAGCTACTCATCCCCCTGCCAAAGCAGGGAACAAGATCCTTTGGGCAATGTTAGGCGCAATGCCAAGTTCTTCCTCCGGTCATGTGTTTGACGTGGCGATTGTCGGCGGCGGCCCCGCAGGACTTGCGGCAGGCATGTATCTGGCGAGATTCTTGCGTTCGGTGATCTTGGTCGACGCTGGCGACGCACGAGCCAAGCTCATTCCAAAATCGCATAACTGTCCTGGCTTCCCGGACGGCGTAGGCGCGCCAGAGTTGCTCGGCCGTCTCAAAGCCCAGGCACGGTGCAGGCGTTGTGGACGGTCGTGTAGCGGGCGCCGAGAAGCGCGACGGGACCTTTCTGCTGACGACCACCTTCGGGACCATCCGAGCACAGCGCATGGTTCTTGCAACCGGGATTGTGGACAAGGCCCCGGCAATAGAAGAGCTGGAGGAGGCGGTGGCGGCCGGCACCGTCCGACTGTGTCCGGTCTGCGACGCCTACGAGCCCGTGGGCAAGCGCATCGGCGTCGTAGGCCCAGTGCATCTGGCACTCAAGGAGGCCCTGTTCTTGAAGGAGTACAGGGGTCAGGTCACCTTGCTCGCCAGCTATCCGGAGGATATTTCCGAGGACGCTCGCGGCATGGCCTCGGCAGGCGTCATCGAATCTGGGACACCGTCGAGAATCTGGTCGCTCGGGCAACCGGGTTCGACGTTGTCATGGCCGACGGTGCGCCAATGCGGGACGTGGATGTGGTGTACCCCGCAATGGGCTCTGATGTGCGCTCTGAAACTTGCCGTCGCACTCGGTGCAGGGTGTGACGCGCAAGGATATGTTCTGGTCAGCCGACACCTCGAAACGTCCACTGCGGGCCTCTATGCCATTGGAGACGTGGCTGAGGGCCTCAATCAAATTGCCGTTGCGTTTGGTCATGCCGCCACCGCAGCAAGACCTATCGACAACGCACTTCAGTCTAGGCCGGGAAGCTGACCGGCCACCCTGCCATGGGGTAGCGTCTGACCTAACGAAGGCCGGCACGGTTGCGAATTTGGGGGTGGATCACGCCGTGCCGGCCAGTGCTGGACGCCCCAGCTCAGTTACGCTACCGGCACAATAGGAATCCAGCAATTAAACCTGATGGTCTAGGTAGCCCGTCGGCCATTCCGCGATAGCGCCTCCCCGACGATCCGTCGCTGTCAAAATGTGCACTGTTGAGCGCACACGTCGTCGCGACGGGGCGCCCACGATCTGCCCCGGTTCGCGATAAGCGCGGCGTCAAATTTCAAACTGATACGCTGCCGTAATGCGCGGTCCAACTACTTGCAAACGAACAGTCGAACTCCCTTGCCACAGGCCATCACCGAACCGACTGGCTGTCACGGATTGAGGTCAGAAAGCATGTCGTTTTCTACCCATCTTTCCAAAAGCTGAATGAGCTTCAGAGCCCGGTCGGTGCACGAATAAAAGGTTGTGTTCCTTTCGTGTCTCTTGGCAACCAAATCAAATTTCCGCAACATGACAAGATGCTGAGAGAGAGCGGGTTGGCTCAGTCCAACCCGAAATGCCAGATCGCGGACCCGTATCTCGCCTTTGGCCATTATGAACAGAGACAGAAGTCGCTTCTCGTTGCCCATGGCCGCGAGGAGCCCGGCCGCGGATGCGGCATAACTGGGCAACTTTTCCGATCTGTCTTCCTCAGCCAGCGCCACCACTGTTGATCTCCCACAGATCCTGCACGGGAGCATTGCGCAGCTTGGGCTCGCCGCGTAGCGTCCGGACGCGAGCGTTGATGTCCGGCTTCACCCATTCGACCTCAGGCGTGACCTGCGCCGTGGGAACGCCATTCGGTGGCCCGGCCTTGGCCTTCTGCTCGCGTGTCCAGAGCCAGTTCTTGATTGCATCGGTTTTGGCGATCACCGCCTTGCCGACATTCTTGACGTGTCGTGCGAACAGCCTCTCTGTCCACTCGCCGGGCTGCCGCTTGATCCCAATAAGTTCAAAATCAATGTCCCAGCACTTCAGCCAGACTGCATCCTTTGCCCCGCTGCGGTAAGGGGTGACCTTGCGCTTCGAGACGATACTTTTGAGGCTCATCCGATCGGCCGCTTCGTAGATCTCGACACCGCCTTCGACATGCTGGCTGCACTGGACGATGCCTTCGGCCGGCTGGATGAGCTCCCGCAGGATTGCCTTGCGCTCGACCGCTGGCCGCCAGCGCAGATCTTCGCCACTTTTGTGCAGGATATCGAAGGCGACGAAGGCGAGCAGCTCGGCATTCCACGCCATGCGCGAATGCATCGCGTGAAAGTTCGGCCGGCCGCCCGGCTGCGGCGCGATCATCTCGCCGCCGGGAATGAAGGATTTCGCTTTCAGCTGCTCGGCGGCAGTGACGACAGGCCGGTGACGTTTCAGCCGGTCTATCCCCATGCGGGTGAAGGTGAGCGCGCCGGCCCAATCGAGAATGATCTGGGTGCAACAGCCATCATCTTTGATTTCGCACAGCCAGCCGTTGCTAACCGGCGGCTTCAGCGCCAGGACAGGCTCCTGCGGCTTGATGAACTTCAAACGCATGAACTGACTCGCAAACTGCGATTCAATTTAGCACACGCTTAATTAGTCTCGTAGCATTTTAACGAGTCATTGACCGCGCTGCCCCGTTATAGGACGGCGCGGTCAAAACCCAACCGGACTGCGCAGGCGGCTCCGGCACTGAAGCGCCCGCCCGAATGCCGGAGCCGCCACTCACACCTAATATACCAGCAATGGTTGAATCAACCGTTACCGCACGTGCTTTCCTCTGCGCTTCCCTGATCGTTACACTGTTGACCGAGCGGACCGAACGCTTCTAGACGATGAAAGTTCGATGGAGAGGACGAAGCTACCCGATCGTGGGCCCGTAATCCCGGCAAGCGGCATGCAGGATAGCTCTAACCTGCCTGACGTGCGGTGAGCAGACAATGCGAAGCTTCGCTAAGCGATCTTGCACATTGACCCTCTGAGCGGTCGATCCCCTATGGACCGCTTATACAGGGTCCGCCGCCGGCGCCTCAATAGGCGGCGGGCCGCAGGTCCTAGGGCGCTCAAATCGAACGCGAAACAGCCGTCTCGCACTCATTTGCCGATGCCGCGAGACGGGCTGCGGAAGCTTCCACCCAGTACGAGGCTTCCAGCGTTCCGAACCTTGGCTGCTGAAGATTGCTCCGTTAGCTTTTGCTGAAGCGGGTACTTGTTATGCTGCGGTGATTTTTCGTCGCCATGAAAAAACTAGCTGCCTCGGACAGGAACGGCTTGGCCCGAGCGGCTGGAGTCGCAAGACCCGTGGGAGGATAGTCCAGTTTCCGGATCCCGGAAACAGTATAAGTCGAAGCCGCGCTACTCGGAACTCCCAGGCCCCGCCAACCATTCCCGTAGATCTTCTTCGATTTTCGCCAAGACGTAGCGAATAATTGGCACTCCGCACGCAGGATCTCCCCTTCGATGGGAAATTGCTTGAACGAGATCGTCCAGGCGATCTAGATAAGGTAGGCGGCTCATCAGCCTTCACCACGCTGCACCTCACATGCGCTCTCCATGAATGAGTACCCACCACGCCACCGAGCCGTGGCGGGTACTCAGCCAACCGCCGACGAAGGGACGATGATCGACGGTCACATTTCCAAATGTAGAAAAGGCTCCGTTGTTTCAGGGTCGGACCTTTGCGAGTCCATGTCGGGCTTCAGTCGGGCCCAGACACGATAGAGTGCCTGCAAGGTGTGTAGCAGCGCCAGCGCGAAGGCCCCGTCACTGACCAGCAATGATGGATTTCGGAAATCAGGTTGCCTGGTCCGCAAGACTCAGTGGGTCCGCCCCCACTTGCGGGTAGAGGCGGACCCGACCGAGGCTTGGGGGCCTCGACCGGCAGCGGGGGACGCTGCCGCTTTTTCAACCTGCCGCAGCATATCAGGTTCCGCTGATTCACAAAAAGCCCACCGGGAAGATGGCGGGCAGGTTCTGGAGTGTGCTGGGACCAACCAGCATAGGTCAACAAGCCGCGACAGGGTTGGTCCCGATAGCGGGCGGACGCCGCCAAGCGGCAGCCCTCGTTTCACCCGCCCGCTGCTTGTCCCACACTCTCGTCCCGGCGCCGCCTGTAGCCTGTCACATGCATCGCTGAGACATCGCTCGTAACGACCGTCCCCTCGCGGGGAAGATCGATCATCCGATGTCGCACAGATCGAAGGAACATTTTAGAGTTATCGAATGTTCACATCCTATGGACAGCCGAACCCAACTCTCAGCAGCTCAATCGAGAACAGCACGCGCCCTGCTGAACTGGTCGCGGGTGCGCCTTGCCGCAAAAGCCAGTCTCAGCGAAATGGCGATCAGAGATTTTGAGAACGGTATTCGAAATCCGCGTCCCCACAAGATCGCGGCCATGCGCCAAGCGTTTGAGGACGCGGGAATTACTTTCACCTTCGAAGGCGCTCAGTCGCTAGCCCGCCCTGAAGGTCATAGCGGTCTCGCCACCACCAATAGAATGTGGCGCCGCCGGCAGAGACAAGCATAACGATAAGGGTCCTTCATCCGCGTAGAGAGTATGTGTCTAGTGCGCGTGCCTGAGCATCGGTCTGCCGGCGACGACGCGCTCAAGCTGCTGGCACGCTTCGGCATGGTCGGCATCGCCGCCACAATTCTGTATGCCGCTTTGGTTACCGCTTTTATCGGAACGGCTCGCTGTCACCCCATCCAGCCCTCGCTTGGGGCATATGCCGCAGCCACCCTGTATTCGGACCTGGCTTACAGATCCCTGACGTTCGTGTCGGGCCCATCGCATCGAACTGAAGCTCCGCGTTTCCCGGCGATTCTTGACGCGCTCAGATAACATCGCGCCGTGTGACGGCGAGTCCTAGCCGCCTGCGCGGACGTCTCAATCGAGATGCCGGCCTTTCGCAGAATCGCCAGGAGTCTGGCAGGGGCATTGTTGTATTTGGTGGGTCATAAAGTTTTTGCGCCGGCCTTAGGAACATGCATCCGGAATCTAAGTTGTGGAACGTGCTTGGTGTGAGAACTCCCTCCCTCAAGTCCAAGCTCTGGTGCAGGGCCCGTCGCTGTGACCTCAGCGGCGGGCCAACCTGGAGAAACCCATGCAACCTTTTCGTAAGGCTGGAACCCGTTTGCAGCTCGGCTTCGGGCAGGTCTCAAAGCCAAGGCCCCCTCTAGTCGTGCCTTCAGCGGCCGGTCTACTCGTCAGACGCTCCACGGTCTCAATGATGGCCTTCGCCAGCGGCTCGGGTTGTAGTGACCAGTCAGCCCAATCCTCGGATGGTAGCACGCCAAGGGCGATATTTGCGGATCCGCGCCTGGACAGTTTGGCCTCCTACCAGAATACCGTTGAATTTACAGTTTGGTAAAAAATTTCCCATCAATCGTAGACTGACTTCGCGGCCGCCAGTGAGGAAGGAGGGTGACGGCCTTCCGGTGTCCTGCTCGGCTAGGAAAACCAAGCGCGATCCAAACTTCCATCCTGGGAGCAAGGTTGCCTTGAATCGAAAGTGGGTCCGCCCCACTGGCAGGCAGAGGCGGACTCGGCCGAGGGACCTCGACCGGCAGCGGGGACGCTGCCGCCGTTTCGAACCTGTTCCGACTATCAAGTTCCGCTAACGCACAAAAGAGCCCGTCACCTTCCGGCAGCGGGGGTGGAGAGCAGCCATGAGATAGTTGTGCGATCAATTTGCGGGGATACGGAGACTAAAGCGCGTTTGCTCCACATCGGAGACTACGTCCAAGCTTCCACCATGGGCGCGGGCAATTTCTGACGCGATGAAGAGCCCCAATCCCAGGCCCTGTTGGCGGCTCTTTGCCTCTCCTCGATAAAATGGCTGAAAGAGGCGTTGCAGCGCCGATTCCGGAATAGGCTTACCGCCGTTCGCAACCGACAGGCTAAAGAGGCCGTCCTGAACCTGCGCGGCTACCTTGATCGGAGTTTCAGGGTCGCCATGGGCGATGGCGTTTCCCATTAGGTTCGAGAAAAGCTGCGCGATCCTCGCATGATCAGCATCGATCATGCGTCCGTCCAGATTGAACGACACCTCGATCTGACGCTCCGGGTAGCTTGATCTTATCTCGTCAAGCACCTGCTGCAATGCGGGCTGGATCGGGTTATCGCGGTCCCTCGATAGTCCGAGCCCCCCTCCAAGTCGACCTCTCGCGAAATCCAAGACATTGTCGATCAAACCGCTCATCCGGGAAACGCTGGCCAGCATGAGGCGCAGGACTTGGGAGGTTTTTTCGTCGCTGGTGTCAGAGCTTCGGGCCAGCATGTGGACGCCAGCAGATATCGAAGCCAGGGGATTTCGAAGGTCGTGGCCAAGCACCGCTATGAACTGCTCGCGCAGTTCCGCAGTCTGTTGTGCGGAATTCAGGCCGATCTGCAGCTCGCGTCTGGCCTCACTCAGCTCTCGCTCGTAGCGTCGACGCTGCGTCGCGCGAAAGAGCGCCACGCGTGTCTCAATTAATTCTCCAGTGGGCGTCCGCTTTTCCCAGGCGTTGGCTAGGACTGACAGGCTCTCGCCATCCGACTTCATCACGTCCAACGCAACCTCATCAAAGGAGCCCTGCATCCTCAACAAGGGAGCGAAATGTGTCTCATAGAACATTCTTCCGGCGATATTGAGGATGTCACGGAAGCGTTTCCCGACAACTGCCTCCCTAGAAAACCCGGTCCATTTGTAGAAAGTAGTGTTTGCGTCGTCGATGCGCCCATCGGCAGCTACAACGAGGTAGCCACAAGGCGCGTTCTCAAAAAGGTCGAGGTATCTGTTACCAGCGTTCATTGTGTAGTCAGACGAACGACCGTATCGCCGCAACAACTTCGTGCGGCGAGCTGAGATTTGGGCAGTGGCCGACCGCGTCGAGGTGAACCAATTTACTGCCCGCGATGTGGTCGCGGACGTACTCACCGACTTGATCGCCGGCAATGATGTCGTCGGAACACTGCAGCACTAGCGTCCGCGCGGTGACTTTCGGCAGGTCGGCTCTGTTGTCGGATGTGAATGTGGCCCGCGCGAATTCACGAGCGATGTCGGGATCAGTTCGACAAAAGCTGTTGGTGAGCTCCTCAGCAAGTTCCGGCCGATCCGCGTTCCCCATGATTGCTGGCGCCATCGCGGCCGACCAGCCCATGTGGTTGTCGGCTAGAGATGAAAGCAGGCCCTCGACATCAGCCTCTGAAAAGCCGCCGACATAGCCGTCATCGTTTATATAGCGCGGAGACGGACCAACCAAAACAAGGGTCTCGAATATTTCGGGTGCCTTCAAGGATGCGAGCACCCCGATCATTGCGCTGACGGAATGCCCGACGAATACCGTTTTCCGCAATTCGAGAGCCCGACCGATTTCAATGAGGTCATCCGCGTAGCCGTCCAGCGAGGCGTATTTAGCGCTGTCGTACGCAGACAGGTCGGACTTCCCAGCCCCTACCTGGTCGAAAAGTACGGTGCGAAAATCGTGGCGGAATGCAGGCTCGACAAAACGCCACATGTTTTGATCACAGCCGAAGCCGTGGGCAAACACCATCGTTTTAGGTCCCGTGCCATGAGCCAGAACATTGTTGCGCTTCAGAACGTACATGTCTTCAGACCAGAGGAAATCGACACCTAAATAGCCCGTCTGAAAAAAACTTCAAATGGCAACGAAATGACGCCCGCACTCGGAGCGTATCTCTAGTCTGCACGTGGAGTTGATGAAGTTGTTCGTATAACCATATGGCGCAGCTCATTCCGGTGCTCGTTGTCGAGGACGACGAACTCATCCGGATCGATATCGTCGACTTCCTTGGGCATGAGGGGTTCGTCGATTACGAGGCAGCCGGTGCGGACGAGGATTCTGCTTCTGGAACAACATCCATCGGTTTGAATGCTGTCGGGAGACGATGCGAGGATACGGATAGCGGAAAATTCGCTCACGCGCATTGGTGTGGAGTTCGTCCATGGGGAAAATACCTTCTCCGCTTGAGGCACGCTTGGACATGAGGCGTGAAGCGCAAAAGAGCTGGGGATGCTATTGGTAGCGAGACGTCTGCCGGTAACATATCGCTCAACAATTACCCCGCCTGCTAGGCCGGGCACTGTCTCGGTTGAAGTTTATCCGCCCTATCTGTCGCACGACGGGCCGATCTCCTATATGCTTAGCGGAAAGCATGTGAGTGCCAATGCCCTTCACTGTCATCTGGTATGGAAGACGCGGCATCGTCGACAAAGTGTCCTTCGACGCGGAGAAGGCGGCAAAAGACCATGCCATCGCGATGTTCCCGACCCGTAAGGGTGACGATGGGATCGTTTCAGTTGAAGTTCGTAAAGACAACGGCGCCGTCGTCTTTAGTCACGCGGAGAACTGAGAGAGCGAGGCCAGCGCCACAGCCGCCATCGATCCGTTCGATCTGCCGGGGGCGCGGATCGGCCGGCAATACCTCCAGCTGTGGCCTCGATCCGCGGCTGCGCCGAGAACGACTGGCCTGTCGCCGATGTCGTCGGACGGCTTGAATTGGGGCGCTGGGATCGAGCGGTCGATCTCCGAATATTCATTCGGCACTCGGGCCAAACTCGCCATTGCCGCCGCGCTGCTCGGCGCGCCATCGCTGCTCTAAACTAACGCTTACGTGCGCGTTTGACAGCAGCCTCTGCCACGGCCGGGGCCTCCTGAATGCTTGCCGGGCCGCCAAAATCCGCGTTCTTGGTTCGGCCAGCTCCCGGGCCAGCGCCCAGATCAGCGCCTGTGATCGGATCGGAGGCCGGATCAGAAAGAGTACGGTCGGCCATCTTGGCCACAACCTTCATGTCTCTGGCGCCCATCTTGACGGTTGCCAAGCCGTCTCCGCCGTCGACGGGCATCACCTCTTCAAGGTCATCGATCCGATCCCACTCTTCGCCGGAATTCCATGGACCATTGGTATCGCCGTCACCTTGAGAGGTATTGACGTACATGCTGGCGTACTTCTCGATGCCTGGGAGCTTGCCTGACGGGAAATTGTTTTCGATGGCGTAGAGTGCTTTCTCAAACGACTTTTGGTGAGCGATCTCGCGTGTCATCAGGAAGCCGAGCGCGTCCTTGATGCCCGGATCATCGGTGATGTTGATGAGGCGTTCGTAAACGATCTTGGCGCGCGCTTCAGCGGCGATATTCGACCGCAAATCCACCGTAGGTTCACCGCGTGAGTCGACATAGGCCGCGGTCCAGGGAACGCCGGCTGAGTCGCACAGCGCGGGAGCACCGCCGAACAGGATCGATTCCTTGGCTGTTGTACCGCTGGCGCCGATCATCAGATAAAGGTCCGCTTCTTTCATCTGGCCCTCGGCAAGTTGTGCCTTGAGCCCCTTGTTCAGCATGGTGACGATCGATCCCACCACCTCAAGGTGGCTGAGTTCTTCAGTGGCTATGTCGAGCAACATGTCGCGACGGCCAAGATCATCCTCGCCAAGGCCTTGCGTGAAATACCGCATCGCCGCCGCAAGCTCACCATCGGCGCCACCGAATTGTTCCATGATCATGCAGGCCAGGCGGGGATTAGGCTCCGAAACGCGGACGGTGTATTGCAGGCGCTTGTTGTGCATGAACATCGGCAGTCCTCCAGGGGGTTGGCTTGCCCAACATCCGCCTACGAGGATTGTTCCACATTGCATCGAGTGACGCAGTGGATCCGCGAGGCCATGGCGCGCTATGGGGTGAAATCCGTGTCGGGACGCACATCGCGGCAAAACGCGCACACTAGTTCGATCGTCGCTTCGATGTCGGCGAGACACAAAACCTCGGATGGGGTATGCATGTAGCGTAGAGGCACGGACAAGAGTCCCGTGGCGGCACCTCCGCGGCTAGTTTGCAGGAGGCGGGCATCGGTCGGGCTTTTGTCTCCGTAGGCCTGCAACTGATACGGAAGACCCCTACGATCCGCGGCTCCCTTGAGAAGGTCGAACACTAAGGGGTTGGTGCTTGGGCCTTGCGAGAGTCCGGGACCTTTCCCAAGGTCCAACTTACCTTGGTCTTCTGCCCTGGCGAGCGGGTAATCCATGGCCACCCCCATGTCTACCGCTAGCGCAGCATGCGGGCCGAGATTGAAGGCTGCTGTTTGGGCGCCTCTTGATCCTATCTCCTCCTGAACCGTCCCCAACACGTATACGCCCACCTCGGGATGCAGGCCGCCATCCTGTTTGAGCCGCCTTACGATCTCCGTGCCAATAAAGAGGCCCGCCTTATTGTCGAAAGCGCGTGCCATCGCGCGATCACCTAAAGCATCGTGAAGCTTGCATTCAGAGTGACCGGGCTGCCAATTTTCACGACTTTTTCCGCCTCCTCCCGCGACCTGGCGCCAATATCGATCCACAGATCCTTCAAGCTGGGAGTCTGGCTGCTATCGGACAATTTGAATGCCTGTATGGCCTTGCGACCAATCACGCCCGCAACCCGCTCAGCACCGTGTATCCAGACCCGCTGCCCGATCTCTGTAGCGACGTCGGTGCCACCAATTGTGTTGAAGAACAGGAAGCCATTTTCATCGATGTAATGAACAATGAAGCCGATTTCATCCATGTGCCCAGCGTACATGACGCGAAAGCCGGCTTCCGGGTTCAGGATTGCGCTCACATTGCCCAGCACATCGGTCGTCACCTTATCTGCAAACTCGCGGACGTTGTCCCGATAGAGCTTGGCGACGGGCTGTTCGAATCCGCTTGGGGAAGGCGTCGCAATGAGCGCCTCCAGATAGGAAAAAGACTGGGCGCGCACGTTTTCCTCCGGGTGCTGGAAAGAACATGTTGTCTGAGCTAATCCACGCCCGATGTGTTGGTTCCAATCGGAGCAGCAAGACAGATTGCACGGGCCTGGAGGAGGCGAGCCGCGCCGGCCTGGAAGGCTTGAAAAGATCTGGCGAGAGCGGCGCTGAAGGAGCGCGATTAGGCAGCAATTATTCGTCGAGGTCAGGGATGAAAGCGGCGAAAAACTGCTGAGGCTCTGAATTCGTCTGCAGGTCACAGCGATGGGATGACAGATCCCGAATGGCCACAGCTAAGTCCGGCGCCAGGCATCTCTTGAAAAGTTTTGCGATCTCGGAACAATCGCGCCAAACCACAGTTCCAGCCAGGCAGTGGAGCTGCAAGATTTGTGACCCGATCGCGCGTGGCCCTCCCACGGCGCCGGCGCTCGATCACCAGCAGGCGATATAATCGGGACGATAGCTCGATGGGCAAGAAGGCCAAGCAGAACACCGGGTCTCGGGCGGATCGCGAACGGGCCATCGAAGCGAACTACTTTGCCCGAAAGTGCGGCCTCACCAAGGACGAGGCACTCAAGATTCTCAAGAACGCGTGTCGCAGGATCGATGAACAAGCGAAACGGCGGTCAGGCGACCAGTAGAAGAAATCGTCGCTCGATCGTCGCAACCGATGGCAGCGCATGATCTACTTCACCCCCGACACACCTTTTCGACAATCCGCTTCAACGATCCGGATGCGCAGGCCGGGGTCCCGTTTAGACCGGCAGAGGCAGCCGAGCGACCATTGCGGCATGCAATATGTGCCGAAAAGCCGCGCGATCTGGTTCTCACAACAGTTGCCCACAAAGCTCTGAGCAGGTCGTTCCGGCGCCGCGGCCCCCCGACTACCGTCTTGTCAACATGATCGCCGAAAGCGTGGCCTGCAATCGACTTCGATCGTCCAGGCGAGAACGCCGTTAAGGCGCGGCAGGCGGCTTAACAAGCGGCCGCGAGGCTAGGCTAGCGCAGAGGCGACATGGCGCCGTTTGGCGCCGGTTGTGCCGACCATAACGGAGCGAGATGCCCACGGGTCCTTGCTCGTGCTTCCCACGATGTCTTTGAGGGCGAGGAACAACGGATGGCCTTGGTTGTTAGAGCCCATATGCCGCGACGCATTGAACTCGAAGTGGGAGATGGAGATGGCGACGAAAAAAAGCGCCCAGAGCAGCACAAAGGGCTTGGAAGATCTCTTTTACGAAGCCTTGAAGGACATATACTACGCCGAGCGTAAGATCTTAAGTGCCCTCAAGAAAATGGCCAGGGGTGCCGAATCGCAAGAGTTGACCGCCGCGTTCGAGAAGCACCGCGACGAGACTGAGGGCCAGGTCGAGCGGCTGCAGCAGGTGTTCGAAATTTTCGGCAAGCGCGCGCAGGGCAAGACCTGTCCGGCCATCGACGGCATTCTTGAGGAAGGCCAGGAGATTCTGGAGGAGTTCCAGGAGGCGCCGGCCCTCGACGCCGGACTTGTCGCCGCGGCCCAGGCCGTTGAGCATTATGAAATTGCCCGCTATGGCACGCTTGTGACCTGGGCAGGGCTGCTCGGCTTGAATGACGCCGTCCAACTGCTTCAGCAGACGCTCGAGGAAGAGAAGGCAACTGACGAGGCGCTGACTCAACTCGGACAAGCCGGCGTAAACGAAAGGGCGCTGCAGGAAGCCGCCTAGCTGGACCCGTTTCAGTCTGCTGGGAGACCCAGTCCATGAACATCGCCGGAAACGTGGCCCCCCCCGGCGGGGCCCCCCCCCCCCCCCCCCCCCCGGCGCCGCCCCCCCCCCCCCCCGAGACCCCCAAAACCCAAAAACCCCCCCCAGTGCACGCAACCGTGAGCTTAGTAGG